>CAJOFH010000048.1 GCA_905233845.1 uncultured Muribaculaceae bacterium | reverse complement strand
ACTCAATAGAAGACAAAGGGAAAAACTAAATTTCTCAACACCCAAGAAAGAGTTCTTCAAACATTTTCCTTAATTTTGCACTTGCCAGTTGACTCTACAAATCGCTAATAATGGGTAATTTTGTTGAAAATGGTCATTATTTTTTGTGGTTTTATTAAAAATGCTTATTTTTGTGCACTAAATTTAAAAATAATGTTTCTAAAGTATATTTCATTTATGAAGAAACTATCGTTATTTTTATTAGTTATTTTTTCATGTGTGAATGTAAATGGACAGTTGTTGTGGAGGATAACTGGTGGCAATTGTTATGAGCCTTCCTATCTGTTTGGCACCATTCACCTTGAGACTTCTCGCTACATGGATAGCGTTCCTGGTCTGAGGGAAGCTATAAATGAAGTGGATGCTATCTATGGAGAGGTTGTGAAGGACGAGATGTTGAGCAAAAACGCTATTAGTCAGGCTCTAAAGGAGTCGTTGGCTCCTGCCGACAGCACAATCGACAAGCTTATCGCCCCAGAGGAATACCATATGGTTGATAAGGTCGTAAAAGAATATATGCGAGGGTTAGTCGGCTTAGATCAGCTCAAAAAGTTCAAGCCGATGACAATTGTATTGCAGCTCGAGGGGATGCAGATGATGAAGTATTTTCCCGATTCTAAATCTCTTGGCGGAGGTTTAGACTTGGGAATTCAGACTCTGGGCGAAGAGCTTGGAAAATATGTTGGTGGATTTGAGAGTATTGAAGAACAGATGAAGCTGGCTTATGGCACTACATTGCGTGAGCAGGCACGAAGCTTGGTTCAAATGTGTATCCATGACAAGGATTTTGGAAAATATAATTGCGAACTGACGGCTGCATATCATCGTCAAGACCTTTCGGCTCTCGAGGAGTTGCTGCTAGATTCCAATCGTGGAATGGGCGGTGAAAGTCTTGAGCGAATGTGTTACGCTCGTAACCGCAAGTGGATGAAAAAGATAATTGCGACGATGCCCGTTCAGAGCATGCTTATTGTTGTGGGCGCAGCGCATCTTATCGGCGATAATGGCTTGATTGAATTGTTGCGCAATAGCGGCTACGTCGTAGAGGCGGTTAGAGATTAACAAATACAAAAATTATTCTTTAGTTAAATAAGAAAAATTATAAATATGAGACATTTATTCAGTTATATTTTATTGGCGACTTGCGGATTGGTTTTGTTCTCATCGTGTCATGATGATGAGCCTACCGTCAAGCGTAGGGGCGAGCGTCAAGTATATGTGCTGACCTACGAAGGACACATTTATGACTTGATGGGCGACAGGATTATGGAACTCCCAGATTGCGAGTATGCAAGTGAGATTATTAGCGATGGCGATGACTATTTTGTCTCGGGGAAAAGCACCAAGGACAAGGTAGGCTATTGGAAAAACGGCAAGTGGAACACGCTACACATCGATTTTATTGATAATGTGAGCCACGAGACGCAAGGTATTGCCAAGTGGGACTATTACATCTACCTCTATGATTATCCCTACATCTTGAAAAATAGCGGTATTTTCCCACTCGACAGCTGTGAAAATTTCAGTCCTTCAGGCCAGTGTATTGCCGTTAGCAATGGCAAGTGCTATCTAGCAGGAATGGAATACCATGGCGATGAAGCTAAAAACGATGCAGTACTCTACTATGAGCATAAGGGTAGGTATGCCAAAGCAATTCTTCCCAAGCCTAGCGCCGACGTGAACGGTCACGCGACATGCATATATGCTTATGACACCGATCACACAATTGTGGGTGGACATGTGGGACGAGAACCTTGCATTTGGGTAGATAAGGAATTACAGGTTCTTCCACGAATTTTCAGCTCATCCATGTATGATGAAGACGTGCCGCTTGCTCACGTTAGCTCGGTCGCTCGACTTAATGGCCACATCTATGCTGCTGGATTTGAGACAGATGCAGAGGGGCATGACAGGGCAATGTTGTGGGTAGATGGTGTCCCACAACTCATACAATCAGGGCGTCAGGAAAAAGTTACTTGGTCCATGGCTGAAGAGTTAATAGCCTACGGCGATGATTTATATATGCTCACTTTTGAGAGCTACGAGTACAAATTGCAAAATGGCGAGACTGATACTAAACTTGACATCTTTATTTGGATGAACGACCGCATAATTGCCAAGTACAATGGAATTGATATTGTGAACTTCACTGTGGTATAACATTAGATTTATAAACAACAAAAAATAATAGATATGAAACTTTTCAGAATTATAATTGTCGTAGTCCTAGCTGGTGTTGTGTGTCCTTCTCAAGCACAAATTGCTGATAGATTATTGGGCAAGGAACAAGAAAAATTTAATGTCGATAGCATCATCAGTTACTTCGACAACATGCCTTTCTTTGGTATCTACAAAGACAATTACTTTGCTTTGGGAACGGCTTTGAACCACACGCCAAATGAGTACAACAGCGACGTGAAATTCCAAATCAGTTTTCGCCAGCGACTGACAAAGTCGATTCTTCCTTTCCACAGCTACCTTTTCTTGAGCTACTCACAGAAGGCGATGTGGAATATCTTTGAGGAGTCGCTGCCCTTCCACGACCTGAACTTCAACCCTGGAATCGGTATTCAGGCACCCATTTTCGCTAAAGGCAAGATAGTGGGAAATGCCTTGGTTATGGTAGAGCACGAGTCCAATGGTCGTGATGGAGAGGCATCTCGCAGTTGGAACAAAATTTCATTTGCTGGTTCAGCATTTATCAACCGCAACTTGATGGTACATGGTAAGGTATGGATTCCTATCATCGACGGTCAGCAGAACAAGGACATCCTCAAGTACAGCGGTATTTTCCAAACTGGTGCTCAATTCTTATCTAACAACAAGCGCTGGGTAGCCGATGTTACCTTTGTTAAGCGCCAGGGTTGGAACTTCAATTTCAACACTATCATCAATGTGGGATTCCGTATCCGTGAGAAAGACAACCAGTTCCTCATGCTTCACTTCTATGACGGTTACGGCGAGAACATGCTCGATTACAACAAATACCACTGCCGCGTGCGATTGGGACTTCTTATCCGTCCGGCATTCTTCAGCGATTTCTAATCACGATTGTAGATGAGACGCTATTACTTGATATTGATGTTCTTGCTTTGCATTCCGATACTGTCGTGGGGACAGTCATCGGCTCAGGATTATGTGCGTGAGCAACAAGACTCAGTACAAAAGTTGAGCAAGTTTCAGCAGTTGAAGCAGGGCGTCACAAAACGCATCAACGATAAGCTTAACGAGCCTTATGACACCACTCGTGACAAGCGCTACTGGTGGCGTGCCATGAAACATGGTAAGATAAACTTCAAGGACAGTACAATGGGCTATCCTAAGTTTCTTATGTTTTGCTATAAGACCTATGTGTGGGGTGACAAAGCTTTCAACAGTTATGACAGCGCCTACGTTACGTCGACAGGCAAGAACTGGAAACTCATGCTAAAGAGCGACAACTGGGTAGACTCCTACATTGGTCACCCTTATAAGGATGTAAACGTAATTATGAACAGCAACCTTGTGTCAAACATTGGTGTGTCGTTGTCGTTCATGGCGGTGAGTTTGGGATATTCGGTGAGTATCAGCAACTTGTTGCATGGCGGTAAAGTGTCGAACAAGGTGGACTTCTCGTTCACATGCGCTCGCTTTACTGCCGATGCATTCTATTGGGAGAATCAAAACAAAATCAATGTTATCTATACCGATAAGAACGTTGACGACGAAAGACATAAGTTCCGTCAGTCGGGTATTAGTCGCAAAGCGATGGGCTTGACGGCATATTATTTCTTCAATAACCGTCGATATGCCCAGGCTGCTGCCTATTGTTTCTCGAAGTATCAGAAACGCAGTGCCGGATCATGGTTGGCAGGCATCAGCTTGCAGCATTATGACGTGAAGGTTGATGCGGAGCAGCTTGCCGAAGAAGCGCATGCTTATATCCCCGAAGGAAGCGAGCCTCCTCGCATTCTCTATAATGATTATTGTGTGCTCTTAGGCTATGCCTATAACTGGGTGTTGGGCCGCAAGTGGTTGTTGAACATCACTTTAACACCCTATTTGGGCTATCGCTATAATATTCTGCCCAATCCAGGAGAAAAGAAAGGCGACTTGTCGCTAAATTTGCGAGGAAGGATAGGTATAGTCTATAACCACAAGCAGTATTTTATGGGAATTCAAGGCTATGCCGACCATCACCGGTATAAATCAAATAACGGCAACTTAGTCAACTCCCTGCTTGACTTTTCGGTAATGGGAGGAATAAGATTCTAATACTCAAAAAAAAAGAAATTGCGAACGTAGCCTGATAATGTTTTTTGTGGTCATTATCAGGCTATAGTTGTTCTATAATACTACACAAGTGGTATAAAACGAACAACATTGCAGTATAAAATATATTTTTTTGTATATTTGCGCTTAATAAATATTAGATGAAAAATGAAAAAGATATTTCCTTTACTTTTTGCAATAACAATCTCTTTCACTGCTGTCGCTCAAGTGTCGCTTGACTCATGCCGACGCATGGCGTTGCGCAACAATAAGCAGATAGAGATAGAGAATCTGAAAATTGAGCAGTCGGGCTATCAGCGCAAGCAGGCAAAGGCCGCTTATAAGCCGTCGATAGACTTTGTGGGAACTTATCTTCACAATGGTCGCAACATTTCTCTGATAGATATAAATGATATTACTCCCACTCAGTTTTTTAATCCAGCGACAGGAAATTACGACTTTGTGATAGACGCTGCTGCTGGCATTGGCCTGTCGATTGAAGGCAGCAAGGTAGATGCCTTCACTCAAAAGATAAAAGACGCACTCACATTCGACACAAAGAACATGTTCGCTGCAGGAGTTCTTGTCACCCAGCCCATCTATATGGGAGGCAAGATCAAGGCTTTGAACCGTATCACCGAGTATGCCGAGGATATCTCGAAGCTGTTGCGTGACCGCAAGGTCGAGGATTTGTTATATAACGTTGACCATGCCTATTGGCTTGTGGTGTCGCTCAAGGCCAAGGAGAAGCTTGCCGAGAGCTATCTTGAGTTGATGACAAAGCTCGACAACGATGTTCGCAAGATGCTCGAGCAGGGTGTGACCACTCGTGCTGTGTTGCTTAGTGTTGACGTGAAGGTTGATGAGGCTAAAGTGGCATTGGCGAAGGTGCAGA
This sequence comes from uncultured Muribaculaceae bacterium, assembly GCA_905233845.1. Lineage (GTDB taxonomy): Bacteria > Bacteroidota > Bacteroidia > Bacteroidales > Muribaculaceae > Sodaliphilus. The sequence continues at coordinate 16,915 of CAJOFH010000048.1, read as the reverse complement.
ACGGTCTCGTCCTGTCTCGTATGGCGCTTGCTCAGTTGTGTGGCGAACCCCTTGATGAGCCCATGTTGCTAGCCGATGAAGGCCGTGAAGACCTTGATGTGAGTCTCAGACCAAAATATGTTGACATGCGGCAAGTGTATGAGAAACGTAATGATTTTAATGCTCTTGAACTTGGTGTAAAAGTCTATGACGAGAAGGCCAAAGTTGCCAAGAGCGAGATGTTGCCCACAGTTGCTGCCATAGGTAGCGTGTTCACTTCCAATCCTCACGTTTATAATGGTTTCAAGAAGGAGTTCGGCTTCAACTATGCGATTGGCGCAGTGGTTAAGATTCCCATTTGGCATTGGGGCGGGCTGAGCAACAAATATAAAGCGGCTCTTGTTGATGCCAAGGTCAAGCATCTTGAGATGGAAGAAGCTAAAGAGATGATAACCCTACAGGTAACTCAAGCCAATTTTAAGTATCAAGAGGCATTCAAAACCTATGAGATGACGAAATCCAGCCTTGTTACCGCCGACGAGAATCTTCGCGTTGCTCGCCTGGCGTTCCGTGAGGGTATGTCGACTAGCGATGAGGTCCTTGCCGCTCACACAGCTTGGCTGAAGGCCCATAGCGAGAAGATAGACGCCGAGATTGACGTAATGATGTGTGACGTATATCTGTCGAAAGTTCTTGGCGAAATGCGTTATTAATAGTAGACAAATCATAATGAATTATGAAAAAGAAAAAAAATAAGTCACAATCTAAACAAGACGCTCAGTGCATAGACAATCAAGCTGTTATTGAGGAGCAGTTTAAGGAAAAAGAGCTGGTAGAAGGTCCCAGCGCTAGTGAGGATGATGTTCCGCCAACTGTGTCTCAAGAAGAGAAGGAATCTTCTAATGGCAAGGATAATAGTGGAGCTAATGCGTCGCAAAATGATGAAGCCAAGGCTTCAGCTGCTCAAACTGATGCCGAAGAGGAAGCTCGTAAAGCCGAGCAGGCTGCGAAGAAAAAGCGTCGTCGCATAAGGAGCCTGAAGCGATTGAGCTTGATAGGCTCGATGCTCATTCTTGTGGCGTGTGTGGCAGGTATGGCAATATGGGGTATTTTGCATCTTAGGCCAGCCGATACCACCATTCAAGGTCAGGCCGACTGCGAGGTGGTGAGAGTGTCGGGCAAGTTGGCAGGTAGAGTTGTGGAGATTTATGTCAAGGAAGGTCAACATGTGCAAAAGGGTCAACGCTTGGCAAAAATTTACTCATCTACTGCCGATGCAACCTTGAAAAAGGCTAAAGAGATGAAAAAAGTTGCTGAGGTTCAAACCAAGAAGGTTGAGCGCGGAACAAGAGAGGAAATCATTTCTTCGGCCGAGAAGCTGGTGGAACAAGCACAATCGGTAGAGCAACAGGCCATGGCTGCCGAGGAAGGGGCTATAGCTGCCGAAGCGATAGCACGAAAAACATTTGAGCGACTTGACAATCTGTTCAAAGAAGGTGTGGTGAGTGAGCAAAAGCGCGACGAGTCGAAGGCGGCCCTTGATGCCTCAACGGCAGCGGTTCAAACGGCACGTGCTGGAGTTGAGACAGCACACTCAGGGGTCGAGGCAGCTCGTGCGCAGCTCGAACTGGCCAAGAACGGGCCACAACAGGAGGACAAGGAAGCAACTAAAGGCATGGAGAATGTGGCCGAGGCTTCGGTTAAGGAAGTAGAGGCAGTACTTGAAGATGAATATCTTATTGCTCCTTGTAGTGGAGAGGTTACCAACATTTATCCTCATGAGGGAGAGCTCATCATCATGGGAAGCCCCCTTATGGCAATTGCTAAGACCGACGACATGTGGGCTGCATTCAGTGTCCGCGAGGAGAAGTTGAATGACCTGTCGATGGGTAAAACGATAGACGTTCTCATCCCTGCTCTCGGAAACAAGGAAGCGCAGTTCCGTGTGTTCTATGTCCATGATATGGGTAGTTATGCTACTTGGGGAGCTACAAAGGCTTATGGTGATTACGACAGCAAGACTTTCGAAGTCAAAGCACGTCCAATAAGGACGATACAAAACTTCCGTCCTGGAATGTCGGTGATTCTTAAAGACGAAGCAAAGAAGGAAGAAAATCAGGACACCACACTATTGCATTTCTTCCATTTTTTGCACTTATGATATGATACGAATTCTTGTCGACTCGATAATTCGTGGCTGGAAACAGCTGGCTCGTCGACCGTTGTACATTTGTATGATGGTCATTGTGCCACTTGTTAGCTCTTGGTTCTTCTTCGACTTGATGAAGGATGGAGTGGTGAAGTGTGTTCCAGTAGGAATTGTCGACCTTGACAAGAGCGACCTGTCGCGAAAGCTCACACGCAACCTTAGTGCATTCTCGCAGGTAAGCATCGACAAGACCTACGATAATTATAACGATGCTCTCGACGCTGTTCAGCGAGGTGAGGTCTATGGATTTTTCTTCATCCCCAGCGACTTCTCCACTAAGGCGTTGAGTGGCAAAAAGCCCACGTTGAGCTATTATATCAACTATTCCTTCTATGCGCCAGCATCAATGCAGTTTAAGGGGTTCATGACATTGAGCGTGCTGGCTAATGGCGGCATAGTGAGCAACGTTCTAAGCACTTTGGGACTTCCTCACGAGATGGTTAGTGCCACGCTTCAACCCATTGTCACGCATTGTCACCCACTCAAGAATCCATGGCTCAGTTACAACTATTATCTTAACTCGTCGTTCGTGCCCTGTTTGCTGGCGTTGATAGTGATGCTTATCACGGTGTTCAGCATCGGTATGGAGTGGCATGCCGGCACGAGTCGCAACTGGCTTCGCACAGCCGATAACTCCATTGTACTTGCCACATTCACAAAACTGTTCCCGCACACGTTTATCTTTGTGAATGTAGGATTGTGGGTACAGTATATGATGTATGTCAAGTATGGGTTCCCTCTCAACTGTAACCCATGGAACATGATAGTAGCAATGTTTCTGCTGGTGTTAGCCAGTCAGGGATTTGCTCTTTTCATTATCAGCCTGGTTCCTAATTTCCGTTATGCTTCCACGATATGCACGTTGCTTGGCATGCTGTCGTTCAGCTTCTGTGGTTTCTCGCTTCCCGAGGAGGCAATGTATTCATGGATAACCCCTTTGGGATACCTGATGCCCATAAAGTATTACTTCATGATTAGTATAGATCAGGCGTTGAACGGCATCGACCTCTACTATTCTCGATACTACTATGTGATACTCATCGCTTATAGTCTGCTTCCCGTGACTATGCTGTGGAAGTTGCGCAAGCATTGTCTTGATCCATTCTATATTCCCTAATCACAATGAAAGAAGATAAAGAGAAAATAGGGTGGCTTCACAGCATTGGACTCTCGATGATACAGGAGTTCAAGCTCATCTTCCGTGATGAGGCGGTAATTATATTCTTTGTTGTTCTGGCGATAGTCTATCCGCCACTTTATTCTCTCATTTACAACCCAGAGACTGTTCGTGACGAGCCCGTGGTTGTGGTTGATGACAGTCGTTCGCCTTTGAGTCGTGAGTTTATTCGTAAATATGATGCCACGCCCGATGTGTGTGTCGTAGGATATGCCAAAGACATGGAAGAGGCTCGAGAAATGATGGCTCGCAAGAAGTGTTATGGAATCTTGTTTTTTCCTGCTGATTTCTCTGCCGAGGTGATGCGAGGCAACCAGGGTCATGTGTCGCTCTATTGCGACATGGGTGTGATGATGCGCTATAAAGCGATGCTATCGGCGCTCACAAGTGTACAGATGAACATGTGCTCCGAGCTTCAGGGGAAAAAGGCTGCCAACATCATCAATCTCGAAGGTGGACTTGTTGAGAGTCGTCAGGTGCCTTTGGGCAACACTGCGATGGGTATTGCATCGGCAGTGCTGCCATTCATCCTTGTGTATGTGCTTCAGCAGGGCATGATAATGGGTATTGCTATGAATCATGCTGGCAGCATGGGACGTAGGCGCCGCAACAAGGGCGTTGACCGTCTTGATGAGGCGCATGCTCTGCCTGGTGCGATGATTATTGGCAAGGCGCTAGTGCACTTGTTCTATTACTTGTTGCCTGCGATATTTGCCTTGCACGTCGTGCCTTTGATTTTCAAATTCCCGATGAATGGTAGTTTCATCGAGATAGCGCTGTTGATGTTCCCGTTCTTGCTCGCATCGTCGTTTATGGGGCAGGCTGTGCGAGTTTTTGTAAACAATCGCGAGGGTGTGTTCCTGCTTCTGGCGTTCACATCGCTCATTTTTGTGTTTCTTACTGGCGTGTCGTGGCCTCACTTCCAAATTGCTCCCTATTGGGATGTGATGAGTCGCATGATTCCTGGTTATTGGGGCTCGACGGCCTATGTCCAGATGCAGGTCAATGGTGCGTCGCTGTGGCAGATGAAAGACTTCTATGTTGCATTGTGGATACTTGCTCTGGTATGGTTTGTTATTGCCTATTTGGTTGAACTGGTTGTGTTGCGGCCAAAATATCGCGCTATGCAGTTGGCATGTGAACTCGACCCTGAAGCTTTGTCCAAGCACACTCTTTATCTGCAGGGCGACGATGACATGCTCAATCCCGAACTCCTTGAGGAGGACGAAGAGGAATAAGCTTTAGGTCAGATTTTTTTTGTATAACTATTGAAAAACAGCTATAAAATGATGAAATCTAAATTATTGATATTTGTTCTTGCAGTCATGAGTTATAGTGTGGCTGTAGCTCAAAGGATTCGAGTTGTAGACACCAATGGGCTTCCCATTCCTGCCGTGTGTGTTACTGATGATAATGGTGCCTTAGTGGGTTCTACCGACAACGATGGTTGGCTCGACGATGCAAGGGGCAAGACTGTTCTGTTCTTCTCGCATGTCGCATTCCAAGACAAGAGCGTCAACTTGAGTGATATAGTGAATTCACAAGTAGTTCTTGAGGATTTCAACTATGAGTTGGGTGAACTGGTTGTGAAACCTAAAGAGTTGCTTTATGTTCAAACCTACTATCGCTGTGTTTATGTTTGTGATGAAGGACCTCTTTATTTTAGGGCAGGGGTGGTCGACAATACTTATGAGGTTGCCAAGAAAAAATTGTCGGCAAAAACCAAGAGTGTGTCCCGAGGCCAAAATGGGCTTCTGCGTTTTGCCCTCAGCACATTTGTTGGAAAGCGTATCGATGAGTGGGCTCGCCTCGACACCGTAACCACCTATAAGAAATTGCTGGAACTTGCCGATAAGGGTAAATTGTCAATAACAGAAGACTCTACAGGGCGTCGCATTGTGAGTGACACTGTTTCGGTTTTGGGATTTGTTGAGGAGGATTTGGATTCGAGGTTTAGGACTACTTCTTTTGACTTGTTTACCTATAAAAATCGTGTTGATGCAGCTAAGGACCAGAAAAAAGGCAAGAAGAAAGAAAACAAGAACTATCAACCTGGCGAGCATGGATATTATGAAGTGTACCGCTTTGATGATGACGGGTATTCATCGTTCAGCGACATGATAATGAAGCAGGTTCTTGCACGAGGACACTTTGAGCGCACCGATCAAGACTTTATTATCTTATTAGAGGCTTTCACCACTCAGGTGGGCTATATTGACAAGAAAGAGTTTAAGCAGACTCGCAAGGACTACGAGGTGGAGATGAAAATCGAGGAGATTAGGCAATTTGAGCGGGCACACAAAATCCCCGAACTTGCTCCTAATTTGAAAGCCGCTGTGGACAAACTCTTTGAAAAGGAACTTAAAAATAATTGATGTGAAATATAATATCCCGAATTGGTTAGATGCCCATTTCGGTTTCAATTGCCCAGCAGATAATCATAGGCAATGGTAACGTCATGCGAGTTAATCGTACCGTTACTGTCAAGGTCGAGCTTTTCATTATAGACTGTATCATTACCTAGTAGATAATTATAAATAGCAGTAATGGTCGATGCATTGACAACATCCTCTTCAACATAGCCGTCAAGCCATCGTTCAATCTGCCGAGATATTTGATACATATTATTTTGATACCAGTTCATCACATACTCAATCTCCTCATCGATATTCTCTGTAATAGCAATGTTTGTGTCCTTCCAGCGGTCATATTCCCGTGCCCAAGCACCACTCTCCTTATAGCGCTGGGCAATAGCATTAATGTGCTGCTCAAGGTTTGAAGGGCTAAGTTGGTTTTCAACCAGTTGCAGCCATCGCTGCGCAATACTATTTTTAAAACCATCAATGTTGTAAGGAATAAGACGGTTATAGGGAGCATAAGCGTTCAGTCTAAACAACGAAGCACTCACATATATCTCCTTGCCATCACAACCTCGTCCCAGACATGCGTCAAGATCCCATGGCGTTATCATGTAACGATGCTCAAAGTTGATGTCGGGCGTTGAGAGAAATGTGTTCTTGTAGGGCATATCGTCGAGCCCAAAGGCAATAATTAAGGTCCAATAGTCAACAAGGTTGTCAACATAGTACCACTCGTTGTAGTGCTCTTTGAAATACTCGAGCTCGCTTTTACCGTTAAAATCTATCAAATCCATCAACGGTTGCCAGGTTTGGAGCGATGGATACTCGTCGGGGTATTGCAGCTCAATAGTGTTCCATTTGAGAGTATCGGTTCGGTCCTCCACATAGTCGAGGAGTGCGTTTGACAATCCACTGCTCTTACCCTTGTAGAGCAACCCCTTAACGGTTACCGACCCATCGTCATTTACTCTCGCTTTGCGCAGGTTCAGCAATTGCCGGTTCACCTTGTCACTCAGGCAGTAGATGCCGTTATATTCATTGTTGATAAACACCTCCACCATAGTTCCGACAGTTCCGTTACGGTTATTGAACTTGGTGTCCCACATCGTGTGGCTATACTCATTCCAAATATCAAACAGGACTCGGTTGCGCATCCTGAGCATGTCAATACCCATGGCGTCAAGAATCCAAGTGTTGTCGGTGCGTAGGCCCACCAGGTTGTCGTCAACTTTTTCACCTTCTTCGTCAACGAGCTTTATCGAGTAAGACTTCTTGGGCAGGAACAACGCTGTCTTGCCACGGCGCCTTATCAGGCAATAGTGTGTGATTGTGTCGCCACCATATTGAACTATGGTTATGCGCCCGTCGACGAAGTACTCGTGGCTGGTAGAGTCGGCATCACTCTCAATGTTGATTAGTGGTAGCGACTGTGGAGTCATGGTTCCAACCATTTCGTCAAATGTGATTGCCCACCCCACAATGTGGGATAGTCCCAAAAGAAGAATAATGTGAATAAGGCGCAATCTCATTTCAAGCTAATCGGTTGGTAAAAGATGTAACTCAGCGCAAAATTAATGTTTTTTTTTATTTTAAAACGCCAATGAGCCAAAATTCTGTGTATTTTTGCAAAAAAAAAGAATTATGCGTAGTATCGTCTCTGACACCTACATAATATTATCATTTCTTGTGATTGTCTTGTTGCCGCAACGAGTGTTGGCTCAATCCGATACGACAAGCCGTTATATGCTCATGCCTCTAATTTTTGAGACTCAACAAGCGCCTTTTGATGATGTTACTGCTCAAAGTTGTGACTCTTGTGGCGTGAAGTTCGACATGGGGTGGCTTGAGAATGTTGTGCAGCAACGTCATCGAGTAAATGATGCACGCTATCGCTTGATGATTGAGAATCCCGACATTGTGAAGTTCAACGAGAGTCGGCTACCCAAGCCTCCCAAGGAGGTGGTGGTGGAAATCGACCCATCGGCCACCGAGCTTCAGGTAGAGGCACAAAAGGTTGATGGCGAGAAGTTCAAACCTGTGGATCGACGGGAGATTAAGGTGCACAACTGGCTGCACACGTTAGTTGGTAGTCTTCATGGCACTCAGGCCTACATCAGTAATAATTGGTATCAAGGTGGTGAGAACAACCTTAATCTGCTGGCCGATGTGCAGTGGGATTGCAACCTCAATCAAAAGCTGCACCCCAATTGGTTATTTAACAACACGTTGCATTATCGTCTGGGTGTTGCTACAGCCAAGGGTGACAGCCTACGCAACTACTGCATCAACGAGGACAATTTCCAGTTCAGCTCTCAGCTGGGTTATAAGGCTGTGAAAAACTGGTATTATTCTGCATCTTTGCTGTTCAAGACTCAGTTGCTTAAAAACTATGTCACCAACACCCACGACTTGGCGGCATCGTTCCTATCGTCGGGCGAGCTTAATGTGGGTCTTGGTATGACCTATGACTACAAGGACAAGGATGGTTACAAAATGTTTAATCTGTCGATTGCACCGTTGTCCTACAACTTGAAGATTTGTCGTGACATCGACCATATTGACCCCACCAAGTTTGGCATTGATGCTGGCAAGCATACAAAGCATAGTTTTGGTTCGACAGTAGAGATGAAATTTGAGTGGAAAATTACTCCGAGCATCAGTTGGAAGACTAGGCTCTATGCTTTCACCGATTACGAGTATGTTCAGGGCGATTGGGAGAACACTTTTTCTTTCTCGGTGAACAGCTTCTTGAGCACCCAGATTTTTACTCATCTGCGCTACGACAAGTCAAGACCCTGGGTCGAGAATTGGAAATACTGGCAGTTTAAGGAAATCTTGAGCTTTGGCCTTACCTATAAATTTGCCACCAAGTGATTTGACTCAAACTGATATGGTATGAAAAAGAGATTCAAATGCTTATTTCATGTCGATTGCAATCGCATCGCAGTTTTTATTGTTTTACTGGCGATGTGCTTTGTAAACACTTGGGCTAAGACCGACCTGCCTGAGCAGTCGGTGGTGATTCCAGGTTTTGATGAGCAAGTGGCTCGTGAGCGATTACTCGAGAGCGACATGCAGCCGTTGGAGGGAATCTGGTACTATCCCAACGAGAACATGACGATTGCCATCGAACGGTGGGAGCCGGAACCGTCACACAAGATAGGCTACAGACTATTGTTGGTGGCGAGCGACGACCTGGAGTTGGTGCCGGGAACAGTGATAGGCTACATCGAGGCAAGTGCCGTCGAGAACAAGTATCACATGTGGCTCTATAGCCAGCGAAACAAGGTGACGCTGATTGGACCGTTGGAGTGTGTAGCTACGCTCAATGCCGATGCGACATCTCTCACCTTCGATCCACCACATTGGGAGGTGAAGCTGCGCGTGAATTTCGCTCGTTTCCTTCCAACCATTTTCAGGGGCATTTCGGTTATTCCGGGCATAGTACAAGAGAAATTGCCCATCGGCTTCAAGAAGATTTTCCCTGTCGACGGCAATGGCAATAAATTTGATAAGGTGAGATACTTGTAAACAAGTAACAAGTTTTTTCCTCACTACTTCAATCCAATAATAAAGCAATGAAGAAAAGGTTATTTATATTTTTGGCATTGATGGTGGCGTTTACGGTAGTTGCTACTGCTCGCACTCGAACCACGCAAATCCAACTCAAGAACAATTCGCAGGTGGTTGAGCAGATGCCCGATGCATGGGTGCCTGACTCGCTGCTGCGCGACATAGAACCTAACGCTGTGACCCTTAGAGGTTACAATAAGAAAGCGAGCGACTCGCGTGAGTCGTTCTTCGTGACCAACAACACTAATCACCGCATCTCGCATGTGAGACTGCTGATGCGCTACATGCAAATGAATGGTGAGATGCTTCACGAGCGCACGGCTACTGTTGAGGTCGACCTTAAGCCTAAGGAGACCCGCTTGGTGGCAATCAAGACTTTCGACGTTCAACGTTTGTTTTATTACTATGCGGGGCCCAAACCACGCAAGAGCGCCACGCCTTTCAAAGTAGCTTTCCGTTTGGTGGGCTACGACATCCCTGTAGGGCGCTAACTTTTTCAATTCATAGTACATAATTATATCTCAATTCTCAACACTAAACTCCTATACAATGAAGATCAAGACAGCAAAATTTGAGATAAGCAACACCGACTATACAAAGTGCCCTGCGGGGAACAAGCCAGAATATGCTTTCATCGGGCGCTCTAATGTGGGCAAATCGTCGCTCATCAATATGCTCACCGGTCATAAGGGCTTGGCGAAGACCTCATCAACACCAGGCAAAACACTGCTCATCAACCACTTCATCATCAACGACGAGTGGTATATCGTCGACCTTCCCGGCTACGGCTATGCCAAGCGCAGCAAGGATGCCCGCGAGAAACTCAAGAAGATTATCGAGGACTATGTGCTTGAGCGTGAGCAGATGACCAACCTCTTTGTGCTAATCGACTGCCGCCTGAAGCCGCAGCAAATCGATGTGGAGTTCATGGAGTGGCTGGGCGAGAATGGCGTTCCATTCAGCATTGTGTTCACTAAGCTTGACAAACTTGGCAAGGTGGCTGGAGCGCAAGCTGTTGCCGCCTACAAACGCTTTCTTCATAAAACATGGGAGGAACTGCCTCCGGTATTTATGACATCGAGCGAGGATCGACGTGGAAGAGACGAGATTTTGGACTATATTGACCAGATAAATCAAGAATTGGCTCAATGAGAAGATTGTATGCACTTATAGCTGTGTTGCTCACAATTTGCTTTGCCACCAACGCTCGCCCCACTACGCAAGGCGTGAAAAAGGTGCGTGACGTGGTGGTCTACAGCGACTCTATGTACTACTCGGCATTCCCTTCGGTAGTGAAGCTTGATGACGGCCGCCTTATGGTGGCATTCCGCCGCGCTCCCAATCACCAGATGATGGGCTTTGACCGTTACAGCCATATCGACCTTAACAGTCAGCTAGTGAGCGTGACTTCCAGCGACGGCGGCAGCACATGGAGTGCTGAGCCAAGATTGATGTTTGCCCATCCTTTTGGCGGCTCGCAAGACCCCTGCATGCTCAAATTGCAAAACGGCGACATATTGTGCACCAGCTACTTGTGGGTGCAGCTGGGTAAAAACCTGCTTGAGGAATACAAGGGCAGAGTTGTGGGCGACGGCAATTACACCTTTGCCGGTGGTTACCTGATACGCTCGACCGACGACGGAAAGACTTGGGATGGTCCGCTTGACCCTGGTTCACCTCTACCAGTAGAGCATCGCACCACCATGCTCGGAAAGATGCCTCTCTACAATCGTGGCGCATTGTTCCAGGCTCAAAATGGCACCATCTACTGGGCTGTGGCGTGCGACAATCCGCAGGGTGGATTCTCGGTCTATCTCGTTGAGTCGAAGGACAATGGCAGCACTTGGCAATATCGTTCCACCATTGCCGACGACCCGAAGATAAGTTTCAACGAGACCTCGATAATACAGACTCGCCGTGGCGACCTAGTGGCGTTTATGCGCAGCTTCGACCTAGACGACCACGCCTGCATAGCCCGTTCAACCGATGCCGGCAAGTCGTTCCAGTGGAGCGATATGGGCTTTCAAGGACATCCGCTTAACGCCATTGAGCTGCCCGACGGACGCTGGCTGCTAACCTACGGCTACCGCCATGAGCCTTACGGCATATGGGCGCGCGTGATGGATGCCGACTGCCGCTCATGGAGCGATGAGATAGTGTTGCGCGATGACGGCGGCAGCACCGACCTGGGCTACTCGTGGCCCGTGCTCATCGATGACCATCATGTGCTGGTGGTTTACTACTTCAACTATGATGGCGCTCATGGCACACGAGGCATCGAGGGCACGATACTGGAGATTAAATAGCGTGAGCTTGATGGAAATAAAGTGCTGAGTATCAGCTGCTCCTCTAAGATGGAGGAGCTGTCGCAAAGCGACTGAGGAGTATGACAGTCAATTTTTCCTCAAAAATACTTTATCATACTCCCCCTATATCCCCCTCTATCTTAGAGGGGGAACTCAAAACGCTGAATATAAGGATAACAGCTTGTTGAACTCACATTAAATAGGATTTTCTATATAACCCTTAATTATGAACTACCAACAAACCATATTTCTCAAGCGCCGTAGTTGCCGCGTGTTTACCGATGAGCAGCTCGATCCAAATCATGTGAGAGCCATTGTTGAGGCGGGATTGCTTGCACCCACGAGCATGAATCGCCGCCCGTGCCAGTTCACGCTCGTCGACGACAAGGAGCTGCTCGAAAAACTCTCGCATTGCAAGCCACATGGCGCCGACCTGATAGCGGGATGCGCCCTCGCCATAGTGGTGAGTGCCAATCCTAGCATTAGTGATGTATGGGTCGAGGACGCGTCCATTGCATCGAGTTACATTCAGCTACAAGCCGAGTCGTTTGGTCTGGGCACTTGCTGGGTTCAGGTGCGCAACCGAATGTACGACAACGAGAACACTTCTAGCGAGTGGGTGAAAGAACTGCTCAACATGGATGGTGCCGAGCATGTGGTGAGCATTATCGCCATTGGTCACAAGGATGCGCCACGCCCCCAGGCCAGCCTTGACCAGCTGCCATGGGAAAAGGTTCACATTGGGGATTGGAAGGAGGAGCAATGATTATGAATAAACGCATAGTAATTCTAGGTTCGGGAAATGTGGCGACAAGCATCGCCCTGGCACTCAAAGACAAATGCGAGCTGGTGCAAATTTACAGCCGAACTCTCGCCAACGCTCAAGCACTTGCTCAGCAGGTGGGGTGTGAGGCAACCGACGACTTGCAGTGTTTGACTCAAGATGCCGACATCTATATCATATCGGTAAAGGACGATGCCATCGCCAGTGTGGTGGACGCCGTGGCCGACAACGGGGCCCTTTGGCTTCACACTTCGGGCTCCACACCCATCGAGGTGTTTCATAATAGGCGCTCTCGCTACGGTGTTCTTTACCCCATGCAGTCGTTCTCGAAGAGCCGCCCTACCCCCATGAATGAGGTGCACATCTTCATTGAGGGGAACAACAAAACGACAAACCAAGAGACAATGGAATTGGCATCACTGATGACTCGCAATGTGCACGAGGCGACTAGTGCCGAACGTGAGAAGCTGCACATTGCGGCAGTCTTCGCATGCAACTTTGCCAACCATATGTTCACGCTCTCAAGCGAAGTGCTGGAAGAGGCAGGAATCCCATTCAACGCGATGCTACCACTCATCAAGACTACCATTGCGAAACTCGACAGTATGACTCCTCAAGAGTCACAAACGGGACCCGCCGCACGTGGCGACATAAAAATCATCGAAAAACATCTCGCATTGCTTAACGGTGAAAAGCGCAAAATATACAAACTGCTCTCTCAGAGCATCATGGAAAAAAAGTAGCCTACTTGATTTAAGGATATCATGCATAATTGCGCTAATGACGCTAATGACGCTAATGACGCAAGAAGCTTATAACGCAACTATTAATAAAAATCCCATTTAGTTGCATAATTCATTGATTTATTATAACTTTGCACTCAATTTCAACGAGAATATTTATATTAATAATTTAATTAAAACAAAAATGAGAAAAATTCTATCTTTTTTAATGCTCCTTGCTCTCGCTATACCCATGTGGGCGGGAGAAAAGACCATCACCATTTCGCGTAACGACGTGGCCTGGGAAAGCGCCAACACTGTTTACAACGTTACCAAAGGTGGTGTGGAATTAGTGATGTCGGGTGGCATGAACAACCCGAACTTCTTGCTGATGAAGCAGCACACCACCATCACAGTGAAGTCACACAACTTCAACATCAAGAGGATTGTGTTCCACTGCTTGGATAACTACACCAACGACAACCTTGACCCATTCTACTGGGGACCAAGAACACTGCACATCCAGTACAGTCAGACTCACGCCGAGGCGGCTGGAACTCTCACCTACAATTATGGAGGCAGCAGCTACGATGCCCTTTGGGTATCCACCAAGAGCAGCTCTCCAGGCAACTATCCCAATGGTTTGCCTGCAGGTTATGAGTTGATGTTCGAGAACGAAGGAAAACCCGTCCGTTTTGCATCAATCGACATAGTTGTTGAGCAGGAAGTGGGCGATATTTATGAGCTTGTAACAGAACAATCGGAGGTTCAAGTTGGCCAAACCTATATTCTTGTGGGACGCCAAAATCAAACAACTACTACAGGACGCGCACTTAGTGTTAATGAGACGTCAGAAACACCATCTGGAAATCCAACCCGAACCTCAACTCCCGTTGAACTCTTGGAGAACGGCTATCGAGTAAAGGCAACAGGAAATGTTCAGCTTATTAAACTTGAAGCTACAGGAAATAGCACGCGCCCTTATTATTTGAAGATGGGTTCTAATTACTTGCGTCGTCGAAGTGGCGGTATTGATGGTTCTGGCAACAATATAGGTACAAACCTTTATGGCGTTGCTAATTTGTCCAATTATGAAAACGATTTGGCAAACTATTTCAGGACTAGCATAACTATTAATGGGGAATCAACTTATTATAATGCCTTGATTCGTTTTGGCCATCTTTCTTCAGAGACTACAGCTCCTACGGGAGGTGTTACAAGAACTTTTGCTATTCGCCACAGGAATTCAAGTGGATATTTCCGTGACTTGGATTATTCTTCAAACAATAGCGATGCATCTTATCAACGTGTCTATCTGTACAAGCCTGCCCAGCAGTATAAGGTGACTACTGAGGTACAGCCAGAGGCCTCTTATGGCAGCATCTCGCTGCGTGATGGTGTCTTGGTGGATAACGGCATCAACTGGTCACAGAAGATGGATACCGTTCAATTCCTTGTGACACCTGCTAATGGTTACAAGGTGAAAAGCATCACAATTCAACAATTAAACGGCACTGAGGTAGTTGGTACTGTTGATATCTTGAGCAGCAGCCAATCAATCAATGGTACACTCTATAACTTCGTGATGCCAGGCAATGATGCTAATATTGTTGTTGAATTTGAGGAAGTTGAATACCATAACGTTAATATGGTGGTAAAACCACGTTCGGTGTGCGGTAATATTTTCATTACCGAGGGATATGTAGTTCAGAACGATCAGGTGAAGTCTTACGATGGACAAACAGTAGTGTTTAATGTGACACCAAACCCCATCAATCCGGTAAATGAGGCTGAAGGTTATTATGAGCTCTCTTACGTCACAATCACGGACAATGTTACTGGTGCAGAGACTACTCTCGTTCCCGATGCTAACGGCAACTACACATTCACCATGCCTGACAATGAAGTGACTATCACTGCCTACTTCTACGACAACACCAAGTCGCCATTGTGGTTGCTTGGTACTGCTAACGGTGAGACTCAGTGGCACACCTATGGTCCTCGCTTCAACTATAACAATGATACTGACGAGTACTATATAGATGTATATTTCACTGGCACAGGCGGCTATGGTGACCAGAGTGGTGAGGCTTTCGGTCGATTCAGCGTAACCTGGAAGATTGACCTCAATGACAACTGGAGCAACATCAATAATCAGAACTTACGTGGTGTGCCAGGCGAACCTGACTACTTAGTAAATGAGAATTCTCAGAATGTTTACTTGTGGTATGGCAGCGCATATGAGAACAACTCCTACAAGATTCCAGCTGGCATCTATCGTATCTATGTTGGAACTACAGCCAGTGAAAACAAGGGTAATCTGCATAACAACGAGTTGAAGATTGAGAAGTACAACGTAACTCTTAACTTCGACCCTGCTGGTGGTGCCGATGCTGCAAGTGCTGTTGAAGTTCCACAGCATCAGTTAGTATCGCTTGTTGGTGATATCTACACTAAGGTTAAGGGTATTAATCCAAATGAGGCTGATGCTAACTTCATGTACAAGGCAACCAAGACTGTTGCTGGCAATGCTACTACCGAAACTGAGAACGCCACTACAGCCACCAGCACAATCTCTGTACTTGACGTAGTGAACGAGGGCGAGACTGTTACTCAGCTCGACGGTTATAACTACCTTGGCTGGATTGTTGCAAGCAACACTGGCTACTACAAGGTTACTGACACTCCTCTTCACTGGATTGAGGAGTACGGTGAGAAGGATAAGACTTACACCGTGAGCGACCGTCTGCAAGGTGTTTATGCTCAAGGTACCAGCCTGTGGTGTAAAGACTTGGGCGACATCTCTATTGTGAAGACTACTCCTAACACAGGCCAAGTTGATTACTTGATGAATGACGACCACTGCAAGCGCACTGGTGGTTGGGATCAGAGCAACTGGGTAGAGCTAGACTTCTCAGGCTTCGACGATGGCGAAACACGTGCTGAGGCTGGTGTGGAGCAATACATTGAGGCTGGCTCAATAACTGGTGAGTACACAGATGATGTCAACTACAAGATTAAGGTGAAGAGCAACTTGTCACTTACTGAAGCACCTGAATATGTGCCTAATACCTACATTACATCCAACTTCATCGAAGACAACCTCATGATTGGAAGTAACGTTGGCCCTACAGTTGGCAGCACAACTTACTATTTCTTGAACCCCAAGATTCAGGAGTATGCCATCATCACCTACGCAATGTGGGATAAGCAGAACCAAATCATGGTAATACCCAACAACACTCCATTTACAGGTGCCGCACGCATTGGAATGTGGGATTTGAACGAATATGGCAATCAGCTCGATAATCTCGATGCTGCAGCTCTTGCTACTCCCGACAATCAATATGAATTCCACATTATTGTTCAACGCGACAATAAGAGTTACGGCTCGCCAGCCACAAGGGCAATCAAGCCTAATCAGACTGCTTCTACAGTTATAAAGATTCAGCCTCTTGATCTGCAGACCAGCAGCCCATTGACTGCAATCAACACTGTTGGCACTCAGGCACAAGTTGTTGGTGTAGAGTATGTCAACATCGCTGGTATGCGCAGTCGTACTCCATGGCAAGGCGTGAACATCGTGGTGACCCGTTACAGCGATGGTAGTACTACCACAACCAAGGTTGTCAAATAATTGATTTATAGTAGATAAATTATCAACTAAAAAACAATTTCTTAAAAGGTTGCTCCTAATGGGGCAACCTTTTGAACATTCAAGATAGAAATGCATAATTTTATCTTGAAAAAATAATGATGATGTGCTGTTAGAATCGGAAATAACTTAGTAGTGGAGCGCAGCGTA
>CAJOFH010000047.1 GCA_905233845.1 uncultured Muribaculaceae bacterium | reverse complement strand
TACCCCAAATTCAGGGTATGCAAAATTACAACAATTTGATTATAAATCAATTATGTTTTAACATTTTTCTCTCAAGAAAAAAGTGACGAAGTCAGGAAAGAGCTTAGGAAATAAGCAACAGAGCTTAACCCAACAAAAGCGAGCAAGAAATGTGATTTCTTGCTCGCTTTTTCTAAGAGGTGTCTGGTCTATATATCAGAGTACTGATTAACGACCATTGTATTTAACTAAGTCAAATCCCATGCGCACACCATCATAGTTCTTGCTCAAGTCACTGATGGTAGAAAGGGTGCTATTACCAGTGAACGACAAGATTGTTTGTAGCACTGTCAGAAGTTTCTTCGACTCCATGGTGATGGAGATACCATTTGATGTACGAGTCACATAAGCAGGAATAGTAATCAGCATTGACTTTAGGTTAAGCTTGCCACTACTTGGGTCAAAAGTGTAAGTTCCCTTGAGGGGTATGCTCTTGATATAAGCCTCAAAATTGCCGTTCTTATCAAAAGCAAAACCAGTATTCTCGCTCTTAATACCCACAGTGTTGTAAACAGTACTCAACTTTTGCTTAACCTCGGTAGCAGCTACCGAGCCTCCTGCCTTGGCCAGCAAGTTCTCACTGGTGAAAGCACAGCCTGGCTCAGAATATAACCATGTGCCAATTAACGACGACTGGTCAAGTCTTACATGACCAATAACCATGTCTAATAAGCCTGTTGCAGTATTGCTATTGAGCACACCTCCCAAAAACCACCCAGGCCACTACCACTTGAAGACGATGAGCCTCCACCGCCAATCACGCTACCAAGCACACTACCAATCACATTACTGGTGCCCGAAGTGCCTGTTGTAGACCCCAGTGAATTGCCGAGCAAACCACTTGAACTGCCACAGCCTGTCAAAGCAAGCGACAATACAACAACTGCCGAATAAATAGTTTTCTTAATCATAATATTTAATATTAAAGGGTATCAAAATATGCTTTACATAAACATTTTCGATACCCAGTTTTAGTTTAACCCAAATCGGTCATTAGGCCGACGGCAGGTTATTTTTATAGTCTTTTATGTCATAACAGTTTTATTTTGGCATTTTGTTGCAGATATTGTCTCACCATAGCCCGCTATGCCTTCGACAATCTCTTTACAAACTGCTCAAAATAAATTCTGTTCTAACATAAATCCTAATGACCGAATTGGGTTTAATTATGTTGACCTTTTTATTTGGTCGTCTTTTTTGTCGCAGCGGCTTTCTTGGCTGGAGTCTTCTTTGTTGCTGTAGCCTTGGAAGTTGTAGCCTTTTTTGCCGATGCAGATTTAGTTGTTGAAGCCTTCTTGGCTGTTGTTGCCTTCTTAGCAGGAGCTTTCTTTGCAGAAGCTTTTTTTGCTGGAGCCTTCTTTGCAGGAGTCTTCTTAGCTGTAGTCTTTTTAACTGGTGCTTTTTCAGGCTCTTTGGGCTCTTCTTTCTTTTTTTCAACAACTGGTGGTGGCACCACAACCTTCTCCTTTACAACGGGTACAGGTTCATTGTCTTTGAATCGCTCTTGCACAATGCGTGGCTCTTCGGGGTCGTCAAGGTGCTCCTTAATGTACTGGTCCATAGCGGCAGCAATCGATGGAGCCTTGGGCGACGTGGTGAGGTCAAGTCTCAGACCGTTATTCTTCAGTTCCTCTATAGTCTTGCCTCCCATAGCTCCAATGGCAATGTTTCCTTGCTCAAAGTGAGGGAAGCTTTGCATGAGTGATTTCACACCCGAAGGAGTGAAGAGGATAATCATGTCGTAATCAAACTCCTCGTCGTTGCGAATAACCTCGCTCACGGTGCGATACATTATGGCCTTGGTGAACTTTATACTACCGTCCTCAGGAATATGCAACTTTTGATCGTGCACATCGCTGATGGGATAGATATAGGTCTCTTTGCTGTGCTTGGCGAGCAGAGGCAATAATGCCTCGGCATGACCTGTCTCGCTATAGAAAATTTTGCGTTTGCGGTAGATGATATACTTTTGCAGGTAATGGGCGATGGTCTCGCTCACGCAGAAGTATTTCATTGTATCTGGCACGTTGAAACGAAGCTCCTTGCACAACCTAAAGTAGTGATCAACAGCGGTGCGAGCAGTGAATATCACTGCTGTATGGTTTGTGATGGGAATTTTTGACTGACGGAATTCGCGAGATGTCAACCCCTCAATCTTTATAAATGGCCTGAAAACCACTTCAACACCATACTTACGTTCCAAATCGAAATACGGAGATTTTTCAGATAATGGTTTCGGTTGGGAAACCAAGATTTTCTTAATCTTCACTGTTTCAATGTTTTTAGTTTATAATATGCTGCATACATAAACTGTACCGGCAAGCGCCAGGAGAGGGGGTACAATTTCGACGGCGCAAAGGTACAAAATAAAATATATACTTGATGAGAAATTATTGAAAAAAATTCTAAAACCCTTCCAAATAAACACTATCCTAGCCAAAATGTATAGGATAAGAGCCAACGTGAGCATCAATTTGATAGTGGTAGGGAACACTAGCGCGAGAACAACTATGGGGAACAATAGCAGACCCAAGGTGGCCTGAGAGGACAAAAACCCACTAACCCATAACTCGGTCAAGCGGTCGTCACTGAAAGTGAAGCCAATGAGACGATACAAGAATAGCTGCAATGTGACAAACAGTCCTGCCGAGAACACAAGCACAAAAACATGCAAGAACACCGAACTCTGAAGTGCCATTGTGAGCTTGGGGTCATACCAAGACAACCCATAAAACAACAGTAGTCCCTCCATGAGGCAGGTGTTGATTATCAAAGCGATGATAATGCGTGTGTCGCTCATCGTGTGGTCGCTGTAGAGATCATCCTTTCCCTTGATGGAGAACATGTTATGAATGAGATTGGAGATATACACATGACCCAACCGATAACTAGTGATAAGGAAGAGGCACGAGAGCAGGAACATAATCATCGAACCAGTATCGTGCAGTGGCGAACTGTTGTGGGTGCGTGCGTTACCTGCCGCTGGAACCTCGAGAATAGGGAGCTGGTCAATGTGCGTGAAGGAGGTGTCGTTGCCACTATGCGACGGGAAACCACCCAAATATTGTGCGCGGTGCTCCTTAGGCACAACCACGGTATCGGTCGCCATTGCGGCCGAGTCGGTCACTATCGAGGCGCTATCGGTGATATTATTTATTATGCTATCGGTTGGCATTGTGTGATGCTAATATTTTGACTCTACAGGGATTATGGCTTGTGTGAGCTCTTGCTCAACAATTTCAAGGGCTTCAATTGGGGTCTGAGCCATGCGCCACAAGCGGTTGTGGCTTGCCTTCATGAAGCCGTGGTCGATGGCATGGTTAAGCATCGCCTCAAGGTTGTCATAGTAGCCCAGAGTGTTGAGTAGCACAATAGGCTTTGGGGCAAGGTTGAGCTGTCGCCAAGTGATGGCCTCAAGTAGTTCTTCCATTGTGCCGCAGCCACCAGGAAGTGCTATCACCGCCTGCGACATCTGCGCCAGAGTATGCTTACGATCGTGCATATTCTCTGTTGCAATTATATTGGAAAGCCTATTGTAATGCCATCCGTTGTCAATCATGAACTGTGGGATGACACCAATGGCCTCGCCACCAGCGTCGAGAACACCGTCGCTCACAGCACGCATCAGCCCCTCACTGCCAGCACCATTGAGGCAACTCCACCCACGCTGCGCCATGAGCGTGCCCAATTTATAGGCAGCATCGCAATAGGCTGCCTTGATATCCCTGCTCGATGCGCCAAAAACACAAATATTTACCTTTCTCTCCACAGTCAATCACTTATCAGTAGTTTGTTTCTGTTTGCCCTTCGTCCTTTATACTTACTCCTCATCATTCACTATCTGGAAGTCACTGTCGGGGTCTTCATATTTCTCAGCCCAGTACTCATCGTCCCATTCCTGCTCATCAACTATCATTTTGCCACCAGCGTCGGGCATCTCATCATAGTCGGGATCCTGAGCAGCAAAGATAAAGTCGTCCTCTTCTTGAACTCGATGCTTCTCGTCGAGATCGCGCAGAGCAACAGTGTCGGGAATGCGGTTGTGTTCATCGTTGATGGTGCGCCACAGCAAGTCTTTCAGCTCAGTGAGACCCTGTTGTGCAACACTCGAGATGAACACCACTGGCAAATCGGTGGGAAGCTCTGGACGCAGCATCTCCTTCAAATCCTCATCAATGAGGTCGCACTTGGTGATGGCGAGCACACGTGGTTTTT
Source organism: uncultured Muribaculaceae bacterium (assembly GCA_905233845.1). GTDB lineage: Bacteria > Bacteroidota > Bacteroidia > Bacteroidales > Muribaculaceae > Sodaliphilus. Next base: position 33,723 of record CAJOFH010000047.1, on the reverse strand, counting down.
CCACGAGGTCGGGGTTGAAGGTGGCGAGCTCATTGCTCAATATCTCATATTCGCGCTTGATGTCGTCGGCGTCGCTTGGAATCATAAAGAGCAGCACAGCATTACGCTCTATGTGACGCAAGAATCGCAATCCCAGGCCTTTGCCCTCGCTAGCGCCTTCGATGATACCAGGGATGTCGGCCATCACAAACGACTGCTGTCCACGATAGCTCACAATGCCAAGATTAGGTTCCAAGGTTGTAAAAGGATAATTTGCTATCTTGGGTTTGGCGGCACTTATCACTGAGAGCAATGTCGACTTACCAGCATTGGGAAATCCCACAAGTCCAACATCAGCAAGCAGCTTTAGCTCAAGAATTATACTCTTCTCTACACCGTCCTCACCAGGCTGGGCAAAGCGGGGAGTCTGGCGGGTGGCAGTTTTGAAATGTACATTCCCCAAACCGCCACGTCCACCCTTGAGCAGACGAACAACTTGGTCATGCTCAGTGACGTCACAAAGGAACTGACCAGTCTCAGCATCATAAACGGCTGTGCCACAAGGCACCTCGATAATACGGTCCTCACCTTTCTTACCAGTGCATTGGTTCTCGGAACCAGGAGCACCGTCAGTGGCAAAGATGTGACGCTGATACTTCAAGTGTATAAGTGTCCAAAGGTTGCGGTTCCCCTTAAGGAAGACGTGACCACCACGGCCGCCATCGCCACCATCAGGTCCGCCTTTAGGGATATACTTAGCACGGTGCAGGTGTTTCGACCCTGCTCCACCATGCCCACTGCGGCACAATATCTTAACGTAATCAATGAAGTTACTCTCGGCCATAAATGTATCGTTTTCTTTTTCGGGCTGCAAAGGTACAAATAATTACTGACTTACAGACTTTTTTTCTCCAAAACATTAATAAATTAACCCAAATTGGGCGAAAATAGCCACAAACTATTGCTGCTGCCATCAACTTTCAGTAACTTTGCCCCCGTTATCAAGTGACCTTTTTCACTTGCTATTTATTACTTGATTTATGATTATTCTTGGAATCGAGTCGTCGTGCGACGACACCAGCGCAGCAGTCATTAAGGACTGTATTTTGTTAAGCAACGTGATAGCCAGCCAAAAGGTTCACGAGGCCTATGGCGGTGTTGTGCCCGAACTCGCTTCGCGAGCTCACCAGCAGAACATCGTGCCGGTGGTGAGCGAAGCAATCCGTCAGGCGGGAATCGACAAAAAAGATATCGATGCCATAGCTTTCACACGTGGTCCTGGTTTGCCGGGCTCGCTTCATGTGGGAACCTCTTTCAGCAAAGGACTGGCGCTGGCTCTCAACATTCCGCTGGTCGATGTGAACCATCTTCACGGCCACGTGCTCGCCCATTTCATCAAGGATGACGAGTACACTCCAGTGCCCGATTTCCCCTTCCTGTGCCTGCTAATCAGTGGGGGTAACTCGCAGATAATAAAGGTTAATTCTCCAAATGACATGGAAATCATGGGACAAACAATCGATGACGCCGCAGGTGAAGCATTCGACAAATGCGCTAAGGTGATGGGACTCCCCTACCCTGGAGGACCTTACATCGACGAACTTGCACAGCAAGGTAACCCCAACCGCTTTAAATTTGCCAAGCCACACATCGAGGGCTACAACTACAGCTTTAGCGGCCTCAAGACGTCATTCCTTTATACCCTGCGTGACGAGCTTAAGTTGAATCCCAACTTCATCGAGGAGAACAAGGCCGACCTCGCGGCATCGCTACAAAAAACCATTATTGACACCTTAATGGACAAGTTTGACAAAGCGGTCAAAGCCACTGGCATCAAGACAGTGGCAATTAGCGGCGGAGTGAGTGCCAACAGTGGCATGCGTGCCGCTATCCAGCAATATTGTGACCGGCGTCACATCCGTGCGTTCATTCCCAAGCGCTCCTTCACTACCGACAATGCAGCCATGATTGCCGTGGCAGGCTACTTCAAGTTCATCAATGGTGAAACTTGCGACATAACAGCACCACCCTTTGCCCGTGTGGTGATATAGAATGGAACCTCTTCTGAATCACGTTAGATGGTTACTCTGCTGAAGCAGTAAAGAATTTATAATTTTCACGCTACTTTTTTCGATTAAAACATTTCTATAATTGAGATTTTTTATATATTTGCAAAAAATATATTAATCATAAAAAACAACACTATGAAAAGAATAACAATTTTATTGGTATTAGCCGCTTTGTTGGCCGTTCCTGCCGGAGCGTTGTCGGTAAAGAAAAAGTCGATTAGAAGAGTGGCCCAAAATGCGCAAGTAACGACTACCACCACTACAACAAATGCCGCTGCATCCGACTATTACAAGGCTATACGAGCTTATGAGAATGACGAGCTCGATCTTGCTGAAAGATTAATGAAAAAACATCTCAGCAAGACTCCTAACGATGCTGACGCATGGGTAACTTTGGGTGGCATCTACGGCGAGAACAACATGCCCGAACAAGCACTCGAGGCCCTTAACCGAGCACGCCAGTGCCGCATCGACCCAAATGACACAGAGCTGCTGAACTTGCTTTATTACACTCGCTCAGGAGTTGACCTGCAACTCAATGACACACAAAGTGCCATCGACGACTTAAGCATGGCGTTGAGATACGATCCATCAGATGTTTACAGCTACTTCCGTCGCGCAAACCTCTACAACAAATTGAAACGCTACGACGAGGCTTTGGTCGACTATGGCATGATCGTTCAGTATGAACCCGAGGAGTTACAAGGATATCTGGGCATTGGAACTGTTTCAGGTTCGCTCAAAAATCGACCTGCGGCTATCAGGGCTTATACCAAGGCCATTCAAATCGAACCCGAACGTGCCGAGTCCTATGCATTAAGAGCTGTAGAATATTACAATGACGAGGACTATGAGAAATCGGCAAAAGACATTATCAGTGCTCTCGAGCGTGATAGAGACAATGCCCGCGCACTATGGGTTCTCGATTATATCAAAGAAGATATGAAGGAAGACAAAGACACTTTCAAAGAAGTGACTAAAATCTTCAAAGATAAAGCCAAGAAGTCGAAAGACCCATCATGGCTCGACCTGCTCAGATAATCCCCATTCTTAATGATAAGTTGACAACTAACACTTAAGAGTTGTCTAATAACAAACCATTGCCTGTTTTCTAATCCTATAAATCTCTCTACACTCTTTTATGCAGGGAAAAGACCGGCTTAATGAGCTAGATAAAGCACCGATAGGCAAGCTGTTGTTCAAGTACAGCTTGCCTTCGGTTGTTGGAATGGTCGTGATGTCGGTCTACAACATCATCGACCGTATGTTCATTGGACAAGGTGTAGGCCCCGACGCAATAGCGGGTCTCGCAATAACTTTCCCTGTCATGAACATCTCGGTGGCTTTTGGTGTACTGATTGGAGGTGGAGCAGGAGCGCGCACCTCGATATTATTGGGACAAGGCAAACGACGAACCGCCGAGGAAATACTTGGCAACAGCTTGGTGATGACCTTGCTACTGGGAACTTTTTATCTTACACTTTTCGCCATCTTCATCGACGAGGTGCTTATTCTTTTTGGCGCAAGTAAGACATCGCTTCCCTATGCACGCGACTTCATGATGTACATGTTGCCAGGATTACTGTTCAACAATCTCACGTTCTCATTTTGCAACATCATGCGTGCCACTGGCTATCCAAAGAAAGCCATGTGGGCAAATTTCATAGGTGCAGGAATGAACGTTATTCTTGCTCCAATCTTTATTTTCGGGCTCAAGTGGGGAATCAAGGGTGCTGCCATCGCCACCGACATCTCAATGTTCATTTCTATGGTGTATGTGCAGATGCATTTCCTTAACAAGAACAGCGAAATACATTACAAACCTGGCATCTACAAGGTGAAATGGAGCGTCTTGAGTCCAATTATTGCCATCGGAGCGGCACCATGCATAGTCAACACGGCTGGATGCGTGATAAACGCTGTGCTCAACCACACCGTCTTCAAGCACGGTGGAGACCAAAGCGTTGCAGCTATGGGCATTCTGATGACAATCTCACAGCTCGCCATCATGTTTGTGCTGGGCGTGTGCATGGGCATGCAGCCCATTGTGGGATTCAACTATGGCGCTAAACGATATGACCGCCTCAAACGAGCCTACTGGCTCACAGTTGCAGTGGGTACTACAGTGTGTCTCATTGCCACTATCTTGAGCGAACTCGTTCCCGAGTATCTTGCAATGATTTTCACCACCGACGAGGGGCTCATACAGTCGAGCGCACACGCATTTCGCATTGCCAACATGGTGTTCTGGGTGGCAGGATTCCAAATTGTTACCACCAATTTCTTCCAATCGCTTGGCGAAGCCACTAAGTCTATATTCATGAGCCTGTCGCGACAAGTTCTCTGCCTGCTACCTTTCCTTTTTATCTTGCCTCCGTTGTTCAAGCTCGATGGTGTGTGGCTTTCTTTCCCTGCCAGCGACCTTATCTCGGCGCTAATAGGTGTGGTACTGCTCACCATTGAGATGCGCAAAATCAATAAACTTGTGGCGGCAAAATCGGCATCTTCCACTAATTTTGACTAATTAACATCTAAATAACATGTTGAAAAAGATAAGAAAAACACTCGCAGTGATTTGCTTTGTGGCAGTAACACTGCTGTTTCTTGACTTCACAGGAACCCTACATCACTGGCTGGGATGGATGGCAAAAATCCAGCTGGTGCCGGCCATATTAGCCCTAAATGTGGTGATAATCATAGCTCTGTTGTTGCTCACACTAGTGTTTGGGCGTATCTACTGCTCGGTCATTTGTCCATTGGGCGTGATGCAGGACATTATCTCGTGGATTCACAGCAAGCGTAAGAAGAATCGCTTCACCTATTCCAAGGAGATGAAATGGCTGCGATATCCCATCCTTGTAGTTTTCATCGTGGCGTTAGTGGCTGGAATAGGCTCATTGTTCGCTATCCTGGAGCCTTATAGCACCTTTGGATTGATTGCCACCAACCTGCTGCAACCCGTCTACGAGTGGTGCAACAATGGCATCGCCGCCATAGCACAGCATTACGGCAGCTACTCAATTTATAGTACAGACGTATGGATGAAGGGGGCAGCAGCACTAATCACATCGATTGCTCTGTTGCTCATCATTGGCTACCTTGCTTGGCGCAATGGACGCACCTATTGCAATACCATTTGCCCTGTAGGCACTTTCTTGGGTCTCATCTCACGTTTCTCGCTTTTGAAGGTACAAATCGACGATGATAAGTGTATCAAGTGTGGACTTTGCACTCACAACTGCAAAGCCTCGTGCATCGACTGCCAGAATGGAACTGTTGACCACAGCCGCTGCGTCACCTGCGGAAACTGCATCACCAAATGCAACAAGGACGCCATCTATTACGGCCGCCCGCGTAAAGCGACGCCAGTTGTCGAGACTACTCAGGAAAAAGACAATGTGGACAAGGGCAAACGCGCATTCCTTATTGGCAGTGGCGTAGCACTTGCGACAACCGCCATGGCACAAGCCAAGAAGAAAGTGGACGGTGGTCTCGCCGCCATCGAGGACAAGAAGATGCCAGTGCGCAAGAACCCTATCACTCCCCCTGGCTCCATCAGCGCACGCAACATGCATCAGCACTGCGTGGCTTGCCAACTTTGTGTTGCCGAGTGCCCTAACCAAGTGCTACGACCATCCAACGACCTGCTCACCTTCATGCAACCCATCATGAGCTACGAGCGAGGATATTGTCGTCCCGAGTGCATACGCTGCTCACAGGTATGCCCCGCTGGCGCCATCAAGCCCATCACTCATGAGGAGAAGTCATCAATCCAGATAGGCCATGCCGTGTGGACTCACTTCCTGTGTATTCCCACTACCAAGAAGCGCAGAGACGGCTCGCCAGCATCGTGTGGCAACTGCGCCCGCCACTGCCCCACTGGAGCTATAACGATGATACAGCTCGACGAGAACGACGAAAAATCGCCCATGGTTCCAAGCATCAACGAAGCAAAATGCATTGGCTGCGGTGCTTGCGAACACGTTTGTCCAGTACGCCCCACATCGGCAATCCATGTCGAGGGCCACGAAGATCATCGCACCATTTAAGTTTTTCCCGCCTAAAGTCTCAACTCTTTCTTTCATAAACAATAAACCATAAACGAAATCATGAGCAACCACAATCATAAAATGAGCCGACGCCACTTCTTCAAGGTGGCAGGTGGCACAGCAGTAGCTTCGGGTGCTTTGCTCACCGCATGCAACAACGAGGACAACAACGGAGCGATTGCCACCGAAGATGTCCCAAAAGACAAAATGACCTATCGCACCAACCACAACACTGGCGACCGCGTGTCGTTGCTGGGCTACGGCATGATGCGACTGCCTGTGGTGGGAGGTGACAATAATAAAGAAGACTCCGATGCTCCAATCGACCAGGAGCTGGTAAACAAGGAGATAGACTTTGCCCTTGAGCATGGCGTGAACTACATCGACACTTCGCCAGCCTATTGTCAAGGACGAAGCGAGAAAGCTACGGGCATTGCCTTGCATCGTCATCCACGAGACAAGTATTTCATCGCTACCAAACTCTCAAACTTCGACAAGTCAACATGGCCACTCGAGGAGAGCCAAAAAATGTTCTTCAACTCGCTCAAGGAGCTACAGGTCGACTATGTGGACTACATGCTAATGCACGCTGTGGGAATGGGTGACGATGGAGTGGAGGAGTTCAACCAGCGATACATTGACAACGACCTGCTCGACTGGCTTGTGGAGCAAAAGGAGGCTGGTAAAATCCGCAATTTAGGATTCAGTTATCACGGCGACATTGCAGTTTTCGACAACCTGCTCAAGTGGCATGACGAGGGTGATTACCATTGGGACTTCGTACAAATTGAGCTAAACTACGTTGACTGGAACCACGCGAAAGAGATTGATGAGGCCAACACCAACGCCAGCTATCTCTATGAAGAGCTAAAAAAGCGAAACATCCCGGCTATCATCATGGAGCCACTACTGGGTGGTCGACTCGCAAATGTGCCCGACGCAATTGTTGCCGACATGAAACGCCGTGACCCTAACAGTAGTGTGGCATCGTGGGCGTTCCGCTACGCTGGCACCCCCGACGGCGTGCTCACCGTCCTCAGTGGCATGACCTATATGGACCACCTTATGGAGAACATCAAAACCTATTCTCCACTCAAGCCCATCACCCCCGAGGAGGACAAGTTCCTGGAAGGTATCGCCGACAAAATCGTGGCACTGAAAACCATCCCATGCAACGACTGCAAGTACTGCATGCCATGTCCTTATGGCATAGACATACCAGCTATTTTCACCCATTACAACAAGTGCATCAAGGAGGGTAACCTCATCCGTGACGAGAAGGACAGCGAATACAAACGCGCACGCAAAGCATTCCTCGTGGGATATGACTACAGCGTGCCAAAGCTGCGACAAGCAAACCACTGTATTGGCTGCGGTCATTGCGTGCGACACTGCCCACAAGGTATAGAAATCCCTAAAGAACTCGAGAAAATTGACCGCTTCGTAGAAAATCTAAAACTCAGCGACAAGAAAGATTAAGACTTTAGGGACAGTATAACAAATTTCTGATTCTAGAGGTTATTTTTCTCTTTTCTGAAGTAAGACTCGGCTGTGTAAAGTGGGATGTTTTCCATCCAACCTTGGTCGATGTATGGTTTCATTGAGATGCGCAAAGCCTTCAATTGCTTGCTTGCAAAGTCTACATTTACAAAGTTATATAATGACTTGCTCTTGACGTTGACCTCAGCTTTTACCTCAACAGGAACAACTCGCCCATTGCCTTGATACAAGAAATCCACTTCCATTGTAGAATTGTCTTTTGAATAGTAATAAGGCATATCGCCTGTTGCCGCCCTAAATTGCTGAAGAACATAATTCTCGGTCAGTGCACCTTTGAACCCCACAAAGGCATGAGTGCCAAGCAATAAATCCTTGGCCGATGCCTCACTAAGGCAGGCAAGTAATCCACTATCTAGGAAATATAGCTTAAACGCTGAATAGTCACAGTAGAACTTCAGTGGTATGATAGGTGCCGTAGCACGTTCCACTTTATAAACAAGTCCTGCATCAACGAGCCATTGTATAGCCTCTTCATAATCGGCAGCTCTTGATCCTTTTTTTACTGCTCCAAAGATGAATTTCTTGTTCTCACGAGCTAGTTGGGCAGGAATGCTGTTCCATAGTTGCCTAATGCGTTCGGCTTTATGCTTAGTGTGCTTGGATATATCTCGCATATATGCGTCAAGTATCTCATGCTGGATTTCTCTTACAAGGGATGTGTCTTGTTTTACTGAGAAACTTTTTACTGCCTCAGGCATACCACCCACGAAATAATATTGTCTCAAGTAATCTATCAACAATTCGTTAAAAGTATTTATTGACTCCCAATCCAGGGTGTTGAGCAACTCAACTAGTCTCTCACGTCCACAAGCAAGCAAATATTCGTTAAATGTCATGGGATACATGCGCAATGTGTTGACCTTTCCCACAGGGTAAGACTCATCCTCTTTAAGCGAAATACCAAGTAGTGAACCCGCAACAGCCACATGGAGCGACGGCATGTCTTCACAAAAATATTTCAGAACAGCAAGTCCATCCTTCACCTCTTGAATCTCATCGAAAATGACGATGCACTCTCCTGGCACAATCTGAATTTCATAAAACCGCTCTAAGTCGGCGATAATTCTCTCAATAGAAAAATCACGGAAAAGGTTTTCGGCAAACTTGTTCTGATGGCAATTTAAATAAACCATCTGCTTGAATTCTTTTTTGCCAAATTCCTTCAAAATATAGGTTTTGCCTACTTGACGTGCACCAAGCAAAATAAGAGGCTTGCGATCACTCCTCCCCTTCCATTTTAATAAATCATTGTAAATCAGTCGTTTCATGCATTAAAACAATAAATCAATTTTGCAAAAGTACACTTTTCTTGGGGAATATGCAAGCAAAAACCACACTTTTCTTGGGGAATATTTGCATAAAACCACACTTTTCTTGGGGAATAATTGTACAAAACTACAATTTTCTTGGGCAATAACTGCTATTGCCTCCTCTTTACTGCAACTCGTCACTCTTTCTCAATCATGCGCACCACTTCACAGTCAGCGGGCAGCCATGTCACGCTCCATAGCTCGTCACGGCTGAGCCACCGCAACGCCTCGTGCTCGAGCAACGACAGCTCACCATCCACCATGTGACACCAGTAACAGTTCATGGTCAAGTGAAAATTAGGATAGTCCCACTCCACTGTGCCAAGCAATTCCCCAACTGAGATCTCAACATCCAGTTCCTCACTAATCTCGCGACGTAGTGCTTGTTGTGGGGTTTCGTCCGCTTCAATCTTGCCACCAGGGAATTCCCACCCGTCTTTCATTTCGCCATAGCCACGCTGCGTTGCGAGAATTTTTCCCTCGGCATCAACTATCACAGCCGCCACCACCTCTATCGTCTTCATTGTCTACAATTATTTTCCCACAAAGTTACACATTTTTCGAGCAACTGATGTGTGTTTTCAAAAAATGTGATTATATTTGTCGAAAATTATCAAAAAGACACTTAAAAATAGTAAATCGACAACATTAAAAACTATAAAACAATGACTAGATTAACACGTTTCATTGCGCTGTTTGCCATTCTCATGACTGGCAGCCTCATAGCACAAGCCACCACCTACACAGTACCCAAACGCGAGTTCCGCTCGGCATGGGTGGCAACAGTGTGGTGTCTCGACTGGCCCGAGACTCAAGCCTATGGCACCAACGCCGAGCTAAAGCAGAAGGCTCAACTCAACCGTATGCTCGACTCGCTCAAGAACAACAATTTCAATGCCATCAATTTCCAGGTGCGCTCGATGTGCGACGCCATGTATGAGTCGAGCTATGAGCCCTGGTCAAGCTACCTCACTGGTACTCGCGGACAGGTGCCCACATGGGACCCACTTGCCTACGCCGTTGAGGCTTGCCACCAACGCGGCATGGAATGTCACGCATGGATCAACCCCTACCGCTACAGCAGCAACGGCATTGACCAATGGGATGCCGCTGGCAATCCCCAAGACATGGAACTTCGCCAGTCGGGATTACTGCTTTCGGCAGGTAGCTACGTAGTTCTTGACCCAGCGCGCGACGAGACTATTGAACGCATTGTGAACGTGTGTCAGGAAATCATCACAAAATATGATGTGGACGGTATTCTCTATGACGACTACTTCTACCCCGACGGCATCTCTGGCGGCAGCGATGCTGGCGATTATCAGGAGTGGCTCGACAGCAATGTCGACATGACATTTGGCGACTGGCGACGCGCCAATGTGAACCGTATGGTGCGCGCTGTCTATAATATGATTCAAGAAGTACGTCCAGATATACGTTTCGGCATCTCCCCCGCTGGCGTGGCAGGAACCTCAGCACCAAACTACGGCCTTCCACGGTGCCCTGCAGGCAGCGACTGGCAGTACAACACCATCTACAGTGATCCACTCGCATGGCTCAACGAGAAGACCATCGACTACATCTCCCCACAAGTCTACTGGAAAATTGGTGCAACAGCCGACTACAGTAAAATTGTGCCTTGGTGGAACCAAATTTGCGACTATTTCGACCGTCAGCTCTTTGTCTCAGGCTCCATCTCAGGAATGACAAGCACGAGCACCGAGCTCGACCATGAAGAGTACGCCAACGAGGTACAGCTCAACCGCGACTACAGTTTCGACGGTTCCCCAGGAGCCATCTTTTACAGCTGCAAATACCTCTACCGCACCGGTAACCGCGAGGAACTTGCCACCTACCTAAAGCGCAAGGTGTTCACACGTCCCGCTCTGCCGCCAGCCATGCCTTGGAAACCTGGCAACGACCCTGGCTTGGTGACCAATCTCACCAGCACCGACCATGTGCTCTCGTGGAACGGCTTTGACAACTACAAATACTCTATTTATGCTGTGCCTAATAGTGTGGAGCCATCGCAGTTTGCCAAAGATGCAGAATCGCTGCTCGACATGAGCTACTCGACTAGTTTTACTCTCCCACAAAATGCACGCTTTGGCTACTACTACGCAGTGTGCCCAGTGGACCGCATGGACAACGAGTTTGAACCAACGTTCCTAATCCCACCTGCCGACCAGCAGCTCAACGCACCAGTGCTCCTCTCACCTGAGGACGGCGCTCTCGTCCCCGACCCATTCACCATGAGTTGGGAAGCTGTAGAGAACGCACAAGGCTACATGATAGAGCTTGCCGCCAACAGCGACTTCAGCGATGTGAAACGTCGCACTACCACCGAGACAAGCATCTCATCAAGTGCATTTGGTGAATTCCTGCCACGCAATTACTACTGGCGTGTGCGCGCGTGCGCCGAGGGCTACAGCGACGGTGTGAGCGAGACTCGCATGTGCACACCACAAGTGTTTACCATCATCAGCCCTGAGAATGGTCAGGATAATGTGCATCCATCGTTCACTGCCCAATGGCTCACTGGCGGTTCCAGTGCTGAGGCCACTCTCGAGATTGCCAGCGACGACCACTTTGACAATATCGTCTTCAGTGGCACCTCGTCGACTGGCGAGCTCGACATCCCAAAATACACTCTCGTGCCCGGCACTTATTATTATATGCGTGTGCACATGATTGACAATGGCAACTACCGCGAAACTGGAACTGTCACTTTCAAAACCGCATATCTCACTGCCGAGCCACCAACATTTGCAATCCCCACTGCTAATGGCACGCTCTACAGCGACCAGTATGTGACCGTTGAGCGACAAGAGGCAGCTGTTACTTACACAATCGAAATCTCCACAAGCGCTACAACTTGGGGTAGAACCAGGTTTGTAGAGACCGTTCGTGACTTCGCCTATCACACCACGCTACCAGCGGGCGAGATAAAAGTCAACAACAAACTCATGGAAAACGGAAAGACCTATTATGCACGAGCTCGCGCAAGCTATAACACGCCAAATGGAGCCGCAAACACTGACTACGGCACACCCATAGCTTTTGTGTACAACAGCGGCAATGCTCCACAATTCGTCGTGGGCGACGTCAACGGAGACGGCATAGTATCGAGTGTTGATGTCACAATCCTTTACAACTACTTGCTCAATAGCGACTCAAGCGACATCGTGAACGGAGACGTTGACGGCGACGGAACTATCACCGCCGGCGACATTACTGTAGTCTACAACATCCTGCTCGGAATCTAATGCATAATCAATAATGCACAACAAAATGCCTGGCACTCAACAATGTGCCAGGCATTTTTTTATTTCAAAATCGGTCTTTGGCCAATTCTGGGATAAATTACGATGTTACATATTCTCCCAAACGATGTTCCAGATTGCGAAGCGGTCCTTGTTGCTCACGCTATTTGAAACACCATCCGACTGGACTTTAATCATCACATCGCAGTTGATGTTAAGCTCTTTACTGAAGTTGTAAGCAGTGAGCTTGGCAGCATTTGGCTCATGGATGTTTATCCTCTTATCGGTCAACTCAACAGGATTGCCAGTTGTCATATCATAGAAATAAACAGTGAATGATACACCTGGATCGGTGAGCACATATCCATAGCTGAACGACAGAGTCTTGATACCGCCCTTAATAACTGGTGAGTAAAGGACTCCCATCGGACTACCTTGAGGACTATCCAATTTACCATTCAGGTGAACTGCATAAGCCCAGTTGTCGCTGCCGTCGGCTTTCTTGCCAATCATTGCATAAATTGGAGCTGCGTCAGTAGCACCACCCTTGAGCAAGCCAGCATTTACTGCTCTCCAACCCTTGGTAGAAGTCCATTCGGCAAATTGGCTCTGAGACGTTGGAGTACCACCGTTCATCGTCTCGAAGTCATCGATAGTCTGGAGCAATGCTTTGCCACCAAACTTGAAGTTATCAATTTGCCAAGTGGTGTAATTAGCCTGCTGCTCTGATTTATAACAGAAGCCAATGCAATAAGTTCCACTGTATTGACTCAGGTCGATAGTGCCCGAACTAATGAAATCGGATTGTCCTGCTTCGGCAGCTGTCGCCAATACAGGATCGAGTTTAATGAGCTCGGCAGTTGCTGGGTCGTTGGTCGACATCAGGTAAACCTCAATCTTGTCGGTTGCGCGATAATAGCGAACCTTATTCAAGAAGCTCATCTCCTTCCTTCCGGCGTTGGTAATGTCAAGAGCCGGGGTGATAAGCCAAGCCTCAAATGGTGGTGTTTTACCTGTGTAGCCAGTAACAGCTGCATACTTGTTGTTGTCAAATTCGTCGATGTACCAGTCCTTATCACCTTTACTCTTCACAAGTCTCCAGCCGCTTGGCATAGCGCCATTCTTAGAGCAGCTCTCGAAGTCCTCAAAGTACTCGGTGAGGCCACCAGTCATAATCGACAGCCTATACTCGTCGGTCGAGCCGCTGTTGTCAACGATACCTGCCATGCCAAGGAATGAAGCCAAAGTGCCCTTAACCCAAATTTGAGTGCCCAGCAGTTCGGGGTAATCTCTCAAGCTGGCGTCATGACGGAAATTCGAGCCTTGTGGCAGGGCCACAGCAATACACTTGGTGTAATCGCACACGTCGGGATTCTCGGCAATCACGAGGGTGTTGTCGAGGGTGGTTGGAGCTTCCCATTCGATGTCGCTGTTGCCACTAACCTCGTTAACACCAGGAGCTACTGCGCCCACAATATAACCAGTTACCCATCCCTTCTTGCCTTGATTCTGGAGTTCGATAGCCTCAGGCACAATCCATGGGTCATTTGGATAACCCTTAGTATCGTTATCAAATCCAACGCAGTCGGTAGCGTCACGCAGATAGAGACCCCACTTGTCGGAGCCAGTCATATAGAGGATACCTTGCACGTCGCCCTTGCCCACTGGCAGTGGATCGCCACGGAAGTTAGCATAGTTACTGTTGTTCACTCCCAGGGTATTGCCTTCCTCATCCTTGATGTTGCGAGTTGTAGAAGCACTGCTCTCGCTGAATGTGAGTGCTCCGTCAGCGCCTTCCCACTCCACATCGCGGATAATCACGAATTGACCTTGATATTTGAGCTGAGTTTCAGCGTCACTGTGACCAACCACATCGCTAATCTTCACCTCAACAGGTGCAATCTTCTCAAGGTTGGGAAGTCCGTTGATTTCGGTGTGCTCCTTGAACTGGTCAAGGCTCATACGTCCTGCCTCCCACACACTCTGTGCGGCATACCACTCGGGCTTACCGATGAGGTACTCGCCGTTATACTTACCAATCCAGAAGTCTTTCATGTTGATAACAATTTCCTGACCCAGACGGTAGGTGTTGCAGATGCTGTTGGCATCAATCGAGATACCAAGACCTGCTGTCTCATCCTGAATGTAGAGGTGCTTGTAGATGTTGCCCTCCTCGTCGCTACTGGTCACCCATCCATGAATGTAGGTGTCTTCCTTGCAGGTGTCGATGAAGTTGCGACCGTCCTGCCAATATTTAGCCTTAAACTCGGCTATTGTCATGTTGGCCTGATGCTCGGCGTGTGGCACCACCATAGGTGGCGTGTCGAAGTTCTCGCTACATCCCACAGCCACGAGCATAAGCAACAATGCATTGAGGAATAAATTTAAACGTTTCATAGTGTATATCTGTTTTTGTTTTAATTTACTTATATAATAATGTGTGATTAGAATCTCACGCCCACGTTCAAGTACATGCGGAATCCTTGCGCATAGTAGTACTTGTTGGGGAACTTGGCTGTGGTGTAATTCTTATAGTCAAATCGACCCTGCTGATAACCACCAGTCTGAATGTTGGTGTTGTTGAGCAGGTTGTTGAGGCTCAAGTTCAAATTGAGCGACGAAGAGCGAGTGAGGTAAATCACCTTGCCAATGCTCATGTTGATGATCAACGCCTCGTTGAGTTTCTCCTGCTTGCCAATGTCACGCATCATCTGCTCGAGCTCTTGCTCGCTGTTTGCCATAGTGTAAAGCTCGGGGAGCACCTCATGGCGGATAGGCGACAGGTCAACGTAGGAGCGATTCATCCACACTCCGTTAATCTCAAAGAACCACATGTTGGGAGCGCTCCAGTTGAGACCCAAGCTATAGGCCTCCTGAGGTGTGCCACTCACGTAGAAGTTCTTAAGGTAAACGGTCTGGGTAACATCCTCGACCGAACCATTCTCAAAGCTTCGTGTACCGGTTGGACGGTTCTTGTACTGATAGCGCGCGAAAGTGGCGGCACCATTGAGGGTCACCGATGGAGTGAGCTTAAAGGCTGCACCTATCTCCACTCCCTTGTGCTCCTTGCGCACGCCAGTGAGTGAGTAGTTCACAAAGGTGCTGTTGTAGTCGTCATAGAACGAAGTCCTTTCGGTCATATCCCAGAACTCGGTCCAGAATCCAGTGATAGAACCCATGAACTTGCGATAGTTCCACACATAACCTAAATCGCCCGAGAGTATCTTAGCGCTCTTCAAGTCGATAATCACGTCATCCTTGATGCGTGGCGAGATGTAAGCGTTATAGTATTCGGGAGCGCGAGTGCCAAAGTAGACATGCGCCTGGAAGTTGTTGCGGCCATCAATCTTATAGATGGCACCGCCCTTGACTGCAAAGTTGAAGAAGCTGTGGCTCTCGCCCTTGCCATAGGAGTTTTCGGGGGCACGGCCATTACGCATCTTACCGTCGCGCTGGAAGCTGGTGATGCTCAGCTGCGCTCCATAGTTGAAGTCAAACTTATTGTAGTTGAGCACATTCTGAGCCCAAGCACGTCCTGTGATGGAGTTGATGTCATAGTCATAACCAAAGCGGTCGCCCTCGAGAATCCTGCGGTTGGGGTTGTCGAGGTCGTTCTGAAGCATATCGGCATCGCCAGGGAAGTCGCGTTCGGCATACTGGTCTACGTCGAGCCAATAGCGACCTCCAAGCAGATCTTTCATGGTCTTGTAATAAGACGAGCGGCTGTAGTTGAAGCTTGCGCCGCCCTGGAACGTGAGCACAGGAGAGATGCGCGTACTGAGGTTGGTACTCAATATCCAGTTGAACTGGTTGCTATGGCGCTTCTCTATCACGTAGCTCGAGCCTTTATCCTCGCCACCTTGCTCATACTCATAGTTGTTGAGATAGTTGACCTGGTAAAGTTCAGCCCAGTTGAGCTGTCGTTTTTCCTCCATGTTCAGCCACTCATCCTCAAATAATGCCGCAGTCTCGGGACTGGTGGTGGCATAGTAAGATGGAAGATAGCGGTAGTAGTCGGGACGGGGGTCACGGGCGTTGTACCAATTCAGCGCGCTTGAGACATAGAACGACTTGTGGAATGCCAAGCCAGTGTTGAGGGAGGTACCGGTCTTTGGGGTCCAGACCCAGCTCAAAATGGCTGTGGGATCAAAGGTGTCGACAACCTTAGCGTTACGCTTCTTGCCCTCTTGCCAACCCCAGTTCACATTATAAAGGTTGGTACCGGCAAGCCTGTAAGCCTCGTCAAAGGTGGCGGCGTTGCTCGCGCGCTTGGTTGGTGCGCCAAACACTGTTAAAGCCACAGAGTGCTGGGAGTTCAACACTTTTTGCAATGCGAGGAAGCCACCCCAACTATTGTAGAACGAACCTGGGATAATACCTTCGCCAGCATAGCGCCCTATGGCGCTCAGTGTCAATGCCCAGCCATGCTGTGTGAGGCCCGTGCTGTAGGTTATCATACCACGCCAACGATAGTTGCTATTGGTGTAGGCGACGCTGCCGCGGAAGCCTGGGGCGTAATCCTTAGCATAGGTCATGATGTTGGTGGCACCGCCCACGTCGCCAAAGCCGAAGCTCACTGCCTCGGTGGCATAGCCCACGCTACGGCTCTTGAACGCCTGGTTCATGCCGCCTATCATCGAGTAGTTGAAACGTCCACGGGCGACATCATTGAGATTCACGCCGTTGATGTAGGTCTGGCTGTACTCGTTGTTGTAGCCACGTATGCGGAAACGCATGGTACTGAAATTGTAGTTCGTAGCCTTGTAGTAGGGGTTGTCGCTGGTGCCAGTCAAGGCGCCCACTTGCTGCGCGTTGCCCTCCTCATCTTCGAGCATCGACTCGGTGATGACGGCCTCGGCCGCGCCCTCATTCTCTTCTTCCATCTCCGACGTGGAGGGTGTCAGCATCACAAACCCCAGGTCGTCGATGCCGTTAAAGATCACGACGTCTTGCACAAGGTCGCGGTAGCCGTAGTTCAGAATGAGCAGGCGGTCGTTACCCGGACGCGCGTCGGCGATGACAAAGTCGCCGCTCGGTCCGGTTACGGTGCTGCAGCCCTGCTCATCGAGCAAGACGGTGGCGCCCACCACCGGAGCATGGCTCCTCGCGTCGATGACCACGCCGCGAAGCCCCGTTTGAGCCATCACATTGAGGCTCAGCAGGAGCGATAGTAGCATTGTTAGTTTTAGTTTCATAAATCGCATTTTTGTTTATTATTGGTTTTGTTTTACTTTAATTTTAACTACGTTAACTAAATAATGGTTAACATCAACGGCTCACGCGAGCGGCTGTTATGGATAGAGTTTTCAAAGTTACAACTTTTTTTGTGAATTCACACATAAAATAGAAAAGTTTTTTATGAGATTCACAGTTTTTTATCGGTGATAATTACCAAAAACTTATTTTTTTTCACGTTTTTATCGCTCTATCGCAATGTTTTTTGTAATTTCGCAGTCAGAATTATGGGAGATAAGCGACTATATAAAAGTGAGAAGCTATGCAGCAAGCTTGAGATTGACCGCCTGTATGCACAGGGCACGTCGATTGTCGCCTATCCATTGAGGGCGGTATGGCTCGCCGTGCCTGCTGGCGAGGGCAAGCACCCGGTTGCCGCCCGATTTCTTATATCCATCCCCAAGAAGAGGATTCGTCACGCCGTCGACCGCGTGTTGCTGCGGCGACGCACTCGTGAAGCCTATCGATTGAACCGCGACCTTCTCAACAGTGTAGTAGCGCAGGGAAAGACGGTGCTGATTGGCTTCAACTGGGTTTCTAACGAGGAGCGCAAATACACGACCATTGAGCGCAGCATGCGAGAACTCCTGAACAAAATAGCAACTGCAGCAACCAACGACAACGAACAATGAAACTTACCCCAGCCGTCATATTGAAGCAGTTACTCATCCTGCCCATCAAGTTCTACCAAAGGTGCCTGTCGCCATTGCTACCCGCCGTGTGCCGTTACACCCCCACCTGCAGCCACTATGCCGTCGAGGCAATCCAAACCTACGGCCCCCTCAAGGGCATGTGGATGAGCATTAAGCGCATTGTCAGCTGTAACCCCTGGGGCGGACACGGTTATGACCCCGTGCCGCCAATTATCACCAACTTCCACCAAGCCCTCATCAACGTCGACATAGACCACTTCGAGCCACAACAGGGAAAAGTCTACTCAGTGGGGCTCCACCCCTGGAACATAGGCGACGATTGGCACGAGAAAATGGAGAAAATGAAAGAGATAGCGCGGCACCCGCTCGTTGTTGCCATCGGCGAGACAGGACTCGACACCATCAAGGGATCGTCGCTCCACATTCAAGAGCAGGTGATGCAGGCTCACATCGACATCGCCGCCTCCACCGGCAAGCCCCTCATCATCCACTGCGTGCGCACATCGCAACAAGTGCTCAAGCTGTGGCGCCACACCCTCCACGCCCAAGATGTGGCATGGGTGATACACGGCTTTCGTGGCAACGAGAACGTGGCGCGTGAACTGCTTGACGCCGGCTTCTACTTGTCATTTGGCGCAAAGTTCAATGAACAAACCCTTGCAATCACCCCACTCGACCACTTGCTAGTGGAGACCGATGACGAGTCGAGCGACACAATAGAGCAAGTGCTTAAAGCGGTTGCACAGGTTAAGCGATGCAGTGTGTGGCGATTGCGCCGTCAAGTGCGTCGCACCGCACTGAGAATCGTCAAGTATAAATAACTTTGATTTTTCAAAGGTTTAATCACAGACCATAATCGGTTTGCGTCAGTTTCATGCGTCGCGTCGTTTCCCTTATGGAATTATTTATCTTCCAGTGTTCCTCGTTCTTGTAAGGACGGGCATGGTCAAGATGAAGCGTTATTGCCGAATAACGAATTTGCACACTTTTTATGCCAGCATTCATCAGCCTCTCACCCAGTTCACGGTCTTCTCCGCCATATTTCATGCGCTCGTCAAACCCTCGTGCCTCAATGATGTCCTCACGCCAACCAGAAGAGTTCATTCCATTCCAAGTCGCTTTAGCCGGGGTTATAGTGTTCATCATTGATGAGAACCACTGGACCCCTACTAACTTGGTGCACTTGAAATTCCAACCCAAACCATGTTCTTTTAGCCATCTTAGACTAAAAACTCGCTGCGTGGTTATGTCTTCTTGTGTGAGTTGCCTGCTAATGTCCATGGGAAGTTTAAAATATCCGCCACTCAAGAAATGACCAATCCGTGCGTGATGTTCATGAGTGAGCAGGAAATCGTTTCGAGGGATGCAGTCTTGGTCGGTGAAAACTAAATATTCACACTCACTGACTTTCAATGCTTCGTTCAGAATTTTTGTCTTCTGAAATCCGTTGTCCTCATGCCATACATGTTTGATGGGCAACTTGTCGGCAAACGAGTTTATCAGCTCGCGAGTCTCGTTTGTGGAACCATCATCAGCAAGGATCATCTCATCAGCCATCCTCTTCTGACACATATATCCCCATAGGGTCTTCTCAAGCCATGCTGGATTATTATAAGTAGAAATTATCACACCAAGTTTCATAACATTTCACTTTGGGACATAAATCTAAAGTGCAAATTTCATCAAAAAACATCAGCTATCAAAATCTTATCACAAAAAACACTATCACAATCTCATTTTATGGTACATTTTATGGTACATTTGACCTTTATCGGTTTAAAAAATGACCGAAATACATGAAGACAGAATTCTAACTACAGCTCGCTTTGTTTGAAACATATGATTTTTTTAACCACAAAATCCTTTAAGTCCTTTTTTAATAATCTGTTGATTTAATTAGGATAGCGTTTATTATACTTGACATCATACACAATTACCATTATATTTTTACTTACTTTTTCAATTTGGTTAAGAACATCTATGCGTTACGAGGAATTACTGGTGACCTATCGCAAACAATCGCAAACAGAACTATACAAAATCGGCAATTAAAGACTCTGATGTTTGCATAATTGATGCAATGGTTGTAACTTTGTGGGGAATTATATAAAACATGCATAAATGAGCAACCTCGACACTACCCTTATAATTACCACCTACAATTGGCCACAAGCGTTGCGAGCTTGCCTAGACAGCGTTCAACACCAAAGTATGATGCCCAGCCAAGTGATTATCGCCGATGACGGTTCAGGTGCTGAAACTCAGGAGTTGATAGAACGATATAAGAAAGTATTCTCTATCCCATTGCTTCATGTGTGGCAAGAAGACAAAGGATATAGACGTAGCGCAATACTTAATAAAGCTTTGCGCATGGTTGACGCCAACCATTATGTAATTTTTATTGATGGCGACATTATTCTCCATCGAAAATTCATTGCTGATCATGTGCGACTTGCAGAGCAAGGCTTTTATGTATTTGGAAGGCGATGTTACCTTTCAGAACAATTCAGTAACAAGATTCTATTGAATGATCGCACAAAAATTAGTTGTTTTACTCCAGGAATACGCCGCCGAGACAATGCCTTTTACCTGCCATGGTTGACACCGATAACTCAATGCTATCGACGCAAGCAGAATTACGGCTACGGCTGCAATCTTGCTGCATGGATGAGCAATATCATTAAAGTTAACGGCATGAACGAGCAAATGGAAGGATGGGGATGTGAAGACAATGATTTTATTCAACGTTTACGTAATATCGGACTTATCTCCAAAGCAGCTAAATATCAAGCAATAGAATATCATCTACACCACAAAATAAGACCATTGAATGAAGAAAATAGAATTATTTTGAAAAAGGTTATTGAAAGTAAAGCACAACGCTGTGAATACGGATTGGAATGCCAAACATAGCAACTTTTTATAATAATTCAATCAGCAGTTTTTATTACTCTTTTTACAAAACAAATTTTTCCCAAAAACCAATGAAATTTGCAGAAAACGCCAACAAATTATTCGATAAGACAATAGAGACTTATCATATCACCGATGATGTGGATGCTCCAGCGACAAACCCGTATGCCGAAGGAACTATTGAGGTAGACCTCTTCACTAAATGTTGGATAGACACCGTGCAGTGGCATCTCGAGGACATAATTCGTGATCCTGATATAAACCCTGTAGACGCTCTGGTTCTAAAACGGCGCATTGACCGTAGCAATCAAGATCGTACCGACTTAGTAGAAAAGATAGACAGTTTCTTCCGCACGTTGTATGCTAATGTTAAGGTCAACAACGATGCAACAATTAACACAGAGAGTCCTGCTTGGGCAATAGACAGGCTGTCAATACTCGCGCTGAAAATTTATCACATGCGTGAGCAGGTCGAACGCAAAGACGCTACACCCAAACATCATGCCACTTGCCAAGCAAAGCTCAACGTGCTTCTTGAACAGCGCGTAGACTTAACCTCCGCCATAGATCAACTCCTCGACGACATCTCCAATGGACGAAAATACATGAAAGTCTACCGGCAGATGAAGATGTATAACGACCCTTCGACGAACCCTATACTATATGGCAAAAAATAACAATAATATCTTGAAAACCGTGCTCATCACACGATTCTCAGCACTAGGCGATGTGGCGATGACAATTCCCATTATTTACCCAGTGTGCAAGGCCAATCCAAAGGTAAACTTCGTTTTTGTCACTCGCAAAGCTTCAGAAGGAATGTTTGTCAACAAACCATCCAACCTCATAGTTCTGGGAATAGAACTTAACAATTACAAGGGCTTGAGAGGCCCCATGAAACTGGCACAAAATCTAAACCATAGATACCATTTTGATGCCATGGCCGACCTTCATGATGTGATTCGAACCAAGATAATGGCACTCCAACTAGAATTTCATGGGGTGACAGTCTCCATCATCGACAAGGGAAGAAAGGAGAAAAAAAAACTTACTAGTGGCAAGTCCAAACAACCTGTTATCTCCACTCACGCCCGCTACAAGGGCGTTTTCAGCAAACTTGGGCTCAAGACTGGTGAAGAATTCACAAGTATCTTCGACCATGGAGAAGTGCCCAAAAGCTCCATAATCCCTCCTAAGGTAAAAGGCGACCGTTGGATTGCTATTGCACCATTTGCAAAACTTAAGAGTAAAATGTATCCGCTCGAGCAGATGAAGCTTGTAATTAACGAGCTCTCACGATGGGAAAAATGCTATATTTTCTTGATGGGTGGTGGAGATGAAGACCGTGAGGCACTTGACCAAATCATGCTAAAATATAGTAACGTGATGTCGTTACCACACATCAAGCACACATTTGCTGACGAGATATCATTATTAGCTCAATGCAATGTCATGGTTACAATGGACTCAGCCAATATGCATCTAGCCTCGCTCGTGGGCTTGCCAGTAGTTAGCGTGTGGGGTGCCACCCATCCAGCATGCGGCTTCCTGGGCTGGCATCAGGCTCTGCGCGATACTGTGCAGCTAGACCTTGAATGTCGTCCGTGCTCTGTTTATGGCAAAAAGAAGTGCCGATTTGGCGACTACCACTGCATGCGCGACATCAGTCCAGAATTGATTATTGACAAAGTAAAAACCGTACTTGAACGATGACTAAGAAAATCTTGATTACTGGCGCCGGAGGGTTTATTGGTGGTTATCTCGTGGAAGAGGCCCTGAACCGTGGCTATGAGACGTGGGCGGCCGTGCGCAAGACCACCAGCCGCAAGTTCCTCACCGACGAGCGAATTAACTTCCTCGAGCTGGACTTCACCGACAACGAAGCTCTGCACAACGCCCTCAAAAGCCACATCGACGAAAACGGCAAGTGGGACTACGTGGTGCACAACTTGGGACTCACCAAGGCGACAAACTATCTCGACTTTGAGACCGTGAACTACGGCTGCCTCAAGAGTATTGTTGACGAACTCAAAGAACTTGAAGCGGTGCCCGAAGTGTTCCTGATGATGAGCAGCCTGAGCGTGATGGGACCTGGCGACGAGGAAAACTACACTGCGTTCAAGAGTAGCGACGTGCCAGCGCCAAACACACGCTATGGCACCTCGAAACTCAAGGGCGAAACCTATCTGCAGATGCAGCAAGATTTCCCTTACACCATTTTCAGATGCACTGGAGTTTACGGACCGCACGAGCGCGATTACTTCCTGATGATAAAGAGCATTAAGCGCGGTTTCGACTTCAGCGTGGGGTTCAAAAAGCAGATGCTCACATTCATTTATGTCAAGGACTTGGCGCGTGGAGTGATGGACGCTCTGGAGGCAGGACCCAAGCGCAAAGCTTACTTTATGAGCGAGGACCGAAGCTACACTCAACAAGAATTCCGCAAGATTGTACTCGACGAACTTGGAAAGAAATTTGTCATCCCAATCACCTGCCCGCTATGGGTGGTAAAAATTGTGTGCCATGTGGCAGAGTTTTGGGGCAAAGTGACTGGAAAACCCAGCACTCTCAACCCCGACAAGTTCCGCATCCTAAAGCAACGCAACTGGTTGTGCGACACCAGCGACGCCGAGCGTGACTTTGGATTCAAAGCCCAATATGACCTACGACAAGGAATCCACGAAGCAATCAAGTGGTACCGCACCGCAGGATGGCTGTAACAATCAAAAAAAGAAATAAAAATAACGAAGTGATGAGACGGCTTGTTGGGCTCTACAAGACGGCCTGTTGGCTATGGCTCTAATCAAAAATCGACTTAAAAAAGCTTGTAATTCAAAAAATATACTTACTTTTGCACCCTTAAAGATTAATTACCAAATAAACGAACACTTTTTATGACACTCTTATCAGCGTCTTTTGGGAAATATGCCTACGTGCCGTTGGGATGGTTTTTTATGGCATGTGTTATTCTTATTGAGATTATAATAATGTCGAAGATTTTATCTTATCGACACTTTAGCTTCGGTGTTATCATTGCAACAATCATCAGCAACATTGTGAGTGGAATTGTGGGGGCTGTTGTCTCCAAAGCAATTAATAATGGATGGATGCTTGTAGTGTGGTTCCCATGGGTGAGTTCGCATGAAGTGGACACCGATAATCCCGAGTCGCTGTTCAATTTCATTGTATTTTTCATCGTAGCTCTACTTGCAACAATTATCATCGAAGTAGTGTTAAACTGGCTAATGATGAAAAAGAGAGGATTCAAACCTGTGATGAGAGCAACCATTGTCAGCAACGTTATCAGCACAATTCTCGCTTGTTTCGTACTCTATTCCTACAGTTTCTTCTTCTACGACTAACACGCAACTTAGCCGAGGTAACCGAGGCACCCTCGAACTTCAATGCGATTCAGCATTGAGTCTTTTTAGAATTGGAAGTAAATAAAAGGCTGAATCTCGCTAGTTTTTACTTGCATAATAACTACGATAAGCACTATCAGGGCTATAGCATAAAAGAAAGCCGGCATGCGCACAAAGGCTCGCTTGCATGCTTGCGACACCGAATCGGGAATAAAGTGCAACACATATCCCAGAAATATTAGCACAAACACATGCCAGTAGCTCGTCACCACTTGCAGCAAGAGCTCGGGGTGGAAATTGGTGAAGATTTGCGACAACATCACACCCAGGTTGCCCCAATCACCATTGTTGACAAGTCCGTCCCAAGTGACATCGGCATTACGGAAGATAAGCCAAGCAAATATCACAAAATGGAAAGTGACAATTACCATGAGCACATTCCACGCCTTACTTTCCAGCCAATCCCAGCCACTGGTAATGCCCATCCACATCTTGTGGATGACAAGCGCAATACCATGAAGGGCACCCCACAAAACGAAGTTTATCGACGCCCCATGCCACAAGCCACCCAGCAGCATCGTGATGAACAGGTTCAAATACTGCCTAAACTTACCCTTACGATTGCCGCCGAGGGAGATATAGAGATAATCGCGAAGCCATGTGCTTAGCGAGATGTGCCAGCGCCGCCAGAAGTCGGTCACCGAAACCGCTTTATACGGGTTATTGAAGTTAATATTGAAGCGGAATCCCATCAGCAGCGCGAGACCTATAGCCATGTCACTATATCCCGAGAAGTCACAATAGATTTGCAGCCCGTAGCCGTAGGCTCCCAGCAGGTTCTCTATTCCACTGAACTGAATAGGATTATCAAAGACGCGCTCCACAAAGTTGATGCTGATGTAGTCGCTAATCACTGCCTTCTTAAAAAGACCAATTATAACAAACCAAAATCCCAGTCCCAGCATTTCACGTGTGACCACAATGGGACGGTACATCTGAGGGATGAAGTCGCTGGCACGAACGATGGGACCTGCCACCAGCTGCGGAAAGAACGACACATAAAAGGCGTAGTCCAATAGATTGTCGACAGGCTCTATCTTGCCACGATACACATCGATAGTATAACTCAACGATTGGAAAGTGAAAAATGAGATGCCCACTGGAAGGAATATCTCAAGGCTGTGCCACGGCGCACCGCTGATATCACTGAACAACTGCCCGAAGAAGTTGGTATACTTGAAATAGGCAAGCAAGCCCAGGTCAATTATCAAGCTCACCGCCACCAACCATTTGCGGCTTGTCCTGGAGCTTATAGTGTAAATGAGCTCTCCTATCAGATAGTCAGAACAGGTTACAATAGCTATCAAGAAGAAATAGAACCCACTACTCTTGTAGTAGAAATAATAACTAAAGGCCAGCACAAATAATGTCCTTGCCATCGACTTCTTGCGCAACAAGGAGTAAATGACGATGAAGACCGCAAACATCAACATGAACATCCCACTGGAGAAGATGAGCGGTGACGACTTGTCATAGGCCAGTTGCTTGAGCAGCATACCCATGTCAAGAGTGCCAAACTGTGTGTTCATGCAGTTTGTCAAGTAGTTCAATATGTCGTGCCAAAAAGCTTCCATTATAATCTTCTCCTTAACGGTTATCGTAGCCCAACATTAGAGCATCATACAGCAGATGGGCAATGTGATCGCCTCCTTTGGTGGTAGCATGGGTGTAATCGCGAGCTGCCTCGCCATTCTTTACCATATTAACGATACTGCCTTCTCCACCCATAGCATCATAGAGGTTCCAAAATGGCACACGCGCGTTGATTGCTATGCGCTTTTGAGCCTGAATGAGACCCAAAACGCCTCGCATAGTGTGGAAACCGTCACTCCTACGTTCCTCGCGGTCACTGCAAGAAACCATCATAATGCTTGTTGAGGGCATACAACGCTTGATATTCTCTATCGCTTGTGTCATCTGGGCACAATATGAGGTCAAATCTCTCTCTTTCTCGGCAGCAACGTTAAGCCCATACATTATAACCACCAAATCGTAAGGACGCAAATCATTAAAACCAGAGAGGATACGGTCGTTGATACGGCACAGGTGATTTCCTCGTGAAGAGCGCATGCCATAATTGTCAACTATCACTCCAATGTCGCTATCCATCGAAGCTCCCAAGAATACGATGCCCGAACTATCGTCAACCACCCATTTCACTGTCTTGATATCACCTCGCACTGTGACTTTCGACACACTGGAATAGTCATCAAGGGAATACTGACCATAAAACTCGCCATTGATATAGGCACTCACAGTGCCCACACCGGTATCACCCAAATAGTATAACGAAGAACTGGAGCAAGAGCCACAAAGGCTATAATATTTGCCAAATGCCACCATGTTGACCCAAGCATGAGGGCTGGCATTGAAATAGTTGCCAGTGATGTTATTGTAAGCATCTTCATAGCCGCGATGGTCCACGGCCTTGTGCTGAGTCCAGCCATCAAAGGTCTGACGAACGGTGATTCGGTTCTTGGCGGTGATGGAGGTAATGGGCAAGAAACCACATCCCATACCACCAAAACGCTGTTGGAGCAGTTCGCGGAGCATCGAAGTCATTAAATCGCCCTCAATATAGGAGTCGCCCAGCACAGCAATCCTCACAGGACGAGATGACGATTGGGAGAGAGCTTTATAAAAATGCTCCATACCTCCCTGGGCTCCAGCACTCATGTCAACAATGCTTGTCACACTATCTTTCTTAGGACCAAGTTCTGACATAGCATTAATGATAGAGTCCTCAACGGTAATGACATTGCCATCCTTATCATGAGTGAGATAAGAACCTTCGAGTACTGGAATATTTATCTGATGTCGCTTCTCTGGCGACAAATCTTTGTCTTTGATGTTTGATTTATCTGTTGAGTCGTTTCTCAAGTCAGCAAGCAGGTCAATCTTGCGCATCGACCACCCAGCCACCTGAACATCAGGCAGCCAATATAGTCCCAGCAGTGTCAGCACCACAAACAAGACTATCCAAACGACACTATTTAGATAATTTTTCTTCATTTACTCTCAAAAAATCCGTGCAAAGGTACATCAATCCCATAAATCCACAAAACCCATTAGAAAGTTTTTTGGAGTGAATTTACAGGTGTTCTGGTAGCCTCAAGTCATCTCTCAAGTAATGAGATGATTGGCTACACTTCGTTGCGCAATTGATAAGTGTTGCGCATGTTCTCAAAGCGGGCTGGCGCAGCTTTGAGTCGAGCAGTATCGGCAAGAGGTGAATAACTGGAAAGAATACATTCGGCACTAATTTGCTCGGCTCCAGCAAGTGGAGTGCAGGCAACGACAGGATTGATGTTCCAACAATAACGACGGTTCAGCGCCTCAAGAATCATAGCTGTACCTCGCTGCTTGCCCTGAAGACTATAGCCTGCAATGTGGGGCGTAGCAACGAAAGCCTTGTCGAGTAATTGCTCATTGATGTTGGGCTCTCCTTCCCAGCAGTCGAGTGCCACGTCACCTTGCCATCTTACAAGTGCTTCGTTGTCGACCACCGCTCCTCGCGCAGCGTTCAAGATGAGGCGGCAATGCTCTAAGCCAATGAGAAATTCCTCGTCACAAAGATGCCATGTAGGGCACTTGCCATCGCTGGTGAGTGGTGTGTGGAACGTGATAACATCGCACTCGCGCTGCAAGACATCAAGTGCTTCAAACATCTCGTTGCCCTCTCGCTCGGCGCGTGGTGGGTCGTTGAGCAAGACGCGATAACCAAGTTGCTGTGCCCAACGAGCCACAATGCTTCCCACATGCCCCACGCCCACAATGCCCAACGTGATTGGTCGCTGTACATTGCGTGCTGCTTTCCACTCTAATATTGAAGCATGTACCCATTGCGCTACTGCCGGAGCGTTGCATCCAGGTGCATTAACCACCGTGATGCCGTGTTGGCGACAATAGTCGAGGTCGATGTGGTCAGTTCCTATCGTTGCTGTCCCAATAAATTCCACCTTGCTGCCCTCTAACAAACCACTGTCGCAGCGAGTGCGGGTGCGGGTGAGCAGCACTTGGGCATCACGAACCACCTGGCTCGTAATCTCGGCACCAGGCACATAGACCACCTCTTGAGCCACCGTCTCAAGCAGGCCTTGTAGAAAGGGTATCTTGCTGTCGGCAACAATCTTCATCAGGCAATAATCATTGCAATGATATAGGCTGTAAGGAGTCCCACCATTAGCCACACTGTCACAGGCTGTCGTGTCTCATGAGGCGAGATGACATACCAATGCCCATACTGAATGGCGAAGCACATGTTGAGCAACGGCATATAGATAAGGAAGTCGTTGTAGTCAACAGCCATCATCAAAACCACAAAGACCGAAAGGGCTACAAAGAAGTTATTATAGGCGCGCACATGAACGCTGTAATTGAGCATCGTTTTGAGATTGCTCACCGTGAGCAGCACTGTTAGTGCCACTGTGGTGATAGCCATTGTGATAGCCCATCCTTTGCCAACAAACGTGGGTGCACTCGTCCACACCTGCGAAATGTGAGGGGCTTGGAATCCCGATAGTGGCTCCAAACCTGTGCCAAGCATAATCCAGTAGGGAGTGACAATGCCAAATATAGTGGCGAAAACTCCACGCACATCAAGCACACGCATATAGGCAAAACCCAGCACAAACAACGGAATGAGCAAGAAGAACACATAGTGATAGATGGTAAAGAACGACAACAACGCCATCACCAGGAAGATGCCTTGAGTGGCACCATTGCGCTTGCCATACTGCTCAAACATGAAAAAGAGCGACAGCACAACGACCATGCATAGGGCAGTTCCCGCAAAGAAACGTGTGCTTAAGAACGGATTTATGCCTTGTAACAACACGAATATGGCGGCAAAGACAAAGCAGTTATAGGTCTTGATGTAGCGGAACATTATGTTGAGCGTCACAAGCAAGACTCCTATCACCACGTTGCACACCACAGCAACAAAGCAGGAAGTGTCGTTACTCGAAATCCAAGTGCCCAAGTTCTGGAATGTACCATAGCCACGCTGAGGAACCTCGAAATTGCCACTGGCAATCACCGAGAACACCACAAGCAACAATAGCGACAGCCCAAAGAAGCCGCGATTGTTGAAATAGTCAACTATGTAACTGCCTTTTTTTGCCAAAGTCGTTTAGTGTTTTTGCTTTTTTTTATTTTAAATGTCCTAGATATTCTAGAACATCTAGAAAATCTAGTGATTGGACTTTATGAATTCTCATCGGTGGTGGCGTCACGGCGTTTCCAGCCATTGCGGCGACCTTTGAACACTGGGCGCTCCTTGTCCTCGCCAAGCTGTGGTCCATGGAACGAGAAAGTGCGCCTACGATTAGCATCGCGTTTCTCATTCTCGCCATAAGGACGGTCGGTGCGATATACGTGGGTATCCCCTTCGTCATGACGCTTGCGCATGGGGTTCACGCCACGGTCACCATTATCACGACGACGCTTGAAGCCTCCTTCACGGCGCTCTCGACGTTCGCCATCGTGGCGGTCTCGACGGTCACCACGCTTGAAGTCACGTCGTGAATCGTCTCGCCTGTCACGTCGCTCATAGGTGGGTTTGTCACTGGCACGGAATTCGGTATTCTTGATGCTGCCTCCCTTGCGGCGCATATCGTCGAAGCTACCGTCAAAGATTACATACTCTCGCAGCTCGCACTCGATATCTCCATTGAGCAGTGGATAGTGAACCGAAGCCTTGAGACCCAAATTGTCGATTAACTCCTTGTTCTTGCCCACGATGAGCCAGCAGTCATAGCCCACAAAAACCTTCTTGAGCTTCTCACCAATAGTGGCATAGAGTTGTGGCAGCTCGTCGCTGGTCAGGCGCTCGCCGTAGGGGGGGTTGGTGATGAGTACACCCTTCTCGGGTGCAGTAGTTTGCTCTTCAAGAGGCACACGTTCCACCTCGATATACTGCGACAGACCGGCATTTTTGATGTTGGCCTTGGCAGTTGCTACTGCTTTGCCCAGGATATCGTAGCCGTAAATCTTGTGGTTGAACTCTCGTTCACCGCTATCGTCGTTATAGATAGTCTCGAACAGCTCGTCATCATAGTCGGGCCACTTTTGGAATGCATATTCCTTGCGATAAACGCCGGGATTGATATTTGCAGCTATTAATGCCGCCTCAATCAAGAAGGTTCCTGAGCCGCACATTGGGTCAACGAAGTTGCTCTCGCCATCCCAACCGCTCAGCTTGATGATACCTGCTGCCAGCACCTCGTTGATGGGAGCATCGGTTTGTGCCACACGCCATCCACGCTTATAGAGGGGTTCTCCCGACGAGTCGAGCGATATTGTCACATCATCACCACTGATGTGAACATTGAACTGGTAGTCGGGGGAATTGAGACGTATCGAAGGCCGCTTGCCGCAGCGCTCCATGAAATAGTCGGCAATACCATCTTTCACACGATAAGTGACAAAACGTGAGTGACGGAATGTCTCGCTATAGACGGTGCAATCAATCGAGAACGTGCTGCTCTCAGTCATAATGTCTTCCCACTGGAACAGCTTCACTTGCTCATAGAGGTCATCGGCATCGGTCGACGTGAATTTGTAAATGGGTTTCAGAACTCTTAGTGCAGTGCGCAGCCCGAAGTTGGCTCGATACAACAGTTCCTTGTCGCCACGAAACGACACCATTCTCTTACCCTGGAGCACGTCTTGAGCTCCCATTGCCACCAGCTCATCGCTCAGCACTCCTTCCAGCCCCTGGAAGGTCTTAGCAACCATTTCAAAAGTCTCACTCATAACATTAAAAAATTAGTTGATTTCCACCATGCATAGAAATCGAGTGCAAAGTTACTCCATTTTAATTAAAAATAAAAGTTTTAGAGTAAACAAGTAGACGAGTAAACAGGTAAACGATAACATTCGGCCATTAGAGCGACGAAAGGCAGTTTTTTAAACCCAATTCGGGTCAAAAAGCAAGGCACCCAGCAATTGGGCGCCCTACTTCAAAAACTTTAATATTAATGTGAGTTCGATGAATTTTTATCCTTATATTCAGCTTTTTAAGCTCCCCCTCTAAGATAGAGGGGGATACAGGGGGAGTATGATAAATAGTTTTTTAAGACAAAATGCGATTAAGCGAGTGAAAACTGAACTTGTTCAATGCCTTCTGAAGGTGAGCATTTTATCTAAATGGGCTGTCATACTCCTCAGTCGCTTCGCGACAGCTCCTCTATCTTAGAGGAGCAGCTGACACTCAGCGCTTTATTTTTATCAAACTTACTTTAATATTATGAAAACTGATCACTTCGACATTTCCTCGAAGGTCTTCTTGATGATGCCTACGGCTTTCATAATCTCTTCCTTGTTGATGCACAAGGGAGGAGCGAAGCGGATGATGTGGTCGTGGGTGGGCTTAGCAAGCAGACCGTTGTCACGCAGCTTCAGGCAGATGTCCCAAGCTGTCTTGCCCTTGATGGGAGTGGTAACGATAGCGTTGAGCAAGCCGCGGCCACGCACCTGAACGATGAACGGCGAGTTAATCTTCTTGATTTCCTCACGGAAGATTTTACCCATCTTCTCGGCGTTTTGAGTGAGTTTCTCCTCCTTAACAACCTTGAGTGCCTCAACAGCTACGCGGGCTGCTAATGGGAATCCACCAAAGGTAGAACCGTGCTCGCCGGGCTTCACAGTGAGCATAATTTCATCGTCGGCAAGGCAAGCCGAAACGGGAAGTACGCCACCACCTAAGGCTTTACCCAAAATCACGATGTCGGGACGGATGCCGTCGTGCATAGAGCAGAGCATCTTACCAGTGCGGGCAATACCTGTCTGTACCTCATCGGCGATGAAGAGCACGTTGTGCTCATGGCACAAGTCGAAGCATTTCTTCAGGTAGCCATCGTCGGGAACAAACACACCAGCCTCGCCCTGGATGGGTTCAGCAATGAATGCGCACACCTCGTCGCCATATTCCTCAAGAGCTTTCTTGAGAGCCTCGGGATCGTTGTAAGGGATGCGGATGAAACCAGGAGTCAGTGGACCATACTCAGCATAAGAACTTGGGTCGTCACTCATGGTGATGATGGTAACGGTGCGTCCGTGGAAGTTGCCTTCGCAGCAGATTATTTTGACTTTGTCGTTGGGTATTCCTTTCTTCACTACACCCCAGCGGCGAGCGAGCTTCAGGGCTGTCTCCACGCCCTCGGCACCAGTGTTCATTGGGAGCACCTTGTCATAGCCGAAGAACTGGTGAATATACTTCTCATACTCGCACAGCACATCGTTGTAGAAGGCACGCGAGGTGAGGCACAAAGTGTCGGCCTGCTCCTTGAGAGCCTTGACGATGCGTGGATGGCAGTGACCTTGGTTCACAGCACTATACGACGACAGGAAGTCGAAGTACTTCTTGCCCTCTACGTCCCACACATAGATTCCCTTGCCCTTGTGAAGCACTACGGGCAGTGGATGATAGTTGTGAGCGCCATAGCGGTCTTCCATTGCCATGCAACGCTTGCTGGCAGTGTTGGTAGTTTTTTTACATGTAGTAGTTTTTTTACAAGTACTTGGTTTAGTTTTTTTGCAATTAGCCATAATTAAATTAGTTGTTTTTATAGAAAATTAGTATAAGTCGAATGAAATACAAAACGAAATTTTCATTTTAATTTCTGAGACGTAGTCTCATTTATCAAATTTTTGTTCTGAACGTGCAAATTTAGTTCTTTTTTGCCGAAAAAATCAAGAAACGCAATTAAAATAATGTTCAATTTTTGTTAACACAAAGTTTTTTCTTATTTTTGCACTTTTAAAACATCTATTAAAAAACAAACACATGAAAAAAATTTTAGCAATTTTATTATTTAGTATTATTACCTTTGGTGTAAGCGCAGAGAGTTTATGGTGCAATGGTTATGAAATATCCATGAAGTATAAAAATAGTGGATGGACAGAATGGAAGTCATGTACTGTACCTATTGAGATCAAAACAGATGAGGACATTATTGTCATTTATAGTAACGAGACCCAGATCTATCGCATTTATGACGATGGTGGACAGACTACCGATAATGGGGGGTGGTACACAACAAAAGTTTTATGTAATCGATCAGAACAACGATAGGGGAACAATTCGTATCCGTTCCTTTAAAGATGGCTCTGCTCCTCAGATGTATGTTGATTTCAATGATGTTTCATTGGTTTTTAATTTAGAAGGAATACCCGAGTTCGGGATAAGGAAATATGTTGTTTTTATCAAAAATAGTGGGGCTAATATTTGGAAAATAGCGAGACATTTTGTAACTTTGTGGTTGACAA
>CAJOFH010000046.1 GCA_905233845.1 uncultured Muribaculaceae bacterium | reverse complement strand
AAAGTAAATTGAAATCGTCGCACCCCAAAATTGTCAACTAACAAACTGAATTTCAATTATTTCAAAGACCTATTTTATGATTTTTAGTGGACACTAATGGTTTGGTTTGCAAAAGTTAATGAATTGTTTTGTGATTTGCAATATTATAGTGAATTGTGAGGAGGGAAAAAGCATTATGTGATTTTGGGCGTTCTTTGTTGTTAGTGCCCTAACAGCACATTGTAGATGCAGGTGATGTCGGTGGCTGTGATGCATCCGTCGAAGTTGGTGTCAAGTGATTCGATAAAGTCGTCGTCACCGCTGATTAGGTAGTTGTAAATAATGGTGATATCGGTTGCTGAGACCACTCCATCGTGGTTCACGTCGCAGATGTGGTGGTGCATGTTCACATCAAGTATTGGCAGACGCTTGGTGAACCACTCGGTGATATATTGTTTTTCCTCTACGAAATTCAGTGGATGGCCAAAGAGGTCGCTGTCACCGTTCCATCGGTTTTCTTCGCGTGTCGCCGCGCCGCAGTCGATAAGTCTGTCGATGGCAGAGGAATAACGCTGCACGAGGCTCTGCTCACTAAGCCATGTTGTTCGCAGCTCGTCATAGCGGTCAAGGAACTGTTGGCGGTACTTGCATCGGTTGTGGAAAAACATTCTGAAAAGCCAGTTGAAAGGTAGTTTGAAGTAATCGTAGGATGTTGTAGGTGGCCTCCAGTTGGATGGTGACCAAGAGCCGCCTGCAGTTGCGTCAAGGTCCCATACTGCTAAGCTAAGTCGCTTATCTATGGCTCGATCGTAACAGAACCAGAAGATATTTTTTGCCGAGTTGTCGTTGGCGCAAAGTGTAAGGTAGAAGATGGTGTAGTCGATAGCCACCGGTACGTCGAAATAGTTGTCGACCGTGTCGTTAAAGGCTTCAATGGTCTCACTCCAAGCCATAGCGTTGATGGCGTTATATAGCACCTGATAGCTGGTGGGGAACACCTCGTCGAGCTCGGGATACTTGGTCTCGAAACCATAGTAATCGGGTAGCGAGTCGTTAAACTCTTCGGCCCACTTGAATCCCGACTCGTCGTTAAACTTTTTAGTTTTCCACAATCCACCGTGGAAGACATTGTTGATGGTGTCATGTTTGACGAGTTGCAGCTGCTTGCGGTCCATTGCCTCGGTGAGAGCGTAAATGCCACGGTAGTCATTACCAAGGAACACCTCTACCATCTCACCGCGTACTCCCGTCAAGGCATCGGGAGCTTGGTCGTAGTGGTAGGGCTCATGCGCCATGTCGAGCCACAGTTCCGTAGCGACGCGGTTGCGCACCCGCGCCATGTCAGGCTGCCCAGCGTCAAGAATCCAGTGATTGTCGCGCCGCATGTTCAACAGTTTGCGGTTCTGCTTCTCGCCGTTTTCGTCTACAAATTTGATGCTGTAGTTGCGCTTGTTCTTTTCTGGGGTGTTGGTGCTGCTTCCGCGCCACTTGATGCGTGCTGTCATCATTTCGCTCATGGGCATGCCTGGCTCGGCGAGCGTGACATTGCCGTTAGAGTATTCATAACCAAAATCTCCTTGCAGGCTTACGATAGGCAGAAAGGTAAACTGAAGATTGTAGAGATAGCTGGTGCCGTCGCCGTTGCCGCACATCACTTGCCAGCTCTTGTCGCCAGCGATATCGCTGAAGGTGAATGAGTTGTCTTCGTTCAGCGGCATGCCTTCGATGCTCACTACCTGCCCCTCGACATTATCGATGATA
Organism: uncultured Muribaculaceae bacterium; assembly: GCA_905233845.1. Taxonomy (GTDB): domain Bacteria; phylum Bacteroidota; class Bacteroidia; order Bacteroidales; family Muribaculaceae; genus Sodaliphilus. Next base: position 22,491 of record CAJOFH010000046.1, on the reverse strand, counting down.
GCCGTCATGCTGGAGCCAAACAACTCTTGTGGTACCGACACGAGCAGTGTCCTCGTCGTGGAGTCGGCAAAGGCTGGGCACTGGTTCACGGTGAATAACGTTGCTGCCGAGACTATGTTACTAAAGAACAACACGAATATAATTGCTGCAATACTGCTATGTGTTGATGAGTTGTGATAGGTCATAGTGATTATTAGTGAAGTCCTAAAAGGTAAGAATAAATTATGTTTAGATCACAGGCGGTAACTTTGCCGTCACCGTCAATATCAAGCATTGGGTGGTAGTTGGTCCCTTCGAGCAAGAACCTTTCGATTATCATTATGTCGGTGGCGGTTACTGCGCCATCGCTGTTCACGTCGCAAGGGTGACGCATGAGAGTGCGGTCGAGGAACGCCAATCGTCGCTTTATCCATTGTATTATATATTCTTTCTCGGCAACAATGTTGAGCGGCAGACCGTTTATGTCGCTGTCTCCACTCCAGCGTGCCTCCTCACGTGCCACAGCGCCACAAGCCACGAGAGGATTTACAGCATTGTTCACGCGTTCAGTGAGGCTGCTCACGCTAAGCCATGACTTGCGTAGCTCCCAGTAGCGTTGCACCATTGCCTTGTTGTAGATGCATTGTGGGTCTTGGAGCATATACAGGAGCCGGCTTGAGAACTCGAAGTCGTAGTCAGGTTCGGCTCTTTCGCCTCTGAATGTTGGTGATGTTCGGTCGGTGCCAAGCGACCAGTCGAGGTCCCACACTGCAAGCGTTAGTTTCTTGTCAATAAGCCGGTCATATATTACCCAAAAAATATTGTTCACCTCGTTGTCAATCGACGTGAGCAACTGGTTCAAGATGGCATAGTCGATGATTACCGGCATGTCGAAATAGGTGTGGGCATTGGCGTTGAAGGAATTGACCGTGCTGTAAGAAACAAATTGCACAGCTTTGTAAAGGTCCTCGTGGTGGGTGGGGTGGACGTCCTCAAAGTCGGGGTATTCCACCACAAAGCTGCCGTACTCAGGTTTGTTGTTATTATAAGAGAAAGGATGCCTGAATGCCGTCACTTCGCTCCAGCTGGTGGTGTTCCATATCATGCCGTGAATTTCCTGGGTTTCCTCGTCAAATTTCTTTACTTGCAGCTGCTTGCGGTCGATGCACTCGAGTAACGAGTAGATGCCCATGTATTTGCCGCAGGTGAACACCTCCACCATCTTGCCACGTGCTGCAGTGAGCGCGTCGGGGGCGTCGTTGTAGTAGTAGGGTTCGGTAGCCATGTCGAGCCACAGGTCGGTGGCGACGCGGTTTCGCACTCGGGAGAGGTCGACCTGTGCCGCATCGAGTTTCCAATGGTTGTCGCGCCGCATTCCCAGGAGTTTGCGGTTTTGCTTCTCACCGTTTTCGTCAACAAACTTAATGCTATAGTTACGCTTGTGTCGGCCCTCGCCGTTGGTGAAACCTCCACGCCATTTCACCTGTGCCGTCATTGCCTCGTCAAAGCCGTCGTCGGGCGACATTAGCGTGACATGAGTGTTGATATAGTCATAACCTATCTCGTCGTCAATACTCATGATGGGCAGGAATGTGAACTGCAGACGCTTTACAATGGGCTTATGGTTGCTCATGGCTCTAATTAGATAGGACTTGTCGCCACTGATGTCGTTGAAGGTGATGGGGTTGTTGGTCAAGGACTTTCCATTGACGGTGATGTTGCTCCAGTGGCTGGCGGTGTCGACATGCACTACGGCGGTAAAGTCATTGCCAAAATATTCTTGAGGGATGCTGTAGAGGATGATATTCGACAGACTGTCGCTGAATGCCGGCTTGCCGTCAATAATCACCTGCGAATGAGCCGTCGTTCCACACAAAAATCCTCCCACAAGCACAAGCGCGATGTGCGAGCAGTATACTTTGACCTTATATGAAACAAAATTCAACATCCTACAAGTTAGGGCATAATTTCCCTAACTTATAAAACGTTAAACTCTGTGTGTCTATTGCGCCTAAATTAATTTTTATATATATAGCGCGAAGATGATGCTGAAAAAGTGTACTGTGAACGTGAATGGGCAATGAGCTGTGACAACTATGTTTAGGATTGTCCCAGGAAGTCGAGGAATGCCTGCTTGTAGCTGTCGCCAATAGGGATGTAGAGGTCGTCGTCATAGACTATGCGGTTGCGGTCTATCTCACGGATTTTGCTCTTCTGGACAATATATGAGCGGTGCACTCTGATGAATCGCGACGCCGGTAGCATCTGTTCCATCGCCTTCATGTTCATCAGCGACAGAATGGGGTGGGGCGACTGCTCGGTGTAGATTTTTACATAGTCTTTCAGACCTTCGATGTAGCGGATATCGTCGAGGTCGATTTGCAGCAGCTTGTACTCGCTCTTTACGAAGATACTGGTAGCCTCGGGCTCGCGCGGCTCCTCGGCTTGCTGCACCATCATGAACCATTGCAGCGCCTTGTTGCACGCCTCAAGGAACTCGGGGTAGGAGATTGGCTTGAGCAGATAGTCGAGAGCGTTGATGCGGTATCCGTCTACGGCATACTGCTCAAAGGCTGTGGTGAACACCACGCGTGTCGACTCGGGCAGCATGCGCGAGAGCTCCAGACCGTTGAGCTCGGGCATCTGAATGTCGAGAAACACGAGTTCTACAGGATTGTCGGCAATGCCTTTCATGGCATCGACAGCATTGGAATACTTGCCGCACAGTTCCATGAATGGAATTTTTTTCACATAGCTCACCAGCAGTTCCACTGCCAGAGGCTCATCGTCAATTATTGCGCACTTTATTATCATTGTATAGAGTGAGTTTAGAGTAATACTTATTGGTGTTGGCGTCTATGCCTTTTTCCCAGTTGTAACGATTGGGATAAGTGAGCTCCAGGCGCTTGGCGACCTGTTCAAGGCCTATTCCCGAGCCGCTCTTGTCATTGTCGCGCTTGGGGTGGTTGGTATTGATGATTTCGCACGTGATTTTGTCGTCGTCGCTGCTCATGGTGATGTTGATTTCGCCCTCTCCAGCCTGCGAGATGCCGTGCTTGAAGGCGTTTTCGATAAGCGAGATGAAAATTAGCGGAGCGATGGGTGTGGAGTCGTCGTCTTCAATGTCGATGCGGGTGTCAATCTTCACGTTGTTGGTCACGCGAATCTTCATCAACTCGATGTAGTTCTTGATGAATTCCACCTCCTTGTAGAGTGGCACAAATCGCTTTTGGTTGTCATAGAGGGCGTGGCGCAGCAGTTTGCTCAGCTCACCCACTGCCGTCTGCGCCTTGTCGGGGTCGAAGGCGATGAGGGCATAGATGTTGTTCAAGGTGTTGAGCAGGAAGTGCGGATTGAGCTGGTTGCGCAGGTTCTTCAGCTCGGCGTCGGTGCGAATGCGCTCGGCCTCCATCTTCGCCTCTTGAAGTTTGTGCCACCGCTGGCTCATGCGAATCGCCACACTAAGTCCCACCACCAAGATGAGCATTAGTGACATCTGAACAAAGCGCGTCCACTTGGGCGGTGCGTTGAAGGGGTTGGGCTTGGGAGTGGAGTTAGGGAACAAGTCGCCCATCAGGTGCCACCACCAAGTTGTGACGGCCACTGTGATGAAAATGGCGATAATATTATACATTACAAACCGCTTGCGCTTGTTCACAAAGAGTAGCTTGGGTGCCAGCAGATTGTAGTTTAGATAGAAGATTGCCATGTAGCCCACAGTGGCGCCGAGCGAACGCAGGAAGTGACGATACACGTCGGTCATAGTGTCGCCCTGGCGGTACATAAACAGTGGGAAGGCAATTATCAGGCCCCAGCACAGGGCATGGATGAGGGTGGTACGATTTAAATTAAATTTCTTAGCCATAGTGCAAAGATACATTATTTTGCAAAAATAAAGCATTAGTAGTTATAAAAAAAATGTGATAGACAAAACCGACGCTTCTCATAGAAGAATACACCTTTTTAATCTACCAAGTAATTAGTTGTTAGTTCATAGTTCAGAGTCCGTTCATGTTTCACAATCTCAATCACGTTCCACATTTTTCCCCTTCAATAAAACAATATTGTTGTTTTGGATTTCACAGAGTTTGTTCACTGTTTTCAGCAGACAACTTGTGGACAGGATGTTTGGGTTATTGGTTTGATTTACAACTTGTTTAAATGTTTTCAATAAAGGTGGTTTTTTAATGTGTTTTCTTCCCTTCCACTTACTTTAATTTTGCATCGTGAAATTTATTCGACAGTTTTATTAACTCATTAATTCTACTACATACATGAAAGAAGACGACAACATCATTGAGCCTCAAGAGGAACAAGGGCTCGATTCAGTGCAGGAAACACAGGCCGAACCTGCGGCCGATGCTGTGGCATCAATCCTGGAGCGGCTGGGTGTGAGCGAGAGTGTCGCCACGTCGGCAAGGGCGATTCTCGACACTATTGAGGCGGGCAAAACACCAGGAGAGAACTTTGTCAAACTCATTGTAAACGCTCTCAACCACGACGAGGATGTGAAGAACGCCGAGGCAGCAGGCTACGTGCGCGGACGCAACGAAGCCATCGACGCAGCCACCACACTCAACGACAACCAGCAACCCACTCCCGTGAACTTCCCCGTCTACCGAAAGCGCAGCTTCTGGGAATGAGGTGTGGTCGTGAACTATAAACTAAATTTAATAACTAACAACTAACCCCATATTCTTATGCTTTTCAAAAACACTATCAAGCGCGCTAAGGCAGCGCGCCAATGGATTAAACAACATCGCCAGCTGCTCATGCTCTTGCTGGCAATAGTGACAATGCTCATTTTGGGAGGTTGCTACATGAATGACCATAGTGCTATGCTTGCCATCGTGATTGGTGGCGTAGCGGGTGGCAAGCATGTGGTGGACGAGCCTCTCACCACCGACCTCTCGCGCGAAGCGGCTCCCGACTTGCTGCTCAACGAAATAGACCAGCAGATTATCAAAATTCGCCCCATGGCGACCCCCATCGACCAGCTCTCGCGCTGTGCCGGTTCGAAGCACTCGGGAAGTATGATTGTTGATTATCACAACGTTGACACCAAGCCCACTTACACCCTTATGAGGGAAGATTACGACGAGCCCGACGACAACTCAGCTACAGCTGACGACGCTCACCCAGTGATTGTCACCAGTAACGATGAGATTTTTGACGCCAGCGACACTATCCTTGTGCAAGGAGTCTATGGCTATGAGGCCGATGGAGAGACCCAAAGCGACCAGGAGCTGGTGCTCTATGTCCTCTCGCGTGACTCCAACAATGGGCTGCGTGTACAGGCCGTGAACGGCAAGAAGATTGGCGACGTGGATGGCTGCGTGCCTTCTATCTCACGAGGCGCAGTGCTCATTCGCATGGGACGTGCCGCCACCGAGCTCGACGTCATGTCGCCGCAGTTCGAAGCTCTGCCTCATAAGGCTCAGCAGTATTGCCAGATATTTAAGATGCAGGTCGAGGAAAGCACTATGCACAAGATTGCTAACAAAGAGGTGGATTGGACCATGAACGACCAAGAGGAGGCCGCCATCTACGACATGCGACTGGGCATGGAGAAGAGTTTCCTCTTTGGCGTGAAAGCCAAGGTGTGGGACAACAACAAGAAGGAGAACGTGATGTTCACCGGTGGCATCTGGTACCAGGCTGGCAAGGAGTTCACCTATGGCGACGAGGGTTTCTCGCAAGAGTCCATTATCGACCTTATGCGTGAGGCTTTTACTGGCAACGCTGGTAGCAAGCGCAAGATTCTCATCGGTGGCTCCCAGCTCATAGGTTGTCTTAACAAGCTCGACTACAACCGAGTGATTACTGCTAGCGACTCCATCACCAAGTGGGGCATAGATTTCACCGAACTACGCTCAAAATTTGGCACACTCTACGTCCTGCTCAGTGAGGTGTTCGACGAGTGTGGAATGGAAAACGACGGCATGATTATCGCCCCCGAGTACTTGCAAAAGTACACTCACGTGCCCTTCAGTGCCGAGACCCTCAACCTCAGGGCAAGTGGCGTGCGCAACGTCGATGCCACTGTTCTTACCGAGGCCTCATGCTTGGTTCTCCGCTACCCCAAGGCCCACATGCGCATCATCAAGATGTGATGAATGAAACTCTAAATGTTCTTCTGGATAGATTTTTTTCATAACTCATAAATGTTCTCAACGAGAGGGTTTCGCAGTGATGCGCGGCTCTTTTTAAAAAATCAAGGGTCGCACAGTGGTTGTGCGGCCCTTGAGGTTATAGGGGAAAGGTTTCGAAACCTTTATAATACTATTCGTCGTCAACGAAGCCAGTGTAGCGGAAGCCAGAAACTTTATACTTGGCGTCAACGCCATAAGCTCCTGGGAATGGGTCGTCACTGAAGCTTACGTAGAACTCAATATAGTCGGCAGGCATGCCGCTTGGAGTTGTTGCACCGTTCTTGATAATCTTACCATCACTGATGGTAACAGTCTCGCCGCCATAATTACCTCCACCAAAGAGGTTCTCGCTGTCGGTAGCACTGTTGAATGTCAAGTTGCTTGGGTTCACATCGATTCTCACCTGATAGGGGAAGTAGTAGCAAGTTGCGTCAACGAGCCACATTTCGTTGGCTACATTGGCAGCTGTATTGCTGGTAGTGATGTTGTAATTGCCATCGCCAAACCAGTCGGGGTCAACTTCCTCACCATTGATCATGGCACTAACGTGAACGTGCCATTCACCAGCCATTTCAACTGTCGCGGTGTTCTCAACTTCGTCTTTCTCGCATGATGTGAATGCCACCAGCATTGCCATCAGCGCAAATATTGAAAATAATGACTTTTTCATATCTTTACCTCCTTATTGTTTAGGAATTGGCAGGCCGCCAAGGTTAGACTCATTAATAGGTACCATCCTAACACCACCACCCACATAATAGTTCAAGCGATAGGTAACGATACCAGTCTCAGGATCATATTGTCCATCATACATGACTTCAGGATCGTCTTCGTCATAGAAATACCAGTCACCTTCCTTAAGCATCTCAATAGTGTTGTCTTCAGTGAGCTCCAGGAGTGCCTCTGCTTCGAAGTCATACGTATTTCTGTATTGTGGATAAATACCATATGCGTAGTAACCACCAAGACAGTCGCTCAACAGGTATTGGTTACCGTCAAGATGCTGAATGCACTCTGGACTGTTGTAGTAGTGACGTGCAGCATTGGTCTTGTGCCAGCACTCTGTCCAGTAGATATCGTCGAAGTGACCTGGGTTGTTAACCCACACGTCACGGCTCTCGGTAGCTGTGAAGCCTTCGGGGTTAGAAACTTGATAGTACACTTTGTAGAAGCCTGGCTTGCTGGTGTCGACAGTGCTTGTAACTTCTACGTTACCTGTGTAGTCTTCACCATTCAGGTCAGCGCTATAGCCGGGATCCTCAAATTTGTCACCCACAGTGAGGAGCACTGGATTATCACCGTCGACAGTGATAACAGGGTAGTAGAGGATATCAGTTACACCTTCGGTGGTCTTGTCGCACGAAGTAAGCGAGAAGGCAACCAAAGCACTGAATGCTAAATATTTTAATATCTTCATAATAAAATCGTATTTAAGTATTAACCTTAACTATAATTATTTAGCCCAGAATACAGGAGCATTGTCACCTGGATAGGCGGGAGTGTTCTGGTTGCGGTTAGCCGAAGACTCGGCGTAGGGGAATCGCTGCAGGATGCTGGTAAGAGCTGGGTTGGCATTGATGGGGTGATAAAGGGTACCTGGAGCCACAATATTAGGATTGTAGGCATCGGTAGCCTCGTTGTAAACTTGCTCACCCTTAACTGCGCTCATCTGAGGATAGCCCAGACGGCGGAGCTCACACCAAGCCTCGAAGCTGTTGTAGCCCGAGAGGTCTACCCACTTCTGGATACCAATAGCCTTCTTGTAGTTGTTGATGTCGAGTGGATAAGCCTCAATAGCTGCCTCATAGCCACTAACTCCAGCTCTGTCGTAAGAAGCCTTGACGGCAGCTGCATAGTATTCCTGTGCCTTTGCAGCGTTCTTGTTCTTAGCATAGTACTCTGCAATCAAGAAGTTGATCTCTGAAACGCTCATCAGAACAACGGGATCATCGAAGTGTGCGTTAGGACGGCACCAGTAAGCAGCCTTATAGTTGGCAGAGGTCGAGAAGTTGGTACCACTCACACTGCCAGTGAAAGCGTTGCTGCCATTTGGCGAGAAGTAAGAAGCTAAGCGTGTGTCGCCATAGTCGTTCATTGTGTTCAACAGTGCAACGTTGAGCACGATGTTGATTTGCGAAGCACCATAAGCAGCAAATGCATCCTCCATGTAGAAGGGGTTAGCTTGTGCAGCCTCGTCCTTCCAACAGCCAGCAACCTGAACGTCGGCAGTTGGGAGGTTACCCTCGCTAATGATAGCAGCAATCTTGCTGTTCACGTCCTTAACACCGCTCTCACGAGTGAGGATGCGGAGCTTGAGGGCGTTGGCAAACTTAATCCAGTTAGCAGCGTTCGATTTTGGGAAGAGAAGGCTGGTAGCAACTTGGTCGCTGCCATTAACTTTCTCCAGGGCCTCGTCGAGCTCAGCGAGGATGCCGTCGTAAATAGCTTGTCCCTCATCGTAGTGAGGAGTGAGGTTGCTCAAGTCACCAGCCTCGCTGTAGGGAACCTCACCGTAGCAGTCAACAAGTATCTGATAAGTGAATGCGCGCAACACAGTGGCTGCGAGATAGTTGCCCCATTCTCCATGAGACTGTGCATATTCACGAATGTACTTGATGTTGTTCAAAGCACGAGTGTTGAGCTGACGGTAAGTAGAGCTTGAACGTACAGCACTTTGATTGAACTTGCTGTAATCAAGGTAGTTACTAGTACCGAACTCCTGAGCATAGTGCTGAGCGAAATATCCACCCACGGTGCGCAGATAGTCACCATAGCTGTGTGTGATGTTCATCTCGGCAGCTGGCAGCATCATATCGGGAGTCATATTCTCCTCGGTAGGAGAGTTGGGGTCATAGTTGATGTCAAGGTAGTCATCGCAAGAAGTGACAACCAAACCGAGCACCAAAAGACTTGCTAAAAATATCTTTTTCATAATCTTATTCTCCATTAAAAATTAGTACTTAATGCTAAGATTTATACCAAACACGCGGCAGCTTGGGTTGCTGTAAAGCTCACCAAATCCACCTTCCAAGTCAGTACCAGTAGTGGTCGACTCTGGGTCGATGTCATAGTTGTCGCGGGCTGTCCAAGTGAACAGGTTATTACCAAACAATGTGATAGCCACGTTGCTCAGCTTAGCAGCGTTAACCCACTTCTTAGGAAGCTCCCAAGTGAGACTCAAGTTACGCAGCTTAGCGAAGGTGCGGTCAACGAGATAGTACTCGCCACCCTGGCCAGCGCCGTAGTTGTTCCAGTAGTTCTGGAGACCCTGGTCGCTCATCAAAATAGGAGTGGTGTTCTCGCTGTAGGTTCCATCACCATTGTCAACAACTGAGTTAGGAATAACAAATGGGCGACGCATGTTGTAGTCGGTAACATAGGCATTACCAGTGAACTGCATCAAGTTCTTGGTACGTGAGAACATTGTGCCACCGTAGCGTACATCGAGTTGTGCGCTCAGAGTAAGACCATAAGCGCTGATCGAGGTGTTCACACCACCAGTCCACTTGTGGTTCATGTCACGGCCAGTATATTGAACCTCGTCACTGAGAACGGGTTGTCCGTAAGCGTCAACAATTGGGTGAACAACACCCTTGGGGTCGGTATAGGTTTGTGGCAAATAGGTATAGTAAACACCCATTGGCTTGCCTTCCTCGGCATACATGTAAACGGCGTCATCGCCAGCCGAGAAGCTGTAGATAGTAACCTTGCCACCCTCAAGACTCTCGGGCATAGAGAGAACCTTGTTGCGGTTGATGGCGAAGTTGAAGCCCAAATCCCAACGGAAGTTGTTGGTCAGCACTGGAGTCGTGTTAACGAGTAACTCGAAACCACGGTTGCGAACCTCACCAAAGTTGGTAACCACATTGTTGTAACCAGTAGCTGGGTCAACAGGGAGGGTAAAGATTTGGTCTTTAGTAACACGATTATAATAAGTAGCGTCGATGTTCAAGCGGCTGTTGAAGAACACGAGGTTGAGACCAGCCTCAAACTCGGTGGTCATCTCAGGCTTCAGGTTGTTAGAACCAGCAGTAGCAGCTGCTTGGAAGGCGTTGAGTCCGCCAAATGGGAAGTTGACTTCTGCGCCACTATAATATCCGTTGGCAAATGCCTGAACGAAACGTGGGCTAACCATGTAAGGATCGGCATCGTTACCAGTTCTACCGTAGGCGATGCGAGCCTTACCGAATGTAAGAATGTCGTTGCGTGGAATCAACTTAGTGAAAATCCAGCTCAAGGTAGCGCCAGGATAGAAATAGCTGTTGGCACCAATTGGCAGGGTCGAAGACCACTCGTTACGACCAGTGAGGTTCAAGTAAACCATGTCGTCCCAACCGAGGGTTACATCGCCAAAGAGAGCTACCTGACGGCGCTTGGTCTGTGATTCCTCAAGTGTTGAACGGGTAGCACCATTGCTCAAATCCCAGAAACCAGTCTCGAAGGTCAAGCCATCGGTCTGGCCTACCATAGAGGTGTAGTAACGCTCATTGAGGTTAACACCAACAATAGCAGCGAGGCTCAAGCGCTCGTCAAGGAAGTTGCGGGTGTAGTCGGCGAGGAAGTCGTGGTTGAGCTCATAACGACGACCATAGGCGCTGTAAACCCAGCCATCCTGGTTCATGTTACTTGGAGCATAACCATAATCCTCGTTGATGAGAGCGTCATCAAGTGCGATTTGAGGATAACCAATCTTGCGGTCGAAGTCGGTATAGTCGAAACCAAAGCGATAAGTAAAGGTCAAGTCCTTAATGGGATTGATGTCGGCTTGAATCTTGCCGCGCATCTGCTTCGAGTCAACGTGGTTGTAGTTGTTCTCAATAGCCCAGTAGGGGTTGGTAATTCCGTAAGGAGTGTAATAAGCCTCAGGAGTGTGGAATGGGCTGCTGAGGTCCTTCAAGTCAACGATACTGATATCGCGTGGGAACTCAAGAAGACCGTCAATTACCGAAGTACCCTGGAAGCTACCTACGAGGTCGGTCTGAGACTTGGCATAGCTGATAGACGAAGTGAGCTTTAGCCACTCGGTAGCCTCAAAACCTCCACGGAAGTCGAGGGTGTGACGCTTGTAAACGTCTTTCTTTCCAGGAAGGATACCGTCATCACCTGCATAGTTGTAAGAAAGGTAGTAGTTAACCTTGTTGTCGTTTGACACACCACTGAAGGCGATAGCGTGGTTGTGTGACCAGCCAATGTCGAAGAAGTCCTTCACATTGTTCTCCTTAGCGTTGTAGTCATGGATAAGCTGCTGATGGTTCCAGATAGGACCATAAATCTGACGAGAGCCATCCAAACGTGGACCCCATGAACCGTTCTCGATGTAGGTTTGAGTTCCGTTCCAACCTTGTCCCCAGTTGTTTTGCATCTTGGGAAGCAGACTCACTTGGCGAGCTTGAACGCTACCATTGTACTCAATGGTGAAGTTCTTGCCGTCGCCCTTCTTACCTTGCTTGGTGGTAACGATGATCACACCGTTGGCAGCGCGGCTACCATAGAGGGCGGTAGCGGCAGCACCCTTAAGCACTGTCATGCTCTCGATGTCGTTAGGTGAGATGCTTGAGATACCACCAGCGGTCTGGGCGTGTCCTTGACCAGTGAGGGTTGTGCTCTGCAGGGGCACACCGTCCACTACATAAAGTGGCTGGTTGCTACCATTGATAGAGCTGAAACCACGGATAATTACCGAGTTAGCAGCACCTGGGTCACTAGAAGTGGACTGCACTTGCAGACCGGCAACCTTACCGTTCAGAGAGTTCATGGCATCGGTGGTGCGGGCACCGGCGATGTCATCGGCTTTCACCTGTTGAGCGGCATAACCCAGAGATTTCTGCTTACGGGTAATACCCATCGCAGTCACAACAACCTCCTCGAGGGTGTTGTCCTCTTCTTCAAGGGCTACTGTTACATAACTTGCAACCGCAACGATTTGTGGAGTGTATCCCACATAGCTAATTTTCAGCTGAGTTACGTTGTCGTTGACGGTTACTGTAAATTCACCGTTAATGTCGGTTGCAGTACCTTGATTAGAACCCACAGCTTGCACTGTTGCGCCAATAAGTGGTTCATTGTCGGTAGCACTGATGACCTTACCTTTAACGGTCTTGCTGGCCGATGCACCCAATGCGATGATGCACACAGCCAAGAGAGTTGATAAAAGTCTCTTCATACAGTAAACAATTAATGATTAAACTTCAATTTTTATACTCGAAAATATAAATTCATTTTTGTAAAAAGGTCTTTGCCCAAACTTTCAAAAAATATGTCGTTCTTGTGATAAATCGGAGTCTTCAACGACTGGGGAGAGGCTTGTTTTCTACGTCGTTTTACGTGTTGTGCAACGTCGTGATAGGCACCGCAAACCTAAAGAACAACGGATGCAAAATTATATATTATAAATAAATAGAACAAAATTATTTTAATCTTTAACTTTTATGAATTTGTTTGCTCTGTGTTTTTGGCTTTTTAGTTTTATATTGCTTAATTTAGAATTGTTAACAAATTGCCTTAAAAAGCACTTTTAGGCATGTGAAAACAAGATTTTGTCGAAATGTTTTTTTATTTGTTAATAGGCTGTTTATTAAGCGTGTATGATTTGTTCTTTATGGTGTTTATTATGTGATTTGATGTAGTGCTATTTTGATGAAAAGAAGGTGAAATCAATATGATTAAATGTTAAATTAGAAATAAATTAACATTTCAAATTTTAACAATTTTCTCTGATTTATGTTGCCTTTTTATAGTGTCATCGCCAATCTTGTCACGCTCGGCATGACCTCAAGGACGGCATTAGAGCCTTCAACAATGGGAACATTGCGTGGAATGTGGCCTATAGGGAAGTCAAACGCCACAGGGTAGCTATAGTCTGCCACCATGTCGTGAATCATGTCTAACATCGCGCTGGTGTCGTCGCCACGGTGCTTAGTGAATTGACCCACCACAAGTCCTGCAAGGTGAGGCAGGATGCCAGCCAGCCGCAAGTGATATAACAACCGCTGCACCTGATAGACCTGCTCTCCAACATCCTCAATAAATAGAATATGACCAGGTGTAATCATGTTATATGGGGTGGCTAGTAGTGACATAAGCACCGCCAGATTGCCGCCGGCGATAGGGGCTTTGGCTATTCCACAACGGTTGTGGCTATGGGGTGCTACTTCGTAAGTGGGCAGTTTGCCGCTTGTCATTATCTCGTAGTTGATGCGATTGGTCTCGTCATGGCGGTCATAGAGGGTCAAATACTTGGCCATGGGGGAGTGTATGCTCACAACGCCAGCTTTGTGCCAAGCGGCATGGAGTGCCGATATGTCGCTGAATCCTATCAACCACTTTGGGTCACGCGCCAGCTGTTCAATATCAAGATATTCAATCAGTTGCACGGCGCCATAACCACCACGGCTACACAAGATGGCACGCACTTCGGGGTCATTGATGGCCCACAGCAGGTCGTCACGCCGCGACTCAAGTGGTGCACTATGGCTCACCACTTCGTAGGCTATGTGTTGCTCACGGCAATGCTTGCCCTCTACAGGCACAAATCCCCACTCCCTGATAGCGCGCACGGCACCATCCACCCTCTCGGGCAGCACCGTCCCCGATGGGGATATGATGGCAAACTTGTCGCCTGGTCTCAGCAGTGGTGGAATGACCATATAAGTGAGTTTTTTAGTTATCAGTCAGTTGTCTAGAAACTCTAGAAGTTCTAGAAAATCTAGATTATCTAGAATTGTGCATTATGAATTGAGCATTGAGCATTGAGCATTATGCATTGAGCATTATGCATTGAGCATTATGCATTGAGCATTATGCATTGAGCATTATGCATTGAGCATTATGCATTGAGCATTGTGCATTGAGCATTATGCATTGAGCATTATGCATTATGCATTATGCATTATGCATTATGCATTGAGCATTGTGCATTGTTTGAGCATTATCTCTGATCAGCTCCCCACAGCAGTTTCTCACGCAAGGTGTTGGCAAAGTTGTGCTCCTCTTTCTGGATTACACTCAACTTGTAAGGGGCGCAGGCTATCTTCACCGTGCTGCCGCTGGGCAACGTCATCGCCATGCCGTCAACACTCACCTGTATCCATTGAGCGCGGGTGTTGATGGTTACAACAATCTCGGAGTCGTCGCCCACAACTATGGGGCGCATCGTCAGCGAGTGGGGCGAGATAGGGGAGAGAGCGAGGCAACTTGTCAGTGGCATCATGATGGGGCCGCCAACGCTCATGTTGTAGGCTGTAGAGCCTGTGGGTGTGCTTATTACCAAGCCGTCACCCATATATGTTGTCAGCATCGTGCCGTTGATGGTTGTGGGCATTGAAATCATCGATGTGGTGTCCTGACGCAGAATGGCTATCTCGTTCAAGGCGATGATGTTGTCGCAAGGCTCGTCATTTATGCTCACAAGTTCGAGCATTGTGCGCTTCTCGTGGCGACAGTGGCCAGCTTTGATGCGCTCTATCATGTCACGCGCCTCGTTCAGGCGGCAAGCAGCGAGATAGCCCAGGTGCCCTGTGTTGATGCCCACCACTGGCGTGTTGTGGCGGGCCAGCAACGCCGCCTTGCTCAGCAGGGTGCCGTCGCCACCAATGCTTACTGCCAGCCACGCGCCGTCAAATTCCTTGAGGTCAAAGGCTTGTGCATTGCCAGTGTCAATGCCTAACACACCCAGATAGGCGTGAAAGTCTTTCTCTATCGTCAAATCAAAGTTGCTCTGAAGATAAGAGATAAAGTCATTGAGTGCTGACTTGTATTTTTCTTGATAGGGATTGCTGAATAATGCTATTTTCATTGTTGCTCGGGGAAATATTTATGCTGTGAGTGGTATCGGTAAATGTGTGAAAAACGTTGAAAAAACTTTTTAAAGTGCTATTTTGTTTTTATTTTTCACCAATTAACGTTACTTTTGTACCTTAAATATATTGTGACGTATCTCATATTTGACCGCAAAGATACTAATTTTTCCTGTTCTTTGGGTACTATTATGAGAAAACTATACGTTATTATAAAATAAATCAATTATTTCAAATGGTAAATCTGAGTGTAAATATAAATAAGGTGGCGACCCTACGCAATGCACGAGGCGGAAACTTGCCATGTGTCTTGCAAGTGGCGCTCGACATTGAGAAGTTTGGCGCCGACGGCATCACCGTCCATCCCAGGCCCGATGAGCGACATATAAGAAAAGCCGACGTATATGAACTGAAACCTGCGCTCCACACCGAGTTCAACATCGAGGGCTTCCCCGACAAGCGATTCATGGACATGGTCCTCGAGGTGAGGCCACACCAAGCGACGCTCGTCCCCGACGCGCCTAGCGTGCTCACGTCATCTCAAGGATGGCCCGTGGCCGAGAACATGGAATTCTTGAAAACTATTGTGGCAAGGCTCAAAGAGGCTGGAATAAGGGTAAGCATCTTTGTTGATGCTACCACCGAGCGTGTGAGACAAGCCGCCGAGGCTGGCGCCGACCGAGTGGAGCTTTACACTGGACCTTTTGCGCAGATGTTCACAACTGCCCCCGATCAAGCGGTGGCTCCCTACCGTGAGGCTGCAATCTCTGCCCATGAGGCAGGGTTGGGACTGAATGCTGGCCATGACCTTAATCTTCTCAACCTCAAGTTTTTCAAGGACAATGTGCCCTATCTCAACGAGGTTTCGATTGGTCATGCTCTCATCAGCGATGCGCTCTACCTCGGTCTCGAGAACACAATTGCAGCCTACAAAAAATGTCTCAAGGACTAATAATCAAGAATTTAATAACCACAAAATAAAAACAACGAATCTCATGGCATTAATTAACATGATAGTAGCCCAAGTGGCAACTCAAGGCGCACAAGGCGCTCCTGTATCTACTGCTTTATCGGTGTGGGACCTCACTCTCAAGGGTGGATGGCTCATGATTCCGATTGCTCTGTTGTTGCTCGTGAGCATCTACATTTTCTTTGAGAGGCTTTTTGCAACAAGCCGTGTTACTAAAGCCGACAACAACTTCTTGCAAAGAATCCGTAACCTCATCCAGAACGGTAAAATCGACGAGGCAAAGCAACTGTGCCTTGCCACCGACACACCCTACGCCCGTATGATAGAGAAAGGTGTGTCGCGCATTGGTCGACCCATGAACGATGTTCTTGTCGCTATCGAGAATGTGGGTAACATGGAAATCGCCAAAATGGAGAAGGGATTCAACTGGCTCGCCACTACTGCCGCTGGAGCTCCGATGATTGGCTTCCTTGGCACAGTGACTGGTATGGTGCAAGCATTCTATGCTCTCGCCAGCGCGGGACAAAACAGTAATGTGAGCATCCTCGCAAGCGGTATCTACGAGGCTCTCGTGACTACCGTTGCCGGTCTTGTGGTGGGTATTTTGGCTCTCTTTGCCTACAACTACCTTACCTCGCGCGTCAACAAAATCATGAACCGTCTCGAGGGCAACACCATGGAGTTCATGGATCTGCTCAACGAGCCCGCGAAACCCAAACAGTAACACCCATCTTACCATTATGGCACTAAAGAGACAACACAACACTCTGTCGATGTTCAGCATGGCATCGATGACCGATGTCATCTTCTTGCTGCTCATTTTTTTCATGGTGACTTCAACTTTCGTCTTTCCATCGGCGATGGAGGTGAACTTGCCTCAGAGCGGTCAGCAGACGGCCATCAAGCCCACCACGCGCATCTTCATCGACAAGGATATGAACATGTTTGCCACTCAAGGCGACTCGGTGAAGCAGGGTGAGCTCAAGCCGCTGCCCGATGACCAGCTCTATGGATTCCTGCAAGCGGTTAAGGAGAGCGATCCATCGCAGTTTATAGCTCTGCACGCCGACCAGGATGTCCCCTACGGGAAGATTGTCGACATCCTCGACAAGGGTTCTAAGGTGGGCATCAAGGTGGTGCTCGCTACCAAGCCTGCCAGCGAAGGATATGCCGCTCCTGAACCCGAGAACGCGGGCGTTGACAATGCTGCCGCAACAAGCAATCAACCTGCTGCCGAGGGCTCGACTACCGTTACTGAGATTCCTGCCGAGGCGGCAACACCTCAGCAGGCGCAAGGCACAGCTCAACCACCTGTTACCACTGTCACCGAGCAATAATTTCTCAATCACCCTCTCTCGCATCTCTCTTAAATGGCAAGTAAAAATAACGAAAATAAAAACAAGGCACTCTCGGCTCTTATCACTCTCTTGATTGGAGCTGGAATTGTGGCTGTGCTGCTGTTGACGAGCCTTCACTACCGCTATCCGCCACTTGACGGAACACTGGAGGCGCAGTTGCTGCAAGACACCATTATGTTTGGTGGTGAATATGTCGACTTGGGCGATTTCATCGAGGAACAACTCGACGACCAGCAGGCGGCTATTGCCGAACCTGCCCAGCAACAGGAGACCGAGACTCAGAACAATGAGCCTCAGCAGGTAGGGCAGAATGACCTCAAGGACAATGGCTCTCACGAGGAAGCGCCTCAACAGCAGGTGACTTCAACTCAAGAGTCGCCAATGAAAGTCCCGACACAGCAGCCCAAGAAACTACAAGCCGAGACTAAGACTGAGCAACCTAAACAGCCCGAAAAGCCACAAAAGCAAGGTGAGCCCAAGCAACAAAGCACTCCCAAGAAGACCGAGAACCCTAACACCACTTCCACGACAAGCACTCCTTCAAGCGAGGCCGACAACAGGATGCAAAAGGCCTTTGGAAAGACTAATGGCTCAGGAAGCGGCAAGCAGGGCAACCCCGACGGAACACCGGGCGGTGAGAAAAAAGCGGGCAAACCAGGAATTGGTGGTGGTCTCGACGGATACACCATTGCGTCGTTCCCAACGGCTCCTTGCCCAGGACCGGGCACTGTGGTTGTTAGGGTAACTGTTAGCCCCACTGGTGCAGTAACTAAGGCGAGCATCGCTGGTGGTAATATTACCAATCAGCGCGCGCGCGATATCTGTCTCGACTTGGCACGCAGGTCACGATTCAGTGTCCCTAAAGGTCAAACCATCGAGCGCACAGGCACACTCACCTACAACATCCCCTAGAATCTTACAACACACAACAATAAAAGGCCTAGACAATCTAGAATATCTAGAAAAGTCTAGGCCTTAAACTTTGTCTTCAGTCCTTGAGTCTACTTCGTCAAGAACTTGCTGTTTATATAGTTGTTGAACTGTTCGCGGTAGCTGTCGCCAATGGGAATCTCCACTTCGTCGCCAAGTGAAATACGATTTTTGCTTATCTCGTGAATCAATTTTAGGTTAATGATATAAGAGCGGTGTACGCGCATGAAGCTGCGGCTGGGAAGGCGCTCCTCCATCTTCTTCATACTAAGCAGCACGATGATGGGACGCGGATAGTCAATCAAATAGATGCGAAGATACTCGCTCATAGCTTCCACATACCGGATGTGGCTGATGTTGATGCGCACTATTTTGTACTCAGTCTTCAGGAAAATCGCGTCGTCCTCATCAATCTGGCTCACCTCCTGTAACGTGCGTAGAGCGTCGTGGCGCTTCTTAATCTTGTCACTTGCACGCTTCATCTCGTCAAAACCAAAAGGCTTGAGAAGGTAGTCAACAGCATCTAACTGAAAACCCTCGACGGCATACTCGCTATAGGCTGTAGTGAACACAACCATGGGAGGATTGTCGAGCGATTTCACAAAGTCCAATCCATTGAGCTCGGGCAAGTTGATGTCGCAGAACATGGCATCTATCTTGTTGTTCTCAAGCACCTCTTTGGCGTCTATAGCGCTTTGGCAAGCTGCCACCAGTTCCATGTAAGAAATCTTCTTGATATACCCCTCCATCTGCTGCAACGCAAGGGGCTCATCGTCAATAATTATGCAACGTATCATATCAGTTATTAGTTATCTATTTTTATCTCTTATCTTGATTACGCATTATGAATTGTGCATTATGAATTGTGCATTATGCATTATGCATTATTATGTATTGGTTCGCTGGTCTTTACAGGAATGTCCAATGTGACCTTGAACTCCTTGTCGCCGTCATCGATGTCAAGAGTATAGTTGTCACCAAACATCAGGTCAAGGCGACTTTTGATATTTGTAAGGCCAACTCCGCTCGCCTCACTGGCCTTATTACCGCTGTTCTTAGGCTTTGATTGTTTACTATTGCGGCAAGTGTAATGAAGACGAGGCTCGCCACTGTTGCTGGTGTAGCGGTTGGCTTCAACATTGATATATGACTCCTTGTTGTAGCTCACGCCATGCTTGAACGCATTTTCTACAAACGAGATGAAAACCAATGGAGGAATCCATATGCCTTTGCCGTCGTCAGAATTTTTAGCCGAAAACTTCAGCTTGTCATTATGGCGGATGCTCATGAGTCTAACATAGTTGGCCATGAACTCTACCTCTCGATAGGCAGGAACATACTCGTGGTTGCTCTCATAAAGGATATAGCGCATGAGCTTCGACAAGTCGATGATGCACTTCTGCGCCTTTTTCGGGTCTATATCAACAAGGGCATGGATGTTATTCAGTGTGTTCATGAAAAAATGAGGGTGGAGCTGATAGCGCAGCTGAACAAGGTTCTGCTGCAAGTTCTCTTTCTCCAAATCTTCTAACCTCCTACGCTCTAAAATCGAGACAAAGTAAAACTTAATACCTATATTGGTGCCTATTCCAAACAGGAATAGGATAAACGATACGATGTCTTGACGATGAGCCGGTGGCGGGGGAACGGGTGGGGCCGTCAGGATTTTCCCTTCGGCACTCTGGTTGACCGTCTGAGCTGTTTCTTGCGTTGTGGTGGTGATGACACGGGAAAGTGGCTCTTGGGGGCTGGTGTTGCATTGATACAATTGAAACATGCCAGCAAGTAAAAGCACGCCCAGAACGTAATACCACGGCTTGTGCTTGTAAACCAGCAGCGGAGCAAGGCACACATCATGAATGACAAAGGCAACAACATACACTATAATCACCTTCCAGCTGTTGATCATGTCATGCAAAATGAAATCGGTCTCCGATAGGCTATGGCCATGAAACAGCGTACTCACAGTGGGAGCTATGAGTAAAATCAATAGGAATATTGCATATATTATATATTCTGTGCGTTTTAATCGGCGTCTCGATTCCATTTGATAATGAGCCTAATTGTCCCAATTTGGTTTTGTTACTAAGTCACAAAAATAAGGGTTTTTGTCGATATTCGATAATCTTTTAAATATTTTTCAGCAAAAATGCAAAATAATTCAATGAACTCTTTTATTATTGCGCCAAACGAAGAAATTAATAGATTGACATTCTAACTTTGTTTTGTTTATTCTTTACTGTGTTCTATACCTCCAAAATGCGTTTTTTGCCATTTTTTAAAAATTAATTTCGCAAATTGCTTTTATATTAGGCAAATATATATTACTTTTGTACCGCAAAATCAAAAAACGACATTTTATATACAGTTTTTACATAATATTATGGCAAAAAAGAAGAACAAAGAAACCCGCACTAAGCTTGAAGAAATCAACGATTCATTGTCGGGGATCGAACAGAAGTTTGAACAACACAAGAACATTATCTATTGGACGGTAATGGCCATTTTGATTATAGCTCTTATCATCTGGGCTTACTTCAAATTTATCTATGGACCTAACCTTGAGAAGGCTAACGAAGAACTCGCTAAAGCCGATAAAGAACTCATTGGATATGGTGGAATGATGAAGCCTGACTCGATTGCCGCACTCAAAGACTATGAGAAGATAGCCAAGAATTACAGCAACGACGCTGGTAATTTGGCAAAACTTAAAGCTGCTACCATTCTCTATGCTCAAGGCAAGAACAAAGAGGCGTTGAAGTATCTCGAGGACTATTCTCCTAAGGGAAAGGTGGTAGGACCTGGCTCGCAAGCGCTGCTCGGTGACTGCTATGTTAATGCTAAGCAGCTCGACAAGGCTATCGCTGCCTATGACAAGGCTATCAAGCTTGCAGATGACAATAAGGCCTATGTGCCCTCTTTCATGCTCAAGAAAGCTAATGTGCTTCACAGCCAGAAGAAGTATGACGAGGAACTTGCTATCTACAAGGAAATCGAAGAAAACTATTACGGACCTGGTGCTCTTGATGCCGAAATTGAACGCGCTAAAACTCTTGGTGCAAAATAATAGTAAATGTTTCTTGTGAGTATCACGAGCTAACAATAGTAAGAGTTGGACACGGCGACATGTCGCCAAGTCCAACTTTTTTATTTAATTCCTTTAATTCCTTTAATTCCTTTACATCCTTATAAATAATTATGGAAACCAAATACAAACGCATACTTCTCAAGCTCAGTGGTGAGTCGCTGATGGGAACACAAGGCTACGGAATCGACCCACAGAGGGTTGACGACTACGCATCGCAAATCAAGGAACTTGTCGAGGCTGGCGTGCAGGTGGCTATCGTCATTGGTGGAGGTAATATCTTCCGTGGACTCGCTGGTGCAGCAAGTGGCTTCGACCGTGTGAAGGGCGATCAAATGGGTATGCTCGCTACAGTAATCAATTCGCTTGCTCTCTCCTCGGCACTCGAAGCCAAGGGACAGCCGGCTCAAGTGTTCACGGCTATAGCCATGACTCCTGTGGGTGAGCATTATACCAAGTGGCGTGCTATCGATGCCATGAACCAAGGCAAGGTAGCAATTATGTCGTGTGGAACAGGAAACCCATTCTTCACTACCGACACAGGCAGCACTCTGCGTGGCATCGAGGTTGAGGCCGACGTGATGCTCAAGGGAACGCGCGTCGACGGTATCTACACCGCCGACCCCGAGAAGGATCCAACAGCTACTAAGTTTGATACCATTACCTACGACGAAATCATCAAACGAGGCCTAAAAGTCATGGACATGACCGCCACAGTGATGGCCAAGGAGAATAATCTCCCCATCCACGTCTTCAATATGGACGTGAAAGGCAACCTCAAGAAAGTAATCACTGGTGAGCCCATCGGCACCGTAGTAACACCATAACAAGTACACATTATCTATATAACAGGCGGGATTAGTGCCAAACGCACTAACCCCGCTTTGTTTTAATAGTTGAGAGGGAAGAGTTGATAGTGGAGAGTGAAGATGGAGGAGTTAGAGTGGAGTGAGAGGTGTGTTAAGAGGGGGTGGGATATGGCTATAGGTGTGTGGGATTTGGCCGTAGGCCAGAACGTCCCCGAAGGGGGCGAAGTGGTTAACCCCACGGCGCGTACCCCGTTAGGGGTGCGTGCCGTGGGGTACTGAAATGACACACCCTCCTCAAAATTACAATACTTTGATTATAAATTAACGTGAGTTCGATGAATTTTATTTAGCTGAAAATTAGGAACATAGCGAGATTTTTAGTAATTTTGTAGTGCAAAAAACATTATTAAAAA
>CAJOFH010000045.1 GCA_905233845.1 uncultured Muribaculaceae bacterium | reverse complement strand
TTATAACGCAAAGTTACAAAATCCTGCAGACTTATACAAATGTTGATAGTTATAATATGTTAATAATCAACTATTTGAGGCTTATTTAAGGGACGACTATGTATTTTGATCAGTTTTCGTGGCAGAAGCTGTTGCCGTCCCAAATGAGCTTGCCCTCACGTTGGTATTGTTTGGGGATTGCGTTTTGGTCTGCCATGTGATAGGTGATGTCTTTGCCCACGCGTGGAAGGCTGAAGCTGGGCTGAAACTTATTAGCGTCCTCGTTCTTGGCTGTCATCACCATCTCTATGGTCTTTTTGTCGGCCGTGTTCTGGTCAACCAAATCGATAGCGTTAGGGTTGCGGTCGAAGGGTGTCTCAATTTGCCTCATCTTCTTGGTTTTCACATTATAGCGATAAAAAGTGAGGAAGCTCTCGTCAAACCCCATCGAAGAGTCGATAGTGTTGACTGCCACCAGTTTCTCGTTTTTATTGTCACAGTTCCAGTAACACATCTCGATAGACCGAAGAGCGTCTCCTTCGGGAGCCGTATATTTCACATATCCGTTCTTAACATCAACGATGCACTCGGTTTTTCCTTTCTTGTGGTTGCCTTTATTGAATGCAGCAAGCGCTTGACGTTCAAAGCTGTCATTATCGAATTGTGAACAGTAGGCTTTGGCATAGTCCTTGATTATTGGTTGCTTGCCAGTGAAAGCCACTTTGCATGATCCTGGTGGCTGAGCAAAACAAATAGCCGGCAACGCTATTACTGCCAACATGAGTAATGTTTTATTGAAAAGTTTCATTGCTTTTGTTAATTTGGAGAATAGTTGCTTTTTTGACTGATGAAAGAAATAAAAGTTTAACTTAATTAATCTTTATATTACACGCGCGTGCAATAAAGCACTACATCATTGCGTTTTTAAGGTAGTTATATAACATCAATATGAAGAGACTATTTTATGTAATATTTGCGGTATTCATGCTGGCGGGTGCGGTGCAGTTCACATCGTGCAAGACTGCCAAGATGAAGGATGCCGACGAGAAATATGAGCGAGGTGAGTATAATGCCGCCGCCGAGACCTATCGCAAAATCTACAACAAGCTCAACCGTAAGGAGGACCGCTACCAGCGAGGCGAGGTGGCTTTTATGCTTGGCGAGTGCTACCGTCACCTGAACCAGAGCGCCCGCGCGGCAGCTTCCTACCAGAACGCCAAGCGTTATGAGTGGGAAGACAGCCTCATTCCTTTCTATTTGGCTCAGGCTCAGCAGATGGAAGGACAATACTCTCTTGCCGAGAAAAACTACAAGGCTTATCTCGACACTGCCCCCAACAACTGGCAGGCTAAGGAAGGTGTGCGTGGATGCCAGCAGGCTCCCAAGTGGCGTGATCAAGGCACTCGTTACATCGTGAAGAATGCGCGTCTTTTCAACTCGCGCCGTGCCGATTTCTGCCCCATGTTCCTTGACAACAAGAACGACGTTATTTATTTCACATCGTCGCGCGACAAGGCCACTGGCACTGTTAAGAGCGAGATTACAGGTACCAAGAATTGCGATGTGTTCTACTCCAAAAAAGATGACAAAGGCAAATGGAGCAATCCCGAACCCGTGGAAGGCGACCTGAACACCGAGTTTGACGAAGGCATTACAGCTTTTACTCCTGATGGTCAGACGATGTTCTTCGCCAAGGCTTTACGCAAGACCGACTCTGGCACCAGCGTAGAGATTTATAAGGCGAGTCGCAGCGAGGCAAAATGGAGTGGCGCTGCAAAGTTTGAGATTACTGCCGACACCCTTTCGGCCTATAACGACCCCGCCGTTAGCCCCGATGGTAAGTGGCTTTATTTCTCGAGCGACATGCCAGGAGGTCAAGGTGGTAAGGACATTTGGCGCGTGATGATTAGCGATGGCCATGGCACCCTCGAGAATCTGGGTGAACAAATCAACACCCTTGGCGACGAGCGCTTCCCCTTCGTACGAGACGACAGCACTCTCTACTTTTCAAGTAACGGTCATGCTGGCTTTGGTGGCCTGGACTTGTTCCGTGCCCGCTTGCAGCCTTCTGGTCGTTGGTTTGTTGAGAATATGGGTTCGCCCATGAACTCCAGCGGCGACGACTTTGGCATCACCTTTGAGGCCGAGGGTGAGAAAGGCTACTTCTCGAGCAACCGCAAGGATGCTCGTGGTTATGACCACATCTATAGCTTCGAGAAACCCGACTTGAAGGTGTGGATTTCGGGCTATGTGCTCGACAAGGATGAAGAACCAGTGCCTAACGCTCTGATACGCATTGTGGGCAACGACGGTAGCAACCAGAAAGCAGTGGCCAAGCCCGACGGTTCATTCCGCTTTGACTTGCAACGTGGTGTGAGCTATGTGATGCTTGCTGGTGCTAATGGCTACCTCAATAACAAGCAGCAGTTTACAAGCGATATAGAGGAGGCCGACGCCGAATATGGCGTGGATTTCATCCTTGCCGCTATGACCAAGCCCCAGGTCATCGAGAACATCTTCTACGACTATAACAAGGCAACGCTGCGTCCTGAGTCAAAAGAGGCTCTTGACTCGATGGTGCAGGTACTCAACGACAATCCTTATGTGACTATTGAGATGGGCTCACACACCGACCGCGTGGGTAGTGACGAATACAACAACAAACTGAGCGAGGCGCGCGCCAAGAGTGTGGTTGATTACCTCATTGAGAATGGCGTGGACAGCGCGCGATTACAATATCACGGCTACGGCAAGACGAGACCTAAGGTTGTGACCAAGCGCATTGCGAGATTGTATCCACAGTTTAACGAGGGCGACACGCTTCATGAGGCTTTTGTGATGGCGCTCTCGAAAGAAGACCTTGCTGCCGCCGACCAGATAAACCGCCGCACCGAGTTCCAGGTGCTAACAACCAACTACTACCGCACCTTCGACAGCTCTCTCTTGCAGCCTGGCGAGGAGGCCGCCGATTCTACTCAGAATGGCGAGTCAACGGCCGAGAAGCTTGACACAGAGGGTAAGACTCCCGAGGAGATTGCCAGGATGAAAGAAGAAGCGGCAGCAATGAAGAAGATGGAGGACGATAAAGCGCGTGAAAAAGCCCTTGCCGAAGGTAAAGAGAATGACCCTGACCCCGAGGGCAAGTACACTGGCGGGAACGGAAAGATGGCAGGCGACACTCCTAAATTTGGAGGTGGAACGGTATCATCTAGGCCATTTGGTGGAAGTGGCTCTGGAAGTGGCTCTGGCAGCGGAAGTGGTTCTGGCAGCAGTTCAGGTAATGGTAGCGGTGCTGCCACCAAGAAGCCTGGCGCTGGCTCCGCAACAAGGAAACGATAGTATCTTTGAAGTAGTAAGAAATAAGAAGGAAATGGATTGCTTCTCTTTCCTTCTTGCTTATAACTTAAACTTAATGATAGATGTTTTCAGGAATAGTTGAAGAGGCTGCCCGTGTGGTGGCGCTTGAGAGAAAAGAAGGCAATCTGCACATTACGCTAAAGTGCAGCTTTGTCGAGGAATTGAAGATAGACCAGAGCGTGTCACACAACGGTGTGTGTCTCACTGTGGTGAAATTGCCTGGCGATGGCACCTACACTGTTACCGCCATCCAGGAGACTCTCGACCGCAGCAATCTGGGATTGCTTCAGGTGGGCGATGAGGTGAACGTGGAGCGAAGTATGCTCATGAACGGCCGCCTTGACGGTCACATAGTTCAGGGTCATGTGGACCAGACGGCCATCTGCACCAGTGTGCGTGAAGCCGATGGTAGCTGGTATTATACTTTCCATTACGAGGTCGACCCTGCTATGGCTCGCAAGGGATATGTCACGGTGGAGAAGGGCAGTATCACTGTCAACGGCACGAGCCTCACGGTGTGCAACTCCGAGCGCGACAGCTTTGAGGTGGCGATCATACCCTATACTCACGAGCTCACTAATTTCCACAATATTGTGAAAGGAACTGTGGTGAACTTGGAGTTTGACATCATTGGGAAGTATCTCGCTCGCCTCATGGAGTTCAATTGATGCACAATGAAGCTACATGCAGAATCCTCTTGTGCTCTCGTCCACTAATTTACTAAATATGAAGACCATTGGAATCATAAGCGACACGCATTGCTATTGGGATGACCGCTATGCCGAGCATTTCGCCGATTGCGACGAGATTTGGCACGCTGGCGACATTGGCAACGCTAAGCTTATCGACATGATTGAAGCGATTGGTCCACAGGTGAGAGCCGTCTATGGCAACGTTGACGGTGCTGAGTTGCGTCGACGCTTCAAGGAAACCGAGGTTTTCACTACTGAGGGCGTGAAGGTTATGCTCACGCACATTGGTGGCTATCCAGGACGTTACGCTCCGGGCATTAAGTCACGACTTGACCTTGTTCAGCCCAAAATTTTCGTTTGTGGGCACAGTCACATCCTCAAGGTTATCCCTGACCGTAGTCTCGGTGTCTTAACCATTAATCCTGGTGCTGCAGGGCGGCAAGGCTGGCAGAAGGTGCGCACCCTTATCAAGCTGACTCTCGATGCCGGAAACATAACCGGGTGCCAAGTGATAGAGCTCGCCGACGACCGCAATAATCCTCAAGGGAGAGTGGTAGAATAGTTTTTAGTTTGATAGTTATTAGTTTGTTAGATGAAAATAAGGAGTTTATATAGTGTTTTGTTGCTCGTGAGTGTTGTGATGGCTTTGTGTGCGTGTCACTCTACCGAGAAAAACTATAAGGATAGCTACGAAAAGGCAGTAGCGGCAAGCCGTGTGGGTGAGAAGGGCGAAATCTACGCTCAAGAGTTGGAGAAACGCAAGAAGGCGAACTATGTGGTAGATGGCGACAGCATCCGTCTGCTGCGCAACCATTTCAACATCGTGGACGACAAGGTCGAGATGATAAAGAAATATAACGTGGTGGTAGCGGAATTTAAGCAGAAGTTCAACGCTCAGAGTTACCGCGACCGCTTGCGCAACGAAGGCCATGCGTCTTACGTAGTTTATATCTCGGCTCAAAAACTGTACTGTGTGGTAGTCGAAGGCTATGACGAGTTTGGTCCTGCCGCCACTTTTGTCAAGAATCCCGAGAAGTATATGAAAATAAAAGTTCTCTCGCCCAGGGCATGGGTATTGACAAGAATATAGTTTGTCACTATGAACAAGCAACTGAAGATATGGAAAGAGGCGATAAGGTTGCGCACCTTGCCAGTGTCACTGAGCGGTGTGCTGATGGCAATAGGCATCGCCTGTTGGCAAAATCTCTTCCGTTGGATTCCTGCAATCTTGTGCATCGTGTTTGCACTGCTGGCGCAGGTAGTGTCAAACTTTGCCAATGAGTACTACGATTACCGTCGCGGTGCCGACAAGAAAGGTAGGGTAGGACCACGCCGAGGCGTTACCGAAGGCGACATTAAGCCCAAGACGTTGCGCAACGCCACTTATATAACGCTTGCTGTGGCGTGCCTGGTGGGTTGCGGACTCATTCCTTATGGAGGTTGGCAGATGATTCCTGTTGGTATAGCGATTGCTGTCTTTGCTCTTGCTTACAGTACTGGACCATATCCGTTGTCCTATCATGGACTAGGCGAACTTACAGTGTTTCTTTTTTATGGCTTGGTGCCAGTTATTTTCAGCTACTACGTTATGGCTGGGCGCATGGATGCGTTGGCGGTGTTGGGAGGCATCACCATTGGATTTATAGGCGTGAATGTGTTGTTGGTAAACAACTACCGTGATGTGGAAGACGACATTGAGGCTGGTAAGCGCACGGCAGTGGTGATTTTTGGGCGTCGTTTGGCTGCCGCCGCCTATCTCTTTAACGGTTACATGGCAATAGCGATGCTCTCGCCACTGTGGCTAATGATTTATCTCAATGGCACCCTCTCAATGTGGGTTTATGTCGTGCCGTTGCTCTATTTGGTGCTGCACACTATCACGTGGCTGAAACTCAACCGATACCGTGGTGCTGCTCTTAACCCCTTGTTGGGTGAAACGGCACGCAATATGCTTATTTTCACAATTTTGATGCTTATCGCATTCGTCCTCTAACCGACCACTATTTCAAGATGAAGTAGGAAGGAAGAAGAAGGAAGAAGAAGGAAGAAGAAGGAGAGAGTGATAGGGAAACGTAAACGTGCATCGTGCATCGTGCATCGTGCATCGTGCATTCTGCATTCTGCATTATGCATTACCTGTTGTGGAAGTATTTCTTAACGTCGGGAAGCTCGTCGGGTGTTTTTGTGAGGGTTGTGCCATCGGGAAGACGCACGATGAACCTCAAGCTGTCGGAATTGAACTGGAAAGAGAGATTGTTGAAATCTTTCTCGCGATTGAACAGTTCTTCGCTCACGCTCACGGTTTTGAGTGAGGAGCAAAAGTCGAAGTTATTCATATCCATGTGCTTGAACGAGTCAGGAATCACAATCGAAGTGATGTTGCCACAACTGTAGAACGCAGCTTTCCCCAAGGTCTCAAGTTTCTCGCCAAAGTCAATATTGGCAAGCCGTGTGCAGTAATAGAATGCCGATTCTCCAATGGTTGTCACGTTAGTCATCTTGACGCTGGTCAAGCCTCGGCATTCGAAAAAAGCATAGGGATTAATTACCTTGACCGAAGCGGGGACAACGTAGTCGCCCAATACCTTGCTTGTGGGGCAGGCTACGAGTTTGGTCATGTCTTTAGAGAAGAGTATGCCATCAGCTACAACAAAAGTGTTGTTATGTGGACTAACCTTATATTCTTTCAGAGATTTGCACGAAGAGAAGGGATTGCCTTTGAGTGAGGTCAACGCTGCTGGTAGTGTCACTTGCTCAAGGATGGGACAGTTGTGGAAAGCTCTATTGCCAATGGATGAGACACTATCGGGAATAACTATAGACTTGAGCGATATGTCGCATGAGAACGCTTCGCTGCCAATTGATTTTAACGTGTTTGGCAGGGTGACGCTCTTCAGGCTGTCGCAATAGGCAAAGGCGTAATTGCCAATCGTCTCAATCGCTTGTGGGAGTACAATGCTTTCAAGCGACTTGCAACTGCTGAATGCGCTCATATTGATGGTGGTGACACTTTGAGGCAGATTTACAGTCTTGAGGTTTCGGCACTCCGACATTAGTCGGTCATGAATTACTGTGATGCCATCGGGGATTGTTATCTCGGTGAAACCATTACAATTCTCAAAGGCGGCGTCTTTTATCTCGGTGACGCTCTTGGGGATGTCGATTCTCTTGAGCCCATCACAACGGCAAAATGCAAAGAATCCAATTTCCTTCAAAGTGGACGGCAGCTTCACTTCCGTCAGCTGGTTGCAGCCAAACAACCCCCAATTACCAATGGTTGTGACGGTATAGGTGGAGCCATCGTGCTTTACCACGGCAGGAATTTCAAGTTTGCCCTCGGGCTTGTGGTTCTCATCGATCTTATCAACCCTCACGCTGCTCTCGTCAAGGGTTGTATACTTGAGTCCATTTTGAATGAACACTACTTCGGCTGTGGCGATGAGTGCCACAGTAATTATTATTGCAGCTAAAAATATTCTTTTCATAATAACAAGAAGTTTAATTAGATAATGAACTCACAAATTTAGTGATTTTTCCCGATATTACCAAAAATACTGGAAGTGAAACGTGATTGTGAAACGTGAACGTGCATTGTGCACAATTCACTCATTAGTTATAAAAAACATGCACACAATCTGAAATGAAGTGATTGCGTGCATGTGATAATGTTTGAGCGTAGAATTATCGCTTGCGGTTTCTTACCGATCGTCCCACGCCTTGGTTGCTCTTACTCTCTTTAGGTTTAGAGGCTTTCTTCTTATTGTTTTTCTTGTTGGCGTTCTTCTCACTTGAGCTGCCGCGCTTGGTCGACGCTCTCTTCACGCTCTTGGTGTCGTCTTTTTCTTTGGTCTCGGTAGCTTCATTGCCGTCCTCCTCAAGAGTCTCGCCACGCTTCTCTGCCTCGAGTTTGCGTTTAGCTTCGGCCTTAGCCTGCAGTTCAGCACGTGATGGCGCCCATAGGTCCTTGTCGAAGCGGTGGAGTCGCTTCTCGATGCTGTCGCGAGCGTGTGCCAGCGATGCCGAGTCAGGATATTGTTGCATGAGCGATTTGTTCATGCGGTTCTTTACCTTGAAGATGTCGCCCTCGTACATGCGGTGCTTGAAGAAGTCGTCAAGATTGTAACGTGCTAGGTTGTTGTCATCGTCGGTGAACACATACTGCTTAGCAATATATGGACTGATGTCTTTGAGCTTGACCCAGAACATGGGGAACTTGAGAATGCCGCCATATTCGTCCATGCGATGCAGAACTGGGCACAATGCATCAACGCGAGTGCGCATTCTGTTGGAACGAGTGTCGAAAGTGTATTTCTCGATGATATAGTAGCTCAAAATCTCATTCCCAGGGATGTCGGAGTCATCAATCTCGTAGATGGGATGTTTCTCGTTGCTTCCCTTAGCCTCGGTATAGAGCACATGGAACCTGTCGAGCAAATCTTTTACTTTGAGTTTATACTCATCAGTAAACATTTCTCGTCCGTCAAGATACTCATAGACTGTTATTTGGTCGTTAGCAAGCAGTCGCATGATGATATAGAACAAGCTCTGTCCGTCCTCATTGGGCTCCTCGGGATAATAAAGAGCTTGGTTCTTGTCTTTGTTGAGGTCGAGCACACGATAAACGACCTTCTCCCACTGCTTGTCGGCATCGCTGGGCTCGGTCTGCTCGAAAAATGCCTGCTGCCTTCCTGAAACTTTGACAGCTTCGTTCTTCTTATCCTTGTCCTTGCGGTCCTGACCGTCTTTCTTGACCACCTGAGCACTTGCTCCTGCGCCAGCCAGAGCAAGTGTCAAAGTCAAAACTATTAATTTCAAATATTTCATTATAATGAGTTTATGTGATGTGACAAAACTGTTATCCTGATTAAAATATTTAGTTCACGATTACTTCCATGGGCGAGATGTCGCGGGTCACGCCATCGGGACCACGTGCCTTGACTCTTGAGATGAAGAATCGCTCACCACGGCGCATGTTCTTGAAGCTTGCCTTCTGACGCTCTGAGAAGCTGCTGCCTGCCGACACTTCGTTGAGTGCTTCACCCATACCCATCGAACCCATCTTGATGGTCTCGAAGCTCACCACCGAGAACTCAATGTCGAGCAGTCCGTCATCGATAGCGGCGTGCAGTTGGTTTACTCCCATGAGTGTGCTCTTGGCGATGGGCTTGCCGCCCTTATACCTGATGTCTTGACCCAGTGCTATGTAAGGCGTTGGGTCGGGCAGCTTGCGTGCCTTGAACGTGGTTGATCCCACATTGGTCTTCACTCCATTGATTTCGACCGAGACGGTGACTACACATTCAGCACCCACTTGTGCTGGGCGTGCTACCCATCCGTTGCCGCTCTTGGTGAGTGAGCCGTTGGTCATCGATGCGCTCACGGTACCGCTTCCAAGCCCTGGCACTGAGATAGATACTGGGTTGTCAATGCCGGCATAGAACACGTTCATCATCGTTGCGCTAACTGTGGCGACAGGATCGATTACGGTATAGCTTGACTTGAAGTCACGCTTGAATACCTGTCCGTCGCGTCCCACTACTTCGATGCGACCTGTGTAGTTGAAGGTTCCCGAAGCGTTGGTTGTCACCTCGTAGGTTCCGTCACGGCTGCTGAGTCGTGCACCGTTGACGTAAACAGCGGGTCGTTGTGTCGAGTCAATGGCGGCAAGCACGATTTGCGCTTTGTATTTTGAACCTCGCATTACCACGCTTGATTCTGGAATAACGAAGGCTCTCATCCAATTGACTTTGATCTCGCTCTTCTCTTTAACCTCTTCTTCTTTCTTCTCAATTAGGTTGCTCACGTCGATGGTCTTGATTTCCAAGTCTTCAAGTTCATCTTTCGAGATATTGGTCATCGACAGGAAGTGTCGCAGTGCCTCACCTTCTGAGTAGCGAACGTCATTCTGAAGTTTTGTCAGCAATGAGATTGCTGCAACGCAAGGCATGTTTTCAAAGAGTGACTCCTCCCATGTCATGTTGGGCTTGATGTCTCCCTTGTTGAGGTTATAAGGCTCGGTCGACAGTGATGCCTCGATGTTCTTGCGCTTGTCGGGGTCGTCGATATATCTTAGCAAGAAGTCTTTGTACTGGTTAAATCGCATGCGTAGCTCCGTTCCAAGCCTTTTCTCGGGCGAGAGCATTATTACGGTTGACGCATCAAGGTCTTCCTTGTTCTGAATGTCGTCGAGTTTTCCTTCGGGACCGTCAGCTTCTTTTACAATCAAGTTTTTAAGGCTGTCTATGAAGTTGTAGAGTTCATTGGCCTCATCCCTCACTTGGTTGCCCATGTTGAGCAGCGAGTCGCCGTCGGCAGGATGCTCGTTATAGAAATCTTGCAGTTTGTTCATCATCAGCAGGTTTCGTGAAGTGATTGTGCGGTTAGAGCGCTTCAATCCCTCCTCTACCTGACTGAAACCATTGAGCACATCGTTCGACACGTTGAGCGCAAGCATGGCCGTCAAGACGATATACATAAGGTTTATCATCTTCTGACGTGGCGACATCTTCGCCAGTGACTGATTTTTTCCAGCTGCCATTACTTATATTCTAAGTGTGAATAGTGATAGTGTTTTTTCTTAATCGTTATATTCGTTGCTCGATGAGTAGTCATCATAGCTGTCGTCGGTCTGTATTGGAGCGTTGCCCATTCCTGCCATACCGGGCATGGGGGCGTACATGTTGACGGTCATAGCCTTGATCATCTTCTCATAGACGCTATTTAGCTGCTTCATGTAACGAGCCATCTTCTCGGTCTCGTCGCAGTAATGAGCGCTCTCGGCAGCCGATTTCTCATACATGTCTTTAATGTCCTTTAAGCCACGGTTCACTCGGTCAATACTGTCGAGCTGTGACGAGATGCTCTTGAGCTGAATCTCATAGATGGTGTTCAAACCACCAACATTGCGGTTGAGCGACTCCATTTGCTCGATATATCCGTTGGTGTTTTGAGTGATGCTCTCGCTATTGTTGGTAATGGACTCGTAGCTTGCAAGCAGTGTCTGTTGCACATTGTTCAACGCATTGGTAGTCTCGCTCAAGCGTTGCATTTGCTCGCTGATAGTAGCCATCTGCTCGAGATAGTGCTGTGTGGCTTCGGTGAGGTCGGCCATGCGTGAGAGTTGCTCACTCGCATTGTTCATCTTGGCGATGCTGTCGCTGAGAGCTTGAGTATCCTCGGCCGAGATTTGTATGCCTTGTGGTATGCCCACGGCAGCTTTCAAGTCTTTAGCGCTCATGGCGGCGATGGTGGCTGCTACTTCAGGAGTGGCAATAACGGTTGCACCACCAGCGCTGTCGGGAAGAATGTTGATTTGCTCGCTTTGCTCAGTGCCGTCGGGGATAGGTGGGGTGATAGTGCCCTCGCCTGATTGCATGGTGGTGACATCCCCATTGATAGTCACTGAGGGTGATGGCGCTCCACTGAGCACTGGTGGCCTGTCATCGGGGTCTCCAGTGTCTAGAATGGGGAACACATCCTCCCAATGATACTCTTTTTCGGGACGATCAAATGCAGTGATGATAAACATGAGCACCTCGGTTCCCATACCGATGGTAAGCAGCAAGTTACCCATCTCCAAGTGCAAGATTTTGAACAATGCACCCCAGATAACGATTGCCGCACCTATACTGTAAGCAAAGTTGAAGAAGCGTTGAGTGGTGACTTGCCTTTTCCTCTTGCGCTGTATTTTAGTTCTTTTTTTATCGGTCGACATTTTGTTACTATGTTAAGTATAATAATATAATGTGTTGTATAGAAGATTCAGGATAATGGTTTAGTCGCAGCAGTTGTTTTTGCGTTTTGACTTGGTGAAACCAACTTTCGTGCGCACGCATCGGAATCCAATATAGGAGCGTTGCTCGTTCTGGTATTCCCACATGCGAATGTCGCTGCGCAGGTTGTGTGCCACATCTTTCCAAGAACCACCTCTAACTATCTTGCGCGACATCTTGTAGGGGTCTTTGTTTTCGCCTCTTTCGTCACCTATGGCGATGTCGTAGCGGTACTCGGGGTTAAGGTCGTTAGTCATCAAGTCGATGCTTTCGGTGTAGCTTGTCGATGTCCATTCGCTCACATTACCTGCCATGTCAAAGAGTCCGTTGTCGTTGGGCTCGTAGGTCCCAACGGGTGACGTTATGATGCTTCCGTCTCGCACATAGTTACCTTCGTTAGGCTTGAAGTTTGCATAGAAACACCCTTCATCTTCGGTGAGCGTTAAATCTCCGTCCCACGGATAGATGTTCTCGTTTTTGCCAGCACGGGCTGCATATTCCCACTCAGCCTCGGTGGGCAGACGGAATGGCTCGATATAAACGCCTTCCTTGCCCAGTGACTTTTTCAGGAACTCGGTGCGCCAGTGACAGAAGGCATTTGCCTGCTCCCAGCTCACGCCAACCACGGGGTGACTGTTGTAGTTGCCATTGGCGAAATACAACCTCACGTAAGGTTCGTTGTAGCTGTTCTCAAAGTCGTTGATCCAACAAGTGGTGTCAGGGAAGATGTTTACTATATAGGTGTTAAGGAAATCATAGTCGCTTTGCAAGGTGCGAGTGATGGTGCGACGAATTATGCGTCCATCATCATCGATATAGGCTGTGTCCTTGCTGATTAATGGGTTGGTAGTGGGAACGGGATGGTCAGTGTTGTAATCGCGTTGAGTGGGGTCGAAGCGGTTGCGACGCTTTGCGGCCTCAGTGAGGTTATACACCTCATAGCGATAGTTCATCTGCCTGGGGTCAAGTTCTTTCTTGCCGGTGATGGGGTTGATGCGATAAACGCTCTCGATGGCACGCTCCTCGTCCTCGCTGGGGTTCTTCCATGGAATATTGCGACTCCAGTTAAGGTGTGGAGTGATTGGATTACCTTCTTTATCCTCCTCGATTTTAAACTCCTCGTTACCGCCGTAGGCAGGGTCGGCAAGACGCTCACGAATGATGGAGTCGCGCACCCAGTATACAAATTGCTTGTACTTACTGTTTGTGACCTCGTTCTCGTCCATCCAGAAGGCGTCGACACTCACACCGCGCGCTGTGGAGTCGATGCCCCAAAGCGAGTCGCGCTGAGAAGGTCCTTCTTTCATTGAGCCACAATCAACGAGCACCATTCCGTAGGGTGTGGGCTCGGAATAGGTTACTGCTCCCACTCCGGTCACTTCTCCACCGCCGCTGTTGACTGACTTGCGAATACCACTGCAAGAAGCTAAAGCGATTGTTGCTAATACAAAAATCAATAACTTTTTCATTATACTC
Source organism: uncultured Muribaculaceae bacterium (assembly GCA_905233845.1). GTDB lineage: Bacteria > Bacteroidota > Bacteroidia > Bacteroidales > Muribaculaceae > Sodaliphilus. The sequence continues at coordinate 18,467 of CAJOFH010000045.1, read as the reverse complement.
TAGAATATATTTTATCTTTATAAATCCAACCTAAAACAGTTCGCTCGTTACATGATGCGGATGCTCTTGTGCTTGTTCTTATTCACCTCGCCTAAGTTGAGCTTAACGTTATAGTTAAATATCAGCTCGTGGCTGCCATGAGTGGCCTTGTTCATCGACGATATAGGGAAGTCATAGGCATAGCCAACAAACATGTTCTTGAACTCTGCACCAATCAAGGCGCTTACGGCATCTTGATGGCGGTAGGCGAAGCCTGCCGACAAAAACTTGTTGTATCTAACACGAGCTGTGGCCTCGGCTTGCCAAAACTTTGTGTCGGTCTTGACAAATACCGAAGGTTGTATTTCAAATAACGTATTTTTTATGGGAATATTGCTGCCTGCCATTAAATAAAAGTAGCGGCCTGTATCAAATTGATATAAATCTTCTTCGTTCTCACCAGCCTTTAGCGAGATGGTGGGAGCTGTCACGTGAGTGGTGGAGAGTGACACCCAGAACCACTTGTGGGTGAACGTTATACCGGCTGCCAAGTCAAAGGAATTGCCGTTTACTGTGCCCTTGGGAATGGCGTCGTCGGCGCTGGTATGATACTGGTCGTTCTCGGGAACCCTTATCGAGTCGCCCTTGAACGTTTGGTTGAGAAGACCCACCTGAACTCCCACACTTAGAGTACCGCCAAGCATCTTCTTCTTCCATGCCAACTGAGCGCCAATAGTCTGTCCGCTGAAAAGACCCACATTCTCTTGCTGTACCAACAATCCCACGCCCCAACGGCGGTTCAGGAACTTAAACGGCATGTCGGCAAGGGCAAAGAAGTCCATAGGAGCATGCTTGACACCAAGCCATTGAAGCTTACTGCCTGCAGTAATGTGTACATAGTCAACATTGCCTATTGAGGAAGGGTTATAGTACGATGGCACTGCCCAATACTGTGTGAGCTGCGCGTCGACTTGTGCTTTAGCGTCGAAACTCAATGCGGCGAGCACCAGCATTGTGGTGAGGGCTAATGACGATATGTAGGTTTTGAATTTATGCATTATTGTAATTATTCAAAATAGAACGTCAGCACCACCATGTTGTTCTTGATTTTGCTCACACTCTTGGTGAAAACCTCCATGGTTGGATTGTCCTGAAGGTCAGGACGGTTCTTCTCGAGCAGGTTCTTGAGTCCTAAGCAAAATTTTACTTCAGGACAAAGCTTGAAGAATGGCAGGTAGAAGTCGCAGCCCATACCCACGGTGAGCATCACGTCAAAGTCTTTCAACCTGATTTGTTCTGGGCGCTCCTTGCTCAAATCATATAGACCCATGGCGCCTCCAGTGAAGTAAGGTCGGATATTGTGATGACGACGTGCCGAGAACTTGACGTCGATGGGAACCACGATATAGGTGGCTTTCACATTCTGGCGTTGATTCTTTATCGACGGCTCAAGGGCGTCTGCGGGAGCGTTGGCATTGAAATATTTCACCACTTTGTTGCCAAAGTACATACCTGGGGTGAATCGCAGGTTGAAATGGTTCGATAGTCGCAAATCGGCAAGCACATTCACGCAAAATCCTGGCGAATGATTGGGGACGTCGGCAAACCATGCTTGTCCGTCCTCGCCAATGTAGCCATTGTTGGTGATGAGCAAATCCTGGAAATTCACGCCCACCGAGAAACCATAATGCACTCGTTTCATGTCGGCATACTGACGGTTCAAAATCTTGTCATTGTCTTGAGCCACAGCAGTAAGCGCCGAAATAATCAGTGCAAATATTGCAATATGTCGGAATCTTTTAATACTCATTTACCTTATAATAACGCAATTTTTCCTTTCTTATTGCAATTTTTTCACTTTTTACTCTTCAAGAATAAATATATATTTATAGGTTTCGCTTGCTCAGCGAATAAATGCGACGAGTGTACCATCTGTTCACAATCCATCCTGTGAGTAGCAGCAATGGCTGGGTGCAGGCGAAGCTGTAGTCATAGATGAGGATTCCGAAATGACCGAAAAATGGTGCCACAGCATAGCAAAAGAGATTGTTAACGAGTTTCTGCAAGATATAGATTTCAAAGCTGATTTCTCCAAGCCAGATAAAAGGACGCAATGTCAATAGTTTGCCAATCAAGCCTTCCTGGCCATTGACCATCGTGAAGCATGCAATGAGCAGTAGCATGGGAATCCACCACAATGGAGCATTCTCAAGTTTCAAGGCAATGCTGTTGCCACTTGCGTGTAATGCTATAAATCCGGCAAAGACTACAAGCGAAGCGAGTTCTATTGCGGTTGCCTTGATGGGCGAGAGAGTGGGGGTGGCGCAGTTTCTCATTGCGCGTCCCAGCAGGATGCCCAGTGAATAGTCGGCAAGACGGAAAACAGGAAACACATAGAAATAACTTATAAGTTGTTCACTCGCAATAACCGAAGCACTAGCTATGGCTATGCAAATCACAGTCATCAGAGCACATGTTATCCTTTGCGATATTCGCGCGAAGAACTTGAGCAATAGTGGCGTGGCGATGACACAAAATAGCATCGAGCTCAAAAACCACGAGTGGATGCTGTAGTTATAGTACACAGTTTCATCGGGAACCCACGATTGCAGCAGCACAACGTGCAAAGGCAGGTCCCAACCATAATGGAACTTGTGCATCAGCACCAAATCAACCACTATCATTCCTGCCAGTGCTAGCCAGTGTAAAGGGAAAATGCGTGCAATGCGACGGCCATAGAAACTCTTCCAACTCTCAATAGAGTCATAGCGCCTGCCAACAAGGAAACCACTGAGTATGAAGAAGAACGTCACACCAGCGTAGGTCATCTGGTCAAACTCGTGCATCGCAAAGTGGAAACACACGATGCACAAAGCAAAGATGCCGCGCCAGCTTGTGAGGGTCTTAATCATAGGGTAATATCACTAATAACACTTAACTCTCAACACTTAACTAATAAGCTACATTATCGATGTGTAGTTGTTCTTGCGGGTGAACAGGCCTTTGATTTTGTAGCCCGTGTTGATGATGGGACGTATAAGGGTGAACAGTGGCACCGAGAACAGTAATAGTGGTAGTCGCAGCAGGTAGCAGTTCCTGAAAGTAGCAAGCATCATGGGCAACCAAGTGATTAGCAGAATAATCAGTGCAGCCGATATCACGGCTATGTTGGTGTAGCACAAAGCGACAGCTGCTGCCAATGCCGCCAGTCTGAGCCAGTAGAGCAGCGACATCCAAGCTTGGGTGCGGAACTGACTCTTGTATTTCACATGCCGTGAGGTAAAGTCACGACGCGATTTCAAGATGCTGAAAGCATGGGGTAGATCGTCGAAATGGGCGGTGGCAAAGCTTGATGGAAGCAGCTCCAAGCGTGTGTTGCGGTTGGTGGCTATCTCACTGATAAAGATGTCATCATCGCCCCATTTCATCTCCAATGACTTTGAGAAACCTTTATTTTGGAAAAATACCTCCTTGCGGTAGGCGAGATTGTCGCTGATGCCACGATAAGGTTTGCCCTTAGCGGCGCTTAAAATCCACTGCATGGCTGTAGTCATCTCGTCGAGAACGCGGTAGCACTTGCCCACGCCATGGTCTTCGCTATGGTCAAAGTGGGAATATCCCAGCACAATGTCTATTCCAGGACCAAAGTTCCGCATCATCGCCATCAACCAGCGGTCGCTATGAATCTGGCAGTTGGCATTAGTGGTAAGAACCACATCGTGTTGAGACGCTTTGATGCCTAGCATCACAGCAAGTTTTTTGCGTGAGAGTGAGCGGGTCTGGTCGGGAACAGTTACGATTTTTAGGTGGTCGAAATACACCATCATGTCACCCACCAGGTCTTTGGTGCCGTCGAACGAAGCATCGTCTACCACTATCACCTCGAAGGGCGCAGGGTAGTTCTGCTTCATAATGGTGGGGAGGTACTTGTTGAGCCATTTTTCGTCATTGTTTGCAAAAACTACAATCGACACTGAGGGCAAATCCTCAGGGTAGAGGTAGCGACGAGTGCGCTCCTCATATTTCATGAACTTCAACAATTTCATGCTGCGACGGTTATACCACACCAACCACACCAGCGACAGTAGCAATGCCAATCCCAGCAGGCACCATATAATATAATGTATATCAAGCGAAAATATCATTTACTCTTTATCTATCTCACGAATTAGGCTGCAAAGGTACTAAAAAGTTTTCAGTTCTCAGTTTTCACTCTTCAGTTTTTTGCCACAAACATTTTTGTTTTTCCTTAAATTGTACTCATGGGGACATTGGGCTCTGCCACTAATTACTCAGTATTAATTCGTCTGTCCATTATTCGCACTCTGCGTGCTTAGATATTTTAATTTTTTTAATTAAAAAACCTATTAATTATTATGGTATTTGAAAAAATAATTATAAATTTGCATCGATGAAAAGAATCGTTTTTTGTCTGATATTTCATTATATCAGTAAATATTTAATATATAATTAATTAACTCGATTACTAACTAATAAATTTACGCATATGAAAAAATTACTAACTCTTCTAACACTGCTTATGCTGTTTTTCATAACAGCTGAGGCAAAGACTGTCACGGATGTGCTGACGTATAAAACGACGGGAATTACTGGTAATTCTTATTCTAACTTCAGTGGCAAGACTGCTAGTTCAACAGCTATTTATGCAGGAAACTGTGCCGGATATAGCAATACTATTCAATTAAGGAATTCTATGAATTCAGGAGTAATCACTACTGCCTCAGGAGGTAAAATAAAAAGCATTACTGTCAGTTGGCATAATCCCTCCTCTGGTGACAAACTTGTTTTTTACGGCAAGAACTCGGCTTATGCTTCATCAGCCAATTTATATGACACCAGCAAACAAGGCACAAGATTAGGTTACATAGAATATGGAGGTTCCAATTCTCTGACTGTAGATGGAGATTTTGAGTACATAGGATTTCGTCCCATAAATAATGTAGTATATCTTGCAGAAGTCACCATCGTTTGGGAACTTCCTATGGATCCTCCCACCATCTCTCTTTCACCTAGTGCCCCTTATTTCGAGGGTGATGAGGTGACAGCCAACATGACTACGACAGAGCAGGGCGCTTCAATTCTCTACAAACTCAATGATGGCGCGTGGACCGAATATAACAGCAGCAATCCTCCCACTTTCAGCACCACAACTACCATTAAGGCAAAGACTGTTCTTGATGGTGATGAAAGTGAGGAAGCCACCGAAACAGCAACCTTCGGACCAAGTTGCTCAACTGTTACCGAGATGCTTGCTCTTGCCGATGACACACAATTCAAGTTCAAAGGCAACTTAGTGGTAAGTGGCAAGAGTGAGACAGGCGTTCACATCTTTGCTCAGGATGCCACTGGCGGTGTCCACTTCCGTGGGTCTCCAACTCCCGACTACGCTACCGAAGACGTGATTCCGCCCGGATTCATCGCAACAAAGAAGACGTTCAATGGCGCATTGGAGCTAGAAGACATGCTGAATATGAGTGAAGCCACCACTACTGGTAATCTCACTGCAGTAGAGCTGACACCCTCTCAGGTCACACAGAACAACCCGTTCATCTACGCGGTTATCAATAACGCCCTGATTGAGCAGTCAGGCGAATATCTAGGTATTAACGTCAACGGTGAGACCGTGTCGCTGCAAGAAACCTTCGCTGGTGTTGAAACACCTGTCGTAGGCAAGACCTATAACATTTATGGTGTCACCAACTGGAACAATGACGCAAGGTTTATGCCATTGGCATATGAAGAGCTGTATGTGGATCCAGGTGACGGCTACTATCTGGTGGGTAACTTCAACATGGAAAGTAATGGAACCACATGGATAGTGAAAGATGCGCGCTACAAATTCACCGAAGAAAACGGCGCCTACGTTCTTAACGCAAATCTCCCCAACATTTCGGGTGGTGTCTTCTTCAAAATTGTCCATGTAGATGGCAATACCAACACTTGGTATGGCGGCGAAGCAGGAGATTATTACGGCATCACTAAAACAGTCAATTCTAACATCGAGTTGAAGAGTGGTGATAACGGCAAGAACTTCAAGCTTAATATTGGAGGACCCACCAATTTCACAATCACGCAAAACCGCGACAACGAGCATCTCAGTGTCAGCCGTGATGCCCTGCTCTATTACAAGGGCGACAACAACAGTTGGGATTTGGCACCAATGACAGCAACCGACGCTGGCTGGAACACTTCGCAAGTAATTGCCGCTAATGACAAGTTCGGCTTTGCCGATGAATGGGGCGATCATCACGGCGGTAGCGGATGGGTGATTAAGTCAGAACACATAAACAGCGAAATCCCCGTTACCGAAACTGGCGACTTCATCATGGAAGATGCAGGCGAGTATGAACTTATCGTGAACAACGCTTTGTCAACCCTCATTGTTGAAGCTCCTCGCACAATCACCTGCACCGCAATCAGCGATGTGCCTAATGGCCACAACGAGCAAGATGGTTTCAAGGCAGGTGGTACTATTGTTGCGAAAGTTGACGGCAGCACAGCAACTCAGGCGTTGCCAGGTGAAACTGTCAATCTGGACGTCACTCCTTGGAATGGATACACATTACACAGTGTTGTACTCAAATACAATGTTACAGTCGACAATGAGGTAACAGTCGTTGAAAATGAACTCACTCCAGCCAATGGTGTTTACTCATTTGAGATGCCGAATGCCGATGTCGAGGTGACTGCTAACTTCTATGCCGGTGGTTATAACATCACGGTCGACAGTCCTCATGGCACCTATAATGGTCCATACTCTGCCACCGTTGGCGAAACTGTGGAATTCAACATCACCGACATTGAAGACGGCTATAGGATTATAGGTGTTAATGCCACGTTCACCAACAATAATGGCGGCACAACTTCTCTCACTGTGAAGAAGAATCAAAACAACAGTTATTCATTCGGAATGCCTCCATTCCCTGTGTATGTTGAGGTTGTTTACAAGCATCATTCTACCGCTGCTGGCATTTGGGATCTCGTTACCGATGCTTCGCAACTTGTTGACGGCAATGAGTATATCATCGTCTATCAAGATGAATATGAGCCAATGGTGATGAGTACAACTCAGAACAAGAACAACCGTGGCGCAACCTCGCTTGAAATAAGTCCCGATTTTTCACAGGTCGCCATCACAAGCGATGAAACACAGGTATTCAAGCTCGAAGGCGATGCCTCGGGATGGTATTTCAAGGGCGATGGTGGTTACATCTATGCTGCTTCCTCTAATAACAACTGGCTGAGGACAGGTGTTCAGAAAAACGATAATGCCAAGGCCGCAATCTCAATCACTAATGGCCTCGCCTCTATCGTGTTCCAAGGCACTAACACACGAAATGACCTGAGATTCAATCCCAACAATGGCTCGCCTCTGTTCTCTTGCTATGCCAGCACAAGCACGCTTCCAAATGTGTCAATCTACACTCGTGGTGAAATCATAACTCCCGAACCTCCCGAGTTCTGGCCCGAGCCTGGAGAACTGATGCCCGAAGATTTCTATGCTGAGGTATGGAGTGAATATGAAGACCGAGCTATTATCTATTGTATGGTAGATCCAGGTGCTGTACCAACCGATCCATATACCGTTAAGTCCGAAGGCTATCGCTGTGACGATGGTTGGGGTTGGGGCAACATCTTTGTTCCTGGTCCTGGCACTCACACCATTTATGCTGTGGCTGAGGTCTATGGCGCCTTGAGCACGATTGCAAGTGTCACTTACGAGACCTATTCTTTAGGTGACTGGAAACTGGTGACTAACACCAGGGATTTGTTCGTCAGTCGGTACGAGTACATCATCGTCAACGATGAATACAACAGGGTGGTAGGACCTTACGATGCTAACAGCTCCAACACCAACAAGGGTTTCATTGCTCTGCCTTGTGAGAACAATATTACATTCGACCCAACCTGTGAAACTGCAACAGTCAACAGTGACGATGTGAAACGATTCACACTCACATATGTACAAGGAAGCGGTACATGGCGTGAGGGTTACCTCCAGGATACCGAAGGCACCTATTACCATGGTGTAGGTCCTAATTCTTATTATGACCAGAATCCTCCTGCGACATCCTACTCTAACACGCAAGGACTTGTCTGGGCTTACAATGGCGGTCATACTGGATATGTTTACTTGGAGAGTGAGAATTCTAATTTAGTCTATAACGTAAACAAAGACTATTTTGATTGTTATAACTGGAATTATCCGCTTCAGACCGATAATGATCAACGTACTAGAATCCGCTTGTACTATCGCGCTAAACCGATTTCTCTTGCCGACCTTTGCCAGGAGGGTCAGTTGCGCCAAGAGTACACCATCAGCGACGAGCTTATTGCTGTAGCATGCGCCCAGGACAATTGGGGAAGTGTTTACCTGTGGTGTAAAGACCAAGAGACATCTATCAATCCTACCTACAACACTAACAACTACGAGGACTTCATGACCGTTAATGGTGGATTCAATGGTGACTGGGACCAGAGCAACTGGATAGCACTTAGATTCAACTATGGTAGTGACCGCAACGAGCCTGTCGATTTGTACAGCACTATCAAAGAATATGTGGGCTATAAAATCAAGCCTGAAACCGTCAAAGGTGTCTATGTCAACAAGTACAACTACGTGCTCGAAATGTCAAACTCAAGTTTGGAAACCAATGGCCGTTTAGAGTATCCTCTGAACTTATATTGTCCTGCCAACTTCCTGCAGCAGAACCTTAATGGTCAAGCTACCGGACATACCACAAACACGGCCGACAAGCATTACTTCTTCATGAATCCAAAGATTCAGGAGGTTTGCTCGGTTACCTTCGCAGTTTGGAACGGCGAAACCTTTGAGCTACCTAACGTTTCATCGGGTAATCCCGCCAACATCCCTGGCATCATAGATGTTTACTGGGATTTCAACAATATGTATGCCGAAGACCCAACAACAGGCGAGACTCATAGTCTTTATGATGACTTAGTTGTTGGCACTGCCTACAAGTTCAAGGCCATTGTCCAAAGACCTGAGCCAGCACCTAAAACCCCGTCGCTCAGAGATGGCGAGACTGGTCACACTCCTGGTGGCTATGAGTCCGACCACAGCTATAAGGTTTATCCCTTCGATTTCGACCCAGGTGATTCAGAGAACATTATCACTGCTATCAACACCATTGGCGTTGGCAATGCTCAGGTTAAGAGCGTGAAGTACGTCAACGTGGCAGGTATCGTCAGCGACCGTCCATTCCAAGGCGTGAACATCGTCGTTACCGAATACACCGACGGCACCCGCACAACAACCAAGATGCTGAAGAAGTAGTCAGTTATCAGTTTTTTGAGATTGATGCTGAAATAACTTAGAAGTTAAATACCCATATTAAAGGCGGCACCAGAAAGTGGAGCCGCCTTTAGCTATTAATGATTATTGTTGTCTTGTGAAGATGAAACTTAAAAGTGTGACTAAGGATTGTGGAGAATAGTTTTATAATCAACACTTTGTCACTGTCATACTCCCCCTATACGGACTACCTGACGGTAGATCACGACAGGATATTCACCGAACAATATGACCCGACATTCCAATAATGGCTAACTCAATACACATATCAACACTTCGCAAGATGCTGAAGGCTGGTGACCCCGTGGACATCAAGCTGTGGACGAAATCGGGAGAGATCCAGGAGTGGCGAAACTGCATCCCATTGCGATACAATTTCTACAAGGGAACACGGCAAATCAAACTTCTCAACAGCGGTCAAATCCGACAGTTGAGGGACGTTTGCGTGTTCGCTGTTAATGGTATGGAAGTTTTTTTATAATATAAACCTTTATTTGATGAAAATACTATATCTTTGCACTGAACACAAAACTTTTTGTTATGAAGAGATCTATATTCTTTTTATTATCAATATCTTGTATGATATTGACATCTTGCGGTGGCGATGAGCCTGAATTGGACAGTGAATTGCCTCCAGTTTTGCCATCGGTTGAATGGACCGAAGATGAGCCTGTCGCCCAAGAAGTCACTCCGCCAGATGTTGCAAAGATTGAAGGTTTGACCGAGGAGACCTTTCCAGTTATTGATGGCTCCGACTCCACGGAGCCAATACGAACTCTGCTTGCCGCTTCGCTTCTTGATTATTATGAGTGTCATTGGGGGCCTTCGCCAGTCGACGGCTCAAGAGTTTTGCACATATCAACTAATTCAGAAGATTTGACTGCTCTTCGGTTGTTGAATCAAAAACTGAAAAAGAACAACACCCATCTATCTTACAACAACCTAATAGATGGCACGGTTGAATTGATTATCTGTGCGCGAGAGAGTTCTGAAGATGAACAAAATTACGCTCAGGAGAAAGGTGTGACACTTATTGAAAAGCCTATTGCCTACGACTCGTTTGCATTTCTGCTTAATCGCCAAAACAAGGTCAACAATCTCTCGCACGAACAGGTGGTGGGCATATATACTGGTCAAATCACTAATTGGAGTCAAGTTGGTGGAGATAATCAGCCTATTCAGGCATTGACCCGCAACCGCAACTCTGGCAGTCAGGAGAAGATGGAAAAACTTGTCATGCAAGGCACTCCAATGATTGACTTGCCCGAATTGCGTGGCGGCTCAATGATGTGGCCTTATATGATGCTTCATGGAATGGTCGATGCAATTTCCTATTCTCCTTATTATTACTATCTCAATATGTCGGAATCGGTAGAATATGTGAAAGCTATAGCCATCAATGGTGTTCCACCCACCAAAGAGCATATCCGTGATAGGACTTATCCTTTTGTTTCGGCAGTGGTGGCAGTGATTCGCAGCGACACACCAGCCGACAGCTACGCCCGCAAAATCTTTGACTATCTCACTACTAATGATGGAAAGAAAATCATGGAGGCAAGTGGATATGTTGCGAATTGAAAAAAAACTGTCTTTTAGATAAAGAAAAAGACTCCATAATTTTGCATCAAAAAGTTCGCAAGATTATGGAGTTAAATTTTAATAGTGTAGAGACTATCCCCAACCTCAAAGCCTCAGCGGCATTTCAGGTTGACAGTGGAAAGGTGTTCAAGGATGATGTGGACATCTGTCCGATGATTATCGACAAGAAACTGTCGTACATCCGCTCTGTCAGCGGCTTGGACGGTTTTGAGGAAGCCCTTGACCACATGCAGAGGTCAAAGGCTTTTATCTGTGTCTCGGACTCGCACTCGGCGAGTGAAGACGGTGTTCCTCGCCATGAGGCATCGCATTGACGATATGAGGGCACGCAACACCTGCATGGACACACTGCGTGAGGTGTTCCGACAGTTTATGAGCAAGCTCATACTGGAGAAGACGAAACTGGAGAACCACTGCATCTACATAGACCCTCGAATATCGTTCAACGAGATTGACCGATATTTCTTCTCGGGCTGTGCTTGCGCCTATTTTCAGATTGCAGTGGACGTATATACAGACCTGAGAATCAATCCCGATGAATGTAACGAATAGGATAACAGAGCAGCAGGCAATAGATGCCCGTAAGAAGTATGTAATGGCGTTCAATGACACGATGCTTCGCATCTGGCAGGAGAAGATAACAATGCTCAATGTCATTGACACTGGAGCTCTGCTTGCTTCGCCCAAAGCTCTGCCAGTGCGTGCCGACGGTAGATTCTTTGAGGTCGGACTGTCGCAAGCATTCCTCGAATATGGTCTTTGGCAAGACTACGGCACTGGCAAGGAAACACCACGTGGAAACCCTGGCGACATAGGGAGAGCGAAGCGTCGCCAAAGGCGTAAGTGGTTCAGCACCAAATATTATGCCTCGGTGATGAACATCAAGGAGTTCCTTGAAGAGAACCTCGGATGGCAGTTCTGCGGAATCATCGCTGATTCTTTCAACGATAAAGTTTTTCGCAGAAATCACTGATAATTACAATTATTATTGTAATTTTGGGGCATAATTAAAGCCGTATAGATTATGAGACTAAACATTCAACTTTTTATTTTCTTTGTGTTAATTATTTTATCATCTTGTGGTGACGATAAAAAAGATGAGCCAAACAATCCAGTTGAACCTGTTACTCGCACATGGATAAATATTGAACGCGAAACTCCATTTCGTGAAACACCTCTTATGGCACCTTATGAGAGATCATTTGGTCGCAAAATGTGGACAACACGAGTAGTTGAAGATAGTGGTTTGAAAGGCAAAGGTGGAGATTATTATTATTGGGAACAACACAAAGCTGAGGCTGGTACAATGGAAGAATTATTGGCACTTTGTGATGTGCCTGAAGATAAGCTGTATGCTATGTCAACACGCAATCTAGCTCTCACATGTTTTATGCATCCCTATAATGGTGTTTATGATTTGTATAATGTACTATATGAAAGTGTCTTTACAATGACGCTTGCCAACTGTTATCAAGAGCTGATGCAACGACTCACAGGTGCAACAGAATTACTCAACCTTTATTGTGAACTTGAGTATCCTAAATCAGAACCTGAAATAGTTTTAGCTGGATTAAGCTATGAAGACTATAAAGTGAATGCATTTGAAAACATTTTGCATTTAAATGGTCTGACACTTTTCTTAATGACTGCAGTAGATTTTAATGCACTCAACAAAGAACAACTTTCAGTTCTTTCAAGTGAGATTTTCAAAAAGATAGACAATATCGCTACTGCAGACGAAGGAGTTTATGATTATTCCTTCGCATACCGTTTTCCTTATCTCTTGGGAGCTTTTATCGCGTATCATTATGACGAACAGCTCAATGACGAAGAAGCAACATTATTATATAATTACACAGGCTTTTCGGGACTTCCTGGTGTTGCTGGAGGACAATCATTTACTTCTGAAGATGTTTCTCGCTCAACATTAATTATTATACAAAGCCTTGAACGCATGAAGTGAATTATGTAATATATACATGGATACCAAAACTCACCTTCTCGGTGAGTTTTTCTTGTCTTTTGTCTAATCAGCCAATCATAATAGTTTTGCGGAAGAAAACCGCAAAACTTTTTTATTATGATTGACACAACACAACTGACTCAACTTATCTCCGCGTTCCGTGTGGAGACGGAGAAGGAGTCGATCTCGCCGGAAACCGTCGGTTCACTCCTTCAGAACATCACTGACTTGCTCGCTAATGCGTCAAGCTCAACCGAGCAGCAGATCTTCGAGAACTGGAAAGCGATTCTCTCGCAACTCAACCTCGTTGAAGACATCGGTATAGGTGTGGAAGGTGTTGAGAGCGTGAACATCGCTATCTCTCTGCGCGACCTCGCCAACGGAGGACACTCAGCACGCCTTTTCAACATCCCTTCTGCAACACCGCTACGCGCTGGTGTGATGACAGCTCAGCAAGCAAACACTCTGATGAGCCTTGACGCAGCTGTTGGCGCACTGGAACTAGCCGTCGTGAATATCGGCAACAAGAACGCTGAGCAGGACTCACGACTTGACATAATCCAAGGCGGCCACTCGGTGATTACGGTGTTGGATTTTAATCGTATTTAATCGTTTGAAAAACCTTAGGGGTCCACCCAGTCGCCGTTGTCTTTGATGAGGGCGATGAGGCGGGGGATGGCTTCGGACTCGGGGATGTTCTTCTCTATGCACTCTTTGCCCTTGTAGAGGCTTATTTTATTGACAGCTGCGCCCACATAGCCATAGTCGGCATCGGCCATCTCGCCTGGACCGTTAACCACACATCCCATCACGCCAATCTTGAGGTGTGTGAGATGAGCGGTGGCCTCTTGCACTCGGTGCACGGTGGTCTGCAGGTCAAACATTGTGCGGCCGCAGCTGGGACACGAGATGAACTCGGTCTTGGTGGTGCGCAGTCGTGCTGCTTGCAGTATGGCGAAAGCATAGCCCACCACTTCGTTCTGGTTCTCATAGTCGGGTGCTTCAAGCCAAGTGCCGTCGCCCAAGCCATTGAGCAGTACCGCACCCAGGTCGGCTCCTGCCTTTACCTGTAGCCATTCGCTGTCGGTGTCAGGATAGGCATTGTGCAGAATCACAGGGCACTGGATCCCGGCATTGGTGATAGTGTGGATGAGAGCTTGCTGGCAACCGCTGACGTTGATGTTGTCGGGGCTGACGATAAGCGCCACGTTGTCACAATCCTTCAGGAAAAGCAATTGGTCCACAGGAGTGCCTGCAGGCACATTGAGCCACTTGACGGGTGCCTCCACGCTGCTGTCCCAGTTATCGAGAGTGAACAGGGGAGTGGTGTTGCTCTCACCGTGGTAGATGCTGGCAGGCACGATAAACAGGTCACTATCATTCAAAGCACCTTCTGCGCTATAGAAGAAATCGGGACGGCGGTTTCCTGTGATATCGGCAGGCAGGCACGATGCTATGACGATGGGCTTTTTGCCGCCCACCAGGCCTGCTGTGTCATTGCCCATGCGCCGCTCGGGCATGAGTGGGTTGTACCCCTTGTAATAATTGCCGACGATGTGAGGGTGATTCTCGCGGCTGGCAATGTAGTCAACAAGCTTATTGGCTACAGGCACCTCAAGCTCTGGGTCTTCGCTCAGCGACACCCTGATGGTATCGCCTAGTCCCTGACTCATCAATGCTCCAATGCCAACCGCACTCTTGATGCGACCGTCCTCGCCAAATCCAGCCTCGGTAACGCCCAGATGTAGCGGGAAGTGCATGTCCTCGGCATCCATGGCGGCAACCAATCGGCGCACTGCCTCAACCATCACCACCACGTTCGAAGCCTTCATTGAAATCACTACGTCCATGAACTTCTGCTCTACAAATACGCGCAGATATTCCATCACGCTCTCTACCATGCCAGGGGCGGTGTTGCCATAACGGCTCATGATGCGGTCGCTCAAGGAGCCGTGGTTCACGCCCAGCCTCACTGCCGTGCCGTGCTTGCGACACAGGTCGATAAAAGGCACCAATGAGTCGTGGATGCGCTGCAGTTCAGCTTGATATTCCTCGTCGGTATAGGTCAGGCTCTTGAATTGCCGTGCTGGGTCGACGAAATTGCCAGGATTGATGCGCACCTTGTCGGTAATCTGTGCAGCAGCGAGTGCCGCACGTGGGTTGAAGTGAATGTCGGCGACCAGTGGCACCTCGCAGCCACGCTCACGCAGCTTGGTGCGTATGCGTCCCAGATTCTCAGCCTCTTTAACACCCTGAGTGGTAAGGCGCACATAGTGCGCTCCAGCTTCGGCGATGCGCCGACATTGCTCCACGCTCGCCTCAATATCATTGGTCGAGGTGTTAGTCATCGACTGAACTCTGATGGGGTAGTCACTTCCCAGTGGCGTGTTGCCTATGTTAACGGTAACTGTCTTGCGACGATGATAGTTGAACATATTTCGTTATTTGTTAAAAGATTCTTTCGATTGTTCCGCAGCGAAAATACTCTCCACTCTCCACTCTCAACCGAAAATGCGCATCATCAGTGAGACGCAAATAAAGCCGTTGAAGAATCCTGCGAGCACTTGGAACAAGGTGTGGCGTTTTAGCAACATTCTGGCAGAACCGAGCACGCCGCACAGACCAATGGTAAAAAGAATGAAAAACACCATCCAAACGGGGCTTATTACCTCAAGGTTCATAGCGTCAAGCTGCCACAGGAGCGCCAGCACGCCACCTATTCCTGCCATGTGGGCACTGATTTTCCACTTGATGTTCACCAATGTGGAGATAAGGCACGCCAAAGCTCCACCAGCGGCAAACATCACCAGCCATCGAGGCTCATGGGTGTAGGCCATATACCACACTGCTACAAGGTAGTAAATCGTGCCTGTGATGTAAGGGATAAGGCGCTCCTCACGCTTTAGCAGACGTTTATCTTTAATGAGCTTGAAGTTGTGAAGCACCGAGATGGTCGCCATGGGAAGCACGCAGGTGATGCCAAAGATGATGAGCAGCAGTTTGAAGCGCGAACCAATGGGTTCAAGCACCTTAGGCGATATGCTAAGCGCCATTAACACACCATAGCTGGGGGTGAGCAGCGGGCTGAGGATTGTGGAGATGAGCCGTGCTGTCTCATCAAGTAGTCTTATTCTTGCCAGTCGTGATGCCATGAAATCGGGTTATTATTATAAAAGTCAATTTTCAGTAAAATGCTAGGTGCCAAATGAAAACTCCTAATCGGGTCTTAAACCCAATTCGGTCATTGTGATTTATGTTAGAATAGAATTTTCACCTAATCGGCACGAAGTGCTTTGCGTTGTCGAGCCACGGGAATCTTCAAGCTATCGCGGTACTTGGCTACTGTTCTACGTTTGATGTCAAAGCCCTTAGCTTGCAGTTCCTCGCACAGTTTGTCGTCGCTCAGGGGCTTGGTCTTGTCCTCGTTGTCGACCATGTCCTTTATAATCTCTTTAATGGCAGTTGCCGAGGCGTCGTTGTCGTTCAACTTCTTCACAAAGAAATATTTCACAGGAAATATTCCCCAATTGGTGTCGACATATTTGTTTTGCTGAGCGCGTGAGACTGTTGATGTGTCGTAGCCAGTCTCCTCGGCGATGTCCTTAAGGACAAGTGGTTTAAGGGTCTTGGTGTCGCCAGTGATGAAGAATTCCTGCTGCTTGAGCATGATGGCTCTCATAATCTTGTAGAGCTTCTCTTGGCGCATCTTGAGCAGCATGATGAAGTTTGACGCGCTCTCATACTGCCGCTTTATCGTCACCTCGTCGTCGCTCACTTTGGCATTCTGGTTCTTGCGGTTTGACAGTCGCTGGTATTCAATCTCGTAGCTCTCCGAGATTTGAAGCTCAGGGATGTCATTGACAACGGTGAGCTGCAGTTTTTTGCCATCGGTGTTAACCACAAAACTTGGCGTGATATGGGTGGCGTTGCTCATGCGCTCGCCGCTGCTGAACATGTTGCCTGGGCGAGGATTTGTGCGCTTTATGATTTTGTCTGCCTCGTTGAAGGCGGCCTCATCTATGCCAAGAGAGTCGAGTATCTTGTCATAGTGGTGGCGCTCGTAGGCCTCAAAATACTTGTCTACAATGGTATGAGCGAGCTGAGCGGCCTCAATGTCCACGCCTTTCATGTCCTCGATTTGAAGCAAGATGCACTCGCGGGTGTTGGTGGCGGCAATGCCAGCTGGCTCCAGGTCCTGAATAACCTCAAGCACCTCCTGGACCTCTTGAGGGGTCACAAACTCCGTCTCACGCGATATGATGTCACCACATATTGAGGGAATGCTCCTCCGCATCAAGCCATCGTCGTCAATCTCGCCAATGATATACTCGGCGATAAGAAGCTGGCGTTCGGTTAGGTCACGCTCGCGAACCTGATTCATCAGTACTTCATACATCGAAGCCTCGTTGACAACGGGAGGATGGTAAACGTCGGCATCTGAACGTCGCCTGCGCGACGACGCGATTAGAGCAAAGCCGTCGTCGTAGCCATCATCGCCGCTGCTGTCGTCATCGTTTTGCGTGTAAGGCGACTCAAAGGGGTCGTCTTTCTGACGGTCAACCTCAGGAGTGGTGTCGACACTCTCCTCGTCGCCATCATCATTGGGCTCGGTATAGCTGTCTTCCTGATTGTCAGTGACCTCTTCCAAAGCAGGGTTGTCGATAAGCTCGGCCTCGATACGATCCTTGATGCCCTCATCGTTCATACCGATAAGTTCACCAAGCAACATCTGATTCAGAGTGGCGCGCTGCGTTTGAATCTGCTCCTGAGTCTGCTTTTGTATCTGTTTAAAATCGTTATTCTCGCTCATTTCACTTCAATTTAAATAGAGATTTACAAAGGTACAGTTTAATTTTATTATGCACAACACCAAACCATCTTTTTTTGAAAAAAATAGTTTTAAGATTCATGCTTGCAAAACAGGGCTACTTGTGGTTGTTGCTGGGGGTGCGAGTTGGCAACTCGCAATACAGGACTTTCACTACGTTGCTATAGCATTGTCCCCTTGTTCTTTAGAATGGGAGATTGGTGGTTGGGACTCGATTGACTTGGTCATACTCCCCCCAACCCCCTCTAGTTTAGAGGGGGAGCTGGGTTGCTCGGTCATACTCCCCTCTGCCCGCTCGACTTGGTCATACTCCCCCCTGCCCGCTCTTTCAGCGGCAATGGGCTGCACCTCACCAATGCCAAAACAGGTTTTGTCGCTGGTTTCGGTTTGCACCATTGGTCTAGTTTAGAGGGGGAGCTGGGTTGCTCGGTCATACTCCCCTCTGGCCGCTCTTGCTTAGAGGGGGAGATTGATGGTTGGGACACTTTTTGAAAAATTTTTTCTTTGGGTGTTGCGAGCATTCTGTGGACTGTGGTTTTGGGCATAGCGGTGTGTGCTGCGATGGTGCGGATGGACCATCCCTTGGCGAAGGTGTCATGGATGAAAGCGTGCCGTTGCTCGGGAGTGGCGTCGATGGGGAGGAATAGCAGCTGGATTTCGTTGGCTTCGCGCTGCATGATGTCGAAGTGGAAGAAGTCGTAGTCGCAAACCACGTCGAGCATGTCGTATATCTCCTTGTCGGTATATCCTTTTAGCTTGTG
>CAJOFH010000044.1 GCA_905233845.1 uncultured Muribaculaceae bacterium | reverse complement strand
CTCAATAGAAGACCAAGGGAAAAACTAAATTTCTCAACACCCAAGAAAGAGTTCTTCAAACATTTTCCTTAATTTTGCACTTGCCAGTTGACTCTACACGCCCTAGTTCTCATATTTTGTTTTCTAAAATGTCGGCTATTATATAGTGTATTTTCATAGAAAAGTAGTATCTTTGCATTTTAAAAGAAGAAAATATATAACTATGGAATCAACAAGAATACAGAAGATACAACGACTCATCCAGAAGGATTTGAGCGAGATATTCCGCGAGGACACCGCCAAAATGCATGGTGTGATAGTCTCGGTAAGCAATGTGCGCGTGTCGCCCGACCTGAGCATCGCCCGTGTGCACCTGAGCGTGTTCCCCAGCGAGCGCGGCAAGGAGATAGTCGAAACTGCCAACCGCAACGAGAAGACTATCCGCTACGCCCTGGCACAGCGTGTGCGTCACCAGCTGCGCAAGACTCCCGAGCTGGTGTTCTACATCGACGACTCACTTGACTATATTGAGCATATCGATGAACTCCTCAAAAAGTAAATAGTGAAACGTGAATAGTTGCAGCAACCATTATCTTTGAACTCTTAACACTGAACTCTTATTCATGGCTCTGCCGTTGAGAATAGCGCTACGCTACCTTAAGTCAAAGAAGGCTCACAATGCGGTCAACATCATCAGCATCATCTCAATATGTGGTGTTGTGGTGACAACTGCTGCTCTCGTGTGCGTGCTGAGTGTGTTCAACGGCTTTCGTGGAGTAATTCAAGAACGACTGGCTCGTCTCGACCCGCAGGTAGCGGTATGCCCTGCCAAGGGCAAGGTGATGACCGATGCCGACAGCGTCATTACAGCTCTGAACAAAATTGATGGCATTGAGAAAGCTATGCCTGTGCTTGAGGACCAGGCACTAGCCATCTATGCCGACTATCAGATGCCTGTTCGCCTCAAGGGCGTACCTGTTAACTATCACGAAATAAACGCCATAGACAGCACAATCATCGACGGCAGCTATGCCTTAAAAGACGATGTTTCGAACTTTGCCGTAGTGGGTATTGGACCCGCGGTGAACTTGCGACTGCGTGCTGGTAGCCTGCGTATGCTACAACTCTACGCGCCTCGGCGTGTGGGTCGCGTGAACGTTGCCAACCCCATCGACGCCTTTACCAGCGACTCGCTGTTTGTCTCATCAATTTTCCAAGTTCAACAGGGCACTTATGATCAAGACCTCATATTCGTGCCACTCGACTTCGCCCGCAATTTGTTTGACTACGAGACCGAGGCATCTCAGATTGAGCTGAAACTACGTCCAGGAGCACGTGAGGATGCTGTGATGAAACAAGTGTCGAATGTACTGGGGCCTAACTATGAAGTGAAAAACCGACTGATGCAGCAATCCGAGTCGTTCCGCATGATTAACGTTGAGAAGTGGGTCACTTTCCTGCTGTTGGCTTTCATCATGATAATTGCTACATTCAACGTCATCAGCACCTTGTCTTTGCTCATCATCGAGAAAGACGAGAGCATAGCAACCTTCCAAAACCTCGGCGCCACACGCCAGCAAATCACACGCATCTTTGTTGCCGAAGGGTGGCTCATCACCATGCTTGGAGCTGTGCTGGGAATAATCCTGGGACTGCTGCTATGCTTGGGTCAGCAGACCTTTGGCTGGCTCAAACTCAACGCCGACCCGTCGCAGGTGATAGTCAATGCCTATCCTGTGCAGGTGGTGTGGACCGACATCGTGATAGTGCTGCTATTGGTTGCCGCTATTGGCTTTGTCACTTCGCTGGTGACAAGCACCATTATGCGCCGCCGCTTGCGCTGACATAATGCCACCTTGGCCATTGCTGGCACAGAAGTTGCAAAAGTGGTATTGTTTTTAAAAGACATTTCCTATGAACAACATAATACTTCCATATGTAATGCCCATTTTCCGTCGCAACGGCGATCTGCGCTCGTTTGCGGGTACAGCATTCTGTATCGACGGATATTTAGTGACAGCAGGCCATGTTATCGACACACCCACCACACACTATGTGCGCAACGGCAATGATTATCACCCACTGGATTTCAAGCAATGGATACCTGAAATATTGCCTGCCGACGACCGAGTGGGCTACGATATCGCAATGTATCCTGTGCCAGGGCTAAAGAGTCCGCTATCGCTCGCCGACATTGACGCCGAGTCCAATGACCACCTCGATGTCCTTTGCTGGCAGATGCGCAAGGGCGAGCCGCAGCAGATTGCAACACAAGGTCTTGTGATTAAAGACCCTGACTTGGCTGGGCACATGCGTATTGCTACCGTCAATTACATCACCCATGGCTGCAGCGGATGCCCGGTTTTTGATAGCGACGGCAAAGTCTATGGAATGATTACCATGGGCCGCACCGAGATAGATGCTAAAAATCTCGCCCCGTTGCCCCGGCAGATGGAACAAAACACATGCTGGGCGTTCAAAACCAGCCACATCAAGCGCTTCATGCCATAAACAGTTGTCAGTTATCATTGTTTTAGATTATGGACTTCAAAAAATATCGCACACCACTCACTGGGAAGAAGCCCAGTAAGAAAAATGAAGCCGGAATAAGTGTGCATCCTGAATGCCCCATGTGTAAAGGGTCAGGAATATGTTTCTGGTGTGAAGGCAAAGGGGTGTTCCCTTGCATAGTGTGCGGTCGTTTTGAAGGAAATTGTCCCGTGTGTGGCGGCGAAGGCGCTATAGTGTGTGCCGATTGTGAAGGCAGTGGTGCCCTATATTGCAGCGGTTGCAACGGACATGGATTTAACATCTGTGGCCATTGCATGGGTGAGGGTTCCGAGACATGTCCCACCTGTGCTGGTTATGGATTTTACCTTGACAATGGACATGAAATCCAGTGCTACAGTTGTGGCGGTGCAGGCACTGTACTTTGTTGGGAATGTAATGGTGAGGGAACTTTTGTTTGTACTAATTGTAATGGACAAGGCACATTCAGCTGTGAACGCTGCCAGGGCAATGGACAATACGTGTGCCCAAACTGCGAGGGTGACGGCTTGTGCACCTATTGCCACGGCGATTGGACCTGTCCCAAATGTGATAACGATGGCAACGGCGAGTGTAATTGCTGCCACGGATTTGGACTTTTAGGATATATTGATAAATAAACATAAATAACTATTGCAAATATTATGAAAAATTCATCAACGCCCCTATGGCTAAGTCTTCGAACTGATTACATCGATGACAATTTTGACAAATTAGTAGATTATCTGCGCAACCAGGACGACAAAACCGACAATTTCTACAAGCAGACACTTAGCCTGCTGGAACAACGAGTAGGAGAACTTATTGATAGTGAGAGCAAAAAGAGAATATATGAAGATGTCTATAACCAAGAAAATAGCCTTTTCAACGTCAAGTTGCTGGCGGTATACCTGCTCACAATAGATAAAACAGCCATTCATTATATTGACGCCTTGGTGGCTTTGATGGTTGAGCTCATGCGCATCACGCCACGCAGGTCACAAGAATTACTTAATAAAATTTCGGAATGTCTATGTCACAACTCTATAAGTGTGTTAGGCTTTGGTTGGTATGACTATGACAATTATATTGGAGAAGAGGTGTTTGCCGTGAATATTTGCCAAAACATGAAATTTGACGAGCAAAAGGCAAACCGGCAATATGTCAACAAAGGAACATTGTTGGTCACCGATAATAATATTTTCCTCACTAGCCACAACGTCGCCGAGGCGAGGAAGCTCGCTATTAGTCCAGTACCATCTATTGAAACCGATACTGGAATCACAGTGATAACAAAAACTGCCGACCGGCTCAAAGCCGCTCACGACACCAGCATCGACGACATCGAGGTCTTCGCACGTGACTTCGTTCGCGAACAAGAAAAATGTGATGCACCACTTCCCGAAGGAGCTCCACTGAAACAATATACGGTTGGAGACGAGGCATATATAAAGGTTGTCGCCAAGCTCGACGATGGAATCCATGTCATTACCATCGACAATAATTACGAACCCGTGGCGGGAATCATATCTTTTGAGCACGACAACATCCTATATTACCGTGCCAGCGATATTTATCATTATCTTAAAGTGGGCGACGTGATTAAGGCATCTATCGTCAACACCAAGCCAGGGGAATTTGGAATAGAAAATCAGTTCATCGATTTCATAATGAGCGAATTTGCCTCTAATGTGGGATATGGCGAGACTTCAGCAAAATTTGTCAAGGAGACACTGAAATCCTACATCTGGATATCGGAGGACGGATATCCTATGTACACACGCAAAATAAGGGAATACGGACGCGACGATGTAGTGCTACTAAGGGTAAACAATTTCTACGACCCCAATGACAAACGCTATGGAAAAATTGAGACTGAGATCTGCGAAAGGCTCGACGAGGACTTCGACATAAGGGACGCTCAGCGCAACTGTTTCCGGGACTTTGTCAAGTCTTTTGCGACAGTTAACTACGAGCAAAACGATAGTGAAGAGCAAGAATCGCTGAACCAGGCAGTGGTAAGCATATTGGCGCGCTGCCTATTCAACTATCAGAAAGGGATGCTAAAACCATCACAGCGCTACAAGGTGCTCGTGCAAGCTCTTTTCTTGGCAACTATCACGGGCGACGAGGACAATGCCGCCTACATTGATTTTGCAAAGAATTATCTCAGGGCTTTGGTGACATTTGTCAATAACGACGAAATAAGTGAACTACAGACTAATATCGACGACAAGTTTGCCAATGCCGAGTCTACTCTGCAGCGAATAGCAATAGTGAAATTGCTCAAGGAATATGGCAGCAAAGAGGACTCGCAACTGCTCAACGACACCATCAAGAGCGACAACACAACTCTGTCACGCATAGCACAGCTCATTCAGTCTTCTAACCGAATGCAAGGGGTGCTCTCGCCAGCGGCACTCAATGCCATCAAGCATGAGATTATTAAGTTGCTTTCTATAGAGAATGAGAACGAGACCGACCTTGAGGCCGACAGCGGAACCTACATCGGCATCGAGTCGGCGACTATGGAGTTCAAAACCTCGGTTGTGTTTGTGCCTGGTGAGAGCGACACCGCCAACCAAATTCAGCAAGGCAAGAATGTGATGCGAGGGGTGTGCGCCTTCCTCAACTCACCAACTGGCGGAAACCTATACATCGGAGTAAACGACCAGGGTTATGTGTCGGGCATTGAGAACGACATGAAATATCTCAAGTGCAACACCATAGACTCTTACACACGACACATTCAGGACAACTTAATTATCCATTACCTGGGCATGGACGCTGCTACTCACGTCAAGATTGAGCCATTGCACGAGAACCGTGTGGTGGTGCTGCACGTTGAGCCGCATCCCTATCAGGTGGTGGAACTCGACGGTGAGGCTTACATCAGGGTCAACAACGAGTCACGTATCATGGACGAGACTACTAAGAACGACTTAATGGCACAAAAAATCAGCAAACAAAAGGAGAAAGCTGCCAACGTATCTCTGCTGCAAAGGGCACAACAACTGCAGAAGTGTGTTATTTTACATCGTTATGCATCGTCAAACAGTGGCAAGACTACCGACCGACACATTGAGCCTTACAACATTTGGGTCCAAGACAATCTACTCGTGGCCTACGATCACGATAAGCGCGACTGCCGAGTCTTTAACATCAACCGCATCGACTATGTGGAATTGCTTGACGAGGATTGGGGAAACAAGGCACTGCATCAAGACATTGAAATTGACTCGTTCCACCTATCAGGAAGTAAGCCTATTAATGTTGAACTCAAGCTCGATATGCTTGCTCGAAACCAGTTAATCGAGGAGTTCCCAAGAACTAACAGCCACATCACTCCCGACAAAAACGATGATAATGTGTGGTACTACAACGACGAGGTGAGAAGCATTTTGGGGATAGCTCGTTTCTATATGGGACTCGCCAACCACATCGAGATAATCAACGCTCCCGAACTCGTCGATTATGTGAAAGAACTTCTTGAGAAATTCCCCATCAAGCCATAAAAAAACTAAGTGAAGAAAAGGGGTCGGTTCCTTTTTCTTCACTTTTTTCGTCATTTTAAGGGATTTTGAGGAATCATGATTGACCTGCGGAAATCTCCTGGAGACTGACCAGTCATCTTACTGAAGAACTTGCCCATGCTTGACTGGTCGGCAAAACCGTACTCATATGCTAAAGTCTTTATCGATTTGCTCGACATCACCATCTCTTGCTTAATTTTTGAGATTAGGAATGAAGATATAATCTCCTTAGCCTTGTGACCGCTCTTGAGTTTGCACACCTCGCTCAAGTATTTAGGGGTGATGTGAAGACGATCGGCATAGTAAGCCACCTCATGGTTCCGCTTAACGTTCTGATCGATAAGCTCAATAAAGTCTCTGAAATACACGTCGCTTTGTCCATAGGTCACTTTACTCATGTTCTTGTTGTCACCACCCAGCATTACCATCAACAACATTATTGAACGAATGTTGAGAGCCACAAGTTCGTTGTGGCGCAGTCCCAAATTTGTGTTCTGTAGCTGTTCAAGATTGTCGAAGTAATTATTGAGCAAGGTAATCATCGTCTTGTCGGTGATATTGACTATGGGATTGGTGTATAACGACTCCATGAACCCCATAGGAATTCCTACCACCGAATCAAAAGCAAAATTGTTGAAACACACCATCACTCGGGCTTTGAAGTCTTCACTCATGTGTGTGGTGCGTTTATACAAAATATTTCCTACACACAGGCAGTCACCAGGGTGCAAGTAATAATTCTCCATGTTGGCCTCGATGGTTGCCCCACCTTGAGTGCACAACACAACAGCGGTATATTTGGTCTCTATGGGAGTGACAGAATCAGAGTCTAATTTTTTAGTCAACTCAAAGACAACATATCCATTCTTTTGTATTTTTTCTTTATGGCTCATAATTTAAAGTTAGGAATAAAAACACATAACAGTTCTAATTTTGACCACAACATTAGCCAATTCTTTATAAATACGCAAATCTTTACGAAATTTTAACCATTCCAAGAAAGCATTATTTCAGCAATCTTGTCTAAAATATCTTCTTGCCCCGCAGAAAGTAATCGATGACGATGTTACGCTGAGCGCCAGGGAAACTCTTGAGCAGATTCTCCTGAGGCTGGCAGGTGTAACGACCTTTAAGCTTACGATATTCGTTGTGAGCCTTTACAATCGCCCTGGCATCACCTACATGAAGTTTAGCAAGGGCCATGAAGAAGGCAAGGATGTCGTAAAGCCTACGGATAATGAGCAAACGCTTGCCGTCTTTCACTGGAAGGTTCTTGTAAAGCAGAAACAAACTATTGCGAAAGTTGAGAAAGGTTTTGTGGGGGTTGCCTTTAGGCAGGCTGCCACCACCCAAGTGAAACACCTCGCTGGCCGTCACGATGCGCACATCGCTGCCACTCAAGTGAATGCGCCAGCACAGGTCAATCTCCTCCATGTGGGCAAAAAAGTCCTCATCAAGGCCTCCGACCTTCTTATACAGCTCAGTACGGACCATTAAGCACGCACCTGTTGCCCAAAAGATGTCGATGTCTTTGCCATCATACTGCCCATGGTCGTCCTCCACCGCCTCAAACATACGGCCGCGACAATAGGGATAACCGTGTTTGTCAATGAAACCACCTGCGGCACCAGCATACTCAAACATGCGCTTGCCGTCCTCACGGTCGTGCAGCAACTTGGGCTGAACAGCACCTACGCCAGGATTGTCTTCCATGTAGCGATACAACGCGTCGAGCCAACCTTCTGGAGTACGCACGTCACTATTGAGCAGCACAGTGTAGCGATAGCCCTCAGTCTGCTCTATCGCTTTGTTATAACCGCCAGCAAACCCGTAGTTATCGTCAAAATACAAGGTCTTGACCTGCGGGAACTCCTGCTCAAGCACTTCGCGGCTGTTGTCACTGCTGCCATTGTCGGCAACAATAACGTCGGCAATGTCGGCATTGGTGCCGGCAAACACAGTGGGCAGGTAGCGACGCAGCAGCTTCGCGCCATTCCAGTTCAATATTATAACCGCTACAGGTTTCATTGTCATTTATCAGCAGTCAGCAGTTTCTTTACCCTTGTTTCTTACTATAGTATTCAAGCTCATTCTCGCGAGTATATCCTTCGGGGAAGACAACGGGGCGTTTCCAGCGCTTGTGAGTCCATAGCCAATAGGCGGGCTCTTTCTCGATTCGTTGCTCCAGCAGGCGTGCAAAGCGAGTAGTGATTGAGCCGCGTGGCTCAGTGGCGATGTCGTCGCTCATTGGTACCAGAGTGCACTCGTAATGCCCACGGCTCACTTTGCGAACATCAAAATAAGCGGCCCTGCAATGCAATTTACGGCCTATTGCCTCGGGACCAGTCACAAATGCCGTGGGATGATGCAGAAAGTCGAGCACGTGCCCCTCATCATTGATCCATGGATGTTGGTCGGCGATAAAACCTATGCCCAAATGCTTACTCTCGCGCTCTCGCTTTATCATTTCCCTCAAGATACTCTTCCAACTGATGCACACGGTGTGGAACCGTTCACGCAATCGCAGGAAAAGATGGTCAAACCACTCATTCTCCAGCGGATGATACACTTGTCCCTGTACACAGTCGCTGTGGCGCACACTGTCAAACCATAGGGTTATCGAGATCACCCATTCCCAATTGCCATAGTGAGAGGCATAGAGCACTAAGCTCTGCCCATTGTCAAAGGCATCATCGATAACCTTTGCATTGTGGAACACCATGCGCTCTCGCATCTCGTCATCGCTGATGTGCAGCAGCTTGATAGTCTCAACAAAGTAGTCGGCAAAGTGGTGGTAAAACTCCTTCTCTATAGCTTTGCGCTCCTTCTCGGTTTTCTCGGGAAAACTCTCGGCAAGGTTCTGCCGTACTATTTTCTTACGGTAACCAACGAGATGGTATACAATAAAATATAACGCATCGGCATGGAGATACAGCACCCTCCACGACATCAGTGCCAGCATATGCAAGGCCCACCAAATGGGCGCATACAATATTTTAGTATACCACTTCAACTGATTTATTGTTTCTCTATATTATATCAACGGATAAATCATCGTTTAAATTGCCCAAGCGTACAGGAACTACAGTGTTGACAAGCTCTTCGTGACAGGGAGCATTGACACGAATGTAGTTGTCGGTGTAGCCATGCATCACCTTGCTTCCGTGCGGTGGCTGCTCAAAAAGCACTGGGCGTTCGGTGCCAAGTTGGCGCTCGATAAACTCGCGCTGCTGGCGGTCGCTAAGCTCCATCATGCGGGCAACACGTTCGTCGCGTACCGACTTGGGAACGATGTAAGGGATGCGCAGTGCCATAGTGCCAGGACGCTCGCTGTAGGGAAACACATGCAGGTGCTGCACCCCAAGCGAAGCGATGAACTGCAGTGAATCCTCAAAACACTCAGGAGTCTCGCCACGCGTGCCCACCATCACGTCTACGCCAATAAAGGCATGTGGCATCACTTGATGTATGCGCTCCACCTTGCGGGCAAAGAGGTCGCGAGTGTAATGACGGCGCATGAGCTTCAGCACCTCGTCGCTGCCGCTCTGCAACGGTATGTGGTAGTGAGGCATGAAAGCACGTGAACCTGCACACCAGTCAATAACCTCATCATCAAGCAAGTCAGGCTCTATCGATGAGATACGGTAGCGCTCTATACCCTCTACCCTATCAAGAGCTTTCAGCAAATCAAGAAACTGCTCGCCGGTGTTCTTACCAAAGTCACCAATGTTGACACCAGTAATCACTATCTCCTTACCGCCACGGCTTGCCACGTCCTCAGCTTGGGCCACAAGCGAGGCAATTGTGCCGCTGCGACTGCGGCCACGTGCCAGCGGAATGGTGCAATAGCTGCAATAATAGTCACAACCATCCTGAACCTTAAGAAAATAACGTGTGCGGTCACCACACTCGCAAGAAGGCGAGAAACGCCTGATGTCCTTGTGCGGAGTGACAACAACCGACTTCTTGCGGTCGCTGAGCCACTGAGCGATATATTCGACAACCTCACCCTTCTGCTCGTTGCCAAGAACGATGTCAACGCCTTCTATTTCAGAGATACTCTTGCCCTGAAGCTGAGCATAGCAACCAGTGACCACCACAAGAGCCTCGGGGTATCGCTTGATGAGACTGCGAATGTGCTGGCGGCACTTGCGGTCGGCAAGCGACGTGACACTGCACGTGTTCACCACGCAAATGTCGGGAATCTCGCCACTTTGCGCCACCCTTGCGATGCCACGTTCCTGTAGCTGCTGCCCAATGGTAGCGCTCTCCGAGAAATTCAACTTACATCCCAGAGTCACAAATTTCACCCTATGTAAAGCCTCACCAGCCACGTCCTTAACAAATTGAACTGCAAAGTTACACAATATTTTTAAGCTTAATTCAAAAAATTAATTAAATCGTTAATGATTTGATTAGATAACTTACTTAATTTTATCAGAACACGACGCCCGCTTTATCTAGAATGGCGATGCAAAAAAACTCAAGCCGTCGACGGCTTGAGTTTTAAATCATGATAAATTATATTTTGGTGTTATGTCAATCAACGCCTTGCAGCTTGAATGCCACCGGAAGAGTGTACCACACATTCACGGCATCTCCATTAGCATTACGACCTGGAGAGAAAGCAGGTAGTGACTTGCAAACTCTAATAGCCTCACGATCGAGGTCCTTATCAACCGAGCGAACTACCTTGACCTCGCCAATTCTGCCATTTTTTAGTATAACCATTTGAATAATGACTTGCCCCTGAATCCCATTATCCTGAGCAATTTGTGGATAATGAATGTTTTTTGAGAGATACGTCTTTAAAGCAGCATCCCCTCCAGGGAAAGATGGCATATGAGCAACAAATCTGTATATTGGCTCATTTTCGGGTCTTGGTTCGTCTTTCTTAAGTTCTTCCTTCTTGGACTCAATGGGCACTACTACCCACTCATCTTTCTCAACAACATCTTTTGTGATATCGTCGGTGCCTCTGTCCTCATCGACAGACGCAACCACTCTATCATCTTCAACAATTCTCAGCTCGGTCACTTTTTGACTCTCTCTTGACTTGCGTTGCTTTTTCACTTTCTTCACCTTGGTGGTTTTGGCTTTGGTCTTGGTAGTCTTTTTGGCGGCCGAAGCCTCAACACTGCCTGCAATGGCAATAATCGCTATGGCACACGATATCTTGAGTACTACACTCATCTTTTTGAAAAACAAATCTCCCATATTTCTCTATATATTTGATTAATAGACCATTGCCAATAATTATTTTATTCCTAATTCATTCTCAGCCTGTTCTTTTAAACTAGTAGCCGCATTGTAATATATTCGTCGTTTTTATGTTTAATAAAGATATTTTCAACAACTACTCATTGGCATCCTTTATAATTATGTCAAGTAGTGATTTTGCATCTTTATGCCCTTGTTTGGCAGCCTCATTGAGCCACAACACAGCATTGACAGAATCCTGCTCAATTCCCATGCCAAAATAGTAGCGCTGTCCAAGCTCATATTGGGCCTGGGCATCACCACTCTTGGCACGTTCTTGGACTTTGGCCATATACTGCTCTACATCAGAGCCCGTTAATTTAAATGTTATAGGCAGAGTGTACCATACGTTTACTGGCTTACCCTTAGCATTGCGACCAGGGGAGAACTTTGGCAATGCTTTGCACACGCGCATCGCTTCGCGGTCAAGGTCGGGATCTACTGAGCGAACAACTTTCACTTCACCCACCTTTCCAGTTTTAGTAACAACAAATTGAACAATCACCCTGCCTTCTATGTAATTGTCGGCGGCTGCCTGTGGGTAGCGCACGTTTTTCATCAAGAATTCCATCAGTCCAGCGTCGCCCCCTGGAAAAGATGGCATATGGGCTGCCGATTTGAGAACCTCATCACCGTCAAATTCTTCCGACACAAAATCTTCTGTGCCACGCGACCCCAGTATAATATCGCCGGTACCGCTAACTTCATCCATTGCGGCTACCACACGATAATCCTTCTGTACTACTTGATGGCGCTTTCTCGTTTTCTTCACCTTGGTGGTTTTGGCTTTGCGCTTGTTAGTCTTCTTCGCAGCCGAAGCCTGAACACTGCCTGCAGTGGCAATAATTGCTATGACACACAATATCTTGAGTGCCACACTCATCTTTTTGAAAAACAAATCTTTCATTTTTCTCTATTTATTTGGTTAATAAAATATTGTCAATATTATTTTATTTCGAATTCTTTCTCGGCTTGGGATTTGAAGCCGACTTGTAGTAGTATTCATTTGCCAGTTTCTTGTCTTTTTTCACTGCTTTGCGAAACCAACAGACTGCCTTTTCATTTCGTTATGATTAGATAATGCTACAAATTTACTCATTTTTTTCAGTTAAACAAATAATACAATGAACATGTGTATGAAAAAAGATCGATTAGTAACAAAGGTCACCAATCGGTCGAAGCTTTTTGCAAGAAAAATATGATACTGGCCAACTCACGCTTGTACCAGGCCATCTTGTTTTTGTGATTTTTTCATAATGAACAAATTTGTGGATTTTTCTTGCCATATTATCAAAAATGACTACATTTGTAAAAAATTTCCATGGATTGACAATTAACACTATATTACCTTTCTAAATCATTTTCACTTATGGCAATGACAAAAAAAGAACAGAAAGAAGCCGACTTGAAATTTCTCAAACTACTATCACACAATTTCCCCGATGTGGCAACTGCGAGCACCGAGATCATCAACCTCTCGGCAATCCTAAACTTGCCCAAGGGTACCGAGCACTTCCTTGCTGACCTGCATGGCGAGTACAAGGCTTTCCAGCATGTGCTGCGCAACGCCTCGGGTACCATCAAGCGCAAAGTGGGCGAGATTTTCAACGATACCCTTAGCAACCGCGACAAGAAGGACCTGTGCACGCTCATATACTATCCCGAGCGTAAGCTGGAGTTGGTGAAGAACAGCATGAACGACCGCGCCGACCTCGACGACTGGTATTTCATCACCATCAACCGCCTCGTGCGCGTGTGCCGCAACGTTTCGTCGAAGTACACCCGCTCAAAGGTGAACAAGGCGCTACCCAGCAGTTTCTCCTATATCATCCAAGAGCTGCTGCATGAGAACGCCAGCGAGCGCAACAAGCAGGCCTATGTCGATGTTGTTGTGCAGACCATCATCAGCACTGGCCGTGCCGACAATTTCATTATAACCATTTGCTACCTCATCCAGCAGCTCACCATCGACAAGCTGCACATCTTGGGCGACGTGTTTGACCGCGGTCCCAGTCCCGACAAGATTATGGACGTGCTGTGCACTTTCCACAACTTTGACATCCAGTGGGGCAACCACGACATCCTGTGGATGGGCGCCGCCAGCGGAAACGACAGCTGTATCGCCAATGTGATACGCATCGCCATGCGCTACGGCAACCAAGCGGTGCTTGAGGACGGCTATGGCATCAACATGCTGCCACTTGCCACTTTCGCCATGGATATGTATGGCAATGACCCTTGCGAGAAATTCATTCCTAAGGGCGAAGCCAAGAACAACAAACTTGCGCCACTCATCGCCAAGATGCACAAGGCCATCAGCGTCATCCAGTTCAAACTCGAGGCTCAAATCATCAACCGCCGTCCAGAGTTTGAGATGCAGGACCGCCTGCTACTCGACAAGATAGACCACGAGCGCAAGGTCATCACCATCGACGGCGTGGAATATGAGATGACCGACTGCAATCTGCCTACCGTAGACCCCAAAGACCCCTATCGCCTCACCCCCGAGGAACAAGAGATTGTGGATAAGCTCCACAACTCCTTTACTGGCAGTGGCAGGTTACGCACCCACATGCGTTGCCTGTTCCGCTATGGCTGCGTCTACAAGATAATCAACGGCAACCTGCTCTATCATGCCTCAATACCTCTCAACGAGGACGGCTCACTCAAGGATGTGACCATCCAGGGTGTGAAATATCACGGCAAGGACCTCCTCAAGAAGGTAGGAGCCTTGATTCGCGATGCCTACTTCGGATGCGACAATCAGGAGAACTACGAGTTTGCCAATGACTACGTGTGGTACTTGTGGTGTGGCAAGGACTCACCAGCCTTCGACAAGGACAAGATGGCGACTTTCGAGCGATACTTCATCGTCGACAAGGCCACTCACAAGGAAGTGAAGGGTCACTACTACACCCTGCGTGACAACGAACAAGTGGTTGACTCGCTGCTCGACGAGTTTGAGGTGAAAGGCCAGTTCCGACACATCATCAACGGACACGTGCCAGTTAAGACCATCAAGGGCGAGAACCCTGTGAAGGCGCACGGCAAACTCATGGTGATTGACGGTGGTTTCTCCAAGGCCTATCAGCCCGAGACCGGTATTGCCGGATACACACTCGTTTATCATAGCCGCGGATTCCAGCTCGTGCAGCATGAGCCGTTCACTTCCATTACCAAGGCGGTTGAGGAAGGACAAGACATCAAGTCAACCTATGAGATGGTAGAGATGACCAACCACCGCATGATGGTAAAGGACACTGACATAGGTGAGGAGCTCGAGGATCAAATCAACGACCTCAAGCGTCTGCTCGAAGCCTACCGCAACGGCGACATTAGTGAACGTTCCCGCCAACCAATCACCAACAAAACGTAAATCAGAGAACGGGAATTGGAGTCTCATTCCTCTCCCCTCTCTCCTCAAAACTGACAACTTTATGAAAATATATTTCGCAGGGTCGATTCGTGGCGGCAGGGTGGATGCCAGCCTATACCGACGCATGATTGAGCACATGAAACTAATGGGACACGCCGTGCTCACCGAGCATGTGGGAAGCAGCAAGCTGTGCCTTGAGGAACAAGGACGCGACGCCGACGCTCGCATCTACGAGCAGGACACGGCATGGCTGCGCGAGAGCGACATCCTTATCGCCGAGTGCACATGCCCATCGCTGGGCGTGGGATACGAACTCGCCTATGCCGAGCACCGAGACATTCCCGTACACATATTTTATAATAGTAACAAGTGTCAACTCTCGGCGATGCTCACCGGCGACAGCTATTTCAATCTTCACCCTTACGAGAACGAAGACGAAATTTTCGAAACACTCGACACGATTTTCAGTTGAGAGGGAAGAGGGGAGTTTTTCTAGAGCAACTAGATTTTCTAGATATACTAGTAGTTCTAGAACAACTAGAAACTGATAACTGGCAATTGACAACTAAAAAAATGCACCCGCAGGACGCGAGTGCATTTTTTATTTCAAACTTAATGAAGGATTATTTGATGATAACCTTCTTACCATTGTTGATGTAGATGCCGGGAACACTGGGCTTGCCATTGAACTTCTGGCCAGCGATGTTGTACCAAGTATTGTCAACATTGTTGGTCTCAATAGTCTCGATGCCAGTTGCTGGGCTGATGGTGAATTCGCCATTAATCTCAGCGAGCTTATTGCCTGTTGCGTCAAATACAGCAACGGTGAGAGCTGCCGACTCATCAACTACAATACCGGTAGTTGCGTCATAGTCTTCCCATGCCTTGGCGTTAGATGGAATCAACTCATACTTGATTGCGCCACCCTCAGGCATGTTCTCAACGGTTACATAAACAGTTTGAGCTGCATCAAATGTGCCAAAGCCTGGATTGATAGTAATCACTGGCTCGGGAGGTGTTGGATAAACGAACTCGTCGTCGCTAATCAGAGTGATGGTAGTATTGCTGCGTTGGCCAATCCAATAACCTGTCTGATTGTCGCAACCTGTCCAGTCGGAGCCGAAGGTGAGTACCTTCTCAGTTCCAGTACCAATGAGGTCGATAAGTTCATCTTCCTCTCCATCATAACCATAGAGCGCAAAGTTGTTGGAGCCACTAACATAGAATACGGTTGGGTCAGCAGTCCAAGTATTGCCCTCCTCAAGATTGAAGGTTGCTGGAGCGGTTCCAATGCCAGCGAAGTTGTCAACTGAAACAACGTAGGTGGAATTGTCCTCGCTAACGACAACGGGCCAGTCCCAAGTGGCAGAGTTGTAGTTAAAGCTCATCATGCCGTTGAAATCCTCATCAGGAATCATAACGCTTCCAGGAGCATAAATCCAGCCTAAGCGGTAATTGGCATAGGTGCCGCTTTGGATAACAATGTAGAAGTTGACATCTGGATCCATGAGGATGCCTTGGTCGAGGATATAGCCCATAATGTCACCATAATACCAACCAGCACTGTAGGTGTCATCACCTTCATAATACCAAACACCCTTAACAGTGCAGGCACCGTAAGTGCTATGTGTGTAAACGGTTTGACCCTCATCTACGGTGAAGGTGGTGTAGTTACCAGTCGTGCCCATTGTGGCAGTAACAGGCATTGGCATAAAGCCGGTGAGCCTGATTTGGGTGTCCGAAATCTTGTTCATACCCACGAGGTCAACATTGTCCTCCTGGTCGTACTGATCGGCCGACAAGGTGTCGGGCTGAGTGGTTAAACCACCAGTGTACTGGCGATAAGCCCAGTCATAACCGCCCACGAGGTCGTCGGGAGCATTGGTAACAGGGAAGTTAGGAGTTGCTTTGAGCTTGGCTGCAAATTTCTCCATCATAATTTCCTGCATTCCTACAGGAGCTTTTTTCACGTTTTCCATCTTCACTGGGTTGCCCATCTGAGCCTCATCAATAGTGAAGAAATTAGCTGCGGTCATCGAGAAAGCGGCAACAGCAGCAAGCAAAAGAGTAAGTGTCTTCTTCATAATGCTTTTGGGGGTTTAAATTAATAGATAATTGGTTTATTGTCACATAATAATCTGCAAATATACTTATATTTTTAAAACCCAACAAGTAATTACCTTATTTTATATAAAAACACCAATATAAACCATGAACTGTGAATTATGAACTATGAAAAAAATGCACCCGCAGGCGCGAGTGCATTTTTTATTTCAACCTTAAGGAAGATTATTTGATGATAACCTTCTTGCCGTTGTGGATGTAGATGCCAGGAGTAGTTGGCATGCTGTTGAACTTAACACCGAGCAGGTTGTAGTAAGCGTTGTCCTTGCTGTCAACACCAACAGTGTTGATTGCATCGGGAGCAGCCTTGGTAACAGTCATAACAACTCCACCATTGAAGTCTCTAATAACTGCGAGCTCAATGTTGTACTTGCCAGCCTCCTCAATGCGGAAGTTTGCACCATTGTCACCTTGAACAGTCATGATGTTAACGCCCATGAGGTCATTGTTGAGCAGGAAGTAGCCAACGTTGTTGTCGTCTTGACCACCAAACCATACAGTGCCGTTCTCGTCGAAAGTGATAACCTTGAACTCAGCGCCTGCTGCGAACTCTACATTCTCAGCCTTGTCCTCAACGAACTCGATGCGGCCACCCTCAGCGGTCTGGTTCCAGTCGTTGAATGTACCAACCAGGTAGAAGCCTTCCTCTACAGGCTCCTCA
The DNA here is from genome assembly GCA_905233845.1 of uncultured Muribaculaceae bacterium. GTDB lineage: Bacteria > Bacteroidota > Bacteroidia > Bacteroidales > Muribaculaceae > Sodaliphilus. The sequence goes on along the minus strand of CAJOFH010000044.1, from coordinate 7,471 downwards.
CCAAGCTCAGTAGTGAACTCTACGCTCTCGGTCCAGTCGGTAGTGCGGCCATCAGCGCCAACACCCTGAACTTGTGCCTCATACTTAGTTTCTGGCATCAGGCCTTCGAGCAGATAAGAGCACTCACCGTCCTTAGCACCAGCGTTTTCAACAACAGTCCACTCAGCTGGCTCTTGTGCGCCAGGAATCTCAACTGCGATGTTGTCAAGATAGATTCTCCACTTGTCTACGCAGTCATAGTGACGGAATGCGATAACGCCCATGCCCTCATAGTCGCTCAAGTCAATCTCGACAGACTCGGCAGTGGTGCCAGGAGTGATGAAGTCAGAAACAGCAACGAACTCGTCTACGCTCTCCCAGTTAGGATTGTCGCATACGTAAACCATGATCTTGTCAACATAAGAACCAGAGTAGTTCCAAGTGTCGAACTTCAGAGTTCCACCCAGTGGTACCTCGGGAGTGAACAGCCAGTTGTCGGGGCTGAGAGCGCCACCATCATAGCTTGCAGAGGTGAAGCAGAGGTCGGTGTCATCATCTGGATTGTAAGCAAGACCCCAGCCGTTGCCGTCGCCATCAGCGTCATAAACCATCCAGTCTGCAATCTGCTCCTCATAGCCCTCAAGTGGGAGATCCCAGAAGCGGTTCTGCAAAGCGGGATCAGTCCAAGGACGCCAACGGAGGTTCCAAGTAGCGTTGTTCTCGCCGGGAACCCAAGCGATAGTAGCGGTAGTTCCATCAACCGAAACTGCATCGGCAGTAAGGTCGGTAGGCATTTGAGGTGCTGTTGGGTCGTCGATAACCAGGTCAACTTGGTCGTTATAACCACCGAAAGTAACTTGGAACTCATAGCCTACGCCTGGGAGGAACTCGAAGTCGTCGTAACGTCCAGGAATAGAGCCGTTGGCAGAAGCAATCCAAACACGGTCGCCTGGAGTTGGGTTGGTGATACACCAGTCGTAAGTACCAGCTGGAATGAGGATGGTAACGCTGGAGGCCATAACGATGTTTGAAGTAGAAAGAGAGCCATCGGCATTCTCAGGAATCTTGTACTCAAACTCGTCATAAATCGAAGCATCAGCATCGCCACTAGCGGTGAGACCACCAGTCTCGGGAATGATGCTGCCATAAGCGGTAGCGTCCTCGTCGAGAAGCATCTGATAGCCAGAGCCATCACCCCAAACGTCTTCAGCAGTAAGAGTAACGCTTGCATAGCCTTCGGGAACGTCGGCCTTAGTAGCAGTTACAAACTTAACTGTCTTTGCTGCTTGAAGAGCAGAAACGCCGCTAGTTGTTTGAACAACCTTAGCTTTCTTGTTTTGCTGAACATAAGTCTTTGTTTCAGCGTTCATGGTCAATGGCAGAATCAATGCCACCAACAACATTAAGGTAACTTTTTTCATAAAAAATTGAATTAAGTTGGTTAATAAATATGGTTAATAAATAAAATCATTTCTGATTTTAACTCGACAAAAGTAGTATAATTCTTTTAATTATGCAAAAATAATGAAGTTTTTTATCTAAAAATTTATTTTTCACTTATTAAAAAACCCTTTTCATCATTATTTTTATGCTATTCAACATAAAACAATTACATTCACCAACTATATGCAATTTTACACGAATCTGAATTTCTCTTTTTTCACAACTTTTTCCTATATTTGCACTCTCATTATGGATATTCATGTGGAAATAACAAGTGCTATTGATTGGAACGTGAAATTGCCTGTTTCCAAAAGCATCTCCGCCAGAACTTTGATAATCAATGCTCTGACCCACAACGATATACCCTCAATCAACATGATGCAATGCGACGACAGCAAGATGATGGCAACAGCACTACAAAGCCACACCACCCACATCAACGTTGAGGGCGCTGGCACGGCAATGCGATTCCTCACTGCCTATTTTGCATGCCAAGATGGACGCACGGTGACTCTCGACGGCAATGAACGCATGCGACAACGACCCATCGGGCCTCTTGTCGATGCCCTAAGACAGATGGGTGCCAACATCAAATATCTGGGCATAGAAGGCTTCCCTCCACTAAAAATAGACGGTCGCAAGCTGCATGGTCGCAACCTCACGATGCGAGGCGACGTGAGCAGCCAGTTCATCTCGGCACTGCTGATGATTGCACCTGTAATTGGTGGCTTCACGCTCACGCTCAAGGGCAATATCGTGTCACGACCCTACATCGACATGACTCTCGCCCTCATGTGCCACTACGGCGTCAAAGCAGTGGAGAGCATGACAGAACATGAACATCAAATAATGGTCCCTAAAGGTCAATACACTACCGCCCCCATCACCATCGAGGGCGACTGGAGCGCGGCAAGCTATTGGTTTGCCTTGAAAACCCTGCTACCTGAGTCAAAAATATCATTATCACCATTGAGCGAGAACAGCCTCCAAGGCGACCGTGCGATAGCCGATATGATGGAGCCACTTGGGGTGACTATTGATTTTTCCGATAATAATCATGTGATACTCTCCTCAAAATCCATTAAGTTTCCACAACATTACGAGCGGGACATGAGCAACACCCCCGACCTGGTGCCCACCCTCGCCGTGACACTGTGTCTGCTACGAGTGCCATTCACACTCACGGGCGTGGCAACGCTGCGCATCAAGGAGAGTGACCGGCTCGAAGCTATGAGGATAGAGCTCGCAAAGTTGGGCTACACAATAGAGATTGGCACCAACAGCTTGAATTACAACGGCAACCACGCCACGCCTGTGGGCGAGGTAATAATCGACCCACACAACGACCACCGCATAGCAATGGCCCTGTCGCTTGCCTCCACACGCCACAAGATAGTGATAAAAAATGCTGAGGTTGTCACCAAATCCTACCCCAATTGGTGGCAACAATTAATCAATGCATAATTCATAATGCACAATGCACAATCTTTTTTCAATGCATAATTCACAATGCACAATCTTTTTAAAATGCATAATTCATAATGCACAATGCACAATCTTTTTAAAATGCATAATTCTCACCACAATGACTAGACTAGAATTTCTAGACCATCTAGTTTAACTAGACACTTGACACTTAATAATTTAAAAACATGATTCCAGCACTTTATATATTTATAGCCATGGTGGTGATAGGGGTTATTCTCTACATTCACGACCGTCTCACCAATAAACCAAGCGAAACAGGTGATGAAATGCCACAAACCGCCGAACAAGAAGACTGCAACGACGAGTGCTGCGGCACTCATGACGTGTGTCCCAGCGAAATGATGCTCAAGCATTTCAACGATCCAGCTCAATACTACGACGACGAGGAACTCGACGCTTTCAAGGGGCGCAACGCCAACGAATACAGCAACGACGAGCTCGAGCAGTGGCGCGACGTGCTCTACACTCTCCACCACGACGAGCTCATGCCCTGGGAGCGCTCCATAAAAAAACGCGGTATCCAACTCCCAGATGTCATCAAAGAAGAGCTCCTTTCACTCTACATTTCCTAAACACTCAACGCCTTGAAAACCCATAACATCTTGGAAATTCATAGCATATAAAACATCTAACACCCCCAAATCAAACACTACAAAAACACTACATTTAAAGATTTTTTTAAATAAATTGTGATAAAATTTTGTTTTTTAATTTAAAATTGCTACCTTTGTGGCAACATCTTGAAAATGTGACAGATTACTTTTTAACAAAGCAAATTAGAGTGTTTATTTTCTATATTATTAACCAAAACCGTTTTTTTTTATGAAAAAATTCATTTACTCTTTGGTTTTGTGTGCTATTGCAGCTATTCCTGCTTTTGCACAAGAGACCTTGACAGTGTATGACGGTGACGCAACAAGTACTTACGTTCCCGTTTACGGTTTCTATGCCGACGCCTTCTGCAAGGCAGAGTACATCATGCCTGCTGACGACTTGAGCGAGATGGAAGGCGCTACTCTCACCAAGATGACTTGGTACTTGACTGCTCCTGCTGAGGCAGCTTGGGGTGGAAACTACCAGGTTTATCTTATGGAAGTTCCAGAAACAACTCCTGCAGCCTATGCCGACCTAACGGGGGCAACCCTTGTTTGGGAAGGCCCACTCGATGGTACAGGCGAAACAATTGAGCTGGAGTTTGCCAACGACTTCACCTACGAAGGTGGAAACCTGCTCATCGCTGTTCACAACACCGAGAAGGGCACTTACAAGAGTGCTACCTTCGCTGGAACTGCCGCTACTGGAGCTGCTCTCCAGGGCTACAGCTACAGTGACATCGAATCTGTCACCACGAACGTTCGCGACTTCTTGCCCAAGACTACTTTCGAGTATGTTCCTAGCAGTGGTGTAGTTTACTACAAGCCCAAGAACTTACAAGTTGGCGACATTACCACTAACAGTGCTGTTGCAACTTGGGAGGCTGGTAGCAACGAGACCTCTTGGGGCGTAGAGTACAAGAAGACTGCCGATGAGGAGTGGACAGATGCTGGTACTGTTAGCGAGAAGACCATCACACTCGATGCTCTCGAGAATGGCGTTCAGTATGACCTTCGCGTTAAGGCTATCTATGCCGATGGCGTGAGTGGTTGGGTAACCACCAGCTTCGCTACTCTGGCTTGCGAGGCAAACGACATGGGCGAGATTGAGTACGTGCTCACCGACAGCTACGGCGATGGTTGGAACAACAACCACCTGCAGATCTTCCTCCATGGCACTAACGTAATGGTTGCCGACCTCTTCATCCAAGGCGGTGTTAACGGCACTCCAAATGACAACTATGCCGAGGGCGTTGTTAGTCTGTGCTACGGTGTTGACTATGACCTGGTATGGGTAGCTGGTAGCTACGCTTATGAGACTGGCTTCACTCTGACTGCTCCCGATGGAGATGAGATTTACTCATTCCAAGGCACTGGCTCAAGCGGCCCAGTTCCAACTCCTGGTGTACTTACTACCTTCCACATCAACCAAGTTACTTGCCCACGTCCAAGTGGCGTAGTTGTTGAGAACATCACTTACAACAGTGCTACTGTAAGCTGGGTTCCTGGCAATGAGGAGCAAGACCTCTTCGAGGTAATCTATGGCAAGGGCGACTTCGCTCCTGAGGCCATCGACATGATTCCTATTCAGGTTAACGATCCATTCGTAACCCTGACCGACCTTGAGGAGAACTCTCACTATAGCGTTTACGTTCGCAGCAATTGCGGCGAAGATAATGTAAGTAACTGGACTAAGGTTGTTACCTTCGACACTCCATTGCGCTTCGCTATTCCTGAGAACCTTGTAGTTACCGACATCACTAAGAACAGCGCTGTTGCAAGCTGGGATGGTCAAGCACCAACCTACAACTTCCGCTATCGTGAGAAGACTGGTCTTGACGAGAGCTTCGAGTTTGCCGGCGAGGAAATGCCCGATGGATGGCTTCCTGGCAGTGTCAACATCAATGACAACGATGGTGATGGCAACGCATGGCAAGTTCTTAAGATTACTGACTGGAACATGGGTGGCACTCCACTTACCGCTGCCGAAGGCGACTACTGCATCGTTTCTGAGTCTCGCACAATTGCCGACGGTTCTTACGTAACTGGTGACAACTGGATTATCAGTGGTAAGGTTGACCTTGCTGGAACTCTTGAGGTTTCGGCTGCCGACCTCGGTGCTGACTATGCCGAGAGCTTCAGTGTGATGGTTTCTACAACTGGTAATAACCCAGCCGACTTCACCGAGCTTTCAACTGAGACCACTCCTGGTGCTCTCAACACATGGCAGAAGTTTGAGTATGACCTGAGCGCATTTGAGGGACAGAAGGGCTATGTAGCCATCCGTCACCAGCCAAATGGCACTACTGGTTATATCCTCATGATTGACGCATTCAAGATTGTTTCTGAGGCAACCGGAGCTGAGTGGATCAACGTAGAGGGCACTACCAGCCCAGTTACTATGGAAGGTCTCACTCCAAGCACTACTTATGAGTGCCAAGTACAGGGTGTATACGAGGACGGCAACTCACAGTGGACCGACCTTGTTAACTTCACTACTATGCCTGTTGACGCTATGCCAAACGAGGTAACTGTTGACAACATCACTGCTACTACTGCCGATGTCAACGTAGTTGGCTCGCAAGAGAAGTACAACATCCGCTACCGCACTGCTGCTATCAAGAACGGTGTAACTGAAGACTTCACTGGCTATGAGACTGGTGCTTGTCCTGATGGCTGGACTCTTATCGACGCCGATGGCGACGGTCAGAACTGGTATGTATGGAACCTCACTCTTGATGATGGTTCTACTCAAACTACCTTCTCTTCTAACAGCTACATCAACTATGTAGGTGCTCTTACTCCAGACAACTGGGCAATCACTCCACAAGTGAAACTTGGTTCTGAGGTATCGTTCGATGCTTGGGGACAAGATCCTAGCTATGCTGGTGAGCACTTCCAGGTTTATGTAAGCACTACTGGCACTAATGTTGAAGACTTCTCTCCAATCAGTGAGGAGATCATTGCAACTGGCGAACAGACCAACTATGTATTCGACCTTGGTCCTTATGCTGGTGAGATGGGTTACGTTGCAATCCGTCACTTCAACATCACCGACATGTACATCCTCAATGTAACCAACTTCTACATGGAAGGCGACGAGCCCGATCAACCTGCTGGCGAGTGGATTACTGTTGAGAACGTTGAAGTACCTTACACCATCGAGGGTCTCGCTCCTGAGACTGCTTATGAGCTGCAAGTACAAGGCGTCTATGAGGAAGGTGCAAAGGGCACTACCAACTGGACTAACAGCGTATTCTTCACTACTCTTGCCGAAGAGGGCATCACCGACCTCTATGTTGTTGGTACATTCAACGGATGGAACCAGACTGAGGATGGCGGCCGCATCCAGCTCAATGAGAACGAACAAGGCTACTATGTAGGTACTGTTGACCTCCAGGCAAACGACGAGTTCAAGCTCATCACTCCTATCGAAGGTGGATGGCAGTGGTTCGGTGGCGAAGATGCTAACCAAGTTGGCTACTTCCTGATCAACAACGGCCTCTTGGGCGTTGATATCACACTCATGGATGGCGCTAACTTCCGCATCGAAGAAGCTGGACAATACACAATCACTGTTAAGGAGGCCGGTAAGGGTCTCAATGAGCCTCTCGTGATGACAGTTGAGAAGGTTACTGGTATCGACAGCATCACTGCCGACGAGAACAGCAACGACTGGTACAACCTCAACGGCCAGAAGCTCAATGGCAAACCAGTTACTCCTGGCATCTACATCAACGGCAACAAGAAAGTTATCATTCGATAAACGACTTGTTCCTTGAACTTAAAAAAAATGCATCCGCACTCGCGGGTGCATTTTTTTTGGGGGTTCGCGATTGTAATCGTGAATGGCTCTCTTCCCTCTCTCCTCCCTAAATTCACAAACGAAGTGCAATAAATAATTCTTTGTTGAATTAAAAACATATATGATAATGTGCTGTTGGAAGTCGGAAATAACTTCCATAGCG
>CAJOFH010000043.1 GCA_905233845.1 uncultured Muribaculaceae bacterium | reverse complement strand
CATACTGCTTTTTTCCTAAGAAACCAATGCTACAATTAGAACGAGAATTTGATAACCAGCTCACACTCTTTTAATTATTTTCGTCGAACTCACGTTAAATATAAAGTTCAACGTGCAATTGGTGCCCTGCGACAAAAACGACTGGGTACTGCTGTTGGAGTAGGAGTATATAATATATATAATGAGATGAGTGAGTCCTACTTTTATAGAAGAGTAAAACCAAAGCAACGCATTATATTTGCTATTGAGATAATAGGTGCTAAAGTGAATAGGGCTTTTGGTTGTGTTATAAATGATGGCAAAGCGCAATATGTTCGTGATTTCATAAATCGTTATGTTGATAAAGATGCATATATTGCAATGAAAGAAATGGGAAGAATAAGAATACCACATAAGGAATTCCCGTATTTTCATTATGTAGACAGACATAATATGCTTGATGCTCATTTCAATCTGTTCAAAAAATGGCTGCAAGACGAACGTAGGCATATAGATTATAATCATCTACAAGGTTATCTTGACGAGTATATTTTTCGATTCAACCGACACAAAAATAAAAAAAGGGATTTCTCGTCAATTATTCGTGCGATGGTTTTGAATAAGAAATAAAGGATAATTGTTAATCAAAAATGCTATTAATATCATTATTTAGTTGATTATTTCTTAGATAAAGTTACTTGTGCGGCTGAAAACACACCAGAATTGCACATTTATTTGGCATGGTGCACAGTAGTTATGTTATTGTATGTTAGGAAAATAAATAAAATGAGATGTGGACACACTGCTTTTTGGCCTGAGAGAACTGAACCTTTTGTAATGTGTTGATATCTAATGTTATAAATATGTGCAATTTTATTTTAAAGAAAAAAAAGGCGAAAATTAACATTTACGTGCGATTTGTTAAAAATAGGGCAAAAAGTTCAATTTCAGCACTTTAGGTGTGGAATAAGAAAAAATTATTTGTGCAATTTGACGTACATTGGTAAAAATGAAGAGGAGATAAAAGATTGAATATCAATCAATTATCTCCTCCTTCAGGTGTCCAAGATGAGAGTCGAACTCACACGCCCAATTGGGCACTACCCCCTCAAAGTAGCGCGTCTACCAATTCCGCCACCTGGACAAGTATTTATTTGAGCGACAGACGGGACTCGGACCCGCGACCTCGACCTTGGCAAGGTCGCGCTCTACCAACTGAGCTACTGTCGCATCAAAAAGCAACCTCAATTCTTGATTGCGGGTACAAAGCTAGTGCTTTTTTTTGAACCAGCAAAATTTTTGGAGTTTTTTTTTGAGGTTTTTATCAATTATTTTTAAGTTTGCAGAGGGTAAAGAATTGTTGCTGCAATTCAACTGACTCAAAATCACCACAATATTCGATTGTTACTGTTGTGGTCTCTTGTTTTTCTATCCCTCGCATTTTCATGCACATGTGGGCTGCCTCACAAGCGACGATAACGCCCTTGTTCTTGATGTTCTCGCTGACGACCTTGCAGATATCGGAAGTGAGACGTTCTTGAACCTGCAAGCGACGGGCATGAGTCTCTACTACGCGTGCCAATTTGCTGAGACCTACAATCTCGCCATCAGGTATATATCCGATTGACACTGTGCCAAAGAAAGGCAAAATATGATGCTCGCACAGTGAGTAGAACTCGATATCCTTGACAATCACCATCTGATGGCTGTTATGCGAGAATAGAGCTTGGCGTATCAGCTGCCCGCCATCACTGCCGTATCCGCTGGTGTTGTCAATAAGGGCTTTAGCTGCTCTTTGTGGCGTTTTGAGGAGCCCTTCGCGGTTGGGATCTTCCCCGAGCAGTTCTATTATGGCTTTCAAGTGAGAAGCGAGTTTCTCGACTTGTTCGTTGTCGTATTGTGGTTTTTTGTTATTGCTCATTATTTCCACACATTTATGTGATCGTGTATGATTGTCATTTCTTTGGCATACATTGGGAAGGCCTGTTTCATCTGTTTGAGGGCTCGATGTGCAGCTTCTTCATCGGCAAAGTCTCCTAGCCTGAGTCTCCAAGTTGGTGCTTTATAGTTGAAGTAGAATTGGTATTGTGGGAATTTCAGAGCAATGTCGCGTGCTCTTTTTTGTGCGTTGGCTTTGGCGTTTTTAGACTTGTTGGTGTTGTAAACAAGTATGCGGTATCCATAGCTTCTCATTTCCACTTCTTGTCTTGACTGGAGATTGGAGCTGTTTTTGCCAGTACTGAAGTCACGGTTTAGCGACTCGGGCTTTTTGCTGTCAACCCAAGGCTTCTTAGTTGTCACAGGTGCGTTAACTGCGGTGTTGTTGTTTGTTCTTGGTCTTTGCTGAGTGTTGGACTGTTGTGGCCTGTTACCGGCAGGCCTGTTGGTTGTAGAAGCACTTGGACCACTATTTGTCGATGAGCTTTGGTTTGTTGTGGTTTGCTCACTTTTTACGCCCTCATTGTTCTCGGTGGTTGTGGTTGATGGGGTAGTAGTGGGAGTCTCCACTTTTTTCTCGGGCTCGTTTTGTGTGCCAGGATTGAGTCCTGTAGGTGCGTTGATGTTTACTTGAGCAAAAAGTGCTGGGGCACAAGCAAAAGCAAGCACTACAGTGAGTATAACTTGTTTAAAATAAGAATGTTTCATATGTCTCGCCATTGTAGATTTTCAATTAAGTGTACAAAGGTATAAAAAAATAATTAATGTGACCTAATTTTTTGCTTTATAATTCGATATAGATGGAATGATGAATGATGAATGACGAAGTAGGGTGATGGGCTGCGTTTGGTTTATAGTGGCACACTATATAAAATAATTGAGTTGCGTTAGAAGATAAAAGAAAACCGTAGTTTGTCTTCTCGACAACTACGGTTTTCTGTTTTCTTTTCTAAGAAAGATTGCTTACTTAGCGGCATCCTTCTTGACGATACGACGCTCTTTGATGCGAGCCTTCTTACCGGTGAGACCACGCAGATAGTAAAGCTTAGCACGACGTACGCGACCATACTTGTTGATGGTGATGCTGTCGATGAAGGGTGATTCCATTGGGAAGATACGCTCTACGCCAATGTTGTCGCTGATTTTGCGCACTGTGAAGCGTTTTTTCTTACCTTCGCCGTTGATTTTGATTACAACGCCGCGATAGTTCTGAATACGCTCTTTGATGTCACCTTTGGTACCTTTTTCCCTGATGCGATAAGCAACGGTGATAGTGTCGCCAGGAAGGAACTCGGGCAACTCTTTGCCAGTGTCGAACGCTTGTTCTGCAACTTTAATTAAGTCCATTGTAAAAGAAATTTCTTTAAGTTTTGTTCAAATAACTCTACGCAATATTCACAAGCCACTCTAAACTTCTTGCCAGAGATTGCGAAAAGCGGTGCAAAGATACTACAAATTTCCTATATGACAAAAGGTTTTGAAGATTTTTTATTATTCTCACACAAATTACGCAAGAATTACGCAAATTACGCAAAAGAAATAATTGTCATGGGCCGATTTGGGTGAAATCCAAGGCTCTTCACGCTCCACTCTCTTGATTTGCGATGATAAATTCTATAAACTCGCGAACGGCGCCTTTGCCGCCGTTTTTTGTGCAAATGTAGTTAGAGATCTCTTTTACTTGGTCGCATGCGTCGGCTGGGCATCCCACAAAGGCACATTCTTTCATGCAGACGATGTCGAGGATGTCGTCGCCAATGTAAGCGACGTTGTTGCGTGTACAGTCATATTTTTTCATGAGGGCTTTAAGGGTGTCGAGTTTGTCATGCTTGCCTTGATGTAGCTCGGTAATGTGTAGCTCGCGAGCTCGGTTCTCAACGATGCCTGATGTTCTACCAGTGATTATCGCTGGCATGATTCCGTGCGCTGGCAGCATCTCGTTAATGGCATATCCGTCCTTAATGTCAAAAGCCTTAAACAACTCACCGTTGGGCCCCATATTAATCTTGCCGTCGGTTAGTGTGCCGTCAACATCCATTACTAGTAGTTTGATATTCATGGTTTTATTCTCCACATTCACGTTTAATATGACTTATGATATCTTTGTATGAACCAAGATGCCCGAAGAGTGACGAAGTGCCCAATACGAAGCCGTCAACTCCTTGCTTTCCCCATCGTTTCATACGTTCGATGGTGCAAGCTCCGTCCATGATGATTTCAAGGTTGTATTTATCTTTTAGCTCAAGCAGTTGGCCAATCTTCTCTTCCACGTATGGCAGGTAGATGTGCCCAGCATTTCCGGGTTTGACACCCATCAGCAGCACGTTGTCGACTAGGTCATAAAATTCCGTCAAGCTCTCAATGGTGGTCTCAGGATTGATGACGATGCCTGGTTTGCGTCCCTCTTTTCTGATTTTCTGAATCACCTGCATGGGATGGCTGTCGCTATCGGGGTGGAAATAGATGATATCGACTCCAGCATCGGCATACATCTTAATATATCGACTCGGCTCCATGATCATCATATGTAGCTCAGTCACAAGTGACGTGTTGCGACAGACCGACTTCACGTCACCAAGCCCCATTGCGAAGTTTGGGACATATCGTCCGTCCATCACATCGAGATGTAGACGTGATGCGCCCGCAGCCTCCAGGGCGAACGTTTCGGCCTTGAGGTTGTCAAAATTTGCGCACATTAATGATGGTGAGTAAATCATAGTTTAAAGCAGGAGATTATGAGGTGGAAAGTGATTTAGTTAATTGTGATTAGGCGGGAGAGGAACGCGAGGTCTACATCGCTGGTTGAGAGTAATTCGCCGGGCCACAGCAAGATGGTGGAGCCTGGTGGCACAGTCATGCCTTCGCAACTCAGAGAGCCTTTTATAAAGGTGAAGCATTCGAGCATGCCACTTTCATTGGTGTAATTGTCAATGTTTTCTATCAGCTTTGTGCTATAAGTTTTCTCTTTGATTTCTTGGTTGTTATATCTCTTGACAGTTGATTTTAAGTCCATGTTGAGAGCGCTGGTGGCTTTCTCGATGTGGAGTTCGCGGCGATTGCCCTGAGTATCGGTGCGGTCGTAGTCGTAGAACCTGTATGTGAAGTCGCTGCCTTCCTCTATCTCAAAGACGAGGCTGCCAGCCGTGATGGCATGAAGGGTGCCAGGCTCCACAAACACATAATCGCCTTGCTTGACTGGCAGAGTGTCGGCCATCGCCATGAATTGTCCCTGTGTTATCATCTGTGACTCTTGAGCCTTGTCACGGCAAGTGCATCCGTTGATTATGGTGCCCGAAATAGGGGCATCGATAAAGAACCACGACTCGCGCTTTCCACGAACCCGATTCTCCAGGCGGCTTGCTGCCTCGTCGTTGGGATGCACCTGAATGCTCAGGTTTTCATTAGCCTCGGTCAGTGCAAGAGTTAGTGGGAAATATTCATACTGAGCCATGCCCATCGCTTCTTTGAAAAGCGGGAAAACATCATTTAGGCATCGTCCCTTCCACTCACCGTTGAGAATCTCATTAGAGATGCCCTCACGGCAGTAGAGCGAGTAGAGGTGACCAATTTGGTCGCCTTCTACACCTGCCAGTCGGCTTATTTTGGGACCGCCCCAGATGGTGTTATGTACTATTCTTTTGAGTAAAAGCATGTTATTCGGTTGTTATTGCTCTGATGCACATCAGCTGGTTCAATAAGGAATCCAACTCGTCGAGCCTTAGCATACAACTACCGTCGCATAATGCGCTGGGTGGGTCGTTGTGAACTTCCATAAACAGGCCTGAGAGCACGCCTGTTGCCACTGCCGCCTTGGCAAGATAAGGCACAAACTCGCTCTTGCCGCTGTTGCTGTAATTGAATCCACCGCCGCTTATCTGCACGCTGTGTGTTGCGTCAAAGAGCACAGGGTAACCAAGACGTGCGAGTCTAACAAGTCCAGTCATATCGACCACTAAGTTGTTGTAGCCAAAGCAGTTTCCGCGTTCGCAGAGCATGAAGTTACGGCAGCCAAAGTGTTCCATCTTGCTCACGACGTTGTTCATTTCCTCAGGACTTGAGAACTGTCCTTTTTTGATGTTCACTAGTTTGCCAGTCCTTGCTGCGGCGTGCAGCAAGTCGGTCTGTCGGCATAGGAAGGCCGGTATTTGTAGTATGTCGGCTACCTCTGCCACTGGTTCTGCCTGCAGTGGTTCGTGAATGTCGGTGACAATTTTCACGCCCAGCTCGGTCTTTGCCTTTTGTAGGATGCGCAATCCTTCTTCTAGGCCTGGCCCGCGGTAGTTTGTGGCTTTGGTACGGTTCGCTTTGTCCCATGAAGCCTTGAAATAGAAGTCGAGGTCGTGCTTCTCGGCAATGCTCTTCAGTGCATGTGCGAGCAGCATCACATTTTCCTCGCTTTCAATCACGCAAGGCCCGGCAAGCAATATAAACTTATTGTTGGTCATTTAGTTTTTTAAGTAATTTGGGCGGACAAGTAACTTGTCAATAATGTTTATAGCGGTACAAATTTAGTAATAAAAGCTGAAAACACACGCACTTTTAATGACTTTAACACAACTTTTTAGTTGCAGGAAACGTGTTCTTCTAAAAAAATAGTAATTTTGCAAGTTCAAAAATCGGTAGTAAAAAATAATCATGAAGATATCGTTTGATAGTATAAGGAAGCAGCCTGGTGTTGTGATGGTTGTGAATTTTGCGATCATGGTTGTGATCTATATGATTATGCGTTGGTTGTTTTATTACATGAACATCCAGCATTTTCAGGATGTTACGATGAGCGACATGCTCACCATGTCTTGGGGCGGAATGCGTTTTGACCTTAGTGCATTGTGCTATCTTAACGCGCTTTGTGTGATTTTGCAGTTCTTGCCGTTTAAGTGTCGCCACACCGTCAAATATCAGCGCTTGGTGAAAATCATCTTTTGGGTTGTCAATATACTGGGAATTGTTGTAAATGCTGCCGATATTGTGTATTTTGAGTTTGGCGGTCGCCGCACGACATGGACCATTTTCTCGGAGTTTGGTGGCGAGAGCAATTTGGGTAAGATTTTCCTCAACAGTATTATCGGATATTGGAAAGTGTGGTTAGCGGGCATTGCCTTGATTGCTGCAATAGTGTTCTTTTACTACAATCCTGTAAAGACAAACCGTTTAAAGGACGATTTTCCTAAGAATAAAGTGTATTATCCTATACATTCGGCCATATTTGTACTTGCGCTGGTGTTGACCCTTGCTGGATTGCGTGGAGGACTGGCTTGGAAGATGCATCCACTGAGACAGGACTCTGCCGAGATTTACTGCAAGAAACCTCTTGAGGCCGCTATAGTTCTCAATACGCCTTTCACGATGATTACTACTATGCACAAGAAAGGCTACGCCACGCCGCAGTTCTTCAAGCAAGAAGAGCTTGACGGTATCTTCTGTCCTGTCAGGAACAAGGAGCCTAAAGGTGGTGAGATGAGGAAGCTAAATGTGGTGGTTTTCCTTATGGAGAGTTTTTCGATGGAGTATACAGGCTTCTTCAATAGAGAAAAAGACAAAGGTCTATATCAGGGCTATACACCTTTCTTGGATTCGTTACTGAGCCAGAGTTATTGTTTTGAGTATGGCTTTGCCAATGGTGCTCGCTCTGTTGACTGTATGCCGGCAAGTTTTGGGGGTATACCGCGTTATATCGACCCATACTGCTATTATCTTTACTCCAATAATAATTTGCAGGCTCTGCCGCAGATGCTTCGTGACGAGGGCTATGCCACAGCCTTTTTCCATGGTGCACCAAACACCACGTTGGGATTTAAGGCGTTTGCCAACTCAATTGGTTTTGAGAAGTATTACGGCATGGATGAGTATGGCGACAAGGACTTTGATGGCACCTGGGCAATTTTTGATGAACCGTATCTGGAATATTTTGCTGGCAAGACAAAGGAGTATGCCAGTGGTGTCAAACCATTCTTTTTAACCGTCTTCACCGCGTCGAGCCATGAGCCATTCCCTATTCCCGACAAGTACAAGGATGCCTTCACTCGTGGCGAAATCCCTATGCACCGTTCCATCAGCTATGCCGATTATGCTATAAAGCAGTATTTTGAGAAAGTAAAGAACGAGCCATGGTTTAAAAATACCATCTTCGTCTTCACTGCCGATCATTGTGGAGTGGCTTACCGTGACGACTATAACAACGATATGGGAAGATTCTTGATTCCTATCTTCTTTTACACACCAGGTGGTCAGTTGCCAGTAAAGTGCGATAGTACACACTTAGTTCAGCAGACCGACATTATGCCAACTGTTTTAGGTTTGCTCAATTATCAAAAGCCGTATTTCTCGTTTGGGAAAGATGCTCTTGACGACAGCGAGCAATATGTGAACTACGTATTCAACGACCGTAACGGCACGTCGATGTACTATCTTGATGACTTGATGATTCAGTATAGAAACAACGAGCTAATAGGCATCTATGAGTTTAAGAAGGATTTTTCGCTCAAGCACAACCAAATTGCCATGAAAGATCAGTTCCCGCAGCTGCCATATATGCAACGGCAAATGGAGGCCATTCTACAACAATATATTACGAGAATGAAGGAGAATAGACTGACGTCTAAAGAAAAAGCGCTAAATGATTAGCGTTTAGCTGAAAAGGTCGTGGTATATGCGGTTGGTGGCACCAGTGTGGTTGGTGATGTAGTTGCTTGCAGCAATGCCGGCTTTCTTTAAGGCATTATGGTCCGAGAGGAGTTTGTCAAGGATAGCATGGCATTGTTCGGCATTGCTAATAGCGAAACTGCCTCCACACTCTTTTAGTTCCATCGCCTCGCGGAATTTCTCATGATGGGGACCAAAAATCACTGGTATGCCATAGACGGCAGCCTCTGGAACGTTGTGTATTCCAGAGCCAAAGCCTCCACCTACGTAAGCGATGTCGCCATAATGGTAGAGCGATGAGAGTATACCAAAACAGTCGATAATCATGCAGTCGAGCGATGCAGGGTCGATGCTCTCGAGCTGGGTGTAGCGCGCAACAGGGCGCTTGATGTGCGTCATCATTGAGGCAAGACGGTTCTCGTCAAACTCATGAGGTGCGATAATGAGTTTCATCTCGGGATGCGAGTTGAAATAGGGTAGTAATATGTCCTCGTCCGGTTGCCATGAGCTGCCCATGACCAGTGTGGGCTTATCGCCTGCAGTCATAGCAGCGATAGCAGGAAAATCTTTCGCTTGAGCCTTTATTTGCAGAACTCGGTCGAGTCGAGTGTCGCCACACACCGTCACGTTGTCGATACCGATGCTGTGAAGCAGATGTTTAGATTCCTCATCTTGCACATAGAGATGGGTGAAGCAATGCAACATCTTGCGAAACATTCCACCCCAGGGTTTAAAGAACGATTGGCTCTTACGGAAAATTGACGAAATAATATATGTGGGCACATTGCGATGCTTTAGTTCACTAAGGAAGTTCCCCCAGAACTCGTACTTTACGAAGATTGCCATCTTGGGCTTCACCACATTGAGGAAATCTTTGACGTGTCGTGGTGTGTCCATGGGCATGTAGCACACGGCATCAACCTTGTCGTAGTCCTTGCGAACCTCGTATCCCGAGGGCGAGAAGAATGAGAGAAGAATCTTGGCTTCGGGATGGATCTCGCGTATTTTCTCGATAAGTGGCCTGCCTTGCTCAAATTCACCAAGCGAGGCGGTGTGAATCCAGATGTAACCACCATTGGGGGCGAGAGTGCTACGTAGGTAGTCCATCGTGCGAGCTTGGCCTTGTACTGTGAGCTTTGCTTTATGGTGCCAGGGTGAAGCGATGCGCATGCCAAGCCCAGCAAATGATATTCCTAAATTATATAGATGGTTCATTGGGTCAGAATAGTGGTTGGAGTGGCAAATAGTCTCCACCTTTCTTTTTGTTGCGGTACTGTTTCCAAAGGTTCTTGTCAAGATAGAAGCGTACAGCCAGTTGTTGCCAAAAGGCAGTGACTTTCTCGGTGACGTGGTAGGTTAGTTTCACCTCAAGGTTAAGATAATCCCTATTGAAAATGGTTGCTATCAAATCGGTGCGGCTGTAGAATTTGTTATGATAGAACTGGTCGCCCTGATAGAGCAGAGTGCTAAAATTATCATATAAAGGCATTTGTCGGTCACCAGCATAGATGTCCTCATTGATTGTAATCCATTTCCAGTTGCCTTTTAAATTCCCCAGAAAGCCCACTGGTTTGTGCCATTTAGGGAAATGTCGGTCATGGTCGCAAGAAATTAAAATTCCAGCAGTTGCACCAAAATATCCGTTGTTCCACTGGTGGCTATACTCTACTTGTGGATTAATGTTGAAATTGTCCACGACCCCTTGGGTAGGATCTGAATAGTCGTAGCTTTTTGCAAGATGGTTATATCGCACCAGGCCACCAGCTTTCAATGAGTTGTTCTCGTTGAAGTGTTTGAGCCAAAACACTTGTCCTGTTACGTCAAAAGCTTCTCGGTGGTTTTTAGTGCGAAGTTGTCTCCAATTGAGCCAAGAAAGAAAATAAAAGTGTGGTTTGTGCACATCAATCATGAATCCCTTGATGTTGGGGTTGACATAGTTGAGAGAATCACTCTGCAAGAACTTTGGCATCTTGATGGCATCGGGGATGACACCAATAGCAAATTTATATCCTTTTTTATCGTCTTTATACATGTAGTAGAGCGACGGCAGCACTTTGTAGCCATGGAGATGGTCGTTCATGGGCTGATACCAAGTGACACCACCCATGATTCGGTGACGAGCACTGTCCATCGACACGCCAATCTGCGGAGTGATGCGTGTGAAGATGAACGTTTGGTCAGGTGTCTCCTCATCGCCACCTTCACGATTATTGAAAACTGCATTCATGTCGACGCTCCACTCCAGCTCTTGTGAGCTTAGTGTAAGTGCCGACACAAGTGTCAATAATATTGCAAGCAATCCTCTATGCATGTATCACTCAACTATTGGTTTGATGTTCTCGATTCCACGCTCAATACGGGCGATGATTTCATCTTTGCCCATAAGCTCGGCAATGTCGAACATGTGTGGACCTTTACACTCGCCCACAACGGTAAGGCGGAAGGCGTTCATCACGTTGCCCATGTGCAACTCGTTGTCCTTAATCCACCCAATTACGATTTCCTCGGCGTTGGCGCTGGTCATGTCGTCGATACCCTTAATAACCTCGATGAGACGGCGCATAGTCTCGGGGGTGTCCTCTTTCCAGCGTTTTTTGATGTCTTTGGGAGAGTATTCGGTGGGAGCCTGGAAGAAGAATTTGGCATTGTCCCAAATGTCGCCCACGAAGCTGATGCGGCTCTTAATCATGCCCACGGCGCGAGTAATGTACTCGTCGGTGAACTGTGACGCATCAATGCCATGCTTGGCAAGTTCTGGTTTGAAAAGCTCGGCAAGCTCGGCATCGTCCATATTGATAAGATACTCATGGTTGAACCACTTGCCCTTCTCGAAGTCAAACTTCGCGCCCTTCTTCGAGCAATGCTCAAACGAGAACTCCTTGATGAGGTCGTCCATTGAGAATATCTCGCGGTCATCGCCGGGATTCCAGCCCAGCAGTGCGAGGAAGTTTACAACAGCCTGAGGCAGATAGCCGCGCTCGCGGTATCCGCTGCTTATGTCGCCAGTCACGGGGTCGTGCCACTCGAGGGGAAATACAGGGAAACCAAGTCGGTCGCCATCGCGCTTGCTGAGCTTGCCTTTACCGTCGGGCTTGAGCAGCAATGGCAAGTGCACAAACTGTGGCATAGAGTCTTTCCATCCCAAAGCTTCGTAAAGTAGTACATGGAGCGGTGCGCTTGGCAGCCACTCCTCGCCACGAATCACGTGCGACACCTCCATCAGGTGGTCGTCGACGATATTTGCAAGGTGATAGGTGGGCAGGTCATCGGCACTCTTGTAGAGCACTTTGTCATCAACTACCGAACTGTTTACAGTTACTTCACCACGAATAAGGTCGTTGACCTTAACCTCACGGTTAGGCTCAATGAGGATGCGAACCACATACTTCTCACCAGCTGCGATGAGGCGGTCAACTTCCTCTTTAGGGAGAGTTAGCGAGTTGCGCATCATGCCACGAGTCTTGGCATCGTATTGGAAGTTGGCGATTTCTTTGCGCTTGGCGTCAAGCTCCTCGGGGGTGTCGAAGGCAATATAGGCTCTGCCATCGTCGAGCAGTTGCTTAACGTACTTGCGGTAGATGTCGCGGCGTTCGCTCTGTTTGTAAGGTCCATAGTTGCCGCCCTCGCGCACTCCCTCGTCAATGCCGATACCGAGCCATTGCAGGGCCTCGTTGATATAGTCTTCGGCACCGGGCACAAAGCGTGTGCTGTCGGTGTCCTCGATGCGAAGAATCATCACGCCGTCGTTCTGACGGGCATATAGATAGTTATAGAGTGCAGTTCTCACACCGCCAATGTGAAGCGGTCCTGTGGGTGATGGGGCAAATCTTACCCTTACTTTCTTATCCATTATTGTTGAGTGTTTTTATTGTGTTTCTGAAAATCGAGTGCAAAGTTACTAAATAGTTTTTAGTTATTAGTTATTAGTCATTAGTTTTTTGAAACTGTAACAAAAAAGAGCCGCGCCAGGAGAGTGGCGCGGCTCAAATTAGTTTCTTGTGTAAGGGCTTGCAGTCCTTGATAACTCTTACTCAGCTGCGGGAGCATCCTCAGCGGGAGCATCCTCTACTTCAGGTGTTTCCTCAACTACAGGAGCCTCTTCTACTGCAGGAGCCTCCTCAACGGGAGTCTCTTCCTGCTTAGGAGCGTTCTCTGAGATAACCTTGAAAGGAATCTCAACAGCAACTTCCTTGTGCAGTTGAACTGTAGCAGTATAGTTGCCAAGTTCTTTTACGTTCTCGACCTTGATGATCTTGCGGTCTACCTCGTGACCGAGCTTTGCGAGTTCCTCAGCAATCTGGTTGCTTCCTACAGAGCCGTAGATAGTGCCACGGTTGTCAGTCTTAGCTGAGATTGTGAGTTCGATACCCTTCATATTCTCGGCTACTGCCTCGGCGTCACCCTTTATCTTAGCAATCTTGTGAGCGCGCTGGCGCAGATTCTCGGCGAGCACTTTTAAAGCTGAAGGCGATGCCATGATGGCCTTGCCGGTTGGAATGAGATAGTTGCGGGCATAGCCGTTCTTCACTTCAACAACGTCGTCCTTGTATCCAAGGTTGATAACGTCTTCTTTCAATATAATCTTCATAGTGTGTTACCTCCAGTTTTAAAATTATTTCATCAAATCGGTTACGTAGGGCAGTAATGCCAGGTGACGAGCACGCTTAACGGCGCGAGCAACGCGACGTTGGAACTTGAGCGAGGTACCGGTGATGCGGCGAGGCAAAATCTTACCTTGCTCGTTAAGGAACTTCTTCAAGAACTCGGGATCCTTGTAGTCAATGTACTTAATGCCGCTTCTCTTGAAACGGCAATATTTCTTCTTCTTAGTGTCTACCGACAGTGGAGTAAGATAACGGATTTCTGATTGAGCTTGTGCCATAGTTGTGTTTCCTCCTTGCATTATTCGTTAGTTTCTTCTTTAACTTCGGCTTGAGGTGCTTCAACTAGCTCTTCGGCGGGTGCCTCTTCAACCTTAGCAGCATTCTTCTTCAAGCTTCTTCTCTTAAGTGCATACTCGTGAGCATACTTCTCCTGACGGAAGGTCAAGAAACGGATAACTTTCTCGTCACGACGGAAAGCTGTCTCAAGCTTGCTTACGATTGTTGGTTCACCAGCGAACTCGAGGAACGCATAGAATCCAGTGGTCTTCTTCTGGATAGGATAGGCAAGCTTGCGCATGCCCCAAAGCTCTTCATTCTCGATAGTGGCACCGTTGTCGGTGAGCACTGTCTTGAATTTCTCTACCGCTTCCTTCATCTGTGGCTCAGACAAAACGGGAGTTAAAATGAAAACGGTTTCGTAGTTGTACATAAAACGTTTGTTTAAAATAAATTAAATGTTAATATAAGTGCTTTTACGCAAAAAGCGGTGCAAATGTAGAAAAAAAAATAGAACGAGACAAGATTTTTTGGCCTTTTTTGAAATTTTCATCATTATATTGCAAGAAAAAGCCAATAAACAACATTTTTCTTTGCAATCTGCGAGAAAAAAAGCTATATTTGCAACAAGAAACACGTTTGTGATAGACACATTAGTCATAGAAATAAAATTTGTTAGTTTTCAATTTATGTCACAGCACAATTTACTTGGCAACGCTGGTGAGAAAGAGGCTGTTGAGTTCCTAATCAAGCAGGGACTCACGATACGCGAGACTAACTGGCGCATGGGCAAGATGGAGATAGACATCATTGCCCAGGAACCAGGTATGGTGCTGCACGTCGTGGAGGTTAAGACGCGCAGCAGTGATGAGTTTTTTGACCCCATGCGCTCTATCACCCGTGCAAAGAAGCAAAACATGGTCAACTCGGCTAACGCCTATGTCCGCTATTACCAGTTACAGTGCGAGATACAGTATGACGTAATAATACTCATAGGCATTCCAGGCAGTTTCAAGCTCGAGTATTATCCCGACCTATTTGTCCCAAGGTTAAAAACTTATCGTTGAATTTATAATATGACAACACGCAGTTCATTCTTCAAGTATATACTTATTGTTGCCTTCTTGCTGGTGTCAACCACCAGCTTGGCGCAGAAGTTTGCGATTCTTAGTGATATCCATGTTTCTCCTGGCAATGCCAACGAGGGCAAGCTAAAGGAGGCGGTAGTTGAAATCAACGCGAGCGACGTAGATGCAGTACTAATGACAGGTGACCTCACCAATGAGGGTAGCGACGAGCAGCTGCTAAATGTGAAGTCGATACTCGACGGCATCACAAAGCCGCTATATGTCATCCCTGGCAACCACGAGAACAATTGGAGCCAGAGCGCATGCAAGACCTTCAACGACCTGTGGGGCGATGACCGCTTTGTGTTCACAATTGGCAAACTTGTGGTAATTGGCATGAACTGCGGTCCTTTCATGAAGATGGGCGACGGCCACATCAAGCAGGAAGACCTCATTTGGCTCGATAATACTCTTAAGGAAATGGTGAAACCCGGCATGAAAGTGTTGAGCATCAATCATTATCCACTACTTAGTGATCTCGATAACTGCGATGACTATGTGCGAATTCTACATAAATATCCTGTAATTACCCATGTGAACGGGCACTGGCACCGTTGGCGGCAGTATGAGACTGAAGGCATCAGTGGTTTGATGGTGCGCAGCCTTGATATGGGAAACGGTGATTATGGATATACAATTATGGATATTGATCTCGACCATAGCTGGATTCATGTGTATAACAAGACCATTGGTCAGCCCTTTGATAATACAATTGGCCATCCTAATAATATATTCTATGCATATAGGATAAATACCGACGATTACTATATTTTAGCATGTAGTCGCACCTTTAATCCAGCCGTGCCTGAGGGATTCAAGGTGGAAAAGGTTTATGCCGATAATGCCTCGATTTTCACTCGATTAGGTATTGACAAGGATAATATATACTTTGGTAACTCATTGGGCTACTTGAGAGTGATTGACAAGAAGAAAGCCAAGCTCAAATGGGAATATAAGACCCAGAGTATGCTCTTTGCTCGCCCTGCAGTTGCCGATGATGTGGTGATTTTGCCAACTGGTGACAAGCGATTGATTTGGTTTGATAAGAAGAATGGTAAGATAGTGAATGAGGTATATGCACAGGGACCATACGTTGCCGATGGAATGATTGTCGATGGTGTGTTCTATCAGGGCGGTTTCAAGACTTTCCAGGCGTGGGATGTTAACGCGAAGAAACTGCTGTGGCAGTACAACGACATTAACAACTACTGTCAGGCAGAACCTTTTGTTGGGAAAAATGACATCATCTTTGGCGCTTGGGACACCAACCTTCGTTCTCTTGACCGCAAGAGCGGCACGCTAAACTGGGCATGGAATAACGGCAAGAGCAACAACCTTTTCAGTCCTGGCAATGTGGTGCCAGCAGTGACTGAGAGTAGGGTAGTGATAGTTGCCCCCGACCGCTATGCTACTGCTCTCGAACGTACTACTGGCAAACAGCTGTGGCGTCATCATGACAATGCAGTGAAGGTGCGCGAGAGCCTTGGACTTAGCGAGGATGGCAAGCGCGCCTACGCCAAAACAATGGACGGAACAGTGGTGGCGATAGACACGCAGAGCGACGACTATCATGAGTTGTGGAACACCGACTGCGGCTTTGGCTATGAACATGCTCCGTGCATAGTGCTCGAGCATGACGGCTACATCTATGCTGGCTCGCGTCGCGGCAAGTTAGCGGTGCTCGACGCAGCAACAGGCAAACTGTTGTTCTGGTATAAAATGGGTAGCAGTGAGGTCAACGGCTTTGAGGTTGACCCCGCTACTGGTGATATCTACTGCTCGCTAATTGAAGGCACCATTTGGCGCATTTCTAAGCGTTAATTGCTTTGCTTCTTGATGATGAACGGTTCTTTGCAATGGTCTGATATTCGGACCACAAGGTTCTTTATTCCCTTATAGTCTTGCTTGTTAAAGACAAGTCGGTTTATCAACAGCTGTGTTGATACTTTGATGGAGTTTGCCAATGAGCTTGGAGTTATGTTCATTATTATCTTGTTGTCGCTTGTATTCAGTGACATAGAAGCTGGCACATCGACAACATTCCACCCATCTGGGACAGAAAATGCAATGTCGATAGTCTCGTTCACTTTGGTTGGGAACTCGATGGGATTATATCTTATTTCACTTTTAAAGAGATTCTGGTCGATGAAAGGCACAATCAGTTGCGGCAAAGTAATGATACTGTCGTTGCAACTGAGCTGGCAACTGAAATTAATGATTTCGGTAACAGGTATGTCGACGTTATCAATACCTTGTGCGTTATAGTCGTTTACGGTGATTTGCGATGATTGGAATTTCTTGTTGGGGCACACATCTCCACGATTTTTAATGGATTCTCGCATCAATTCTGCTCCTTTTTCATAGTAGGTGCTTACGCAAGTGGCGGTCAATTTGCCATTTTGATCTATTTCTCCTGTAATCTTGTGGCTAACTCGCTCTAATCCTTTGTCCTCAAGGTTTATCCATGGTTCCTTGTTGTCTTTCTTAATGATTCTCGCCTTATTGACAAGGAATTTTGTCGGCAAAACATCTATAGTAGCATTCTCGACCGAACCGTCAAAGGCTTGATATTTGCCATCACGGTTAATCACGACAACAGTAGTAGATACATTCTTTAGTGTTGGATGGTTGTCGTCAAGGATGTCGCGGTCACGAGAGCTTAGAATCGCTGGATAGGCTTTTATGTCAGCGTCGTTGAGCATGGCAATGAGCATGAAGTTGATATCGCTGTTGCTTCCAGTGCCGTTCTTGAGCACTTGCGACGCAGGTGTGCCATAGAGTTTGTACATGCCATTCCATTTCACATGCTGTCGCAGCAGTTTCACTGTTGCCATAATCTTCTCGTAATCGTTGGTCATTTGATATATTCCAGCTTTCTTCATTTCTTTCTTAAGTGGATTGCTCTTGAGGAGTTTGCCAAAGTTGTTTTGACTAAGAAGATGCTGGTCAATTTCCTCCCATGTCATGGAGTATTGATGCTTGGTGTGTCGCGGCAACGACTCGTTGGTGATGTCAATTATAACTCGTTGGGCATAAAAGTGAGGCGAGAAGATAAGGTTTTCGTTTCTCAGAGCTGTCAGGTTGTGTCCTTCAAACTCAAAGTTAACACCAAAGCATTCATACTCAGAACCGGCAGTTTCCATCAAGTAAGTGGGGCGTAGGTCTGTCCGTTTTTGTGTGATGCGGCTACGGTTATATTCATTTCCAATGGTTTGAACGTAAAAGCTAAACCATTCAGGAATAGACACGTCATACCTTGTGTAGACTACTGGCATTTCGCATTGAGCTTCCCAGTCATTGACTTCGAGATAGCGGTCGCTGATGATTGTGTATTCATATTCTATTACCGAGCCA
Organism: uncultured Muribaculaceae bacterium; assembly: GCA_905233845.1. GTDB lineage: Bacteria > Bacteroidota > Bacteroidia > Bacteroidales > Muribaculaceae > Sodaliphilus. The sequence goes on along the minus strand of CAJOFH010000043.1, from coordinate 30,036 downwards.
GCCTTGACATCGGGAAACAGTAGAGTCATTACCCTTTGTTTTGGGATTAAAGACGCGTTGTCATTAATCATTTCGTTTTTTAACTCGCTTTTTTCGATTGTTCCATTCACGAGATTGTAGGTTGTGCCTTTAATTGTGTTCACAACCTCTCTCTCTCCTTCCTTGCCGTCATTGAACATATATTTGATTTCAATGTTGGCATGTTGGATGCCTTCGGGCTTAAGAATTTTAATGCGTCCCTTGACATCATATTTAACATGTATGACATCTTTTGTGACAATATAATTCACATCAGTGGTTTTGTAGAGCACTACAGCGTCGGCATCAGAGTCGGGTATATAGCTTGTCATTTCCATTTCTTGCTGAGTTGGATGTCCCCATTTGATGTTGGGTTCGCCAAGCGATTGAGCCGAGAGGCCGAAGAACGATGTTAACAAAAGAAGAGTATAGATTATTGACTGTCGCATATCAAAATATGAATTAATAAGTTGTATTTATTCTTAATCACACATTAGATTACGTATTATGTTGTCGCTCATCATCACGCCGATGGAGGAGAGGGAGAGAGTGTTATTGTTGAGTCGTAAGAGATCTTGCTTTATAAATGGCTGTGCATTGTGTAAGAGGGTGTTGCATGCGTTGTCGCCATAATGCTGTTTGAACAAGGATATATCGAGACCATCGCTGGTGCGAAGTCGCAGCATCACTTCCTCGTTGTGCCGTTCTTGCCATTCAAGATGCTCCTCAATGTAGGCAACGTTGCCATTGCTCAGTTTCTCTATATAATCCTTGATGCTCGACGGGTTGTAGCGTCGAGTGTTTCCATCGTAGCTGTGGGCTGCTGCACCCAGGCCCAGATAGGGTGTGAAGTCCCAGTAGCTGGAGTTGTGGCGCGAGCGGTAGCCAGGTCGGGCGAAATTTGAGATCTCATAATGTTCAAATTCTGCTTGTTTGAGGGTGTCAACAAGTGCGTTGTGCATCACCACGCACAGTTCATCGCTCGCTTCACTGACCTTTCCTTGTTCTCGCATCACCCACAGGCGGGTGCCTTTTTCGTAGCTAAGGCAGTAGGCCGAAATGTGCTGCACATCAAGAGCAATAGCTTGCTCCACATTGTCTTGCCAAGTGTCAAGAGTTTGATTTGGTAAGCCGTAGATTAGGTCAATACTCACATTGTTGATTCCTGTGTCTTTAATCGCTCTCACAGCATCGATTGCCTGTTTGGCAGTGTGGCGGCGGTTGATGGCTCGTAGCTCGTCATCGTTAAAGCTCTGCACTCCCATGCTCACACGATTAACGCCCAAGTGCCGAAGCGATAAAATGTATTCATGGGTTACATCATCGGGATTGACTTCGATGGTGAATTCCTCCACATGACTCAGGTCTAAGCACTTGTTTAGTCCATCAACAAGCTTTTTGAGTAACTCTATGGGCATAACCGAAGGTGTTCCACCTCCCAGATAGAGGGTGTTAATGGGTTCTCCATCAATCTCATTTTTCCTTAATTGAGCCTCAACAAGCAGCGAGTGCACATATTGCTCCATGGTCTCGACCTGTGGGGTTGAGTAGAAGTCGCAATAGATGCACTTGCTCTTGCAATATGGTATGTGGATGTATATTCCCGCCACTTTTGTGATGAAGGTGTTAAAGGAATTAAAGGAATAAAGGGAATAAAAGGAATTGAAATATTCCTAATTATTCCCGATTATACATTTTGCATTATGCATTGATTAAGCATTTATAGAGTCGATGGCTGCTTTGATGTCATCAAAGATGCCGTCGATGGTGCCAGTACCCTTTATGGCTTTATACAGGCCTTTTTCTTTGTAAAATTCCTGTAAGGGAGATGTTTGGTTGTAGTAAACGGCGAGGCGTTTTTTTATTGTTTCCTCATTGTCGTCGCTGCGTCCACTCATCTGTCCGCGCTTAATCATACGGTCGATAAGCTCCTCCTCGGGAACTTCGAGTCCCACAACTGCACTCACGCTGGTGCCACGTTCGTTAAGTAGGGTCTCAAGAGCCTCGGCCTGTGGAATGGTGCGGGGGAATCCGTCGAAGATGACACCATTCTGTGCCAGTTCCTTGTTGTCGTCAATCACTTGCGCCAGGATGCCTATCATCAGCTCGTCGGGGATAAGTTGACCTTGGTCGATATACTCCTTGGCAGTCATGCCAAGTTCAGTGCCTCGACGTATGTGGTCGCGAAGCACATCGCCAGTGGAGATGTGGAACAATTCGTAGTGCTTGATAAGGTTTTCGCTTTGAGTGCCCTTTCCCGAACCAGGGGCACCGAATATTACAATATTCAACATAATGTTATGGTTGTTAATTTGTTAATGTTTAATCTTCTTTCTTAAGCACATAGATGTCGCTGAGTCCGCGAGCCAGTTCATCAAGGTCAAGACCGTAGCCCAGGATGAATTTTGGTTGAATCTCAAAGGCGACATACTCGGGAGGATTACCAACCTTGAGAGAATCTGGTTTGAAAAGCAAAGAAGCCATTTTCACGCTCTTAGGTTTTCTCTCGGCAAGCATCTTGCGCAGTTCTACCGCTGTGTAACCAGTGTCAACGATGTCTTCAATCACTATCACTTCGCGGTCGGTTATATCCTCAACCAGCCCCATGATGCGCTTCACGGTGCCTGAAGAATGTGTGCCTTCGTAAGATTTGTATCGAATGAACGTGATTTCGCTTTTGGGCATGTTGATAGCGCGGTACAGGTCGGCGGCAAAGATAAAAGCGCCATTTAAGACGCAGACAAAAATTGGGCACTCACTCACACAGTCTCGCCTTATTTCGGCGGCCACTCGCTCAATCTGTTTAGCTATCTCCTCTCGGGAGATATAAGGCTCAAAGGCTAGCCCTTTGATAGTAATCTCATCCATTGCGTAGAGGGGTTTTGAAAAAGTTGGCGCAAAGTTAGCAAATAGTTTTTAGTTTTTAGTTATCAGTTGTTAGTTTTTTATTATTATTTGTGATTTTCTTTGTATTTTTCCATGAACTAAAATAGAAACAAGGATTACCAAAAAGGTTGAGTCTTTACGGCCCAACCTTTTTGTATTTTACTTCGGTATTCTCAAATCGACTTCTCGATGCTCCAAACAAAGGCTCTCAAGCCAAGTTTGGGGGTGGCGAGATCCATCTCGTGCAGTTTTTCAAGAACGTTGTCGACGCGGTCGGCCTCAACAACAGTGAGAATGCCTTGCACAAGCGATGGCCAAGCGTGGGTGCCGTAATGAGGGTCGCCTGTTGAGCTTCCACGTCCCACCACGTCGTTGAATGCTGTGAATCCACGACATCCACTCTTGTGAAGCATCTCGATAATTCTCTCGTAGTAGGCCTGGTCGAAGGCTATAAATATTGCTTTCATACTTCTTGATTGTTACTAATGGGTTCTACTTCTTGTTTTTTAGCCTTCTTCGCGTGGCTTTTGTGGAGCTTCTTGCGTGTGCGCTTTATACCGTTGTAGGCAAAGATGGTGTACATCGTTGGCACAAAGAGAAGCGTAAGAACTGTAGAGAACGTCAAACCACCAATTACGGCGATACCCATTGGTCGCCACATCTCGGCACCCTCGCCATGACCTATCGCCATTGGCACCATACCCAAGATAGTGGTTAGCGAGGTCATTAACACAGGACGGAGACGCGACTTACCACCGTCGATTACGGCACGCCGCACACTCATGCCGCGTTCGCGGTTAAGTGTGATGTAGTCGATAAGCACAATACCATTCTTCACAACAATACCAATAAGCATGATAGAACCAATCATTGACATGATGTTCAGGTTGGTGCCTGTCAAGAGCAGAATGAGCACGATACCTGAGAATGCAAACATGATAGAGCTCATGATGATGCCTGGATAGGTGAACGACTCAAACTGTGCAGCCATCACAATGTATACAAGAATGATAATCAGGATAGCAAGTATTCCCATGTCACCGAATGAGTCTTGTTGTTGCTCGTAGGAACCGCTAAGCTCAATGCTCACACCACCAGGAAGGTCGAGCTTGTCAATCTCGGGCTGAGCGTCGGCGATTACCTCACTCATAGGTCTGTCTTGAACAACAGTCGACACTGTGATGATGCGCTCACGGTCCTTACGCTCAATGGTTGGAGGCGTGAATCGTTCCACCACTTGTCCCACTTCCTTGAGCTTGATGCCGTTGCCCATAGCATTATAGAGCGTAATGTTCTCAATATCCTCGAGCGACTGACGATGTGCTGGGTCATACATCACCTTGATGTCATACTCGTCACCATCCTCACGGAAGTAGCTTGCGGTGCTACCGTTGATACGGTTACGGATGTAGGTGGCTGCTGTGGTGAGGTTTAGGCCATAAAGAGCCAGTTTCTCACGGTCGAAGTCCACTTGGTATTCTGGCTGATAGTCGCTTCGGCTGATGTTGATGTCGGCGGCTCCAGGAACCTTCTCAAGTATTCGTTTGAGTCTTTGTGCGATGCTGTCGGTCAACTCAAAGTCATAACCATAAATTTCATAGTTCAGAGCCGACTGTCCACTCATGCCGCCTCCACGCTGTCCACCAACGTTAACGAGGGCTTTCTTGAGCTCAGGATACTGTTTTAGGTCCTCACGCATGAGTCCGGCAATCTCGGTGATGCTTCGGTCACGTTCCGCTGGACTCACGAGCCTGATGTTCATCGACATGATGTGTGAGCCATTGCTTTGCATCGAGCCAAATGTGTTATCGCTGCTGGCTTGGCCCACGGTATAATTGAACACCTTGATTTCGGGGTACTTTTGGGTCCACTCTTTATACAAACGCTCGCAAACGTCCTTTGCGACATCCACACGGGTGCCGATGGGCAACTCTAAGTTAATTCCAAGTCGGCTGTTGTCCATTGTTGGGAAGAACTCGCTACCCACAAACTTCATCAGGAACATTGAAGCCACAAACACTCCCAGCACCACAAGAGATGTAATCCAGCGGTGACGAACACAGTGGGTTAGAATCCATGCAAAGCCATCGTCGAGTTTGTCGAGGAATTTCTCGATGGGACCATAGAATTTGGTAAACCATTTGTTCTGGGTGCGTTGCAGACGGAGCATGCGGCTACACAACATTGGGGTAAGAGATAGGGCAGCGGTGGTGGAGATAATCATCATGATGGTTACCATCCATCCCAATTGGTTGAAGAATACGCCGGTCATACCAGTGATAAGTGTCAGTGGGAAGAACACTGCAATCAGCGTCAACGTTGATGCGATTACCGAAATCGCCACCTCGTTAGTGCCGTGCACTGCTGCCTGCTTTGGCTCTGCCCCTCGTTCAATGTGTGTCGTCACATTCTCAAGAACCACAATGGCATCATCGACCACCATACCAATGGAGATGGACAACGCCGATAGCGACACGATGTTCAAAGAGTTGCCAGTCGCATAGAGGTAAACAAATGATGCGATAAGCGAGATAGGGATGGTGAGCACGATGATAATAGTTGCTCTCCATCGTCCCAGGAAGAAGAATACCACAATCACCACAAAGAGCAATGCATAGAGCACAGTCTCAACAAGTGACGCAATGGTGTTGCGAATGTTGTCGCTGGTGTCGACAATGTAGTCGAGGTGAATGTCGGCAGGCAGGTTCTTCTGGAGGTGGGGCAGCTGTTGCTGGATTCGGTTAGAAATCTCTACCGAGTTTGCACCACTCTGCTTTTGTACGATAATCATCGCGCCACGCACACCATCGGTGAAGGTCTCTTGGGCTCGTTCCTCGAGCGAGTCGTCGATACGAGCCACATCACTCAGGTGAACTGCAGCTCCGTTTGAGACTCCAACAACGAGGTTGGCAATTTCACGAGGGTCTTCAAACTCGCCTTGAACACGGAGGGCATAGGTCTCGTTACCAATGTCAAAGGTTCCGCCAGGGATATTACGGTTCTCAGCGCCCACGAGCTGTGCAATGGTCTCGATGCTCAGGTGATAGGCTTCGAGCTTGAGTGGGTCGACATAGACGTGAACCTCACGCTTGGGAGCACCCATTATTGATACCGAGCCCACACCATCGACACGTGCTAGTGAGTTGGCGACATTCTCGTCAAGTATCTTGTACAATCCTGGCACGCTCTCCTTGGCTTGCGCTGAAAGCAGAACGATAGGAATCATGTCGCTCGAGAACTTGAACAGGATAGGGGTATTGGCATCATCGGGGAGCATACTCGACACCATGTTGAGCTTGTCGCGCACATCGTTGGTGAGCACATCGATGTCGTAACCATACTCAAATTCAAGAGTCACAATCGAGATGTTCTCTTTAGAGTTTGACGTGATGTGCTTTAGGTGCTCGACCGAGTTGAGGGAGTTCTCAAGAGGTCGTGTGACATTTTGCTCAATATCTTCGGCACTTGCTCCCGAATAGCTGGTCATCACCATAATGGTGTTGGTCTCGATATCGGGATACAAGTCGATAGGCAATTTCTGTAGTGAAAACAGACCAATGATAACAACCGCCACAAAGATGAGGATTGTGGTCACTGGGCGTTTCACCGAACTGGAATAAAGACTCATAAGTGTCTATATTTTATATGTGTTATAAACTAAGTTTTTGGAATAGGATAGAGGATGGTTTACTTTTGCTGCACTTTGACTTTCTTGCCGTTGGTGAGGCGTGACTGCCCTGCAACTACAACTTGATCGCCGTTGCTCAGACCGCTAAGCACCTCATAACGGTCGCCCATGCGCTTGCCGAGCTTCACCTCAACATAACGAACAGTGCCGTTAGGCTCAAGCACATAGACATATTTGATACCTGCACCCTGCATCTTGACAATGGCACGGTCGGGAACCACGATATGGTTGGCGGTGCCATAGTTGAATGATACGCGTGCAAACATACCAGTGCTTATCTTGCCAGCTCCATTGTTGATGGTGACTTCCACTTTGAATGTACGGGTCATTTGGTCAATCGCAGGATGGATGAGGTGAACAGTGCCTACGAATGTTTCGCCAGGAACTACATCAAATCTCACGTTCACCTTGATGTTGGGGAATTCCTCCTCGTTGACGTTGACAACAACTTTCAATGGGTTGAGCTGCTGGATAGTAAGGATGGGGCCGCCAGGGAGATCGCCTGGATCATAATTGCGGGCACTAACCACACCGCTGATGGGGCTTGTGAGGGTTGTGTTCTCACGCACGTTCTGCATCTGACGGTGGCTGGCACCAAGTGATGTGCGGCTGGCACCAAGTGATGTGCGGCCTGCTTCGAGTGAACTGTGGCTGGCGTCGAGAGAAACTTTGCTCGCCTCGAGCGATTCACGGCTTGCGTTGAGCGACTCACGACTTGCACGGAGTGACTCGCGGCTGGCGTTGAGCGATGCCTTGCTGGCCTCAAGAGCACTGCGGCGAGCCTTGATTGCCTCAAGCGAAGCGTCGTAGGCTGCTTGCAGCTGGTCGACAGTCTGCTGAGTTCCGCCACCAATTCTCACGAGTTCTTTGGCTCGGTCGAGGTCCTTCTTTTGTCTTGCCAGGTTAATCTCATCGGTTTTGAGCTGTGCTTCTTGACTCGCCACGGCCGCACTTTGATTTGCGACGCTGGCTTGTTGGTTGGCAACTTGCGCATTTTGTCCTTCAACTTGTGCTTTGTTGCCTGCCACTTGTGCTTTGTTGCCTGCCACTTGTGCTCTTTGTCCTTCGAGTTGTGCTTGTTGGTTAGCCACTTGCGCTTCTTGTCCAGCAATAGCGCTTTGCTGATTGACTGTCGACACGTTGTCAAGGATTACCAAAGTTTGTCCGGCACTCACTCTGCTACCCACATCAACAAGGATCGACTTGATTCGGTTTCCTGTCGCCGACATGATGTTGTTGGTTTTGAAGGCTTCGACAGTAGCGGCATACTCGCTTGTCTCGTCAACTCCTTCGGCAAAGACGCTTTGCACCTGTACCAGAGGAGCCTCATCTTCATTCTGCATGCCTTTCTTGCCATCCTTGCCACTGCAGGATGCCATGATGGCAGCAACCAGAATTACTGTTGAATAAGTTTTGAAGTGTTTCATCTTTTTTATTTTGTGTATTTGTTATCGGTTGAGACTCCATATCTGCTCAGTGGTGCGTTTCCAAGCAACAACTCGAGGTCGCTTTGGGCAATAAGGAGGTTATAGATAGCTTGATAGTAGGACAAGCGAGCACCGAGCAGTGCATTTTGTGTGTCCTGAATCTGAAGGAACGTTCCCACTCCAAGTTTGAAACTTTCTTGGATGATGGTGTTGCTCTTCTCGGCAAGTGCCACACTGGCGGCGCTGCTCTCTATCTGCTTGAGGTCGCTCTTGATAGTGTTGAGCTGAGTTTTTACTTGTGAACTCAAGCCACGGGTGAGGTTTTCACGCTGCCATTTCATCTCGCGAATAGCAATCTCGGCTTGTTTCTGCTTGTAGTAGCGCTGGCCACCTGTGAACAGGTTCCACGACAGCGACAGTCCGGCTTGTGAATAGGGATTCCAGTTGAAATTCTTGAAGGGACTGCCATTGCTCATCGAGTTCCACATGTAGTTGATGGAGCCGGCTACGGTGGGGTACCACGACATCTTTTGGACTTTGAGCGCCTGATTCAGATATTCGGTCTGAAGGTCGAGTTGCTTGACGTTGGTGTTGTTAACAAGACTTGTGTCGATGTTCATGGTGTTCTCATACATAGCAACCTTGAAATCGTCGAGGGTCTCGACAGGTTCAATGTCAATGTTCACATCCATACCCATAAGCACTTTTAACTGAAGTTTGAGAGCTGTGATGGAGTTCTCGGCATCAAGAATCGATGGCTCGAGGGTCGTGGCTGCTACGCGTGCTCTTGTTGCGTCATACTCAGTGGCGACACCAATCTCATATTGCTTTTGGAAAACACCGGCAGTGAACAAAGCCGTTTCATGGTTTGCCTCTATCACTCGCTTACTGTCGCGTGCCAGTAGCAGCGAATAGTAGGCATTCTTGACTTGGTTCACCAGTGATAGCCGTGATGAGCGTGCATTCTCGATGTTCTGCAAAATTTGGTTGTCGCTGAGCTTTATCGACTTCCACAGGGCGGGAACGATGATAGGAAGTGAGCCTTGAAAACCCACGCTGTGCGAGTTGTCGGTACCCACTTTGAAACTTTGTTCGCCCATCACCATCGTTTGCTTGGCGAGGGTGCGGCTGTACTGGGCGGTGAAACTCACTTGTGGGAACAACTGTCCCAAAACCTCTTTCTTGGAGTAGTCCACTCGTTCTATCTCCATGTCGGCAACGATAATCGAGGGATTCTCGTTGAGAGCGATGCGTATGCACTCGTCAAGGGTGACGTTCAATGTCTGAGCGCCAATGTTGAGCGCAGTGGCTGCAACTGTGACGAGCACCAGCATTTGTTTGATTAATGATTTGTAATGCATATAGTTGATTTTTAATTGTTTTCTTTCTTGAGATGTTTCACCACAAAATTCTCAATAATTTCTTGGCCATCTTTTGTGGCTATGCCACGCATGAAATTGAGGAATGCGCCGTCAAACACCTCGGCCATTGTGTATTCCGAGAATGGAGAATCTTCCATATAGTGAATGCTTTTAATGTTGTTGATGAAGACAAAAGCGGCAATCTTGCACTTGATACCTTCAAGTGCCAAACCTTCTTCCTTGGCTCTGTGGATAATCTTGGCAAGTGATTCCATGTGTTGGGTTTCATGGGCCTTGTATTCATCAAAGACCTCAGGGTAGAGACGCTTGAGGTCGGAAAGAAATACTGGAGAGATTCTATTGATAAACTCTCTTACTGTTGTGTATACTCCCAGCAAAGCCTCAAAACTATTGGCCGAATCTTCAAAAATCTGTGTGAATTTCTCGTTTAAGAGCTTTTGGTTGTGGTTCATCACACAGCTGATGAGATTGTGCTTGTTGGGAAATGTCTCGTAGAGAGTGCGTTTTGAGATGCCACAGTCACGAGCCACCATGTCCATAGTCACCGACTGAGGCCCAATGCGCATCATCAGGTTCATAGATTTATTTAAAATTTTCTCGCGTAAATCCATGTGCATTAATTATTTATAATCACAAAAGTTAAATTTTGTATAATTATGGGTGCAAAGTAACTAAAAAACTTTTAAAACTCCAAAAGTTTTTTTGGTTCATTTTTCATAATTATTCGTTTTTATTTTTTGGGATGGGTGTGGCTTTAGTAACAAAGCATTGTGTGCGAGCGGTGCACATTTTTTTCAAAAATTGTCCCACACGCTCCTGGGAGTTGTCAATGTAGTGCACCGTATGCGCGGTGCACAAAATAATCAAATAGTCTCTCGTCCCCCTCCGCATGAGGTCGTAAGGTTGTAAGTTGTTGGTATAAATCAAGCACCGCCTGGATGAACCAAACGGTGCTTGAAAAAAGTGGTATTTTCTTAATTAATGATTTCCAAGCAAGATATTGTAGATGACAGTTACATCACCGGCAGTGATATGGCCGTCACCGTCTTGATCTCCATTGACTAATGCACTACTATCGTTGTTAAGTAGATAATTGTATAGCACAGTCACATCGGCTGCAGTCACAATGCCGTCGCCATCAACATCTCCCAATACTCCACTAGCAACAATGTTGAGAAAGTCTTTCCACTGGTCGGTTGCCTTATAAAGATTTACTGTTCCTGCTGGTACGTGGAGCACGCAGTTCTCATAATCCATATTTTTAAACACATTGGCGCCCATTTCCACTGCTGTCGGGTCTTTGATATAGCTTGTGAGAGAAGTAACAGCCGAACAGCCATACATGAGTCCCATGCCAATCGAAGTTACACCACTGCCAATTGTAGCCTCTTCCAGTCCATAGCATTGTGAGAACACATAAGGTTCAAGTGTCACAACCGAGTTGGGAACCACAATAGTCTTCAGTCCCAATATGTGGTTGAATGCCGAGCGGCCAATCACGGTCACCGAACTTGGAATTTCAATAGTTTCTACTCCATGGTGCTCATAGAATGCGAAAGTGCCAATCTTGGTCACACTATTTGGAATAACTGTGGTTTTACAACCCGAGATGAGCGTGTTGTTCGTCGTCTCGATTATGGCGTTGCAATTTTCACGTGAGTCATACACGCTATTGCCACTCTCCACGGTTATAGAATCGAGAGCCTCACAACCACCGAAAGCATAGGTCCCAACAGATATTATTGTAGTGGGAATTGACACTTGTGTCAAAGTCTTGCAGTTGCGGAAGGCGTGCTCGGCAATCGCAACAACGGTATAAGTCACGCCATCATGAGTAACCGTCATTGGGATATTGGCAGTCACTAAGCCTGGGTAGTTGTTGGCGTAAGTGTTGCTCTTATCGGTATAAGTGATTGTCAATGTCTCGTTGTCGCTGTTAATATTGTAAGCTATGCCCTTAAACATAATGTCGCAATCTACAACCAGCTCAGTCACTATGCAGGAAGTGTTTGGCAAAGTGTGTTGTGTTTGATCCACCTCGCTGGCAATCACGTTTTTCAGTTCTATATATTTTGGACCAGTGAATGACTCGTCAGCGATGATGTTGAATGTCACTAATGCTCCGTTGTTTCCACTAAAAGTCTTGAGGTTTTGCGACGTGATAAAGATGCGAATAGCGCCATTTGCGAGTCTACTGCTAGAGATAGTATGGTCGCTTCCATTGCGTTCTGTCAACTCAAAGAAGTATTCATCATCTTCCTGTTCAATATTTAATCCCGTTGGCAGATAGATATCAGCTTGAAGGGCAGTAAGTGCCGACTCGTTGTCAAGCATTATTTCAACCTGCCTTGTCGCTCCTGGACTTATTGAGAAATCGTTTATATAGAATTTTTCGATTAAACCCACTGGTGGCTCTTCACCTTCAACGGTTACTATGCAGTATGTGTTTGGCAAGGTGTGTTGTGTTTGATTCACCTCGCTGGCAATCACGTTTTTCAGTTCTATATTTTTCGGACCTGAAAATGTTTCATCTGCGATGATGTTGAATGTCACCAATGCTCCGCTGTTGCCACTGAATGTCTTGAGGTTTTGCGAAGCTATAAGGATGCGGATGGCACCGTTTGCTAGCATGGTGCTCGAGAGAGTGTGATCACGTCCTTTGCGCTCCGTCAGTTCAAACAGGTAGTCTCCATCTTCCTGCTCAATGTTAAGTCCTGTTGGCAGATTGATATCAGCTTGCAAGGCGGTAAATGTTGTTGTATTGTCGAGCATTATCTCAACCTGCTTGGTCTCGCCGGGTGTTATTGTGAAATTGTTGATGTACAGCCTGTCTTCGGCAAAAACGCTTAATGCCGTTACTGCACATAACAAGAATAATACTTCTTTCTTCATACCATAATTATTTAATAAGCAATTTCTCAATGATATCGCCCATTTTCACTATTATCAATCCAGAAGCGGGGGATGAATAAACATTGCGGCCTACAGCAACCTTAATGTTCTGGCTCATGCCATTAGAAAGCACAATTTGTGCTGTGCCGTCTATTGGAGAATCGATGATGATATTTTTGCCGTTGCTGAAAATGCGAGTGGCAGTCTTCACGCTTTCAACACCTGTCGTGCCAAGCTCAAGGGTGATATTGTCAACATCGTAGCCTTGTGCCGTTGGACTGGCAAGTTGGATGGCAGTTAAGCGTGCGTCGTCTGTAGGTTCTCCAGCAAGAGTGAGCGTTAGTACTGCACCATCGTTGCCTGTAAATGACTTACAGTCAGGTGATGAGGCGAGCAAGCGGTAGTCGCCGTTACTCAACTGATTAAACGCAACTTGATGACTTGCTGTAGCTCGGTCGCTAAGCGATGCCTCAACCAGTGTCATGCCTTCTGACAGGTCAAGGTCCATCTGTATTGCACTGAGGGCAATATTGTTGCTCAGGTTGATAGAAACCTCATAGCAGCCACTTGTAATGTTCTTAACTTCGGCAGTCATGGCTATGCTCGGTGCCTCTGGCATTTCAATTGATGGTGCCATATAAGGTGGGTTGTCATCATAGTTGAGCGCAATTCTTGCCACACCCACGAGGTCAGCAACGTTGATGGAGTTGTTCGCATCAATATCGGCAGCCTCAAAGAAGAAAGGTGCTGGGTTTTGCTCAAGAATATATTTCGCTGTTGTTACATAGTCGATAACATTTACTGTGCCATCGTCATTAGCATCACCAGCAATAATGGGATTCCATGGAAAAATATGCTGGAAATCACTCCATCCCACACTGTTTTCGTAAAGTTGTTCTGATCCTCTTGGAACATATAGAGCACAATAATAAGGAACTTGATCAAAAGTATAATTTGAAATTACAATAGGGTTAAAGCGCGCTGTATAAATCTGTTGCAAGCTATTACAACCAGAAAAAGCATAGTCGCCAATTGTTGTCACCGATTTAGGGATGGTTACCGATGTCAAGCCAGTGCCAGAGAAAGAATAGCGACCAATCGAAGTCACCGAGTTAGGTATTGTCACAGAAATCAGACTTTGGCAATTGCAAAAAGCAAGATACTTAATTTCAGTAACATTATTTGATACTTTTAGATTTGTTACTTCAGTACCATCAATATATAGATATTTTGCATAATATAGTGGATTAGATGTGGTACCCAAAAAGTCAATCATACACCAAGCGTCAATATCGCTGATATTGACTGATGTCAATCCTGTGCAACCATTGAAAGCATCCAAGCCAATCGATGTCACCGAAGCTGGGATGTTCACCGATGTCAAGTCAGAGCAAAGATCAAAAGCATAGTGGCCTATTGAGGTTATCGAATTGGGTATTATAGTATTTTTACATCCACTGATTAGTTTATTTGTTTCTGTCTCTATCAAAGCGTTGCAATTATCTCGAGAATCATAAACTGGATTTCCGCTTTCAACTTCAATTGAGGCTAAAGCAAGACATTCATCGAAAGCCGTATTACCTTTTATTGATGTCACAGAATTGGGTATAAATATTGAGGATAAACTACTGCAACGATAAAAAGCAGAAACTCCTATAGATTTCACTGAGTTAGGAATTATTATAGAAATTAGACCAGTGCATCTGCTAAAGGCTTGACCTGCAATTCCACTGCATCCATCTTTAAGGACTATTGATGTATTTTCTGGCATTGTGCCTTTATATTTATATGCAATATTACCAGCATAAACTAGACCATCAGGTTGGTTGTTGTACCACGAAGTGCCATTAAAGGCACTAGAACCAATCTCTGTCACCGAGCTAGGTATGTTTATTGTTGCCAAGCCACTACAACCAGAGAAGGCTAAATTGCCAATCGTTAACACCGAGTTGGGGATGGTCACCGAAGTCAAGCCGGTGCAATACTGGAAGGTAGATTGGCCAATCGAAGTCACAGAGTTGCCGATTTTCACAGAGGTTAAACCACTGCAATAATAGAAGGCATATTGGCCAATCGAAGTCACAGAGTTAGGGATGGTCACCGAGGTCAAGCCTGTGCAACGATAGAAGGCATTCTCACCAATCTCAGTCACCGAGTTGCCTATGTTCACCGAGGTCAAGCCTGTGCAACCTTCAAATGCATAGTTGCCAATCTCTATTACTGAGTTTGGGATGAAAGTATTATTACATCCTTGAATTAACTTATTAGCAGCAGTTTCAATTATTGCATTGCAATTATCTCGAGAATCATAGATAGTATTTCCACTTTCCACCTTTATTGAAGTTAAGCCACTGCAATTTATGAAGGCTCTTTCGCCAATCGAGGTTACCGAGTTGGGGATGGTCACCGAGGTCAAGCCAGTGCAATAATCGAAGGCTCTCTCCCCAATCGAGGTTACCGAGTTGGGGATATTTATCGAAGACAACCCCGTGCAATAACAGAAGGCAAGTTTATCAATTGAGGTTACCGAGTTGGGGATAGTTATGGATGTCAGGCTATTACAATCTGAGAAGGTGCTATTTTCAATTGAAGTTAAAGATGTGGGAAGATTTATCGAGTTCAAACTAGTGCATAAAGCGAAAGTATATATGCCCATCGTTTTAACCGAGTTTGGAATAGTTACCGAGGTCAAGCCATTGCAATTGATGAAGGCATATGAATCAATTCCTGTTACTGAGTAAGTTCTATTATTATATGTTACTGTAGCTGGAATATTTAATTCGCCATTGAGGTTTGAATAACTTGGCACTCCACCATATTCAGTATAAACCTGAAAAGTCACAGTAACGCTTTTGTGGTCACTGTTCTTGTTATAGCACAGCCCATCAACTATAAAGTCATAGGCACTCGCCATTTGCGGCAGCATTGTCGCTATCAAAGCGAGCAAAAAAGATTTGAATAGAGTTGTTTTCATTGTGTTATATTATTTGATTAATTTAAACAAATTGATATGATACAACTTAGTAATCCCCAAAAAAGCTTTCCATTATCCCAATTAAACCATTTCGACAAAGGTAGTAAAAAGCTTTTAGTTATCAATGATTTGTTGTTAGTTTTTTTATCCAATTATGAAATCGTTGCTATTTTTTGTACAAAAGATTAAAAGTGTTTATAAGAATTTGTGATTTCTATCGTGCTTCATCCTCCCACTTCCAACTCACTAACATGCGCAGCCCGCTCTCACCTAACAAAATAAAGTTGTTTAGCATCATCCTTCCATATTTCCTTTGCGCGCGCCCATGAGCGCAAGAGCTCATTGACATCATTGTAAAAGTAAAAAGGAGAAGATGGAAAGAAGAAAAGATCAATTGATGCAATTGATTCAGAAAAAAATTAACTGAAAACTGTCCCACACACTCCTGGGAGTTGTCAAAGTATTGCACCGCCGGCGCGGTGCACAAATTTTTTTTTCAAAATTTGTCCCACACAACCCACATTTGTT
Source organism: uncultured Muribaculaceae bacterium (assembly GCA_905233845.1). Taxonomy (GTDB): domain Bacteria; phylum Bacteroidota; class Bacteroidia; order Bacteroidales; family Muribaculaceae; genus Sodaliphilus. The sequence continues at coordinate 14,241 of CAJOFH010000043.1, read as the reverse complement.
GTGCAAGTTGTATTCAAGTTGTTCCAGTTGTTTGATCAATTTTGCGATATTTGCGTGATACTTAAATCAGCGCGATGCTCAAAAAATTTTTAGAAACTGTCCCACACTACTTCCATTTTTGACCAAAAAACCTCATTTTTATGGTCCAAAACTCCAAAATCATCAAATATTTTTTTCCAAAACTGTCCCACACACACCTGGGAGTTGTCAAAGTATTGCACCGCCGGCGCGGTGCACAAAAGATTTTTTTCAAAAATTGTCCCAATAGTCCCATCTGTCCCCAAAGATTCCTAAAATATTAGTTGTTTTTGTTGTTTCTTTGTTATGTAAGTTGTTTGATAAACCCGAGAATACCGAGTCATCTTTAGCTCAATTCGTTCAATTCGCCGTTGTTTTTGTTGTTTCTTTTTTGTGTAAGTTGTTTGATAAACCCGAGTAAGTCGAGTCATCTTTAGCTCAATTCGTTCAATTCGCTTAATTCGCCGTTGTTTTTGTTGTTTCTTTGTTGTGTAAGTTGTTTGATAAACCAGAGACAGCCGAGTCATCTTTAGCTTAATTCGCTCAATTCGCTTAATTCGCCGTTGTTTTTGGAAGTTATAAAACAAAACACTATCTTTGTAATTTGAAAAATGAAGGCTGAAATGAAATCTCAAAGTAATATAAAAGAGGTGTTGGACTTCCTGCGGTTGCTGGGAGCGAATAATGAACGCACATGGTTCAAGGCGCACAAGGAGCAGCTCTATGATCCCTTGCGCAGTGCTTGGGAACAGGATGTGGCGAGACTCATCTCACTAATGGCCGAGTGGGATGAGAAGGCTCGAGGACTTGATGTGAAGCAGGCCGTCTACCGCATTTGTCGCGACATACGATTCTCGCACGACAAGCGTCCCTATAAGCAGTACTTCAGCGCCGTGATAGGCCGTGGTGGTCGCCATTGTGTTTCGAGTGGGTATTACATACACTTTGAGCCCGACCACTTGATGCTTTGTGGTGGAGTGTGGTGGCCAGCAAAGGACAAACTCGATGCCTTACGACGTCTCATCGACGCCGAGCCTGAGGAGTTCTCTCGACTCATTAACGACAAACGAATTGCCGCTGCTGGCTTTGCTTTTGAAGGTGACACCTTGAAAAACGTGCCCAAGGAATATCCCAAAGACCACCCACTTGGCGAGTTCCTCAAGCGTAAGGAATACATCCTCGTCAAGCACATCGATGAGGACTACTTCGCCTGCGATGACTGGGTACAGCGAGTCAATGATGACTTCCGAGTCCTAAAACCCATCCATGATTTCCTCGACTACGTTTACGATGAGTAGTCAGGAATAATGAAAGTGCTTGCGTTTTTTCAAGTAATTTAGGTCATATTGATGGTTATAGGCTTCGCGTTCAAAGCGGATGTTAAAGTAAGCTGTAGTCCAGTCTTTGTATTTGAAATAGAGTAGTAGCCACTCTATACCATACCAGATAAAGAACGGCAGGTAAAGTAGTTCTCGTTGTTGGGCGCTGTGAATTAACTCGTGGTTCAACTCTTCATCGTCTAAATCTCTTAAAGTGAAGATGAATCCAAACAAGTTGATTGCCAAATAGTTCCCTCCAAAAGGATGCTTTTTTATTTTTCTTATATAGTTCATTAGGACTTTAGGACTTTAAATTCGGAGCATTGCTTTTTCTTTTTGCCATTGCAAAAATACTACAATTATTGTGAATACAATGGAAATAACAATCTTGGAGTTGTTTAATTTTGCAAGAAAATTTTGCTAATTGAAAATCTGAGTTTAATTTTGCAAGAAATACTATTGTCAAAATGGAACAAAAAGAGATAAAGAATACACCTATAAATAAAGTTAAAGTTGAGGAGCCAGAGGCTAAAGTGTGGTATGCCATTCGCGTGACTTTCAACCGTGAGATGAAGGTGAAGGACGACCTTGACTTGCGGGGTATTGAGAGTTTCATTCCGATGAAATATGTGATAGGAACTCGCCGTGGGCGTCGTGTCAAGAAATTGGTGCCGAGCATCCACAACTTAATTTTTTTCCACATCGAGCCATCGGTGATGAAGGAATACAAGGCGACTACAAAACTGCCCATCCGATACATTATGAATCCTGCCACCAAGAAACCTGTGGTGGTGCCCGAGAATGAGATGAAAAACTTTATCGCTGTGGCGGGCACCTACGAGGAGCAGCTGGTATACATCACTCCAAAGCCTGGGCAGTTCACTCGTGGCGATAGGGTTAGAATATTGGGTGGTCCATTTGAGGGCGCCGAAGGGATTCTCAAACGCGTGAAAGGTGATAGTCGCGTGGTGGTAAGTGTCACAGGCCTTGTCGCTGTTGTGACTACTTCCATTCATCCTTCACTTATCGAGAAACTCCCTAAGGAGAAATAATGTTCTTAATCGTTAGTGACTTTTCAAAAATGTGTGTATATTTGTGGGTTGAAATAAAAATAGGGTAAAATGAACGAAAAAAATCAAATGGTAGCGTTAATAACAGGAATTACAGGTCAGGACGGTAGTTATCTTGCTGAATTTCTGCTGGAGAAAGGCTATGAGGTGCATGGCATCATACGTCGTAGCAGTTCGTTTAACACCGGTCGCATTGAGCACCTGTACCTTGATGAATGGGTACGCGACATGCGTCAACAGCGACTCATCAACCTGCACTATGGCGACATGACAGACTCTAGTTCGCTTATCCGCTTAATAGAGACCATCAAGCCCGATGAAATCTACAACCTTGCCGCACAGAGCCATGTGAAGGTATCGTTCGATGTTCCCGAATACACTGCCGAAGCCGATGCTGTGGGCACACTTCGCCTGCTTGAGGCGGTGCGCATCACTCACCGTGAGAAACTCACAAAGATTTATCAGGCGAGCACCAGCGAACTCTATGGCAAGGTTCAAGAAGTGCCTCAGAGCGAGACAACTCCATTTTATCCTCGCAGTCCCTACGCTGTGGCAAAGCTCTACAGCTACTGGATTATGAAGAACTACCGTGAGAGCTACGGCATGTACACTGCCAATGGCATACTCTTCAACCACGAGAGCGAGCGACGAGGCGAGAATTTCGTGACTCGCAAGATTACCTTTGCCGCAGCGCGCATCGTCAATGGTTTGCAAGAGAAACTCTATTTGGGCAACCTCAACGCCAAGCGTGACTGGGGCTATGCCCGCGACTATGTGGAATGCATGTGGTTAATCCTGCAACAGCCCGAGTCTGATGACTTTGTCATTGCTACTGGCGAGTTCCATTCTGTCCGCGAGTTCTGCACGTTGGCGTTCCATTATGCCGGCATAGAGCTTGAGTGGCAGGGTGATGGTCTTGACGAGAAGGGCATAGATAAGGCAACCGGAAAGGTGATAGTTGAAGTCGACAAGAAATACTTCCGACCTGCTGAGGTTGATCAATTACTTGGTAACCCAACTAAAGCCAAGACACAGCTCGGCTGGAATCCTCGCAAGACAACATTTGACCAGCTAGTGAAACTCATGGTCGACCACGATCTCCAGCATGTGCGCAAGGTTTATCACCTTTAAATTAATGCACAATGCATAATTCACAATGCATAATTCACAATGCATAATGCATAATCTGGAATAAGAAAACTTTTTATTCCTTTAACTCCTTTAACTCCTTTAACTCCTTTGATTCCTTTAACTCCTTTCAAAAACATGGAGAAAAACTCTAAGATATATGTCGCTGGGCATCGAGGACTAGTGGGCTCGGCAATTTGGAAAAGCCTTGAGAGCAAAGGTTATACTAATCTCATTGGTCGCACTCACAGCGAGCTCGACTTAATGGATGGCGTGGCTGTCAAGAAATTCTTTGATGAGGTGCAACCTGAATATGTGGTGCTCGCAGCAGCTCATGTGGGCGGCATAATGGCAAATCTCAAGTATCGTGCCGATTTCATCTATCAGAATTTGCAGATTCAGCAGAACGTGATAGGGGAGAGCTGGCGACATGGAGTGAAGAAACTTCTATTCTTGGGTAGCACATGCATCTATCCCCGCGAAGCCCCTCAACCCATACTTGAGACGGCGTTGCTCACCGCGCCGCTTGAATATACCAACGAGCCTTACGCCATTGCCAAGATCGCTGGATTGAAGATGTGTGAGAGCTTCAATCTGCAATACGGCACTAATTTCATCGCAGTGATGCCCACCAATCTCTATGGCCCCAATGATAATTTCAATCTTGAGACGAGCCATGTGATGCCAGCAATGATTCGCAAGATGCATCTCGCCAAGATGCTCAACGAGGGCAACTGGGACGCTCTGCGTGCCGATCTCCAACGTCGTCCCGTAGAAGGCATCGACGGTAATGCATCGCAAGAGGAGATAATTGCTTTGCTCGACCGCTACGGCATCAACAGCGAGCGACTGATGCTGTGGGGCACTGGAGCGCCAATCCGTGAGTTCTTGTGGAGCGAAGATATGGCCGATGCCAGTGTGTATTGCCTTGAGAATATCAACTTTGACGATGTGCGTGGTGCCGACCCCGAGGTGCGCAACTGCCACATCAACATTGGTAGTGGCAAGGAAATTACTATCAAGGAATTGGCCCAATTGGTTAAGGCAACTGTGGATTACAACGGAGTCATCGAATGGGACAGCACTAAACCTGACGGCACTTTGCGCAAACTCACCGATGTGTCAAAACTTCACTCCCTAGGCTGGCACCACACAATGGAAATAGAAGACGGAGTCCCCGCCCTCTACAACTGGTACCTCGATAGTCTGTAAATGAATATTTGAACAAAAAGAGATTTTCGGTGGGCTGGCTTAGAATTTTGTATAATTCTTGACGAATGAGTGCCTGTCGGTGACTGTCTTGTCCTCGACTGTTCCACCTATCAAGAGTCCGTGGAACGTGTGCTTCGGTTTGACTGTTGCGCTTTGGCAGAAGTCGTAAGAGACATTCGACTTGAACTCTGGAATGCTGAGAAGCATTTTGTAAATGCCGCCAAACCAGAATTCTGGTGTCTCAAAACTTATCAAGTTGTCATTAGTCCCTGTTGTTGATAAACAGAACTGAGCGTCACTTGTTCGGCGTGTTGAAAGACAAGCAGGATGCTCTAAAAGTTCGGATGTGGGGTGAGAAGTTATCTTTCCGATACTCACGAGAGTGGCGTTCCCCCCAATCTTAAACTCATCAAAGTCGCAGTCAATGCCTCGGCCTATATGGCTACGGCCAATGAGAAAAAGAAGTCCGCTGTTAATATGTATTGTTCCATTTGAATCCATGCCATCGGTACCTGCATCAGCATAAATGCGTCCGTTATTTATCTGAATGTCGGCCAATCCTGCGTCACCAGCACTGATAGCATCGTCGAGGCTCTTCAATTCCACAAGACTATTGTTGATGATTATTTTACGACTACATGACAACGCCTCGCTCCTCCCATTCTCGGCTCGGACACGCACGCGCGCATCGTCTATTCTTAGGACATTAACAGCTCTGATGCCTCGGTTTTTGCTGCCAGTGCCCATGTCGTCGTTACCAAAGGTGAGAACATCGACAATACAATTCTTGGCGTAGAATAGATGTCCGGCACGAATGCCCTTACCACCAAGCGATGACTCCTTGACGCGGACTATTCCGCCAGTGATTGCCACTATGCTGTCGCTTTTTATGCCACGAGAATTCTTACCGTCCTTGCTATTGCCAGTATTGCTGATAATTGTGGTTCGACCACCAGAAATTCTTACCATCATCTTTGCTGCAATACCATGACCGCCACGTCCTGTGGAGTTGATGTTTAGCACTCCACCCTCAATCTTCACTTTGTTATTTGCCTTGATGGCACTGCCGGCATGAGAATCAATGTTGATGTAGCTTCCACGGCGTACAAAGATGGTCTTTCCTGAATGGATGGCGTCGGCACCATTAGCAATAATCGTCAATGGAGCAGCACCGCTGATGGCAATAGCCCCCTTGTTACAAACACATCCTTTCAGCTGTTCGCCTTCACCATTATCAGTGTATAGACTATCGTCCTTTAATACTGAGATAGAATCGGTGACTAAGAAACAAGTGTTATGGGATTGGTTGTTGATTGCTGGTCCGTTAGTATTTTTTAAATTCACGCCATTGAGGTTGATGCGTACCTTGTTGTCTCCCATAATATTGAGCGATCCATTTTCAGACTTTCCTGAGAGCGTGCATGTCACATCCTTGGTTGTGCTTATGGTCACGTGTGCCCCGTTGGTTTGTACTGAGACACCAGTAGATTTATCTTTACTAACGATGGCCTTATCACCATTATATGTGATGCTGATAGTGTCTTCAAACTTAGTGTTCTCTACATACAATTTCTTAGAAGGGTTGGTATACACCTTTTCATTCAATTGCGAATAGTCGTGCTCGATGTCGAAGGAGTAGAAATCGGTGGTGCCCAGTTCAGTGTCGTCATCGTTTAATGTCCACACAGGTGCTTTAGATGCTTTATGGTTAGATTTTTTTACCACTTTATTGCTGCTCTGTTGCTGGCAGGATGAAAGACATGCTGTCGCAACAATTATCGCAAAAAGATAAAAACCATATTTCATATTCATTTGTTGTTTGTTTTTAATTATATTTGTTGTTCGTAAAAAGGTGCAATATCTATACAAAATTAAGTCTACAAAAATTTATCTTCTATGTGCATCAAGGATGCGTGTGTCGTTAGGGGAGAGTCCAAGCATCACGCAACGTATGGTGTCGAGGGTTTTCTCCGAAACGCCTATGCTGCGTGCGTAATTATAGAAGCACTGCGCAAGATCATCGTTGGCTTCGCCATAGGAACGAATAACTGGGAACATGTCGCCAAATTTTGGAGAACGTGATATGCCGTAGGCAAAAGACGACAGTTCGTATTCTCGGCTAAGGTCTGCTTCGTTTAGGCCAAGGATGCCCTCAATAAGAAATGAGAGAGTGCCAGCTCTGTTGGTGCCATGATTGCAATGAAGGAACACGTTACCACCTCGGCGAAGCACGCTGGCAATGAAGTCTAAATCCTTGACAAAAACCTGAGTGCGACCAGTCAGCGCAATTTTGTAGCGTTGGTTGTCGGTACTGAAGAATTCAACCTCAGGTCCCAATGGGGACTCGGTGAAAGTTGTGATTCCACGCAGGTCAAGGTCGGCAGTGATGTGTTCGTTTTTTACAAAGTCATTCTTGCCAGTAGGTGTGATGCCTTTTGGACGGTTTCCTCGGAACAATCTGCCATAGACAACTTCTTTGTCGAATGAAGTGTACCATCCTCCAAAGTCTCGTACATTGACCATGCCGTCTACACGAAGCATCCTTATTTTTCCATAAGTATAGAACCTGCCACTATCCACAATCGTCCGTTGGCCATTATGCAGCACCTCCTCGATTTTGTAGTAGCAATACTTATCAGGGCACATATTACATAGCAGATACTCCTTCTTGTTGGTGTTGGGGTAATAGTACTTCACATTTTCATTAGTCAGGTCTTCGTCAAGAATCGACTCATCCATCTCTATGTCCGACTCCACAAGCGTCACTATCACCTTTGAGATGTCGTTCACAGGGGTAGAGGAATACCAATTCAGCATAATTCCAGCAGGTCGTGACGATGATCCAGTACTATACTTTTTTACAATGCTGTGGTTATAATCGCTTGTCCTCTTTGGGTCATCATAAGAACGGTCTTCATAATACTCCTTTACACCTTTATTCTCAATAATTATGATGTCATATCCTTTGTCTACAAGTTCCTCATAGAAATTATCCTGTGCAGTAACCGCCACAGCAACAAACATGAAAATGGCGGTAAGAATAAGTCTGATTTGTCTCTTCATAAAAAAATGCACGTTTAAAATTGGGCGCAAAGTTACGAAAAAAAATTGACTTATAAATATGTTATTAGCTATTTTCGGTTTTGCTTCTCAGAGTTATGGTTGTAAAAGCACTGAGCCCACTTCAAAAAACGTCAATTTTTGAAGTGGGCTCAGTACTTTATTCTTGCAGCGAAATCGGTTACCTTCCTCGCAGAATGTTGTTGATGCGGCTGAGTTGGTTGGGAATGCGAATTTGTTGTGGACATTTCTTGAGGCATGCCTCACAATCCATGCATTGGTTGGCGCGTGCCTCGGCAGGAATTTGCTTGAGGTAAAGCTGTGTAAACTGCTTCTGTTTGGCGTTGTAATCAGGACTTGACTTATCGGGTAGAGGCAGTAGCTTGTTGTTCATAGCCTCGTTGTAGAAAGTAAAGTTCCCTGGAATGTCCACGCCAAATGGGCATGGCATACAATAAGCGCAAGCAGTACATGGTACAGTGGGAATGCCAGCAATTTCATCGGCAATCTTTTCAAGCAAGTCGTTCTCGGCAGCCGTGCAAGGTTCCAGTGGTGAATGTGTCGCTACATTTTCAACAAGGTGCTCCATCACGTTCATGCCACTGAGTGTGGTGAGGATATTGGAATGTGAGCTTACCCATCGAAATGCCCATTGTGCCACATTGTCGTTGGGACGCATGGCTTTGAGCTGGTCAACACTCTCTTGTGAGATTTTTGCAAGGGCACCACCACGCAGCGGTTCCATTACTACTACCTGTATTCCGGCTTTGGTGAGCTTGTTATATAGATACTCAGCATCAGCATCTTTTTTCCAACCATCTTTGTTAAGTGACGCATGCCGCCAGTCGAGGAAGTTCATTTGAATCTGTACGAAGTCCCAGTGGTAGTCATCGTTGTGGTCAACAAGCCAATCAAAGACTTCCACGTTGCCATGATAAGAGAAGCCCAGATGACGGATGCGTCCCGCCTCGCGCTCTTTCACAAGAAAATCGAGTAGTCCGTTATTGATAAAACGCTTGTTGAAGGTTCCCAATCCGTCCTGTCCCACACCGTGCATCAAGTAGTAGTCGATGTAGTCGACACGCAGCTTCTCAAACGAGTTGGCATACATCTTCTTGGCTTCTTCAAGCACCCAAAGTGTCTCGTCGTAGTTCGACATCTTTGTCGCAATGTAATACTTGTCGCGTGGATGACGGCTCAATGCCTCGCCAACGATGCCTTCGTTTAGTCCGCCGCCATATCTTGGTGACGTGTCAAAGTAGTTCACTCCGTGAGCTATGGCATAATCAACAAGCTGATTGACCAGTTCTTGATTGTCGCGTGGCAGACGCATCATGCCGAAACCCAGCAATGAGATCTTCTCACCAGTACCGTGCTGGGTGCGATAGGTCATGCGGTTCTCGCCAGGTTGCCCGTTGTCATTACTCCTGGCAAGGCTTGTGAATGGGTCGAGTGCCATCATAGCCATAGCACCACCAGTCACTATACTTGCTCTCTTTAAAAATTCTCGTCGATTTAATTTTTTGTTTCCCATGATATTTATTTAGTCTTTAGTTATTTGTTGTCAGTTTATGCATTGTGCGTTAATCAAAGATTTGGCTGCCACCGAGTTTGAACTTGCCGTTTTCGTTCACTACTGTCATGTCATACTGCATAGTATATGGTTCTCCATCAATCCCGATAACCTCCATTTGCACGATGAAGCTGCTTGGATCCTCAATGCCTTTCGAGATTTTTTCCACTTTCTTGGCCTTCTCGCCCATAGCCACTTCACAGATGAGGTCAACCACATCTTCCTTGTTGCTGCAAAGTTCAATATATCGGCTATAGAAGTCTTCGGTGAGATGTTTGCGTGCAAGCTCCTGTGCTGGTTTGCCGCTAAGCTTTAGGTAGTTGTCGAGGAAAGTATGCAGGAATGTCACTTCATCCTTGTTGTCAATGACATTCTCGCTCGAGGCTTTGTCATCTTGTTTCGACTTTTCACCACTCTTTCCGTTGCAAGCGGTGATTGCTAAAGTGAGAGTGGCAATGAGAATTAGAATCGAAAATGTTTTCAGTTTCATGAGTTTATACTGTTAGAATTAAATCTGTAGTTAAATGTGCGATATCTTTGGCAATTAGGTGGCAGTAGGGAGCAATCATTTTGTGGGTGCAGGTAGTGGTTAGCCCTATCACGCGAGCTCCACTCGCCATGCCGGCCTTCAGGCCGTTGATGGAGTCTTCTATCACCACGCAATCGTTGATGTCGAGCCCCAATTTCTCAGCTCCCAGCAGGAAGCACTCAGGCGAAGGTTTGGGCTCGCTGACCATATTTCCTGTAACGATGGCAGAGAAGTGGCTCGGGAAGTTTGGCTTCTGGCAATAAAGTGCATCCATCTTACTATGGTCGCTGCTGGTTACCACGCAACACTTTATGCCATTACGGTGCAATTCTTCGAGCAGCTCGATGGTACCAGGGAAGTACTCATAGCGCATCTCTCGTTGGAAGTTGTCGAGCATTTCGTTCACCTTGTGACGTAACTCATCGGTGGGAAAATAGGTGTGAAGTATATTGTGTAAGTTCGAACCTTTAATAACCTTCGCAAAGTCCTTTACGCCAGTAGGGTAGCATTGGTCGACAGCTTCCCAAAACTGCGTGTAGATGCCTTCGGAGTCAATTAACACCCCGTCGAGGTCAAACAAAACACCTTTAGACACTTTCTTGTTCATCTGAAAATGATTTACACCACAAAGATACGACCATTATTCAAAACTTGCAAATCTACGGTGACAGTTTTCACGATAAAATTGTGACTTTCGATGGTCAATTTTAACTTTCATTTTTCTCACTCTTAACAAAAACTTCGTCAATAATTTTGTGGTTCATTTAAAATAGAGTAATTTTGCAGGCTCAAATTAAGAAATATTTAAAAAGCACAATAAAAAGAATATCTAAACAAAGAAATGAACGTAACATTAGACAAAACCGATAACGTGAGTGGTGTTCTCACTATATCGCTGGTTGAAGAGGATTATCAAGCCGAAGTAAAGAAGCAATTGGCAGCCTTGGGACGTCGACGTCCCATCAAAGGTTTTCGTCCAGGTCATGTGCCTGCGTCACTGCTGATGAAGCACTATGGTGGACAAGTGACTGCCGAGGTTGTGGACGACATTGTTAGCCGTGAGCTCTATAACTACATCCACAATAACAATCTCGATCTGTTGGGTGAGCCTATGCTCTCAAAAGACACCAAGGTTGACATGATGTATGAGAAGGATTTTGCTTTCAAGTTTGAGCTTGGCTTCGCTCCAGAGTTTGACATCAAGCTCGACAAGCGTGTGAAGGTTCCTTACTATAACATCGAGGTGAGCAAGGAAATGGTCGATGACCAGGATAGTGCTTACAAGAAACGTTTCGGTACACAAGTGCCTGGCGAGGAGTCGACCGAGGACGCCTTGATTCGTGGCACTCTCGTGGAGCTTAATGAAGATGGCTCTGTTAAGGATGGAGGCATCAGCGTGGAGCGCACTATCGTTTCACCCAAGTACCTGAAGGACGAGGATGAGAAGAAAAAACTCATTGGTCTTAAGGTAAACGATGAGGTAGTCATCAACCCTTATAAAGGTGCTGGTGGTAACATTACTGAGCTTGCCGCTATGTTGGCAGTTGACAAAGACCAAGCCGACGTGAAGAGTGACTTTAACTTCAAGGTTGATGAAATCCTGGTTAACAAAGATGCTGAGCATGGTCAGGAGTTCTATGACATGGTGTTTGGCAAGGATGTAGCCAAGACTGAGGATGAGTATTATGAGAAAGTGAAAGAGATGCTTGCCGGCCAACTCAAGAGCGACAGCAACTATCGCTTCACCATCGATGCAGAGAAGGTGCTCGTGAAGAAAGTAGGTGACCTCGAACTCCCCGACGAGTTCTTGAAACGTTACCTCACCTCAATCAATAAGGAAACCGAGCCCACAAAAATTGAGGAGGAGTATCCACGCACACGCGAGGAGATTGTTTGGCAGCTCATAAAGGAGAAGGTTGCCAAGAACTACGACGTGAAGATTGAGAAAGAGGATCAGATGCGTCTGGCTAAGATTTATGCCGCTCAGCAGTTTGCACAGTATGGTATTGGCAATGTCCCTGAAGAGACACTCGAACGCTACGCTTCTGATATTATGGAGAACAAGGATTATGCCAAGGAGATTAACCGTCGCGCCTTTGAAGACAAGGTGTTCGCAACTATCCGCGACAACGTTTCTCTCACTGAGAAGACCGTGACTGTTGAGGAGTTCAATAAACTTTTCGAAGAGAAGAAATAATCTTTCTTGTAACAACAAATTAAGTGTGGCAACTCGTTTCTCAAGTTGTCACACTTTTTTATTCAAAAATCTACTCATTATTTTGGATTAAGCAGTGGCATTAGTTATCTTTGCAGTCATGAAAGACAAGAGTGGTAAATTTTGGAAAAAGAGAATTAAGAACTCATTGTTGTGGTTCTTCTTGCTGGCGATGGGTTGCATGGTAGTTCAGCTCCTTGCTGTTGAGTATCATTACAATCGCATTGCCGACATTAATTGGCTACATACAGTGTCGCTAGGGGAGTTGAGTCAGCTTTTAATAAACAACATTGGAGATTCACTGCTGTTGCTAACGCCTTTTGTGGCATTTAGTGGAAGATGGCGCAAGTTGGGATGGCTGATGATATGGCTTGTGACGCTGTGGTGCTTTGCCCAACTGCTCTATATGCCCAGTTATCGTGATCTGATGCCGCTGTCGTCGTTCTTCCTTGTCGAGAACGTGGGTGGTACGGTGGCTAAAAGTGCAATGGGAGCATTCAAACTTGCCGACCTTGAGGTGCTGTTGCCACCAATCGTGCTCTACATAGTGTATAGAATATGGTTCAAGCATGGCATTGACGATACACATCATTCGGGATGGAAACGTCTGGGATTGACGTTGCTGTGTGTGCTGGGATTTGTGGCAATAAGACTGGGAATGACTGCTGTGCATTATAATGAGGATAAGGAATGTCCGAGCTACGAGCAACAGCTTGTCAACGATTATTGTGTGATGTGGACCCGTCAGGGCGACTATATGAATCAGAATGGTGCCGTGCCCTATGTCGTCTATGGATTAGTGACTGCAATTCATGATCGTACTACACTCACTGATGCCGAGAAGCAAGAAGTGACGCGTTTCATCAATGAGCAGCCCCAGTATGGCGACGACTATGCAACTGCTCGTGGCAAGAATGTGTTGCTGCTCGTTGTGGAGTCGTTGAACTCATGGGTTATTGATTTGAAGATTGATGGTCGTGAGGTGACCCCCACGCTCAATGCCTTGTGCCGTGACACGGTAAACAATCTTGTAACTCTCAATATGCGCTCACAGGCAAAGAACGGACGCTCGAGCGACGGCATTTTCATGTACAACACTGGTCTGTTGCCTTTGACGACTCAGGCGGTTTCAAACACCTATGGCAACGTTCCATATCCCTCGCTTGTCAAGTCCTTGGGCGAATATGACGCGCTATACGCTTGTTGTGATGAGCCAACGTTGTGGAATGTTCAATCCATGTCTAAAACCTATGGTTACAACGACTTCTACGGCAAAGCCGATATTGACAGTGTAGTTAAGAGTAATGGCTATCTTCTTGATAAGGCACTGCTCGAGGAGGTGGCACAACTTCTGCAACAGCGCAAACAACCATTTTTGTGCCTAGCTGCTACAGCTGGTATGCATCATCCATATAACGCACCGATGGAACCTGCTACATGGGTTCAGAATAGTGGACAATACACTCGCGAAGTAAGGTGTTATCTCGAGTGCGCAAATGCTTTTGACGCGTCACTGTCTCAACTGCTTGAGAGTTTAAAGTCGAATGGTTTATATGACAACACCATGATTGTGATTGTGAGCGACCACAGCGAGAGTGTTGATGATGCGCCCAATGGTCGTCCATCAATAGACCGAGATGGCGATAAGTGTGTGTGCGTTATTATCAACTCTGGGCAGGGTGGCAAGATAGCTGGTCCAGTGGGGCAAATTGACATCTTCCCAACGCTGAACGAACTGCTTGGCACAAGCAACACCCATTGGAGCGGGTTGGGAAACAGCATTTTGCGAGATGATGTTACTTCTGTCGCCACTTCTCCCACTCAGGCAATGGGGGCAAGTAAACTTATAAATCGCCAGAAAGAGGCATGGAGAATTAGTGACATGATTATTAAAAGCCGTTGGTTCGAGCCTCGCGAGTGATTTGTGAATCAATGCTCAATAAATAACGAAAGCGGGTCTCACGACTCGCTTTTGTTAAATCTGTCTTAATAAACCAAACTTATCACATTAGTAACTAAAATAACGTGAGTTCGATGAATTTTATTTAGCTGAAATTTAGGAACATAGCGAGATTTTTAGTAATTTTGTAGTGCAAAAAACATTATTAAAAAAACAC
>CAJOFH010000042.1:25396-53188 GCA_905233845.1 uncultured Muribaculaceae bacterium | reverse complement strand
GCCATAATGCTCTCTTGTAAAGAGAATGGAGAAATTGTTTTCACAAGAGAAGATTTCTCAAAACAAGATGACTACGTTCCCCTCGTGCGTGAAGGAGTGGTTTGGGAGTATGTTGGATTTCGTCAAGCCGATTATCCCAAGCCTACACATTCGCTTTACTCCCTTGAATTCAATGGCACAACATCGATTGACGGAAAATTGTACCATAACATCTATCGCACCGATTATGACAAGCAGGGCAATGCCCAAGAACCATATTTTGTTGCATACGTGAGAGAGGAGAACAAGATAGTTACTGTATATATTGATACTTACGAAGAAGACGAGGATTTCTATTATACTTATTGGTGGTGGATACCAAAAACAATATATGACTTCAACAAACCAATGTTCTTGCCTGATGAGGCATACATTCTTTTTGGTGATGATGGTCCCTATAATTACAATACAAATTACTATCCATCCTCATCAATCGAAGTGGAGGTCGGGGAAACTACCAGGAAAGGATATTTCATAGACCACGGTAACGATGAAGAGTCATTTAAAACCATAGAAGGCATAGGTGTTGACTGTGATTTTGGCGACTTGCTTGTTCCTTACAGAACTTACTCTACAGGATTTGACCCTATGGCGAGTCTCGCAGTAGTCTATGAAAACGGTGAACTAGTTTACAAAGGTCGTGCTTATGACAAAGCTCAAAGGCTGAAAAATCCTGTCGAGGGCGATGTGGACGACGATGGTTTTGTAACAAGTGCCGATATCACAGCTCTATATAGCTATCTGCTCGACAGTGATTACCAGTATTATGAAACCAGTGATGTGGACGGTGACGGCGAAGTAACCAGTGCTGATGTTACTGCAGTTTACAATATTCTATTGGGTAACGGCTCCACTGAAGATAATGAGACTGAATTTGAAGTCAACGGCGTGAAATTCAAGATGGTAAAAGTTGAAGGAGGCTCGTTTATGATGGGCGCCAATGGTGATTACGCCGAGTATTATGATAATGTTCTGCCAGCACATCAAGTAACCCTAAGTACTTACCACATTGGCCAGACCGAGGTAACTCAAGAACTGTGGCAAGCTGTGATGGGTAACAATCCTTGCAAATTCAACGGTGATCCTTATGGCACCAACTTGCAGCGACCTGTGGAAAATGTTAGTTGGATTGACTGCCAAGAATTTATTTCCAAACTCAATCAAATGACAGGTCAACAATTCCGCTTACCGACCGAGGCTGAATGGGAATATGCCGCACGAGGTGGCAAAATGAGTCATGATTATATGTTCTCAGGAAGCGACAACTTTGACGATGTCGCATGGTGTAATATTCCTTTGGAATTAGAAGGGACTATTGGCTATGGCACACAGACAGTTGCCACCAAGTCTCCCAACGAGCTTGGTTTGTTTGATATGAGTGGCAACGTGTGGGAGTGGTGCCAAGACTGGTATGGCTCTTATAATGCTGATGCGCAAACCAATCCTACAGGACCAGAGACAGGTACTAAACGCGTGTGCCGTGGTGGCAGCTGGCTTGGTGTTCCTAGTAGCTGTTTCGTATTTCTCCGAAACTATGTCTACGCACCAAGCGCCCAAAGCTCTATTATAGGTATGCGCCTTGCTATGTAGTTTGGCTTTTTCAAACTATCACACACAATCTATACAATTTTGTTGAGAGAAATTAAAACTAATATTTTTATGATTTTCTTGCTTTTAAATAAAAAACAATCTAAATTTGCAACATTAAAGCACATAGCAGAGGCTATACACAGTGCTTTTTGACATAAGAATGCGTTTGTGTTTCACCAAACTTAGAAATTCGCCAAATTTTTAAACATAGTCGGATGAAACAGTCAAAAACGCCTTCGTTTGCCATATCCACCTATCTGGTGATTGATATAATGGCAAAGCGTGAGGTAGACTGTTTTTACTATGTTGGGCGTTTGGCGATGCCTCTAAGTTGAAAGCAGGTAACAACCTCACGTTTTCTTTTATAAGGCTAGTAAAAATTACTAACTTAGTGGCGTTGAAAAGGCAGCCACAACAAAAATGATAAAGATATGAAAAAGGTTATCACATTAATGGCTTTGATGGTACTCGCATTGAGTGCTAATGCCGTGACTTTCACCGTTGATGGTATTTGTTACCAGACGGCCAGTGGAGGAGTTAATGTTATTAAAGAATCTAGTGGTTATGAAAACTATGAGAACTTAGTTGATGTGGTGATTCCCAGTGTGGTTTCATATAATGGCCATAACTATCAGGTTGTTCGCATTTCAGACCAAGCTTTCAGATTTGCTGAAAATTTGAAATCAATAGAGATTCCTAATACTGTAAAGATGATAGGTGCCTCTGCTTTCTATAATTGCAGTAGTCTGACATCGATCACCATCCCAACCTCAGTGACATCAATAGGCAACTCGGCAATTACTGCTTGTGCGAACTTACGCACAGTGAAGATTTCCGGTTCAGTAAGAACAATTGGCACCAACAACCTTAAAGAGTGCCCTCAGTTGGAGGAGATATGGGTGGACCCTGAGAACACGGTTTATGACTCGCGTGACAATTGTAATGCTCTTATCAAGACTTCTACCAATGAGTTGCTCATGGGATGTAACTCTTCCTTCATCCCTGCCTCTGTTGAGTCGATAGCCGATAATGCATTCTACAACTTTGATGGGTTGAAAACCATAACAATCCCAGCATCGGTTACCAAGATAGGATACCAAGCGTTTAAAGGTTGTAACAGTTTGGAGCGTGTCGCGATCAATGGGCAGCTTTCTTCGTTTGGGGCTCATGCCTTCGAAGGGTGTTCTTCATTGCATGATGTGCAGCTTTGCGAGGGCATTCAATATATCAGTTTAAACTGTTTTGAGAGTTGCAATTCACTAAAATCAATCAATATTCCGGAATCGGTTAACGTGATTGACAGTTGTGCGTTTTTATATTGCTCAAATCTGGAATCAGTCAATATAGGAGAAAATATACAGCGCATAGGGGGAAAAGCCTTTATGAGTTGTTCTAGCTTGACATCAATTCATTCCTATATTCAAATGCCTCAAAACGTTTCATGCGGAAGCAGGGTGTTTGATGGTGTAGATAAATCATTGTGTATGCTTTTTGTTCCAGAAGGAACTGTTCCACTTTATCAAGCCAGAAGCCCATGGAAAGATTTCATAAATATTGTTGAAAACAGCTACGTGCCCCTAGTGCGTGAGGGTGTTGTTTGGGAATATGTGGGATTTCGCCAAAACGAAAATAATTCCCATCAACATTCACTTTACTCCCTTGAATTCAATGGTACTAGAACGATTGACGGGAAATTATACCATTACATCCTTCGCACTGATTATGACAAGCAGGGCAATGCCCAAGAACCATATTTTGTTGCTTTTGTAAGGGAAGAGAACAAGGTTGTCACAGTATATAATTTTACTTACGATGAAGACGAGTATTTTTATTATACTTATTGGTGGTGGATACCAAAAACGCTATATGACTTCAGCAAACCTATGTTTTTGCCTGATGAGGCATTCATTCCATTTGGTGATGATGGTCCCTATGATTACAATACAAATTACAATACATACTCATCAATCGAAGTTGAGGTTGGGGAAACTACCAGGAAAGGATATTTCATAGACCACGGTAACGATGAAGAGTCATTTAAGACTATAGTAGGCATAGGTGTTGACTGTGGGTTCGGAGACTTGCTCGTTCCTTATAGAACTTACACGACAGGATTTAACCCCATGGCGAGTCTCGCAGCTGTGTATGAAAACGGCGAACTAGTTTACAAAGGCCGTGCCTATGACAAAGCTCAAAGGCTGAAAAATCCCGTCGTGGGCGACGTGAACGGCGACGGAGTTGTTACAAGTGAACTATCTGCTCAACAGCGACTCTAATGATATCGTCAATGGAGACCAAGACGGTGACGGTTCAGTAACCAGCGCCGACATTACTGCCGTTTACAACATTCTATTGGGCAACCAATAAAATCATTATAAATTGTCCTCAAGAAAGTTTTACTAAAAGACATAAATTGCCTACCTTTGCACCATCTCCTAACCATAAAACTTCCTCAATCATGAAAAAAACTCTGTTTTTTGCTCTTATGTTGTTATCATCTTTGGCGGCATTCTCTGATAATGGTGTCCTCGTTGGCGATGTCAATGGTGATGGCGTAATCACATCAGCCGATGTGACAGCTATCTATAACTTTATCCTTAATGGCGACGAGACAAGCCTTATAAACGGCGATGTCAATAGAGATGGTTACATCACGAGTGCCGACGTAACGGTAATTTACAATATGCTTCTCTCTGATTTGCCAATAGTGACGGAATACACCGTAGGCGATGTCACGTTCAGAATGGTGCAAGTCAATGGCGGCACTTTCATGATGGGAGCAAGCGATGATAATGCTGTGGCTGACAATAATGAAAGGCCTGCTCATATGGTGACTTTGAGTGATTTCAGAATAGGACAAACCGAAGTTACACAAGAGTTATGGGTGGCAGTAATGGGAAATAATCCTAGTTGGTTTAACGGCACAGGCAATCCAGATTATGGTTCGAATCATTCTCAAAATTATGGTACAAATCTTCAACGACCTGTAGAGTGGGTGAATTGGAACGATTGCCAAGAGTTCATCAACAAACTTAATCAAATGACTGGTAATAATTTCCGCTTGCCAACTGAGGCTGAGTGGGAATTTGCTGCAAGAGGCGGCAACTGTAGTCAAGGCTATGAATATGCTGGTAGCAATAATGCTGACGATGTGGCTTGGTACTGGAAATCTAGCAGCGCTCCGCCCCCCACACAGTCTGTTGCCACCAAACAACACAACGAACTTGGTTTGTTTGACATGAGCGGCAATGTGAGAGAATGGTGTCAAGATTGGTACGGAAGTTATGTTGTAGAGGCACAGACAAATCCCAGCGGGCCTTCATCGGGTTCTGACCGCATAAACCGTGGTGGCAGTTGGTTTGATAGGGCTTGGTACTGTCGTGTGTTGTGTCGTAACTTCAATGCGCCTGATTTTCGATATACCATCGGCTTGCGCCTCGCCTTATAAATTTCAGCAAATAAAAACCCTAAGGCAAGCACCTCCCTATAAGATTAGCCTAGAAGAAGGGGCTCTCTATTGTACATCCCTACTTTTTGGAAAAAAAACGTGAAAAACTATTGACAAACGCTCTCTGATATTGTATTTTTGCATCAAAATTAGGCAATAGTGCCCCGAGAACAACTAATAATAGTGTAATGGAGAAAATGAAAAATCAATCGCCTAAAGCTCCAAAGCCAAAGGCGTTACAGCCTAAGTCCCAACAGTCGAAGGAAATTGAAGAGAAGATGCCTCTTAACAAAATGAATTATATAATGATTGGCGTGTGCCTGTTGCTCATTGCCATAGGATTCTTCCTCATGGGAGGCAGCAGCAACGAGGGTGCAACATTCAACAATGATGTGTTCAACAGTACCCGCACCGTGGTGGCCCCCTTCATTACTTTCCTGGGTTTCGTCCTCATGGTACCCGCAATACTCTACCGTGGCAAGAACACTAAACAAGAAGAACAATAATCCCAAATCAATAATTGTACATTATGTATTAATCAAGTAGTAGCTTACTTTTTACTTGATTATGCATTGTGCATTATGCATCATGAATTAATAAAATGGATTGGTTACAATCAATAATAATAGCAATTGTTGAGGGACTCACCGAGTTCCTACCCGTATCTTCTACGGGACACATGATTATTACCGAGAACATGCTTGGTGTTGACATTAACGACAAGTTTGTCAACGCTTTCACTGTCATTATTCAATTCGGTGCCATCCTCTCGGTGGTTTGCCTTTACTGGCGTCGCTTTTTTGTGCTTAAAAAGGTTGAAGAGGGAGTGACCGGATGGAAAGCGTTCCTGCAAAAGTATGACTTCTATTGGAAACTTCTTGTGGCTTTCTTGCCTGCGGCAGTCATTGGACTCGCCCTGGGCGACTTTATCGAGAGCCTTATGGGCAACGTGTGGGTAGTGGCAATCATGCTCGTGGCAGTGGGTGTGTTGCTGCTCTTCGTCGACAAGTGGTTCGACCGCAAGGAAGACAAGCCACTAACCGAGCGCCGCGCCTTCACCATTGGCCTATATCAATGTATCTCGATGATTCCAGGCACTTCACGCTCGTTTGCCACAATTGCCGGCGGTATGCAGCAGGGACTCACTCGCAAAACAGCAGCCGAGTTCTCTTTCTTTCTTGCTGTTCCCACCATGGCAGCTGCTACAGGCTATGAGCTGATGAAAATGCTCCTCAAAGAGGAATACCGCACCGTGCTGTCAAATAACATTGACGTGTTGATTATTGGATGTGTTGTAGCATTTATTGTTGCTATTCTGGCAATTAAGTTCTTCATATCATTCCTTACAAAGTATGGCTTCAAGGCATTTGGATGGTACCGCATCATAGTGGGTGGAATTATCCTTGCCCTGCTTCTTTCAGGACAAACCCTCCAAATGGTTGACTAGTGATTCCATATTGACAACGCATGCCCGATCCAACCGAATCAATTGTCCTTAATCAAAAGACAGCTATTTTTTGTCATTAATTGTCTGAGAAAATCATGCTCAATCCAATAGAAGGCGAAATATTCTACATTGACAAACCCTTGAAATGGACTTCCTTTGAGGTTGTCAAGAAAGTGCGTGCAAGACTACGCAAGCGACTCGACATCAAAAGCTTGCGCGTGGGGCACGCTGGCACCCTTGACCCTCTCGCCACCGGCGTGCTCACCATCTGCACAGGGCGTGCCACCAAGCGCATCGAGGAATTGCAGGCTGGTGTCAAAGAGTATATTGCCCACATTCGCTTGGGCGAGACCACCCCGTCGTTTGACCTTGAGACACAGGTCGACGCCACCTATCCCTGGCAACATATCACTCGCGAACTCGTAGAGAAAACTCTACAAGATCAGTTCACAGGAAAAATCGAGCAGGTGCCACCAGCGTTCTCGGCATGCAAAATCGACGGCAAGCCAGCCTATAAACTCGCTCGCAAAGGCAAGGAAGTAGAAATCCGCGCCAAGACTCTCGTCATCGATGAGATAGAACTGCTGGAGTGTGGACTGCCTCAAGAGCCCACAATTGTCATCAGAGTGGTGTGCAGCAAGGGCACCTACATCCGTGCCCTGGCTCGAGACATCGGAGAGGCACTAGATAGTGGCGCGCATCTCACTGCATTGCGGCGAACACGCATTGGCGACATCCGTGTTGAGCAGTGTGAGAGCGTTGACCAGATGCTTGAGCGACTCGAGAACGAGGAGATGGTTTCGCCCGACCGTGCCGAGCAAGAACGTCTGGAACGTGAGCGAGAGGCAAACCGCGCACGTGCGCGACAGCTCAAAGCCGAGCGCGAAGCCAGACAACGCGCTAAACGTTCACGACAATCACAACTGTAAAAAATAGACCTCTAAGAGGTTCACATGATGATATTAAGGAAGCCAAAAGACAGTGCCTCGAAGAGGAACTTCAAAAATATTATTTTTTTTGCATTTTCAGTGTAACTTTTCATCTTTTTGAAAGTCTAATAGTAACATTATACAATAGTAATATGAAATTATCGGAATTCGACAATGGCATGCCCAGCGATCTTATCGCACTGCATCCAGCACCCAACCGCGACGAGGCACGTATGATGGTGCTCCATCGCAAAACAGGAGAAATTGAGCATCGAACAGTAAAGGACATTATCCACTATTTCGACGACCAAGACTCTTTCATCTTCAACGACACCAGGGTATTCCCTGCCAAACTCGATGGCAATAAGGAAAAGACTGGTGCCAAGATTGAGGTGTTCCTGCTCAGGGAATTGAATGAAGAGAACAAACTGTGGGATGTGCTCGTGGAGCCAGCACGTAAGATTCGCATTGGCAACAAGTTATACTTCGGACTCGACGAAGGTATGGTAGCCGAGGTCATTGACAATACCACTTCGCGTGGACGAACTCTTCGATTCCTCTACGATGGTGACCACGATGAGTTTAAGGCCAATCTTTATGCACTGGGACACACTCCATTACCCTATTATATCAAGCGTGAAGTTGAACCCGAGGACGAAGAACGATACCAGACCATCTTCGCTCGTAACGAAGGTGCCGTGGTGGCTCCTGCCGCCAGTATGCACTTTAGCCGTGAGCTGCTCAAGCGCATGGAGATAAAGGGCATAAATGATGAGTATATCACTATACATCTGGGACTGGGAAGTTTCCGTAACATCGATGTGGAGGATCTCACAAAGCATCGTATGGACAGCGAGCAGATAATTATTCCCGAGGACGTCACCGAACGAGTGAACAAGCGTCGTGAGGAAGGTCACAAGGTTTGCGCCATTGGTGTATCAACCCTCCGTGCCATGGAAAGCTCTGTTAGCATGAACGGTTACATCAAGCCGTTTGACGGATGGACCAACAAGTTCATCTTCCCACCCTATGACTTCACTACTGCCGAGGGACTGCTCACCAATTTCCACATGCCTTACTCGGTAATGCTCATGATTACATGCGCATTCGGTGGTTACGAGACCGTGATGCAGGCCTATAAGGTGGCTATCGATGAGAAGTACCGTTTTGGGTGCTACGGCGACGCCATGCTTATTATCGACTAAGGCGAGGCAACAACAGATTGAAAATATAGTATTTACCTGACATCAACATTTCTCATGCTAATGGCAAAGGTAAACATATGGCAATTGCCTGTTCGCTCCTTTTTTCTTGGAGCTATCATGGTGATTGCCACTGTTTTTTGCCCATCACAAGCACGAGCACAACAATTCGATATCTCACAGCAAAGCGACAGCCTGTGGATCTTGGCATTGACCATCGATGGCAAGGTGACAGGCACTTGGCAAATCACTCACCCTGTCTACCGTTTCGCCACTGCCGACATCAACGGAGACGGCTCTATCGACGCAGTGGTGGGGGTGTTCAAAGCTTCAAGATATTTTAAAGTCCCTAATCGCAGGGTATTCATCTTCAAGAACTTTGACGGAGACATCAGGCCGCTGTGGCTTGGAAGCCGACTGGGAGGTGAATTGGTAGACTTCAATGTCATCGACAACAAAATCAGGGCAATAGAGAAAACTTCAGATGGCAAATTTGCCGTAAGCGACTATCGCTGGAGAGGCTTTGGTATGGGATTCGATTCACTGATATCAATTTGCAATTCTATAGAAGAGAGTTATAATTTCCTTAATCAATAACAATAATAAAACAATAAAGCGATGAAAAGAATAATTTCATTATTCATTGTGCTGAGTGTAGCCGTTTGCACACTAATGGCACAAGCTAAGGGTCCAAAGAAAATCATAGTGCCCGGTAAGGGTGGTATCGATGTTGAGAAACTAAAAGACAACATCGATATAAACATGGACGTTTCCAAACTTAATCTAAATGAGATTCGAGTGCTCAAAGCTGCTCTCGAAGCAAGGCAGGGCAAGGTAATCATGGAGTCGGAGCTTAGAGGGCTCTTCGACCAAACTTCGTGGTACCTTGAGCAGGCCGTAAACAAGAACGAGTATGAGTGGAGTGACCAGGCTAACGCCGTCGTGCAAACAAAAGCACCTAAAATCACTTACACGCCACAGGAGCAAGAGTTCCTAAACAAGCTCAACCGAGCCGAAAAGCAACTCAAAGAGAATAATTTGAGGCTGCTGGGAACCAAGTCTAACCCACAATGGAGTCCCAACATTGACAACTTGGCAAACCCCATGCAGATTATGGACATGCCCAAACCACTGCGAGACGCTCTTACACGCAATGGATTTGCCATCGTTCCCGAGCAACAGGAGCAGTTGTTCCACATCTATGAGAACAATGACTACCACTCATTTCCCAGTTTTGTCACTACCGACCTCTACTTGCAAGCGTTCCATATGTATTTCGACTTCATGCTCCGTAAGATGGAGGAAGGCAAGATGCTCAAGGTGATGACCGACTACACTCTGTCGCTCTACAATGACATGATGAAGAAGGCCAAGACAAGCAAGGGCAACATGCGTACTGCCGCACAACGCAGCGCCACTTATTTTGCCATTGCCCACTCGCTGTTATCGGGCAAGAAACTCATGACAGTGCCCACCGCCTATAAAGCTATGGCTCAACAGGAAATCAAGAATGTGAAAGCTGCAAAAAGTGACTTCTCTAAATTTTTGGGTTACACCGATATACCATTTGACTACGACATCTATCGTCCTCGTGGACATTACACTCGCAGCAATGCTCTCAAGCGTTATTTCATGGGCATGAAGTGGTTGCAGAACGCACCTTTCGGTAGCGACAAACCCGAGCAACTGCGTGCCGCTCTGCTCATCGCCAACACCATTGGTTCGAGTTCGGCTTACACCAAGAGCTATAATACCATTGATGGTCCTATTACCTATCTCATGGGCAACAGCGACAACTTGAGCATGATCGACATCTACAACATCATGAAGGCCGATGGAGCTACTATCAACAAGTACATGACAAACAATGCCGACCTCAACCGCGTGAAGGCAGCTATCGAGAAAAAGGACAATGAGAAAACACGCATCCGTCCCAAGTTTGAGAAATCCAGCCACTGCAAGATTAACCTCATGCCACAGCGTTACATGCCCGATGGAGAGGTGCTGCAAGAGATGGTTGACTATTTCAGTTTGCCCACCAAGCGCGATGCACCCAAGGGTCTCGACATCTTTGCTGCAATGAAAGCCAACGGCGCTTTGCGCATCCTCATCGACGAGCTCAAAGAAGACAAAAAGTGGGACAAGTACATGTTCAACATGGACCGCATGATCAAGCGCATGGATGAGATTGACTGGAACTCTACAGTTTCTAACAAGTGGATGGCAACTCTCAAGACCATGACCGAGAAGGCTCCCAATATGCCATACTTCATGAAGAACCAAGCATGGGAGAAGAAGAACCTCAACACAGCATTAGCTTCATGGGCTGAACTCAAACATGACGCTATCCTCTATGCAAAGCAGCCCATGGGCGCTGAGTGTGGCGGTGGTGAAGACTTGCCAAAGCCTCACGTGATGGGATATGTGGAGCCCAATGTTGCTTACTGGACCAAGGCCATCGACTTGCTCGATGCCACTAGTAAAGTGCTCGTTGACTATGGCATGATGACAAGCGAAATGAAGGGTGTCACCAAGCAGATGAAGGAAGAGGCACAGTTCCTGCTCAACATGAGCAAAAAGGAGCTCAAGGGAGAAGTTCTCACTGGTGAGGAGTATGACCAAATCAAGGCCATCGGTTCCACATTCGAATACATCACCCTTCAAATCGTGGGTGCTGAGCCTGGCGTCAGCTGGGATGAAGCTGTGAGCGGAGCCGACAAGAGCATCGCTGTGATTGCCGATGTCTATACCGCCAATTCCGACAACAACCCCAACAAGAGCGTGCTATATGAGGCTGTGGGTCCTGCTCACGAAATCTATGTAGTGGTAGAGATTGGTGGATACCTCTATCTCACTCGCGGTGCCGTGTTCTCTTACCGCGAGTTCCAAGAGGGCCTTTCCGCACCACGCACTACCGACGAGGAATGGCAACGTGACCTCAAGTCGAAGCCAAACAAGGGTATCCCATCATGGATGGAAGAACTCATAGTGCCACTCGACGGCAAACCGCTCGACAATGAGCACTTCTTCTACAGCACAGGCTGCTAAGCTACTGCTACTAGCACTAATGGCTCATGTGGCCATTGCACTACACGCGAGCGACACGTTGACGGTGACCTTCACCGGCGACGTGTTGCTCGACCGTGGGGTGCGCAAGACCATAGAGCTGAACAACGGCGACGCCAATTGCCTGTTCTCGCCTTCTATCGACTCGGTGTTCCGTGAGTCACAACTGGTGGTCGCCAATCTCGAGTGTCCTGCCACCAAAATCAAAAGCCCCGTCTACAAGAAATTCATCTTCCGTGGAGAACCTGAGTGGCTCACCACGCTCAAGGAGCATGGAATCACTCACCTCAATCTTGCCAACAACCACAGCATTGACCAGGGACGTGAGGGACTTATAGATACGCGCGACAACATCATCAAGGCGGGTATGGTACCGTTTGGCGCCGCCGAGAATATGGAACAAGCAGTAAAACCTCTGCTCTTAGCTTCATCACCGCGCAAAGTATATGTAATAGCTTCGCTCAGACTGGCTCTTGAAAACACACCCTATCTCCCTTCCGAGCCCAGCGTGAGCCAGGAAGGTTTTGACAAGATTATAGAAAGGATTCATTATTTAAAACATGACGATCCAGAATGTTGTGTCATTGTGAGCTTGCATTGGGGCAGGGAGCATGTACTTGAGCCTGCCGTGCAACAAGTGATGCAGGCACATGCTCTCATCGACGCTGGGGCCGACTGTCTAATCTGCCACCACACCCACACTCAGCAGAGTGTGGAACAATATCGCGGAAAGTACATTTATTATAGCATTGGCAATTTTATCTTTGACCAAACACGTGAAATCAATGCACGAGCCTGCATAGTCACCTTAAAAATCACCAAAGACTCAATCACACCTACCACCATCCCCATTTTCATCAAAAAATGCGCTCCATGCGTCATTAATCCCAATTCTTAACTATTTCCCTACTAACATGTAGTTATAGAGTTCGGTGATGTCGGCAGCTGTTACCGAGCCGTCACCATCTACATCACTATAAGGTAAGAATCTGTTGCTTACGCCTAACATTGACTCATAGGCCGCTGTAATGTCGGCTGCCGTCACTGCACCGTCCTGGTTGATATCGTGTACATCATAGGGTGAGTTTACAGCTCTTGTTGCGGTGCTGTTAATCTTCACTTGATTCCCATTGTTATAGTAAAAGAATGAGACAAAATAGCTCTCATTATAATCCAGATTGGTGAAGGCGAACTCCACATTTTGAGAGTTGTTATAAGCCAAATTCACTACCTGTGACTGTGCCGAGCAATAATAGCCTGTATTGCCCGAATTTTTCTCTTTCTTGTAGAGTTTGGCGATGATGTAGTCGTTGTAAGTATTTGTGTTGGTATTCTTGGCGTTGACAGACGCATTGAATGTGGTGCCTACTACCGATGAGAGTGTTGAGCCACTAATAGTGGCCGAAGTAGCCGAGTTAATAGTCACGTTAAGGGTCTTCAGGGTCTTGGTACCCTCTTTATCGGCAGTAAATTCAAACGATGTGGAGCCTGTTGCCGACGGGGTGTAGTTCATCACCACATTACCAGTCTCGTTAATGCCAATGTCGGTATAGGTACCGCTAACTAGACTGCCGTTAACCCACATATAGATGCTGTTATAGTCGGTAAGGCCCTGATTGGTGACGTTAAGCGTGAGTTGCAACGGGCTGCCAACCTTCCTTATAGAACTTGCAGTCACTGAATTGACTTTCAGTTTCATAACCTCAAGCTCATCATAGACTTTCAGAGTGAGCTTAGTGGCGGTGATAGTAGCCTTGATAAAGTTAATGCCTGAGCCACGGCAGGGATAGTAAGTGCTGCTACCTTTGAGACGGCAGATGGGTTTAAGATAATAGGTGCCCGTAAGGTTGTTGCCCAGATTGACCAAAGCCGACAAAGTTGTGTAATAACCGCCTCCCAACGACTTGCCTGAGGCAGCATTATGAGTACTCACAAGATTGCCATCGCTGTCGTAGAGCCCCCAACCCAGGTCGTAAATGTAGGTTTGTGAAGAATAGTTCCAATAGTAGGCTGTGAGCGACACTCCAGTGAAGTCATCGTTGCTTGATGAGCGGCTATAGCTGGTTGCACCTGTCTCGCAAGCCCGATACAGACCCACAGTGTTGCCATTAGTGTTGGTATCTGTGCCCAAGTCGGGTTGCAAGCCAGTCATAATCTGCACGTTGATGGTATAGCCTTCATCGCCAACGGCGGCGCCAGTGCCACCGGCATTGTCGTCGTTGAGGGCATTAAGGGCGAAATAGCCGTTCTGATGTCCACGCCAACCCCAGTTGATGTGATAAAGTCCATCGGTGTATCCATCACACACAAAAGCGTGACCACCACTGGTTTTGCGTGCGCTGATAAATACTGGACGACCGTTGGCAAGCTCGTTATATACTATATCTTCCCACTCGGCAGCGCTATAGTCGGTACGTGCCAACTGTTGTGCATCTTTGTCAAAGCCAAAGTAGTTGACAAAAGCGTTGCGCTGGCTTGTTGCGCTCGATGATGACTGCCCAAAGTTCATCTTCACCGACTGAGCGCAATAACGCACCAACCGAGCAGTTTCCTGAGCACCATCACTTGTGTTCTCGGCTTTGTCATACCAATCGTTCATAATAGAATAGTTGAACGTAGTGGCAGGCAATTCATCCATATAAACGCCAAGGGTGGTTGAAGTGTAAGCGGGAATGGATTGACACTCGGTTGATGATTTATAGTAGTAGAGTATCTGCGCCATGGCAATCGCCACACAGCCAGCTGGGCAGTAACTATTAGTTCCCGAAGATGTGTAGGTGGCGCACTGTTGGTTAAAGGGCAAGCCCTGTGCCCAGTTGCACGAGAGCATGGGAGCGATGCGTACCTTATTGCCTGCAGCAATGGTCTGGACAGAAGCCTTAATGGCATCATGTGGTGAGACTGCATCGAGGTGCGCCATCTGTTCGGTGTAGTCATTTAGCCAGTCCTGAACGCACTCGGGCACCTCATCGGCATCAAAGTAGCTCTCATCACTATAGGCAAGGATAGTTCGAGCGCGGTCATCACCAGCAACTATCACCCACCCAAGCTGCTCAGGGTTGTTAAACACGTAGAAAGGTGTCACATTGCCACTCTTTCCTTTGGCCTTCATGGCCGAGGGGCGTGCGCCCATGTCCACATTGAAGAACTGTCCCGCTATGGCACGGGCTTGATTCTCGCTAACAATAGCCGCGTTCATAGCACTGAAGGCGGCTATAGCTATAATCAAAAAGGTTATTATTCTCTTACTCATTTAAACAAGCGTGTGTTAAGCATCATGAATTGATTCATGAATCAGTCCACTTCCTACAAAAATATGCATGATGCGTTGTTAATGCCCTAACAGATAGTTATAAAGAATAGTAATGTCGGTGGCGCTCACAACACCATCACCATTTAGGTCGCAGTAACCCATAAATTCATGGTTACTGTTGAGCAAGTAGTTATAAAGCGCCGTTATATCGGTAGATGTCACAGTGCCATCTTCATCAATGTCAAGGATGTTTGGCGTATAACTGCGAGTGCTTTTACCTGCCTTCACAAGCTCACCGTTGCTATAATAGTAGACATATACAAAGTAGCCTATACCATGCTCAAGCCCAGTGAACGAGAAATTCATTGTCGAAGTGCCACCACTATTGAGGTATAATGTTTTAGCTATAGCATTATCGCCCCAACCAGTGTTTCCTGAATTTGGTCTCTTTTTATAAAGCTTGGCAACAATATAGTCGTTGTAGGTCGACGAACCAGTATTTGTGAGCACGCTCTTGACGTTGAGTGTAGTGCGCGATAACGTAGCACTGTTGGTGGCACTAAATGACGCTTCACTGGCAGCACTCACGCTCACGCTGGTGGTGTACAAGGTTTTGGTACCTTCTCTGTCGGCGGTGAATTTGAAATTATTGCTTGTTTGAGATGGAGTGTAGTACATGGTTACAATATCGCTTTGTCCAATGCCAATGTCGGTGGTGGTAGCGCTCACAAGAGTGTTGTTTACCCACATATAGATGTAGTTATAGTCGGTCAAGCCATTATTGGAAACTCCCAATTTGAGTTCCAGCGGGCTCCCCACTTTCTTCACCGAGCCTGTAGTCACCGAGTTTATTGTCAAATTCTGCACACTGAGATTGTCATAGACCTGCAACGCGAGGTTGGTGCTTGTAATGGTAGCTTTCACATAATTGTAGCCACTGCCTCGCGCCAAGTGCCAAGTAGTGGTGCCACTAATGCGGCAGATGGGCTTCAGGTAGTATGTTCCCGACGAGATACCACTACCAATCGATATGGACGAAGTGGGATAAGTGTAGTAGCCACCTTGTAAACTCTTTCCCGTTGACACGGTGTGAGTGCTCTTGATGTTGCCATTAGCGTCACACAATGCCCAACCCAGGTCATATGTGAAGGTCTGTCGCGAGGTGTTCCAATAGTTGGCGATAAGTGCCACATTGGTAAATGCCGATGATGAGCTTGAGCGGCTATAAGTTGCGGTGGTAGAAGTGGTGCCGTTAGGGAGTCTAATGCCTAAGATGTTATTTTTTCTGCTAGAATAAATCGACACCGTGTTGTTGTCGGTGTTGGTTTGCGACGACTTGCTGGGCTCAAGGCCAGTTATGATTTGCATTTCAATTGTGTAGCCCTCCTCGCCACTGGCTGCGCCGGTGCCGCCAGTGTTACCGTCGCTCAATGCATTGAGAGCAAAGAAACCGTTGTTTGAACCACGCCATCCCCAATTAATGTGGTAGAAACCATCACCATTATAACCGTCGCATATAAAAGCATGGCCACCGTTCAGCTTTCGAGCACTTATGTATACTGGTCGTCCTTGAGCAAGCTCAGTATAGATAGTGTTCTCCCACGTAGTGGCATTCACGTCCTCACGGGCAATTTGCTGACTGTTTTTGTCGTAATTAAAGTAGGTTACAAAGGCGTTGCGATCGGATGAGGCACCCGATGATCCTGTACCATAGTTCATCTCTACAGCCTGGCCACAGTATTTCACCAATTTCTGGACTTCTTGGGCACTTGCTGAGGTGCTGCTGGCATCGTCGTACCATGGGTTCATGATAGACCAGTTGAAGGTAGTGGCGCTCAAAGCTGGCATTGTCATGTCCAAATCGCTACTGGTATATTCAGGAATGTATTTGCTGCCGAAACTCGACTTGTGGTAGTACATGATTTGAGCCATTGCAATAGCAACACAGCCGGCTTTACAATAAGTGTCAGAAACGATGGGGCACTGCTGATTGTAGGGCAGGCCTTGAGCCCATTTAGTTGCTCCGAGCAACGGAGCAATTTTTGTCTTGCTGGAACTAATTACGCTGGTTTCGGTCGACTCTGGTTCCTCTTCCTTGGGGGTGTCAATCGACTCTATTTGCTCCACGTAGCTATTTAGCCAATCCTGAACACACTCGGGCACTTCGCTCTCGTCAAAGTATTCCTCGTCACCGTAGGCAAGAATGGGGCGTGCGCGGTCATCACCGGCAACTATCACCCAACCAAGCTGCTCAGGGTTATTAAACACATAGAAAGGTGCCGAATGTGCGCTCTTTCCTTTGGCTTTCATGGCCGCTGGTCGCTCGGGCATAGTAACACCGAAGAACTCGCCAGCGATAGCACGTGCTTTGCTCTCGGTAACTGTTGCCGCATTCAGCGCCCCTAATGCAGCTAAAGTTATAATCAATAATGTAATAAATGTCTTTTTCATTTTTTTATTATTTATGTCGTGAAGGCTATGGAATTATAAAATATAGATTGTTTAGAGAAGCAACTTATAGAGATAAAATGCTATTAATCCTTGTTCGATTCCTCAGGCTCAGTAGGTTTCTGGGGTTTGGGTGGTAGAGGAATATCCTTTACGTTATCCACATAGGAGGGAATGGTAACGGTGTCAATGGCACTGACTATATATTTTGAACTGCCACGCCAGGGAACACTGTGCTTGTACTCTTTGTAATGAACCTGTACAGCAAGGGGGGTCTGCTTCAGGTCACGAAGCTTGCTCACTATCGAGTCATCGGTGACCGAGAAGTCAAACTCGCTCTTGACCACGTTGCCAGGAGCAACCACGTCATAGCTGAGCATCTGCCCTTCAAAGGTGTTGAACAACGTGCCACACAAGGCGATATCAACGATGCGGCCCTTGATGTCGCTCTCACGGTACACATGGAAAAACTGGTCACGGATAATAAAAAAGAGCAATAACAACACCACCAGCATACTCAACGCAAGAAGGATGCGCTTCTTATTGCTACGACGCTCTATCGTTGTCTCTATAAGCTCGCGTTCTTCGCGTTCTTCCTCAGTCTCCTCATGAGGTGCGTTCTCTTTCTTGGGAGCACCGCTCTCAAAATAATCGTCAAAATTGTCATTAATCAGTTTCATATCTTTTGTCAGTATTTAATTATCAATCGTTAGTTTACCATGCGCCATAATAATGCATTGCATTACTAAATCGTCATCCCCTCACCTTGAGATTGGGTCTTTATCACTGTCTTACCTTGGGCTATACGCTTGCGATCTATAGCCATGCTTATGAAGGCGTAGACACCAAGTACTATAAGTAAGCACGTCTGAACGCCCCATACGAGCCACGCAAAAGCTGATGCCTGAGGATCGTAAGGCGTGGATGGTGGGAATGCCCCCACTCCATAGAGCGTAAGGCCAAAAATGATGGCAAACTGCCACGGTCCCAAACCGCCATTGCTGGGAACAGCCATGCCAATGCTGCTCAGCACAAAGAGCACAAGTATTGCCACCACACCAAGATCCTTGGTGCATGAGAAGGCAAACGAGGCAATATAAAGCTGCAAGAAGTAGCAACCCCAAATCAGCACAGTATAGAGCAGGAACATCCACTTGCCGTCCATCTTACCTATAGCAGCAAAGCCGTCCCACAGGTTGCGGAGCATCAATCGCAGTTTGGCAATGATTTTGTTCTCACTCTTGCTGCGGAATATCCACACCAGCGCAAGCACGCCCAAAACGCCAAGCACTACGAGTAGCCAAAATACCCACGAAGTGAACATTGAGCCACCATCATCGCCACCTTTCTGGTCAAAGAACTTGATAAAGGCATCTTGGGCGATGAAGAATGTGAATATAGTGAGCAACCCCACTGTCACAGTGTCGCTCAAGCGGTCACCAACCATCGAACCCAGCACTTGGGTGAACGACGCCTTCTCTCGGTTGGCAATGTAACCCGAACGCCATACTTCACCCAACCTCGGAAACAACAGGTTCACAAAATAGGTGCCGAAGATGGAATTCACAAGCGCGCTCAACGATGGATGAATTCCTATCGCGCGTAACTGCAAACGCCACCGCAATGCCCTGAAAATGTGACTGAAGATGCTTACAATAATAACCGGCACAAACCACCAGTAGTTTACATCTTTGCTCAAACTCTGCTTGATAGCTCCCCAGTCCACATTCTTTGACAAAAACCAAGCTAACCCCACACTGATTGCGATAGGGATGCCATATTTTAATAATGCTGAAATAATCTTCTTCACAGCTGTCTTCGTCTTTTACGATTTTGCTTTATTTTAAGTTCTGCAGATAAGCTCTCTCTAAAAGAAAGTGAGGGAATCTAACCACCCTATGAAACTTATAGAACTTGTATAATTCACTTGTAACTTGCAAAGATAAACATTTATTTTGTTCTCTACAATTTCTATGAAATTTTTTATCACAAAATCAAGGAATGACCAATCCATCCAGCAATTTCAGTGATAAAAGGAGGAGATTCCATCGCCCCGTCTGAGTCTCAAGGCGATAGTAAGCCTATAATATCTATAACCATATAACCACCCTTAACAAAAACTGAAAATTAAAAATTTTTTTGTTTTTCAAGCTATTTTCTATAATTTTGCATATTGAAAAGTAGGCTTAAATCAAATTTATTTGATATGCAGCAGGTAAGAGCAAAAAAATCATTGGGACAGCATTTCCTCATCGACCTTGATGTGGCGCAACGCATAGCGGCTACTATTGACGCCTACAAGCACTTGCCTGTGCTTGAGGTGGGGCCAGGAATGGGAGTACTAACGCAGTTCCTGCTGCAAAACGGCCATAACCTCAAGGTGGTGGAACTTGACAGCGAGAGCGTGGAATATTTGAAGGCGAACTTCCCCGCCCTCGACCAACGCATTATAGAACGCGACTTCCTTAAACTCGACTTGCGCGAGGCTATGGGAGAGGGCAAAATGGTAGTGATAGGAAACTATCCTTACAACATATCGTCACAAATTCTCTTCCATGTGCTCGATTACAAGGATCAGGTTACTTGCTGCAGCGGTATGTTTCAGCGCGAGGTCGCACAACGCATAGCAGCGGGGCCAGGCAGCAAGACCTACGGCATCGTAAGTGTGCTGCTACAAGCTTGGTATGACATTGAATACCTCTTTACCGTCGACGAGAATGTTTTTGACCCGCCACCCAAGGTCAAAAGTGGTGTCATACGTCTTGTGCGAAATAACGTCACCGATTTGGGATGTGATGAACGGCTTTTCAAGAGCGTGGTGAAGACTTCCTTTGGTCAGCGACGTAAAACCCTCCGAAACTCGCTAAGAGGCATGATACCTCCGGAATCGATGCCAAGGCTCGATGAGCTATATGGCGATATCTTCAAGCAACGACCTGAACAGCTGAGCGTGGCTGAGTTTGTGGAACTAACCAACATCATTAAGAATCTTCAAAACAAATAAGCAGGGCTATGAAAGAATTTAACATAGAAAATATCGACCGTTTAGAGGAACTGATTGAGGCTAAGGATGAAGTGCAGCTCAAAGCCTACATCAGCGACTTGCATCCTGCCGATATAGCCGAGATGATTGCCGAACTTGATGACGCCGACGAGGCGTTGTTTGTAATGCAACTTCTCGATGACGAGGTGGCTGCCGACGTGCTGGCTGAGCTCGATGAGGACGAGCGTGCCGACCTGCTCGAGATGATGCCCAATGAGACCATCGCCAAGACTATCGAGCAGATGGACGCCAATGACGCCGTTGACCTTATCCAGGAGCTCGACGAGGATGACCAGGAAGACGTAATCAAGCAAATCGACGATGTAGAGCAGGCTGGCGATATCGTCGACTTGATGCAATATGACGAAGACACTGCGGGTGGTCACATGTCGACCGAGATGATTGTCGTGAATGAGAATCTCTCGATGCCCGACTGCATCAAAGCGATGCGTGAGCAGGCCGAAGATATGGATGAAATCTACAACATCTATGTAGTCGATGATGATAATAGGCTCAAGGGCGTGTTCCCTTTGAAGAAAACAATCACTAACCCGTCGGCCAATAAGATAAAATATGTGATGGAGCCAAACCCCATCTCGGTGAAGACCGACACGCCTATCGAAGATGTGGCTCTTGACTTTGAGAAATATGACCTCGTGGCAATGCCTGTGGTTGATTCTATTGGACGTCTGGTGGGACGAATCACGGTCGACGACATCATGGACGAGGTACGTGAGCAGAGCGAGCGTGACTACCAACTTGCTACTGGTCTTGTAGCCGAGGTGGAAACAGGCGACAGCGTGTGGACGCAGTTCCGTGCTCGCTTTCCCTGGCTGCTCATCGGTATCGTGGGTGGTATCGCGAATGCTCTTATCCTTGATGGTGACGACGAGGGGCAATGGCAAACTATCTTGCCAGGTCTCGCGTTATTTATTCCACTCATTGGTGGCACGGGAGGCAATGTGGGAACTCAGTCGAGTGCAATCGTCGTGCAAGGTCTCGCCAATGGTAGCCTTGAACTTAGGCAAGCGGGAAAACATCTGCTCAAGGAATTCTTTGTGGCCACTCTCAATGCTGTGCTTATCGCTGGACTCGTATTCCTCTACAATCTAATTTGGCCTGCCGATGATGACCCAAGCAAGGCAAACATCACTTCGCTGGCAGTGACAATCTCACTATTTGCCGTGGTGTTATTCGCCTCGGTGTTTGGCACTATGGTGCCTATCGTTCTCGAGAAATTGAAGATTGACCCAGCTATAGCCACCGGACCTTTCGTCACGGTGACCAACGATATTGTTGGTATGCTCATCTACATGCTCATCAGTTCACAGCTTATAAACTTAATGATTTAGACGACACAAGGAATTAACACCTATTAGTCAAAGATATGTTAAGCAAGATACTGGGAGCGGCTCTGCAAGGAATTGATGCCATTGCCGTCGAGATAGAGGTCTCGGTGGAATGGGGAAGCGGCTATGTGATGGTGGGACTGCCCGACACCGCAGTAAAAGAAAGCGCCGAGAGAGTGCGATGCGCCATGGGCAACTCGGGATTCAAATTCCCACGAAAGGCAGTGGTAATCAACATGTCGCCTGCCGACATCAAGAAGGAGGGCTCGGCCTACGACCTTCCCATAGCCATTGGCATCCTCGCAAGCGATGAGAAGGTTGCTACCGACCACCTAGGCCGATATATGCTCATGGGCGAGTTGTCGCTCGACGGCTCGGTAAAACCCATCAAGGGCGCTCTGCCCATGGCAATCCTGGCACGAGAGATGCAGCTCGATGGCTTTATCTTGCCCAAGCATAACGCCACCGAAGCCGCTGTGGTAAACAACTTGAATGTATATGGTGTTGACAACATTATGGAGGTCATTAACTTCTTCAATGGTATGGCCGACCTTGAGCCTACGGTAGTTGACACTAGAGCCGAGTTTGCACGCGCACAAGGCTCGTTCCCCTATGACTTCAGTGAGGTAAGGGGCCAAGAAATGGTTAAGCGCGCCTTTGAGGTGGCATGCGCCGGCGGACACAACATCATGCTCATAGGTTCCCCAGGTAGCGGAAAATCGATGATGGCGAAGCGACTGCTGTCAATCCTGCCACCGCTCACACTCAGTGAGGCACTAGAAACCACCAAGATTCACAGTGTGGCAGGCAAACTCTCTCAAGGCACCACCCTACTCTCGGTACGCCCCTATCGCGCACCACATCACACCATATCGCCTGTAGCCCTATGTGGTGGCTCGTCATATCCTACCCCTGGGGAAATCAGTTTGGCCCACAATGGTGTCCTTTTCATGGACGAATTACCAGAGTTTCCACGTTCGGTGCTTGAGGTGATGCGGCAGCCTTTGGAAGATCGCCACATAACAATCAGTCGAGCTAAGTATACTATCGACTACCCCGCCTCGTTCATGCTTGTGGCGAGTATGAATCCATGCCCGTGTGGCTACTATGGACACCCCACTAAGCAATGCATCTGCACTCCGCATCAGCGGCATCAATATATGAGCAAGATTAGTGGTCCATTGCTGGATAGAATTGACCTGCAAGTGGAGGTTCAGCCCGTGAACTTCGAGCAGATGTCGAGCAAGCAGCCAGGAGAGCCCAGCGCAGCAATCAGGGAACGAGTCATCAAAGCGCGAGCCATCCAGAGTCTGCGATTCAAGAACCACCCAGGAGTGCACTGCAACGCACAGATGACGCCACAGCTCATCCACCAGTATGCCGAGCCCGACAAGGAAGGCATGGAGCAACTGCGCCAGGCCATGGATAAATCAAACATGAGCGCCCGCGCCTACGACCGCATCCTCAAAGTAGCCCGCACCATCGCCGACCTTGAGGGCAACATCACCGTCCGCTCCCACCACATCATGGAAGCCATCGGCTACCGCAATCTCGACCGCAGCAACTATTTCAACCTGTGAGGATATAACAAGAGCTGGCGTTACATCAGCTCTTGTTATGTTCTTGATAGGTTAAAACTATCCCAAATAATTCAAAAAATACAATAGAAAAAGCCGGTTTCTTCCAGTTTGTCGCTATACCGCCACGATTTCAACAAAAAAACCATGTATTAACACACTTTAAGGGGGGGCAACACTTGTTTGCAATTAAACCGCTAACTTTGCAGAAAATACATTTCATAACCATTAAGGGGTGTTCTATAAATTGCTTGAGTCAGATTTGGATTTATTGCTAAGTAGATTTGGACTCAGATGTGAAGACATAGTAGCGGGCTACAGGTTAAGCGGATGAGGGCAAAGATGCCAGCAAGAAACCAAAGTTGACCAAAACAAAAAAAAGAACATATTTGGAATTTATAGAACACCCCGTAGAAACCTCGCGATGTGAAGGTGAATCGCGATAATGAATATGCCAGCAAGAATTGGAATAAATGACTCGCCATTGGAGGGAACTATTATCACACTGGTTGATGGCACTATAAAATGCATACCTATTGAGAGTGAACTCACCTCAGATAGCATAGGCGACAAAAGCCAAATAAAAGAGGTTGAGATTGGTGATGGAGTGGAGATGATAGATGATTACGCTTTTTGTAATTCAACGTCGCTTACCAGCGTCACCATCCCTGACTCGGTGACTAAGATTTGGAGGAATGCCTTTTCTGGTTGCACAAGCCTTGAAAGCATCACAATTGGTAGCGGTGTAGAATTTATTGATAGAGACATTTTTAGCGGTTGCGACAAACTAAGCAAAATTTTCATGCGCATCACCAACCCATCTAAAATAAGTACATACGCAAGTCCTGGAGCAAGGTTAGGTGGACACCAAGCGACAGTCTTTGTCCCTGGTGACAAAAAAGTGGTTAATGCATACAAGGGTAAAGCCGTGTGGAAGGCTTTTGCGCAGATTGAGAATTATCAGAGTAACGACCTTCCTGTTATCATTAATTCTGACTGTTGGCAGGGCAAGAGCATTTTGGGTTGTTTTCGGATAGATGATGGTGTAACTGAAATAGGTGAAGACACTTTCAAAGATTGCGAGTGGCTGGAAGACATCGTTATACCTAACTCGGTGACTAAAATTAGAGCTAACGCCTTCAAGGGTTGCACAAGATTGACCAGCATCACCATTCCCAACTCGGTGACTGAGATTGGTGACTGTGCTTTTTATGGTTGCACGGGCCTGACCAGCGTAAATATCCCTTACTCGGTGATTGTGATTGGCGATTGGGCTTTCAATGATTGCAAGGGATTGACCAGTATCACTATTCCCGATCCAGTGACCGTTATTGGTGCTTATGCCTTCTCGGGTTGCACGGGCCTGACAAGTATCACAATTCCAGACTCAGTGACCAAGATAGGAAGGGATACCTTCAATGGTTGCACGGGTCTGACCAGTGTCAACATCCCCCCATCGGTGATAGAGATTGCCTATTGTGCCTTCGAGGGTTGCACGGGGTTGACAAGCATCACCATCCCCAATTCAGTGACCAAGATTGCCAATAGCGCCTTCGCGGGTTGCACAGGGTTAACAGAAATCACCATCCCCGACTCGGTGACTGAGATTGATGGTGGCGCTTTCAGTGGTTGCACGGGCCTGACCAGCATCGTTGTCTCACCAGGCAACAAGGTTTATGACTCTCGTGATAATAGTAATGCTATTATTGAAACTGCAACAAACAAGTTAAATGTTGGTTGTGTAAACACGATTATCCCCGACTCAGTGACGGAGATAGGCGGAGCCTTTAATGGTTGCACAGGTCTAACTAACATCACTATCCCCGACACGGTGACTATGATTGGTAGTTGGACCTTCGAGGGTTGCACTGGCCTGACAAGTATCACTATCCCCGACTCGGTGACCAATATAGAAAGGGATGCCTTCAATGGTTGCACAGGTCTTACCAGCATCACCATCCCCAACTCGGTGACTGAGATTGGAATAAGCGCTTTCAAGGGTTGCACAGAGTTGAAAGAGATTGTCATCCCCGACTCAGTGACCAAGATTGGCAATGATACATTCGAGGGTTGCAAAAGTCTTGAAAGCATAACCATAGGCAGTGGTGTGAAACTGATTGGTAGAGATGTTACTAATGGTTGCGACAAACTAAGCAAGGTTTTCATGCGCATCACCGACCCTTCCGAAATTGAGACTGAAAGTGGAGCAAGATTGGGTGGTCCCCAAACAACACTTTATGTCCCGGGCGACAAAACTGTGATTAAAGCCTACAAGAGCAAAGCAATCTGGAAAGCTTTTGCGAGCATTGAGAATTATGAGGCTGATGACAAAAATTAATTCAGACTACTAGGGCAAGCGCGGTTGCCTAAGACATCATGGAAGGCATCGGCTAAAGGGCAACCTCGACCGCAGTAACTACTTTAACATGTAGGGATATAACAAGAGCTGGCACGTGCCAGCTCTTGTTGACTTGTTATGTTCTTAATTGGGTTAAAACTATTTCAGAGCATATGGTAGTTTTTCAAAAAAAGTCTATTTTTTATCTCATAGGTCTTCATGTCGCCCATTTTTTCGTATTTCTCAAACAAATAGATTAAATGAGGGCTACCACCAAAAGAACGATCGTAAACTTTGCCTTTATTGATTTGTCCTATGGTCGTCTTGAATATACGCTCTGCCCTTCGGGATTCGGGATAAGGAAGGCAAACCATTTCCTCGCCATTGACTTTGCTTTGAAACATGACTGTGGCGATAGCGGTACGTTTTATTGTAACCGTGCGGCCTTTGATTTCAATAACTTCTATCTCAAAAACCGAAGGGTTGTCATAGATGTTATTCCACGCGCCATAGAATTTTGCTCCTATTTTAATCTCCATAACACATCGCGAGGTGTAAACTATAAGAATTTTGATTTAGCATTTATTTCACTTCTTCCCAGCCTTTTTTGACGTTTTCTTCGATTTCGGCGGCGAGGATTTCGCGTATCTGTTTTTCGTCGTTGCTGTAGGCCATGTCGCGCTTTATCATCTCCTTGCGTCCGCTGCTGTAGTCGGTGTGGTAGAAGACATAGGCGGGATATCGCCCTGTCTGCTCCTTGTTGGTCTTCCACAGGAGGAACTTGTGGAGCATGACTTTGTCGCCCGAGGTTTTCTTATAGACGTGACGCTCAAGCAACTTGCTGGGTTCGGTCTTGGCATTGGCGCCCTCAGTTTCCTCAAACGGCACAATGTCGGTGAGTTGCGACAGGCGCACGTCGGTCTCGGTGGGTTTCTTGTCGGTGCGCTCACGCTCGATGGTGATTCCCAGCACGCTCACTCCTGGGGTGACGCCTTCCATGAGCCATCCCTGCTTGTCGTCGTACTTGAGCAGCGGGTTCCTTTTCACCTTGCCGTCGTTGCCCATGGGCACGAGTTCGAGCACGCTGATTTCCATTACCATCTCGGGGCGCACCATCTGGTAGGCGATGCCGCGTGAGTCGCTGAGCACATATTGCGACTCGGCATGTGTCTTAGAGAGGCGCTCGGCGATGCTGGCGCGATCTTCGTCGCTCAGTCCCGATGAACCGAGGACAAACATCTGGTACAACCCGTCTTCACGTCGCACGGCAAACATGAGGTCGCGTATGCCACGCTCGGTGGTGGTGTAGCCTATCACTGCCGCGTCGATGGTGTGGCGCTGCTTCACCTTCCACACGATTGGGCTCTCGCTGTGCACCACCAGTCCCTCGGCACCCTCGCCAATGACCCACTCGTCGTAGATGGCCTGCACCTCGTCGAGGCTGCTTGCGCTGCGCATGGGCACGGGTTTCACTTGCTCGTCCTGGAAGATTGTGCATAGGCGGTTGTGTGTGTCGGCATAATGCTCGGCTTTCCACTCGCTGCAGTCAAGCTCCACGATGTCGAATGGCGCCAGGGCCAGCTGGTCGGGACTTGAGGCGAGGGCGCTCGCCACGTCGCCGCAGCGCGGACGCCCGTCGGGACGAGGCACATAGAGCTCGGCGGCAATCACCGCCTGTTTCACTCCAGCTTTCTTTAGAGCCTGTGCCGCTGCGTCGAGGCATTTGAGCGACTCGGCCTTCTGGTTGCCCTGTGAGTTGAGCATCGTCACCTTGCCGCCGTCGTAAAACAGCACTTGCAGGTGCCCGTCGATTTTGCGTGTCACGGCAAATCGCTCGCCATCGAGGCGCTGCTTGAGCAGTGCGCCTTCCACGAGCATAAACTTGCCGGCAATGTTCTTCTTATAGTCAATAGCTGCTTGAATATATTTCTGTTCCATGTCTTATCAGGTGTTAAGAGGTTTCAGCTCCAGGTTTGTCAGTCGCAGGATGAGGGCATAGCGGTCGCCGTCGACGCGTCCCTCGAGGAAGGCGCGATAGCTGGTGCCGCCGTTGGCCATCACCA
>CAJOFH010000042.1:0-25353 GCA_905233845.1 uncultured Muribaculaceae bacterium | reverse complement strand
GTCGGCAAGTTTCTTGGCCATCTCATAGAGGAAGTCGTAGGTCAAGCCGTTGACGTGCTGCACCTGATAGCTCTTGATGAACACAAACATGCGCATTGCCTGGTCGCGGGGGATGAGTTTGCCGGTCCAGCGTATGGGCATTCCCTCTACCGCCATGTTGGCGGCAGTGGTATTCTCAGGTCGCACCTCTTTCTC
This sequence comes from uncultured Muribaculaceae bacterium, assembly GCA_905233845.1. Classification (GTDB taxonomy): domain Bacteria; phylum Bacteroidota; class Bacteroidia; order Bacteroidales; family Muribaculaceae; genus Sodaliphilus. The sequence goes on along the minus strand of CAJOFH010000042.1, from coordinate 25,158 downwards.
GGTGCCGTCGGGCAGATACACATGCTCGTTGAGAGTCACGCCATAGGCCACCTTTTGACCAGGGGTGACATACACTTTCTTCAGGCCCTCGACCTTGAGGCCAAAGCGCTCCATGTCAACTTCGGGGTCGCCATTTATCAAGGCATCGGCAAGGCCGTCGCCATATTCACCGAGCAAGGCCTCGTCGGTAGTCGTCATCGTGGCCTTGACGCTTCGCTCCGAGACGCCTTGGTTGCCATCGCTGGTCTTGTAGATGGGAGTGCGGCGACTGAACGTGGTGCCATAGGCCACCTCGGCATCGCGCTTCGCTTCGTTAGATAGATTTATTTTTCTCATTATTGTATTGTTTTATTGTTATTCTTGTTGTTTTTTTCAAACAACCCCAACAACTGAGAAACAACCCTAACAACAAATAATTATATTTTGTGAATGTTGTTTTTGTTGTTTGAAATTTGCCTGAGGAAGTTATTTCTTCTTCTCGGCGGGGAGTTCCACCATCTTATTGTGCAGTTCCTTGGGCAGGCGCTGCTTGTAGTAGTCGGTCTTCTCGGCGGGAACGAAGATGGTTTTAATACGGTTTTCTTTAAAAACATCGCTTTCTATCTTATCAATTCCAGTACCAAATGTGACAGTCTTTATAGAGCAACGACGGAAAGCATTCCAGCTAATATCTTTCACCGAGTCGGGGATGGTGATGCTGGTTAATCCCGTGCAACCCTCAAAAGCACTTATTCCAATCACTGTCACCGACTCAGGGATGGTGATACTGGTTAAACCTGTGCAATCCTTGAAGGCACAATTATCAATCTCAGTCACCGAGTCGGGGATGGTGATGCTCGTCAAGCCCGTGCATCCCTCGAAGGCACTGTGGCCAATTATGGTCACCGAATCGGGGATGGTGACGCTGGTCAGGCCAGTGCAACCCTTAAAAGCACTACCGCCAATCCTGGTCAACGAGGCGGGGATGTCTATGCTTGTCAGGCCCGTGCAACCATAAAAAGCACAGTCACCAATCTTGGTTACTGAGTCGGGGATGGTGATGCTCGTCAGACCCGTGCAATCAGAGAAGGCACCCCAAGAAATCACGGTCACCGAGTCGGGGATGGTGATGCTCTTCAGCTTTTTGCAACCCCTAAAAGCGCCTTTGTAATTGCCATCTCCAATCAGTTTCACTGATTTGCCAATTGTGATGCTCTTCAGACCTGTGCAGTCCCTGAAGGCCTCGCCTTCAATCCTAGTCACCGAATCGGGGATGGTGACGCTCGTCAGGCCCGTGCAACCACCGAAGGCACAGTCGCCAATCACGGTCACCGAGTCGGGGATGGTGATGCTCTTCAGACCTGTGCAGCCACAGAAAGCACTAGCACCAATCTTGGTCACCGTGTTGGGGATAGTGATGCTCGTCAAGCCGGAGCAACAATGGAAGGCACTGTTGCCAATATTGGTCACCGAGTCGGGGATGGTGACGCTGGTAAGCGATCTACAGTTATAAAAAGCAGAACCAATTATCATTTCCACCCCTTCACCAATCTCAACCTCTTTTATTTGGCTTTTATCCCCTATGCTTTTTATGCTACGTGAGGTTAGTTTACTCTCAACAGGTATGTTTTTTGTAGTGCCATCAACCAATATGATGACAGTAGTTTCAGGTTTGTCATTTATTCCAAGTCTAAGTCCCATAATGTATTAAGCGATTCACCTTATATCATCGCGAGGTTATTATGATGTTTTGGTTTATGTTACTGTTTTGCTGTTTTCAAACAACCTCAACAACTGAGAAACAACCCTAACAACAAATAATTTTATTTTGTGAAATGTTGTTTTTATGTTGTTTTAGTTGTTTGAAATTTGCCCGAGGGAAGTTTAGAACATGCTGAAGTCGAGTTCGTCGATCGATGCTTCTTCCTCGACAGGCTCGTTGTCGTCGATGGTGGTCTCCTCGGCGAGTGACACGAGTGGGAACTCCTGCTTGTCGCCGGCAAAGAGGAACAGGCCGCTTGGGGTGTTCATCAGGTAGCCGTCATTGTGGTTGGTGCCGCCGCGATAGGAAAACTCAAAGCGGTAGATGTCGTTGCCCACGGCTTTCGCCAGGTCGGGGTTCTCCAGCTGATAGACACTCTCCCAGTCGTTGTCGAGGAACTCCTCGGGCGTGGCTTTGGCGCTAAGCTCGATGGGGGCGTCGAACGATGACGGCACCACAGGGAGCGCCTCAGTGCCGTCGGCGCTGTAGGCCGTGAGTTCGCTCTTCTCCACCCAGCGGCCGTTGCTGTCGACAGTGGCCTGTTTCAAGCCACCCGATGGGATGATGAGCGAGTCGTCGGGCGACAGATACACCGAGTTGCACACGTCGCCAGCGCGGTCGGTGGCAACGATGCTCGTCCAACCATAAATCTTCTTTCTCTCAAGTTTCACGGGAGCCGCACTGTAGTCGCTCCCCGCAAGTTTAAATGTAAGTTCTCTTGCCATTATGATAATCTTTTTTGTTAGTTGATGTCGTTAGGTAAATATTGAGGTTACAGAGTTCCGATTATTTCGGGGAACTGCAAAATTCTCTCGGCATTTTCCTCATTGAAGAGAAGATGCATGAAGTCACGCTTCTTTTTTTGCAAGTCTATTTCGTTCAGTCTTTCAATAACAGCTGCTTTCAGGTCGGTCAAGGATGCTATCCCCGCCCTTGCTTGAAGGAAGTCAAGATTGGGTTTTGTCTTTGAAAGCAGGAAGATGGAGTCGTAGAAGTCACGCCCCTTGTGACGTGCCAATATAGCCGCAAACTTCATTGCACACAGCACATCAAGCGGAGGTACTTGGAGATTAAAGAAAAATCCCATCCTGTTGATTGTCACGACTTCTGGTCTATAAAGAACACCCTGATCCTGTGCCTCTATCTTCAGGAGCAGCCTTTCTTCCTTGTGTCCTGTGAGTCCCAAATCAAAAAGCATCTCAGGGAAGTGAAGATTGCGACGGAAAGCCGTGAGTCGAGGATTTGGCTTGTCGCGCGGCTCTACTTTAACGTTATTCTGACGCAGATACTTTATCACGCTGTCGGTCATCGCAAGGAACTCTTCTTCGTTTAAGTCTTTGCAATCAAAGTCCAGGTCTTCTGAGAAGCGGTCTATACCCTGAATGAGCCTCAGATTTGTACCGCCAATAAACGTCACCTTGTGTATATAGGGTGTAGTCGACAGATGGTCGAGTATGAGCAGCTGCAAATACTCCTTCAGCATATAGCGGTCGAAACGGCTCTCATGAGCGATTGCTGGCGGGAAGAAACTGCGTATGTATTCAATATCAATCATAGTCCATAAACCTTTAGTAATATTTTTACCCTTTTTTCCAACGTTTTGCTACCAGTTTTTTCAAGATAGGCAGCCAGGCGTTGGCAATCAAACTCACTTTGCATGTAGTCCTCGTCGAGCCGCAGGTCTTCCATGTCCTGTTCGTTTTTGTAGAAGGGATTAAGATACAGCAGGTCGAGAAGAGCTTTCTCGGGAGTGGCAAACAATACTCCCCGGCGGTCACGCATGAGTTTTATCTCATATCCCAAAAAGAACGTAGGCTTCACATTCTGATAGTGGAAAGTGCCGAAGGCGTTATTGAACCTGGCTGTCTTGAGTGTGGTAACACTGGTTGTATGAACCACTTCCTCGGGTATCATCCCGTAGAACGACAATGCGCTGTGCAGACTGACATATGATGGGGCATAGATGTGGTTGGCCACATATCGTGAAAAGTCAGGCACCTGACGGTATTCGGGAAAGGCGTAATACTGATTTCGCAACTTCACAAGCAGTCCTTTCTGGCACCAACGCGTAAGGTTGTTGCGGTCGAAGTCCGTTTCCCACAACAGCACCTGATTGATGCTGAAACACCCCATAGGGTACATCCGTTCCTTGAATGTCAGAAAGTCCATAATCTACATTTTGTTTCTAAAACTCTGCAAATATAGTGATTTTTGGAAACAAAAACAACTATTTTGCATCAAAACTTGATATTGCTTCGAGATATGTTTTATTCTGGAATAATTGCAGGCATATTGCTTTTGAACTGAGTAGCTGTTACTTCTTCGCCTTCATCTCGGGTGGGAGTTCCACGATTTTGTCGTGCAGTTCCTTGGGCAGACGATGCTTGTAGTAGTCGGTCTTTTTGGCTGGGACGTTGATAGTTTCAATAGGGTTTCGTTTAAAAGCATCAATGGCGATCTTATCAATTCCAGTACCAAATGTGATTGTCTTTAAAGAGCTATCCATAAAGGCAGAACTATCTATCTTTTTCACTCCCGTGGGAATGGTTATACTTGTAAGGTCAGTGCAGCGCGCAAACATCTCTACGCCAATCACTTTCAACGATTTGCCAATAACTACTTCTGTCAGTCTCGAGCAATCAATAAAAGAAAATCTGTCAATCTCGGTAACCGAGTCAGGAATGGTGATGCTTGTCAGGCCAGTGCAACCATCGAAAGCTCTTTCACCAATCTTCGTCACTGAGTCTGGGATATTGATATTTTTAAGAGCTGTTCCCGAGAAAGCACTTTCACCAATCTCGGTCACCGTGCTGGGGATGGTGATGTTTGTCAGACTATTGCAGCCCTGGAAAGTACCCCCGCCAATCTTCGTTACCGAGTCTGGGATGGTAATGCTCGTTAGTCCTGTGCAATCCTGGAAAGCCCCCAAACCAATCTCAGTTACCGAGTTGGGGAGGTTGATTGTCGTCAAGTTAGTGCAGCCATGAAAAGCATCATCTCCAATCTTCGTCACTGAGTCGGGGATGACTATGTTTGTCAGACCAGAGCAACCATAAAAAACACCGCGGCCAATCATGGTCACCGAGTCAGGGATAGTGACGCTTGTCAGACCCGTGCAACCCGAGAAGGTGTTAATGACAATCTCAGTCACCGAGTCGGGGATAGTAATGCTCGTCAGGCCTGTGCAGCCAGAGAAAGCATTCATGCCAATCTCTGTCACCGAATCGGGGATGGTTGTGTTGGCACAACCTATTGAAAGACAGTTTCTCTTGGTTTCAATAATGGCATTACAATTGTTACGGGAGTCATATACTTTGTTCCCTTTTGCAACAACTATGCTCGTTAGTCCTGTGCAACCATAAAAAGCACTGTTACCAATCTGTTTCACCGAACGAGGGATGACAATGCTGGTCAGTCCAATGCAACCATTGAACGCATGGTTTCCAATATCTGTCACCGAGTCAGGGATGGTGATGCTCGTAAGGCCTGTGCAGCCAGAGATTAAGTCACCGAACGCATAACTGGCAATCACGTTTACCGAATCGGGGATGATTGTGTTAGCACAACCTTTTAATAAACAATTAGTTTTAGTCTCGATAATGGCATTGCAATTGTTGCGGGAGTCATAAATCTTATTGCCTTTGGCAACAACAATGCTCTTCAAACCATTGCTGCCTTCGAAAACTCTAACACCTATATCTGACACCGATTCGCCAATGGTGACACTCTCCAGGCCAGTGCAACCACAGAAAGCCCATTGCATAATCTTAGTCACCGAGTCGGGGATCGTAATGCTTGTTAGGTCTTTACAGTCCTTGAAAGCACCAAATTGAATCTCTTTCACCGAGTTGGGGATGTTTATACTTTTAAGACCTGTCCCTGAGAAAACGTATTGGCCAATCACGTTCACCGAGTCAGGAATGATGACGCTTGTCAACATTTCTTTTTCCTTGAACATATCGGCTTCAATCTTGGTTGTTCCTTCGGGGATGATTCCCACTCCGTCTTTGATTTCATATTTTGCCATATCGGTTTATTGCGATTGCCCTGACGCATCGCGAGGTTATTATGATGTTTTGGTTATTGTTACTGTGTTTTGCTTTTTTTCAAACAACTTCAACGAGTTGTTTATTGTTATTATTTTGTTCCCTTGTTCAACGACAATGCTTTTCAGTCGAGCACGCCCACCAAAAATTGAGGGTTCAATCTTGCTTACCGACTTGGGAATGACAATTTCAGTTAGGCTCTCGCAACCAAAAAATACTCCCAAGCTCGCCAAATGTGATATTAATCCTCAATCTCACTCACGGCAGATATACTCTGCTATGGACATTATCAATGCATCAGTCGCTATGTCGTCATTCTTCCACTCATAAACGAGGTCGTCGTAGTGATAAAAGCCGATGTGTCGATTTTTATGGTCACGATAGTCAATTGTCACCTTAGTGTTCTTTGCCGACTTGCCATCACAAAAAAGTTCATCAACTTCAACCACAAACAAGTCTTTGAGTGATTCTTCTCCTGGTTTGTCCTTCTCAAGGTTAGCGACGATGCTTAGTAAGTTCTCAAGCTCGACAGTTTTAAAATGAAGTTTCATATATTTGGTGTTTTATTTTAATTATTATTATTCGTTATTCCTGTTGTTCTTTCTCGACAATATTGCCGTTGCCGTCGAGACGTAGCCCCTGCTTCTCAAGAAACTTGAGGAATCGTGGCTCGCTCTTAAGCTGCTCTATGTCCAGGTTCTCAATGCCTGGGTGCTCCCTGGCCCGGCGCTCCTGGCGCTCACAAGCCTCTTGGCATATTTTTAATACATCGGCACCGAATGGTATTCTCATATCTTAATTGGGATTAAACAGACTATGGAAAGTATTTATATATAACTTTTAATAATTCTTTTTCAAATTTCCAGAAATGATTTGCTGGGTGATGATTTCCACCTGGTGCAAAGGTGTTGAGTATGTAGTGGGACACTCCGTTCGTTTGAATATCGTATATTCTATAGTATCTTGTTCGTTTTTGTTGGGTTACTCCAATGGAGTCTGTTATTATTTTACTATGACCATCTGGATATTTTGAATAAGTTTTACAAGCACTATTTAGTTTATTCCAGACGTCAAATGTGATATCTTTAAAATTATTATTGCATAAAGCTGTGAACAAAGCTGGCTTAAACTGTGCTCCTATACAAACTGCCAGTTTACTCGTGGAAGATTCTATCGCTGCGAGCAATGGTTCTACAAAATGTGTCTTAATGACATTTTGTAGTTTTGGGGCACTTATGGCTCCTGAAATGTCTCCCCAATTAGGCGAGTGCCATCCACATAATTCTATGACAAAGGGCGATTTGACGCGCGGTTTGACGCTATTTTCATCAGCGTTATCTTCAACTTGTGCACCATTTAGAGTCATCTGTAATTTGGCGCTCTTGACTAAATGATTCACCCAATCTTTTTTATCCAGCCACCACCTACGTCCAGCATAACTGCACAGCCATTCCATACCCTTTGGTAGTGTGTCTTGCCATATAGGGAAACTTTTTGCGAAAGCAGAATAACTATTTTTTGCAACATAATCAATTATTGTGTTAGAAGGGAACAATTGACTATTTCCCCTATAGGTGTGAGGATTCATATCAGTTCCTCCTGCTGGGTTGTAATTAACAATTACAATAGAACACTGTGTAGGGTCGCCATGATAAGGTTCGGGCATATGAGCAGGATAAAGTTTATTGCCTAAACCTTTAGAGTTGAAAATGATTTTTTGTTCTTTTTCTATGTTTACTGATAGATAGTTATAGTCTTTGTAATAGCATTCTTTTACCATCCCCGACACAGTGATTAAGTCTTTGTAACGACGTGCATCTACTGCATTTACTCCGGGACTTGATAGCCAATCTTTGATGACATTGTCCCAATAGATACAAAAATTTGATAACACATTATTTGACGTAGATTGGCTCTTTGGCATAGTATTCTCAGCGATTATCCCTTACATCGCGAGGTTATTTATTGTTTTAAGTATGGTTAAGACTGCAAATATAGCTCTTTTTGTCGAGAAACAGAAAGAATTGATAACATATAAATAGAAACGACTGGCAAAAAAATTCAAAATCTGTCCGAGATTATCATGATGACTCATAAGTGGCTCAGGAAATTTCTTCGATGGTGGCTTGGTAGTCGTGATGGAGTTTTTCCTTTATATGTTTAGGGATGGGGAAGCGGGGCTTGAACACGCGCCACGAGGGGATGTGTTGGTGATGTTTATAGCTCGGTCCGTCAACAACGGTGTAACAGTCGTCGGTGTCATCAAGTGGGTAACCGCGGGTGAAACAGAAATGCTCCCATTGCTGCTGAGTCATCTCGCGGTCGCGCTTGTTGCCACACATTCTTGTGGCAATGCTATAGCAGCGATCGACTGATAGAGGCAACCCTACAATCACAGCCAAACACACACTGCTGCCATAAAACACTTCGACTATATCACCTTTCTCAAAGCGGATTTCTTCGGGGTTCCTGCCCCTGAAATGGCGATAGTCGTCGCGCTCTTCGGTGAAATAACTCGAGCATTTCGATGAGTCAATAAGGCCTCCGTTGTTGTCATATACACGCACCGAAACATAGTCTGAGCGAATGTCCTCACCAAATGGCAATTCGGTGATTACCGCGCAATAGGCATTGGGAACGTCTTGAAACAAGCGCATCATCATTGCCTCGGCATCGTGCAGAGTGGCCGATAACACCTCATGGTAGCAGTAAAGCGGAAACTCGGGATAATACTCGCTTTGCGCGCGCGATTCTATGTCGCCGTTTTCACTCTCCTGGTCCATCTCAAAGGTGTCGATATCATAGACTGCCACCTTGAAGATGGTTGGTTCCTCTTTGCGGGGTGGATTTTCCGCAAGTTGCCTGAATTCATTAAATGTCATCATCATTGTTTTACTTTTTAAAGGCAAGGATATAGCCTGAAATTGTTTTCCCGTTTCGGTCTAAGCCGAAGTGAAAAGCCGCAATTTTTTTATAGCCTTGGTAGCGGTGGATTATGATTGATGGATGCAGCTCGAAGTCCACCTCGCCAATCACAGCCTCCACATCGACTTCGGGGTCATGGTCACTCAGGAATCGCTCGTAAAATTCACGCAATCGCTCCACAGCATCCCAGTCGTCAGTAGTAAGTCCGAATTCATCAACTCCCTCATTCAGTCCATCTGCTACAGCGACACATAGGGAATCGGCTGTTTCGGAATTGATCTTGTCGAGCATGTGACAGGCATGCTTAAACGATATCTCAAACCCCATATTCTCATAATTCTCGGCGACAACAAGCTTTGCTGCATCAACATAAAGCCACTCATAATCGTTTGTCGGTTGGATGTTGGCAATTTCTCGGTATCCCTTACCCTGGCCTGCCATTACCGCCACCCAACGCCGCAGAGCATAGGAAATGGTGTTTTGTTCATCGCTTGCTATCTCTTGCCGTTGAAATTCCTGAAGGAGCATATTCAACACCCGCTTTGGTTCCATCAGTCGACCTCTTTCATAACACCTCATGAAGTGGTTGAGCATTGCTTGACCTTCCTCTTCGTTTACGAATGCTGCAAGTCCAGAAAATGCCTTTATACGGTTGATTATGTTGTCATTGTTATTCATATCATGAAAACTCCACTTCCATTTCCTCGACAAATTCGCGCACATAGATAAAATCGGTAATGGCAAAATTCATGTGGTCAAACACGTTGTGGAAAGCGCTCGTGAGGTGCAGATCTTTGGTCAACTCCTGGTCAAGGCCCTCGTTCCAGTTGGGTGGTGGGCAGTCCATACCAATCAGTGAGTCAAAACTCATTGCCAAGTCCTCAGGGAATCTAAGCGAATGTAATGAGATGCCTGAATCATAGAGAGGGTTCAACTCCGAATCGTGCAATGCCGCCCACAGTGTTTCCCTCTTGTCGTCTTGCACTGGATGAAGCTTAGGGTAGTCGCCGAAAAAGAGCTTTATGCTTAATTTGGTCACAGGGCGCTGCGCAGCAGTGTTTAGCAATGACAGTTTTTCCCAAGCGTAATGCGCCTTGTCAAGCATTTCATGAAGTGCCTGTGTGAGAGCATCGTTAAACGCAATGATATCGGGCAACAACTCCTCTTGACGCTTCAGTGCCTCGCTATTAATCATGCGCTTGCGCAATTCCAGCAGATGGCGCAGCCGCAGCGTGTCTTCGTCAAATTCGTCAAAGAGCCGCACAATCGTATCCTCCAGCTTGGCGACATCACCGTGAAATGCTCGAGAGATGTCAAACCAGCACTCGCGGTAATATTTCTCGCAACAGCAAGGTTTCTCATCTTCATCATATTCGAGGGTTATCTCGCTGTAAATCACATCGTAGGGAACACCATCCAATACGTATAGTTTGTGGTCCTTGAACTTATATTCATGGCCAGTCCAGTCAAAATAAAAAGCAGCTTCCGAAACTTCACAAAAGGCTCGCTGCTCAGCAAATGTCCGCTCGAGGTTCATCAATATCTCATAATCATCGCTTTCAATGACCACTGCACAGTTCTTGTCATATCCGCGACCTCCGCTCACTAATTGTGCGTATCTGTCACTGAAGAATATGCCGCTGGGGTCGCCAGTCTCATTGAGCGTAGGCAGATTAAATCTGTTTTCTTGCATCTTGCTTAATCAAATTAAAAGTCGTGAATCAATTATTTTCCAACTGGGTGATATTGAACCAGCACTCCTCGTCGTAGGTGGAGATGTTGCCGTTGTCTTTCCACTTGACGTCAATCTTGCATTCAATGACATCGTAATGCACTCCGTTGACAAGACACAGCCGCTGGCGTATATCGTGAAAGCCCTTGATTTCAAATTCACGCTCGCCGACCATATCCTTTATTTCCAACACGGTGCGCTGCTCTATTATATCATAATCCGATGTCTCACTCTCCATGGCATCATCGTCCTCAATGATTATGGCATCATCAGGGCCGTAGCCCCATCCACCACTAATGGGCAAGTCACCCAACTTCTCCCTGAGCGCGTCACGTGGCGAAAGATCTGATGTGTCAAAGAATATTTTTTCCATTTTTGTTGAGTTATAATTAGTTACGAACGGGTAGTTATTATTTATTCCGAGTCTTGACGCTTCGGCATAGAGCTGCTGCGGTGTCATTGTCGAGACCTTGGTCAAGTAGTTCCTTAACCAGATTGATGGTCTTCTCTTCGTTTATGTAAGTTATATCGTAGTCGTCAAGCAGTTCCTTGGTGCATTCCTCGCACAGCAGCGGCATGATGTCGGCCGGTGCCACGTCAGCAAGCCAATCCCAGATGGCATAGTATGCTACCGAACGATAACCAAGGCTCACGCCACAATTATCCACAAAGAGTTTTGTGAGCAACCTCATGGCATGAATTGGGTTCATTTTCTCACTTGCATTGGCCAGTTCTTTTATAGTATTTTCCATAATTATTTCATCATAAATGGTCTATATCGCTCATGAAGCAATAGCGCTTAGGCTCGGTGATGTGGGGATTGAGCTTCTGCATTGTGGCAAGGATGCGCTGCTCCTTGTGTTGTTCGTGGATGAGTGAGTCAATGGTTGTTTGACGACTGTTAATGTTTTCTATCAGCGTTGCCATGATGTGACCAACGGCGATCTCGCGTGTGGGGAATGTGCTGAAGTCATCAATCATTCGGGGGTCTTTGAGCACAATGTCGCCATTGCGCATCACCTGCTCATATTTCATTGACCCATAACCATGGCCTTCCCTGATTTCAGCGACAATCGAACGCTTCACGGCATAGCGATTCACAGGCGAGCGGTAATAAACCGTCTCCCCCACCTGTGCCCGAGGGGGATAGTTAATCTTTGGAAAATGTATTCTCATTTTTATTGTTTGTTTTGAAATGGAATAAATATCTTTTACATCTCTCAGGGGGGCATTATGGAGCCTTCAAGTGTCCAACGCAATTGTGCATCGTACATTGTGCATTAAATCTAGTCCCAGAAGTGCGGGTCATAGTCGCCATTGTAGAGCAAGCTGATCTCTGGTCCTTGGGTCAAGAGGGATGGAGTGACATTGTAAGTACTCAGTTTCGACACACGGTCTATCCTGCATTCCACACTTTGCAAAGTGCTGGGCATTACCACAGTCTCAAGAGCTGTGCAGCCGTCAAAGGCTCCGCTGCGGATAATCTTCACCGACTCTGGAAGAACCACCTTGGTCAGCGCAGTGCAATTCTCAAAAGCGCCGGTTCTGATTTCAGTCACCCCGTTGCCTATTTCAATCTCTTTAAGATTGCTTTCATCACGCCATGCACCAGCCTCGATTACGGTGCCTTGAAACAAGACGCACTTGCATGTGCCGTCAACCATCGTGGCATCCACAAAGTGAGTGTCTCTATTAATTCTAAGTGCCATAGTCTAAATAGTTTTTAAAAGATGAATAACCGTTTTAACTTACGCGCTTATATATAATAGCAACATCCTCAAAAAAATTCAAAAAAATCAATAACTTTTTTGCAAAAAATATATAATAACCTGATTATAAGCCCATTTAATCGAAGCACGTATTTAGTCCTTCCTAACACTTGCTTTATCTTTAATGATTTCCTCGTAACCAATTCTAGTTGTTTTCATATGGTTCCATATAAATGAATTCTCATCAAACAACTCCTTGATCCATAATCCACGGACTTCATTAGTAGTGTAGATTGTATAATTAATGCCTTTTAGGTCTTTCATTCCCTTTATTTTGACAACGACAGGGTCCTCAATACGCTCTCTTAAGTCCATAATAAACTCACCACGCTCGTCTTTTACATTGGCTTTAAACGTGAACCATCCCCAGCAATCCTGTACTAATTCAATGTCAACCAGTGTGTAACCTGTTTTAGCGGTGAAGTTATCAGTGATGATGTCTAGCATCTTTTCAACATCAATAACATAATGGATATTGTAAGGGTCGGCATCAAAACAAATCTGCTGATTAATAACATTTTTATAAGTCATAATTGTTCTTTTATTGTAGAAATCCTCTTTACTATTATCGGTAGTTATCATATCTGAGTTCTTCTCAATCCCAATCTGGGTCCATATACTCTGCCTTGAAAATCCTTGTCTTCCATTTGTTTATAACTTGTGAGAGTGAGTAGTGTGAGTATTTTTTAAATACAAATATAGCAACAATCTTCCAAGAATTCAAAAAAGCAACAGAAAAAAGCCATTTTCCTCCCGTTTGTATCAAATCTGCCACGATTTCAATAAAGAACCACACATTAACACAATTTAAGGGGGGGTAACACTTGTTTGCAATTAAACCGCTAACTTTGCAAAAAACTAAATCATGAACCACTTAAAAACCTCGCGATGTGAAGGTGAATCGCGCAAGTCAAAATGGATAACGCAGAAAAAGATTTAGAGCAACTCCACGAATTGTGTGACAAGATAAAAGAACGCCTTGTGGCACTCGGCATGAACGATTTTGTTTTATTCGCGTCCGATTATTGGGATGAATATGAAGACTGGGCCGAAGATCTTGAGGATTTTGACGATGCTGGGCCACTGGGGTTTTATATGAAAGAAGTCCAAGGAGGATATTCTTACTTTACAACCTACGTTAGAAAGATTAAAATAAAAGATGATGAGCTTGTTTTCGATTTGGAGGAAATTGAAGCTGATGACGATGGTGATCACGAGATAGTTCGTAGTGAGGAAAACATGAGTATTGACGTTATTACCGATTCAGCACACAGCGACAATACAAGAACGGCTCTCCGTTGTCTTAAATCAATCTTGGACAATGCTTTTGATGAAGAAGATCCTCTTGTCATTGAACTGAATAAAAGGCGCTACGAATAAGGCCAAGAGCAACACACCCAGGTGAGCAATCGCCACTCGAAGTAAAAAATCTAACAAGTAATTTGTGGCAACATTCAATTTATTGCCCAGCAACTTTAAAATAACTCTTTCATTATGGATTTTGTTGTAGTATTTAACAAAGAGACACAGGATGTCACAATTAATGGTCAAAAATTTAAATATTTGAATAACAAATTGACAATCAGGAAGTTCAATACGCTAATAGAACGCATGACTAAAGTTTACCAAGAGAAATATGAAGAAGTCAGCCGCAAGGATAATAGGGCAACAAAAGAACTAACGGTTGTTCTTAGAGGAGATGCAACACAAGAGGTCTTCGTGGAGTGGTTTGGAATCGACACATGGGACCTCTGCCATTAAACCGCCAACCTCACACTTTACTTAACAATCAATGCCCGCCAGCACACGCATTAATCATTGACCTAATGCTTAACTAATAAAACACCTGCTCGCCTGAGGACCACAACCCCAAGCGAGCAGGATTTTTCTTGAATCAGAGTTCTTCTCAATCCCCTGGGTCCATATACTCTGCCTTGAGGCCGGGGAAACACTGGTTGAGTGCATGGCAAAGCGCCATGTGATCCTCGGTCTTGAGGAGTAAAAATATCACATCGTCAAACAAATCCATGCGGTAGATGTGACCATTGTAGTAAGATGAGTCCACTAGGGCCTGCATCACCTTGCTCAACAATAAATGTGTGCTGATAATATTCTCGTCGAGGTCGGGTGTCCCGTTGATTTGCTTGAAGAATACCTTTACTTCATGGAGCACTTCGAGTGACCCATCTAAATACAACATAGGCCATTCACCAGTTAGGTCGTCGCAGGCCGATTCTTCGAACTGGAACTCAAAATCCACACCAGCCAGGTCATAGTAGTACTTGGCCTTTTCGGGATCGATATAAAAACCCTCTTCCTCGTAACCATAGGCATAATAATCGCCCAGGTCTTCGGGAGTCGCTTCGGGATGGCTAGCTACCCATTGCTCTCTTATTTTTAACGCAAATGTTGGAAAGTCTATTAGTTCCATAGCTATAGTTTTAATCTTTCAATAAAAATCTCTGTTATTTGCAGAGCCAATGACGGCATGAATATTTTCCATTTGCAAATATAGCTACAATGCCTCAAAAATTCAAAAACAAGCGATATTTTCTTCATAATAATCATTCTATGGTAATGATTTTTGAATTTTCACACGAAAGTCGCTATATTTGTAGCAGAAAACAAGACATAACCCTTAAAAACCTCGCGATGCATAGGTAATCATGCTTAAATAATTATGAGTTTAAGAATTGGAATAAATGACTCGCCAGAAAAAACAGAATTTCTGACAAGTAAGAATTGTATTGGCGACAGCACTTATAGGTGTGACGATGGTCTATTTTATCATATAAGAGAAGACAGGCAGACTGTTGGTGTGATGTGTGCTGATGATGTGCGTAACACTCTCGAGCATGCCGAAATTGCCTACGAGGTGGTGATTGACGGCAAAACATACCCTGTTACAACTGTTTTTTCAAATGCGTTTCAAGGATGTGGTGCGCTGAAAAAAGTCACACTTTCATCAAACTTAAGAGTTATCGAATCCTTTGCATTTAGTCGCAGTGCCATCAGTGAAGCAATAATACCGCATGGATGTAAAATTCACAATAGAATCTTTGAAGGTTGCAAGCATCTGAAGAAAGTTGTTCTCCCCGATGACTTGATTGAAATTCCATACCAATCATTCAGGGATTGCTCATTGGAAACAATTGACTTGCCCGAGGGCCTTCAGAATATTGGTTTCTGTGCTTTCCAGAACACCCAGTTGACAGAGATTACACTACCTTCTTCGTTAACTCTAATAGATGAAGGTGTTTTTGATGGATGCGACAAGTTGAGCAATGTCTATTCAAAGATTATAAATCCTGCTGCGTGCAAAGTGAAATCGTTTGAGTTGCCTGCTAATTCAGTATTCGCAGCAGGGAAAGAGTTCTACAGCCAAGCCACACTTCATGTCCCCAATGACAAGGGACTGGTTTCGGCCTACAAGAAGAAGGTAGTATGGAAGAAGTTCTCTAACATTGTAGCAGATTTATAAAACACAATACATTAACAATAAAAAAATTGATTATGGCTGATTATGAAATTAAAGACGGCGTTGGCATCATCCCAGAAGGAACCAGGATGATTAAGAAAGAAGCTTTTTCCGAAGCTCATAGAATGCCGAGAGAAGAACCAAAGCTAAAGAGTGTGACCATCCCCGACACCGTGACTCGAATCGGTGAGGATGCGTTTAGTTACTGTAAAGCTCTAACTTCGGTAGTCATCCCTGATTCAGTGACTGAGATAGCAGATTGTGCGTTTTTTAACTGTAAAAGTTTAACTTCGGTAGTCATCCCTGATTCAGTGATTTCTATTGGTAAATCTGCGTTTAGCGAATGCAATATTGCCTCGCTTACAATACCGTCGCAGTTGAAGGTTATAAGCAATAACGCATTTGAAGGAAACAAATTCTCTGAAATTACTATACCCCAAGGAGTAACTTGCATTGGTAGGGAGGCCTTCAAAAATTGTGTTGAGTTAACTAAAGTTGTCATTCCCGACTCGGTGACTGTGATTGAAAAAGATGCCTTTTCAGGATGCACTGGCCTGAAGAGCATCACTTTCCCTAGTTCGGTAATTGAAATTGGTGAACGTGCCTTCGAAAAATGCAGCAACTTGGAGAAGATTGTAATTCCCGATTCCGTTGAGCGCATTGATGCTAATGCTTTTGCAGAGTGTAGTCGTTTGACTTCAGTCAAGATAGGAAAAGGAGTTAAAGACATTGGGTGGCAGAAATCTATTGTATTGGGCGAAGGTCCTAAATGCATTTTCAGACTTTTTGATAGATGTCCTATGCTACAGGAAATTACAATAGATGAATCAAATGAATTCTTTTCCTCGCCACAGGGTTGCAATGCCATCGTGGGCAAGGTCAACAATATGCTGTTAGAAGGATGCAATAGTACCATCATACCCAATGGGGTGGAAGCCATTTGGGACGCGGCTTTCATATATTGCGAAGGACTCTCGAGCATTCAAATTCCCGATTCTGTAACCAAGATTGGCAATAATGCCTTCGAAGGTTGCACGGGCCTGACCAACATCACCATCCCCAACTCGGTGACCGAAATAGGTGAGAGAGCCTTCGAGGGTTGCACGGGTTTGACTTCAATTACCATCCCCGACTCAGTGACTGAGATTGGATACAATGCCTTTGAGGGTTGCGCGAGTCTGAAAAGTGTCACCATCCCCAACTCGGTAACCGTGATAGGTAAGGAGATGTTCAAGGATTGCACAGGCTTGACCAGCGTAGTCATCCCCGACTCAGTAACTCAGATTGGCAACGATGGATACATTATTGGAGGCGCATTCGAAGGTTGCACGGGTCTAACCTCGGTGACAATTCCAAATTCGGTGACCAAGATAGGAAAAAACACTTTTAGAGGTTGTGCTAACTTGACAAGCATCACCATCCCCGACACAGTGACCGAGATAGGCGAGGATGCATTCTCGGGTTGCACGGGCCTGAAGAGCATCACTATCCCCGACTCGGTGACCAAGATTGGCCTCAGAGCTTTCAAGGGTTGCATGGGTTTGACCAGCATCGTTGTCTCACCAGACAACAAGGTTTACGATTCTCGCAATAACTGCAATGCTATCCTTGAAACCGATACGAATAAGTTGATAGCGGGTTGTGCTGCAACGGTCATCCCTGACTCAGTGACTGAGATAGGAGACTATGCCTACGACGGCTCGGGATTGACAAGTGTTGTTGTTCCCGAAACGATAACAAAAATAGGTTGGGATGTCTTCCAAGATTGCACAAGTCTTGTAGAGGCCAACATTAAGTGCTCATTGGAAGAAATGAGAAACACTTTCGAAGGATGCACCGCATTAAAGAAAGTGACACTGCCAACCGCAATTAAAAAGATTGACTACGTGTTCGAGGGTTGTGATGCCCTGAAGGTCATCAATGTGCCTGCAAAGCGTGCCGACTACTACAAGAAACGCTTGCCCGCTGAGCTGCACAGCCTTATCGTGGAACTCCCTCCCGAGAAGAAAGCGAAAAAGTAACATCACTTATTCACAATCATAAACAAATGCCCATCGACAATTGTGTCGGCGGGCATTTGTTTTTCAGTTAAAAATAGATTTATTCTGCCTTATTTGAATTATCACGCAAAAGTTGCTATATTTGCAAAAGAACTGTAACTCTTAAAAACCTCGCGATGTGAAGGGCAATCGTTGGAAAAAGTTATGGCAAAGATTAAAAGATATGATAAGTATGGCGACCCGATATATGATGTGTCGGAGTTGGAAAGATATGAGTATAGTGGAAGGAAGAAACTATATAAGTTGCCCGAAGGTGGAATATGCAATGCAAAAGGAGAACCTTTGGGTATGCTTGACCTGATAGGACTAGGTATATCTTTGGAGCCCGAAGAACCCAAATATGAGAAAGGACTGAGCGACGCCGAAATCAAACAGCGTCAGGAAAAGGCGGTGGATGAGTCTGAGCGTAAAGAGCTTGAATTCCGCAAAGCATGCAATGAATCTATCAGAGGAGAGAGAACATGCATGATTGACCCACTCTTGGGCAAAGCGTCCCGACAAGGAGAGCATTGGATTGAAATCATTGGAGAAGAAAAGTTTGAGAGAATATATCACGAGCAGGAAGAATATTTCAAGCAATTTCCTTCTGAGGATGAGATAAGCGAGCAGCTTAAGTCCATTTTCGGAGCAGACTATAATTTCCCTGTGAACAGAAGAGGTGATGTCTATTTTGTGAACATGATTGATGAAGACACCAATGAGTGCGTTCAATTTATGATTCGAGACAAGAAGATTTACACCTTGCAAGAAGAAGACGATAATGATTCAGAACCTTCAGTAATCGAAGATATCTTTAGAAAAGAAACAAACTCGGTTATTAAAGTGATTTACGGCGAATAATACGAAAATATGCAAATTCTTGATGTTAACATCTTTTAGGGGGGCAACATATGTTTGCAATTTAATCGCTAAATTTGCAGAAAACATATTTCATAACCCGTGAGGGTGTTCTTTAAATTGCTTGAGTCAGATTTGGATTTATTGCTGAGTAGATTTGGACTCAGATGTGAAGGCATAGTAGCGGGCTACAGGTTAAGCAGATGAGGGCAAAGATGCCAACAAGAAACCAAAGATGACCAAAACAAAAAAAGAACATATTTGGAATTTATAGAACACCCCGTAGAAACCTCGCGATGTATCAAGGTGAATCGTAGAAAAAATGGAAAAAAAAGATGCTGAAGTACAACATGTGAAAGTTGAACTATCTGGAAATGGTTTTGCTTTGTCGTTCCGTGCCGTTGCCGATGCAAATCAAACGAGAGAGTTTTTCAAGGAGCAAATTACTCCACCCAAAAATTTCGGTAGTTATGAAGCATTGAAGAAATTCAAAGAACGCGAAAAAGGTATTATCTCTTTAGATGATAACCTGCTAAAGGATGGAAGGAACTGCATGGCATTTACCTTTAATGATGAAGACCCAGTGAAGATTAATATAGAAACTGGCGGGCATGCAACGTTTAAGGGAACCGATGAAGACGTAAGCACTATAGAAAGAGGACGTATTCAGAAATACGATGGTTGGGATGACGAAGAAAAAGAAGCTTTTGAATCTTATGCAAATGCGGAGTATATACGTGCAGATACTCCTTTTGAGAAAATTATCAAAAATGAAGAAGAAGGCTATGGTGTTGACATGTATGGCATTGTAATAGACTCTTTTAATGTAGACGATATACTTCTTGTGAACTGTGCAGATGCTAAAATCACTGCCACCTTTGAATTTGATCTAGCCGAGGGTGAGACCTTTGACATTTCTAAACTCAGTTTATTCCGTGAATATGACAGCGAGCCTTCTCCCCTTGGCGAAGGATGCAGGTTTGTGGACATAATTAAATATGACAATAAAATAGTATTCGGGGAAGTCAACTTTAAAAGTAAATCTCGCCAGGGATACTATATGTTTCCTTATGACAGTTGGTTTGATTGCGAATATTTGTGTGGTAACAAGAAACTTCTAAACTTTATCTTTTAAACCAATTCGGTCACAATTTGTGATTAAAATGCCCGCCAGCACACGCCAGCGGGCATTAATCATTGACCTTATGCTTAACTTATAAAACACCTGCTCGCCTGAGGAACATCCTGGCAAGCGGGAATTGTGTTTTTTATAAGTTCAATCACTGAGAATTATTCAAAGAGTTTATTGATCTCGGTCAAATCAAGTCCATTATTGACATCGTTCTTAAATTGCGCAAAAACCATGTGGCAAGTGAGATTCCCATCATTACCCGACTTTTCATCTCGGAATATGCCCTCATTACACTTGCTCGATTCTGTGCCTGGGTAGAGTAAGATGGTGTGGTCTGCATCCCAATATTTATGGTAGGTATACATTTGTTTTAGGTCACCATCACTGGGCGTGTTGTCTTTGGGCAATTTCCACTTGGTGTCAATAATTAAGGACTTACCGTCTGCTGTGCAGACTACAATATCAGGCCTAATGGTCTTATGTTTCCAGAATGGTTTGCTTTGTTGTGCACTCACTTCAACACCTTTAAGTTCTCGCCTAAGAATTACAAAGACATACTCCTCCCACAGACGATTCATATCGAACATCAGTGCGAGTACATTGTTGCGGTGATGTACCATATCGGGCATATAGTTGAGCAAAATCAGCTTGGCAATCTGCATTGCATCGCGGTAACCGTCGCTCTTGCGGTCGAAATGCATGGTGGCAAAGGTGGCATCAGTAACATTGATATCAAGCAGTTCGGGAAACTCAAAAGCCAAAGTCTTGGAGCGATTGGCGATATAGGAGTTGCGTGTCACTTCAGGAATCACCTGCAGCGTCTTATAGATAATGCGGTTCATGATGTGGTTGCGGTCGTAGGTGGTGTAGTTTACATAAAACCGCTCCTTGTGAACCACATTTTTCGTTATATGCTTGCTCCACACAATCTTGCCTTTCAAGGCATTGAGATTGGCAGTCTCTTTGCGGTAGGTTTTGATAAGACCAATGTGCAGCAAAGCCTCCACCTCATCGAGAAATCGCTGAAGGAAAACATCAAGCACAGGACTGTCCTTCAACCGCTGAAGTGCAGTACCAGGGGCATGAGCCTGCAAGCGATAAACCGTGCGAAGCATATGCAGCAATCGAGGTCGCCATTTACTAGCGTCTTCACTATCTGCATCCGTTTTTGGCAACACCTCAATCTGCAGTCCACCCACATTGAGCACACCCACATAGTGCTTAAACTTCACGCCATCGTGGATAAGAGTGTAATAAGGAAAAGACTCATCCTCCTTATCACCACGAAAGCGCTCAAGCAACTCAAGGTGTTTTTCGGCAAATTTGACTTTAACAGCATCTTCTCCGTTCTTCTGTTCAAATTCCTGCCCAACCTTTATCGCCTGATGCTCAAAAACTGTTATGGTTACCTGATTGCTCATTTAATCAGTACTTAACATTAATTTATCCAAAGCATTATTAAGGTCAATAGTATTCTTGTCTGCTATTTTATATGCAACAATTGGACGATCAATAGTAGAATTATTGCTAGCAAAGGTGGCATTTTCAACATCACCATCTTTTACAACGAAACCATCACCAAGAATCATTTGTATTTTTTCATAATCACCATAAAAGTATTCTTGCAGCAGTGGGATGACTTTATCGAAGAATACAGTTTTTAAATCATCTGGAAGAATTGAACCATCATATTGTTGTGGCAATCCCATGAAGTAGCTATGACCAATCAAGTGGTCACGGTCTTTCAGCACTTCTATACGGGTATTAATGGTTTTTAGGATTTTATGAAGTTCATAACTTCCGACATTAGTTTTAAGTTCATCAAGGTTGTAATCAGGCATCATCTCCTCAAACGAGAAACGACGGCGCAAGGCAGTGTCAAGAGCCTCCACACTGCGGTCGGCAGTATTCATAGTGCCAATGATGTAGAGATTGCTTGGCACACCAAATTCTTCGTTACTATATGGCAATTTCACAGTATAGATATTTGTTTTGCCTGGAGTCAAGCGCTTATCATCTTCGATCAACGTAATCAATTCACCAAAAATATTTGCAACATTACCACGATTGATTTCGTCGATAATCAAAACATACCTGTCAACTTTTTCATCTTCCTTATTATCATTTTGTTCTTCAGCCTTCTCGATAATCTTTGCTTTGATTTTTTCTTGAACTTGATCATCTGTAACGTCTTCTGGTTTTTGGGGATTAATTTGTTTTTTAATGATGTCATAACAGAACTTTTTGAGAATTCCTGGTTTTACCTCATAAGTGACTTCCCCTTTATCCGAAGTGATTGGTTTGATGCCCTCAATAAAATCTTCATAACTCATTGATTGATGGAACGTAGTGAACACAATTTGACCTCTGTCTTTCAATTCCTTGAATTTTTCTAACAGTTTTTTGCGATCTACTTTTTCCAAATCGCTCTCTCCATTTAACAACTCTGTCATTTCTTGCTTAGAAAGTAGAATCTCCAAAGCCTTATTCACAGTATGATAAGTCTTTCCAGTTCCAGGAGGACCGTAGAGAATTAGGTTTAAAAAGGGGGGGGCTGTAGTTTCTCTATCATTTCCGTCTACAATTTTATCACCGCTTTCATTTGCATCGTCTTTAGTGGAATCCTGATTGCTTGAAGAATCCGATTTTACGGCAAATAGTTTGGAATTACTTTTATAAATTTCTTCATTGTTTTTAATAAAAGTTACTATTTTTTTACATAATTCATCAAATGAGATTGTAGAATTTGATTTAGCATCAAAAATGGTTTCTTCTACTTCATTAAATCCCCCAGGTTTTGCCGTTTTATTGGTGTCTAATTTATTGGTGTCTAATTTAATGAAAATGCCATCTTTGTTGAAATTCAAATTGTAAACATTTTGTGGATATGATTTCCTTTTGCCGTCTTCTATACATACCTTTATAGCACCATCCTCGTCATTATAAATTTTAAACCAATAATAGCTCTTAAACACATTGGGCTTCCCCTTTCCAGCTCGTGTGCTTGCAAAAGTACCCCTTGTGGATTCGATTTTAAATCCGATTTTATTAAGCTCGCCCTTAAGCTTTTTATGAAAAGCTCTTAACTTATCCCACAAAGCTGTCACTTGTGATTGGCCAGCTTGGTATGTCTGTCCTTGATACGTTCCTATGACCCCAAGGTCATTACTATTGAATGGGCTCTGATTGGGACTTGAAGAAGTTGTTTGTTTCTTTGCCATAATATCTATTTTTTTATCATTAATATTCAAATCATTATCTAAGGAAGTGTCGAGGGGACTCTTTTCCCTCCACGTCCACAAATTTAGAGTTTTTTCTCATATCATTAAAAGGAGCATCTTTCTTGTTCATATATAGCAATTCTTGCTCAAAAATACGAACTAATCACTTCACCACTTCTCTCAGTTTCTCCCACACTTTTACCATGGCGAGGGTGTCGAGGTGGCAGTAGGCAAGGAGGGAATTGCGGAGTCTTTGGACTTCTTGCGAGTCGGTCATCTTTGCAAGTTGCGGGAATATGGTCATGGCGTCGCCGCCGTTCTGCACGTCCTTGAGTTCGTGGTAGTCGAGCTCGGGATCGTTGGGGAAGAGGGCCGGCAGCACGCTCTTGATGGAGAACGAACCTCCCATGGCAGGCACATAATAAAATCCGCTCTTGAACGGCACAAGCAGGTCCTGGATGTGGTCGTGGATGTTCATCAAGTGGGCGCTCAAGTCAGGGTATAACGCCGCCAGCTCGCGAATGCGCCCTTTCTCAAATGGGTCGTTATAAGCAAGCGTGCATGCATTAGATGGAATGTTGTTGCAAAGCGTCTCGGCAAGCGCGCGTCGTGGATCGGTGCCGTCACTGGGTGCCAGGAATTCCTTGTGTAGCAATGGATCGCCCTCATGCTCAATGTAGTGCAGCGAGTATTGGAATGTTATCTGCTGATAGGGTTTCGAGTTGTCAAAGAGCGGCACTGGTGGCTGCATCGTCTCAAAGTCGAGGAAATAGAGCGGGTAACTGAGTCCGCTGAGGAAATCCTCGATGCCCGATTTGTTGATATATTCTGTGTCATTGAGCGTGCAATCTACCTGCATGCGCTGGATGTCGCTGAGCACCTCACTGCGGATGTCTTCAAAGGTGATTTTGCCGGCATTGAAGAAGTCCAATTTCTTTGCGCTGCGCAGGCGGTAGAGGTCAAACACCGTGGGCCGATTGTCGCTTGGCAAGCCTTGCTGTTGGGCGCAATAGTTCCAATAGGCGCAACCATAGGGCGTGGAGCAATGGTCGCCAATCTGCCTTGCAGGCTCACCTTGCTGTTGCAGCACTTGCTGCGCCTGTGCCACCTGTGCTGGCACTTTCAAGTACTCGTTGTTGACGAGGTCCTTGAGGTCGAGAATGTTGAACAGCTGCTGTATGTCAAGGTCGCCCTGGCGCACATAATCGCGGTTGAGCGTCACCAGATAGGTGCCAGTCACCTTCACGCCACACTGCTCAAGCAGCCACCGCTGATAGGCAATGTCGACGGCATATTTCACGAATTTATCGGGGTTAGTCGCCTCTTCGCCCGCACTGCTAGTCGAACTTTTCACCTCATAGATGTCCCATCCGTCGCCGTTGCGCCGCAGAATGTCAACAGCGCAGTAGTTGTTGTCCTTGGCAAACGATGCCTCGCAGATGTTATTGGTGCCACGTGCCATCTCTTCCTTGGTGCGCTCAATCATCGCCGCGAGGTTGAGACGCCCATCCACGCCAGGCACTGTAACATCCACAAAGTCACCAAAGAGCCCCATAGCAAGGTCGCCAACTTCATTGCCCGCCTCAAAACGCGCCTGCAGAGCGGGGTCAACAGTCAACGGATTATGCACCTTCAACCATAGCGCCTTAGGGCACTGGCAAAATGTAGTGTAACGCGATTTAGATAATCCTTTCATAGTATTGTAATTAGTCAATGATATTTTACAGATTGCAAATATAACACTTTTTTCCAAGATTTTAAAAGAGTCAGAAAAAGTATCAGTCAAAAAACGTCTGCGCTTCAAGAACCATGCAGGCGTGCACTGCAACGCTCAGGTGACCACCGCCTTGCTACACAAGTACGCCGAACCCGACGACGAAGGAATGGAAAAACTCCGCGAAGCCATCACCAAGATGAACATGAGCGCGAGGGCCTACGACCGCATCCTGAAAGTCGCCCGCACCATCGCCGACCTCGAGTCAAGCGTCACCGTCCGCCAGCACCACATCATGGAAGCCATCGGCTACCGCAACCTCGACAGCAGCAACCACTTTAATATGTAAGGCCAAATCTTCTGTATTAGAAATTAATTCACTACAATTAAGATACCTCTTTAGTACATTAGTGTCCACTAAAAATCATAAAATAGGTCTTTGAAATAATTGAAATTCAGTTTGTTAGTTGACAATTTTGGGGTGCGACGATTTCAATTTACTT
>CAJOFH010000041.1 GCA_905233845.1 uncultured Muribaculaceae bacterium | reverse complement strand
TACGCTGCGCTCCACTACTAAGTTATTTCCGATTCTAACAGCACATCATCATTATTTTTTCAAGATAAAATTATGCATTTCTATCTTGAATGTTCAAACAATTCTTAACCAATTCAGTTTTTTCATCGTAAAAGAAAAAAATAATGATGATAAAATTAAGATAAAATAAATTGAAAAAAAGGCGTTTTTTATAAAATAATGTGTATTTTTGCAATAAATTATAATCTAGCTATTGGAAATCGTAATTGTTATTTATCAAAACACAACAAATAATGAGTGTGGTTATGCATAAATACCTATTTTTAGCGATTGCATGGAGTTCTAGTTTGCAATAATTTTGCATCGTAATAATTTAAGAATTTTGCATAGTAACTACATTTTATAAACAAATAATTATTAACAACTTAAACATTTTATTATGAAGAAATTTTACATGATTCTTGCAGTGATTGCTGCATTGACATTCAATGCCCAAGCCCAGATTGAAAGCACTATCAATGTGGGTGACTGGGATGGGGCTTCAGCCTACAATGGCTCTTATTTTGATATGGCACCTACCAATTTCTACTTGGCTCACACAGGTGCTCAGATGATTTACACACCTGACTTGCTCACCGACATGGATGGCAAGCAGAACGTGAAAATCACGGGACTAAAGTTCAAGTTCTATAGTGAGACCTTTGAGGAGATTGTTCGTAACTTTAAGGTTTATCTCCAGGAAACCGACGCGACAGAGTTTGCCAAAAATGAAAATGGCATCAAGCAATTCTTTGAATTTGGTGAACCATTGGCCGAGTCTCAAATAGACATTGACATGTTAGAATACTATGGAGAGGATTACGTTCTCGAATTCCCCGTAGATTTCAGCTTCACTCCAGGTAAGAGCCTGCTCGTTACCATCGTCTTCGATGCCGAGGATGACGACAACTGCACCACAGGCAGCGACTATGCTCCTTTCTATACCTCGGGCGTTACTGGTAAGGCAATGGTTTACACCAATAACAACAGCAGCTTCCTTGAGTATGCTCAAAGCTCTAACTGGCCCAACTCTACTGCCTCACTTGGCTGCGGCACCAACGTTGACCTACCTCTCACCGAGATAACTTACACTTATGAGGAAGGTCATCCAGATTACTACCTTGTGGGTACCTTTAATGACTGGAGCCAAGCAGCCGATGGTGACCGCATCGAATTTGTTGAGGACAAGGCAACAACAGAGTTTGAGGCTAACACTGAGTTCAAGCTTATCACTCCTAACGCTGATGGCGACTGGACATGGTATGGTGGTGAAGACGCTAATGGTGTTGGCTACTTCCTGATTACTCCAGAACTCATGGGTGGCGTGCTGCAGCTTACTGATGGCGCAAACTTTCGCATCGAAGAGTCTGGTACCTATGATTTTACATTGGTATGGTCGCGTGACAATGTTCCTGGCCTGATGGTTGAGAAGGTTGGACCAAATGCTATCAACACAGTTGGTGTTGACAATAAGGCCGACAACGCTTACTACAACTTGATGGGTGTTAAGTTCAACAGCGTGCCAAGCTTTCCAGGAATCTACATCCACAACGGCAAGAAGATTATTGTGAAGTAATATCATATCTCTAATTGAGTTATAACAAAAAACGTGGTCTAATCGGAAAGACCACGTTTTTTGTTTGTAATGCACTATTTGACTCTTAGTTTTTTCGCAACTTAACAAAATAGTGTTTATAAGCTTTATATTTTGAGAAACACGAATAGAATTTGGTCAATTAGAAATAAAATATTAACTTAGCAGCCAGAAAATACATCACATAATCAAAATAAACTATAGAAACATGAAAAAGACTATTCACTATTGGGGTTTGCTATTGTCATTATTAGTCATGCTTGCTCCTGTTGCCTCGGCGACCGTTGGCACAGTTTATAATGGCGCTTTAAACAACGCCGACGTGAACCGTGACGGTAACGTTACCGCCGCCGATGTCACCGCGCTGTATGATTTCATGCTTGGCACAGCGACCAACGCGACATTCAATTATGATGTTGATGCCGACGGCGAAGTCACCGCCGCCGACATTACTATGGTATATGGCGTGATGCTGAATTGGACCCCCCACAATTCCATCTTTGATGCGTTCAACCTGAGTTTCACCAACTATCTTAATCGTGAATACTATAAGTTCGCATGGGACGATGTGACACAGTCGTATGATGTCACCAACCCTGACTACCTGCTTGTAGTTGGAACTGATGAGAATTTCTCAAAATACAATTGCTGGCATTTTAGCGACAATAGTACCACCATGGGCAAACAAACGATTTCGGAGTGGCTGAGAAGTATTTATCACTGGACATCTCCGAGTGAAGTGCCAAATAGTGTGAACCTCGTTGCAAGGGTTGAGGTCATGCTCGACGACAATAATACTGTGGTAATAAGCAATGAAAAAACATTCCTGCACTTCCCTCAATTCACATTTGAGTCGGCTCAACCCATCCACTTGTGGTGGCTAGTAGGAAGTTTTATAGGCGCTTCTCCTTGGAGTAATAATAATACCGCAGATTACGGTAATGGTTTGGTGCCCATGTATCCTGTGCCAGGTGCAACCTACAACAAGAATGGCGAAGGACCACTCGAATACTACGGCTATTTCCCTACTGGTGGCGAATTCAAGATTATTGAGAATCCAGGTATGTGGGATTATGTGATAGGTGGCGGCAACGAGAATGGTGGCCAGGTGTATTCAGGAAATATGACCAGCAGCCTTTACCCTGATAACATAGTTATCAATCAGGGTGGTTATTATAAGATAGACCTCAACACAGTTGATAAAACTATGACAATGACGCGCTTGAGCGACAACCAGACATCTTACGACACCATCACCATGCCAGGTTATTATAATGAATGGAATGTGACAAGCAATGCTATGACAGCTCTAAACACAAGCAACAACCATGATTGGATTGCCTATTTAACTCTTGACAATGATTCGGAACTTAAGTTTGCGCCCGGAAGCTGGGACTATGACTGGGGTACCAACCAATTCCCATACGGTAAGGGCTATCAAGGTGGCTATAACATTCCCGCTAAGCAAGGCTGCTATTTCGTATACTTCAATGACATCTCGGGCGATTACATGTTCCTCAATGACGATGGATTACCTGGCAGTAATTATCTGAAGATTACAAAATATGATGTGGGTGATTTTATCGATCTCACATGTGACTATGCAAGTGGCACGACCATCAAGTTGTGTGACATCTCTACCGATCTTGAGGGACCATATCAGTTGCGCTTCGACAACCGTTCGCTAACAATAGACCAAGACGGAAAAGTTGACATCAATGAGTTGAAAGAAGCTGTATTCTCGACATACGACCGTCCACGCACGGGAGGATGTAACCTCTATTGCTGGGTTGAAGCCCAATCGGGACCTCAAACTGTGAAGTCTAATTCAATCACTATTTCAGTGCAGATTGAGAATTACTCGATTGTCATTGACGGCGGTGGCACGACAATAGATATGACACCTTCGAGCCTGAACACGTTCAGAGCCATTATTCCATCCACCGGTAGTGACATCCGTTTCAGGATAGCCCCAGAGTCGTCGAGTGCTGATATTGATATGATTACACCTTTCAGCGACAGCGACGTTACGGCCACTAATGGTTCGATTGGCTTTGGCATGCAAGGGTATTTCAAGATTCCTTTCAACGCATCCTATAGAGAATATGAGGTGGAGATTGACCTGAGTTCTAAGACCTATTACATCGAAGGTCATAACACAACATCTATGCTTTGGCAGGCGGGTGCCGCCAACAACTGGGGAAATCCGGCTGCAGGCCTATCGATGAACCATGATGGCACCTACACTGGTTATATGTTCTTAAATACTTATTTCCAGTTCAGAGAATATGAGGACTCATGGGATGGCAACCATTGGGGCGGTGGAAATTATAATGATAATTATTCCTATGGCTACCTTGTGGCTAATGGATCTAACTTATACACTCCACAGGGATTCTATAAAGTTGACGTGAATTTGAAAGAACTTTATTACACTCTCACTGCCATTTCGAGTGTAAACATTATTGGCCCTGCCGTGCAAGGAACTACCGCGTGGGAAACCGACAAAGACTTGACCTATAATCAGAACACAGGCGCATGGGAAATATCTTGCGTGCTGAATAAAGGCGATTTTAAAATCCGAGCCAACCATGACTGGAATCTCAACTGGGGCGGCACGCTTGACAATTTGGTATTCTGGGGCAACAACCTGACTATCGCGCAACCAGGTCCATATAAAGTAGAAGTGTTCCTGACCTATGACGGCAACAGTCATGCTACAGTAACAAGACTATAGTCGGTTTTAAGTAGAAAGTACGAAGTATAAAATACTAAGAATGAAGTGAGTCCCTGTCTCAGTTTTTGAGGCGGGGATTTACTACACGTTCGCCTATCATGAGCGCAAGCTCCTTGCGTGTTTGATAGAGGTCTTGCAGTTGTGCCAACAGTTCTTGCGCTTGTTGTCCTTGAGCGTATGGAATTTGTTGCTGGAGCAAGAGTATGTTGTAAGTGAGGATAGAGTTTTTGAGATTGTTGACAGCCTCGGAGATGATGGTGTCCAGTCTTTCCTCAATTGACTTCTCAAACCCCTCATTCGAGTAAATCTTGCTCAGCTGGTGCTTTTCACTCACCATCTCGAGGGCTGTGTGGCGCACTGTGTCGTCGGGATGAGAGCATAGCTTTTTCTCAAGATAGTTCTTTCGGAATTCATTAATTTTCAACTCCATCTCGTTGATGAAACCTTTCTTGATGTCATTTTCTTTTTTCTGAATTGCTTCGGCGTTCATTCCACTGGTGTCAAGATTGCCAAGTGCTCGCTTGAACTGTGCCTCAGCAATACTGTGCTCCTGCCTCTCGCGCTTTGCCAAGTCGCGGTAGAAGTCGTTGATATATTCAATGCTTACCGCAAAGGTCTTGTTCAAAGCATGATTAGAGAACTCCAGATTGTCGAGTTGAAACTCGCTGTAAATATACTCAAGGACGGTAGTAGGAATTTGCTCATCATTATCGCCAAGTGTGTTGCAAAGATGACACATGCCATATTTCACCACGTTGCGCATGATATCTCGCTCGGCCTTGTAGAGTATTGCCTGCTTGTTGATTTCTTTGCTCGTAGTGAAGTCCCTTGGGTCTACTTGAGGGTCGACAGACTGAATGGATTTGTCGTCAAGGGGTATGTCGTCATATGGCGCAGGAGGAGAGTCAATCACTGGTGGATCATCATTGCCAATGGGAAATTCCTCAGAGGAGGGAGGCTCAACGTCAAGTGGTGGCTGAGTGTCAGTGATAAAGTCTGATGGTGGGGGAGTGGTGTTGCCATCGGTCTGCAGAGCTTTTCGACGCGCCTCGCGGTTTTTCTCGCGCTCACGTCGCTTGTAGGATTCCTCCTTGTTGCGGGCGATGTTCTTTTGAATCTCCCTCAGTAGCACGTCTTCGCTGATGCCCAGTTGGATGCTACATTCCTTGGCATATACCGAGCGTGCAATGGCGTCGGGGATTACTGAGATTGACTTCACCACGTCGCTAATGACCAATGCTCGCTTGATGGGGTCGCGCTCGGTGCCTTCAAGCAGGATTTTTGTCTTGAAGCCGATGAAGTCGGTCTCGTTGTCGGTGATATATTGCTTCAACTCGCTTGCGCTGTGAGTGTGAGCGAAACTATCTGGATCTTCGCCTTCGGGCAGGAGCAGCACTTTGATGTTAAGCCCCTCGGCGAGGAGCATGTCGATACCTCGCAGCGAAGCTTTGATGCCTGCTGGGTCGCCGTCATAGAGCACTGTGACATTCTTGGTGAAACGGTGGATGGCTCGAATTTGCCCCTCGGTGAGCGATGTGCCGCTCGAAGCCACTACGTTCTCGATGCCAGCCTGATGCATCGAGATGACATCGGTATAGCCCTCGACGAGGAAGCATTTGTCCTCCTTGACGATGGCACGTTTTGACTGGAACAGGCCGTATAGCTCACGGTTCTTGACATAGACTGTCGACTCTGGCGAGTTGAAGTATTTGGCAACTTCTTTAGACTTCTTGAGGGTGCGACCGCCAAAGGCGATAATCTTGCCGGCGATGTTCATCACAGGGAACATCACACGACCATGAAAACGGTCGAAGCCGCCACCTCGTCGGTCTTCGATGCAGAGTCCAACATCAAAGAGATATCTCTTGTTGTAACCTTGTCCAGTGGCGGCAGTGTAGAACGCCTTGCTGTCTTGTGGCGAGTATCCAAGTCGGAACTTCTTGATTGTGTCGTCGTTGAAGCCTCGCTCGTAGAAATAGCTCAGCCCAATGTTTTTGCCTTCTTTGGTGTTTAGGAGCTGGTCTTCAAACCATTGTGCGGCAAAGTCATTAATTACGAGCATGCTTTCACGTTCAGTTTGTGATGCTTTTTCCTCGTCGGTAAGCTCTTTTTCGTGAATCTCGATGTTGTATTTCTTGGCAAGGTAACGCAGGGCTTCGACGTAGGACATTTGCTCGTGCTCCATGATAAAGTTCACGGGGCTGCCGCCCTTGCCACAACCAAAGCAGTGGCATATCTGCTTGGCTGGTGAGACCATAAACGACGGGGTCTTCTCGTCATGGAAGGGGCACAGACCTTTGAAGTTGGCACCACTACGGCGCAAACTCACAAAATCGCTCACCACGTCAACGATATCAGCGGTGTCGAGAATTCTGTCTACTGTTTCCCTGTCAATCATGACTACAAAGGTAATTCAATTTATTAAATCACGCAAAAATAATTATTAATAAAACGATGTGCTCCCAGCATGATAGAAAGCACATCGTTAGACCAGAATAAGTTATCAATATTAATTAGAAACCATTGGGTTACTTGCCAAGGTTGCCTAAGATGCTGCGGGTGAGCTCGCGTGTGATGGTACGAGTGGCAGCACTTGTGGCACTCTTGGCAATCTTTCCAGTGGTTGTGGTAGAGC
Source organism: uncultured Muribaculaceae bacterium (assembly GCA_905233845.1). Lineage (GTDB taxonomy): Bacteria > Bacteroidota > Bacteroidia > Bacteroidales > Muribaculaceae > Sodaliphilus. The sequence goes on along the minus strand of CAJOFH010000041.1, from coordinate 18,397 downwards.
TCTTGCGGCTCTTAGTGCCTGAGACAGCATTGCCAATTTTAGTACCCACTATTGTAGCGATTGCTGCAGTGACAGCCGTGATGATGGCTTTCCAAACCTTGCTGAAGAATCCAGGCTTCTTGCTCTCTTTCTCGGCCTCTTTGGCTTCTTTCTCGGCTTGTTTCGCAGCTTCGGCGGCGGCAGCAGCCTCTTCGGCTTCTTTTGCTTCCTTCTCGCTCTCGGCGAGGAGCACCTCAAAAGCACTCTCACGCTCTTTGGCCTCGTCATACTTACCGTAGATGCTCGAGCGGTTGATGAACGAGTTACGTGTCATCTGGTCGATGGGGCCAATCTGGCTAAGTGGGAACAGAATCTTTGCTCTCTCTACCACCTGAGGCGCTCCATTCTCGTCGAGGAAAGATACTAACGCCTCACCAGTCTCAAGATTGGAGATAGCTTCGGAAGTGTCGAAATTCGGGTTTGCACGGAATGTCTCGGCGGCTACTTTCACAGCCTTGATGTCGCGAGGTGTGTATGCCCTCAGGGAGTGCTGGATGCGGTTGCCAAGCTGTCCGAGCACTATCTCGGGCAGGTCGGCGGGACTTTGTGTGATGAAGTAGATTCCAACTCCCTTGCTTCGCATCAGGCGAATCACTTGCTCAATCTTGTCGACCAGAGCCTTTGAGGTGTCCTCAAAGAGCATGTGCGCCTCGTCAAAGAAGAAGATGAGCTTGGGCAGATCTTGGTCGCCAACCTCAGGCAGGGAGACATAGAGTTCCGAGATGAGCCACAGCAGGAAGGTGGAGTAGAGCTTGGGGTTGTGCTGAAGGTCGTCGGCAGCGAGGATGCTCATGATGCCGCGCCCTCCCTCTTGGGCTATGAGGTCGTGAATGTCGAACGAGGGCTCTCCAAAGAACTTGTCTCCGCCCTGGTCTTCAAGCACAAGAAGTGAGCGCTGGATGGCTCCGATGCTGGCGCTTGACACATTGCCATACTTTGTAGTATATTCCGACGCATGTTTTGCCACGTAGTCGAGCATAGATCTCAAGTCCTTGAGGTCATCGAGCAGCAGACCGCGCTCGTCGGCAACTTTGAAAACGATGTTGAGCACTCCACTCTGAATCTCGTTCAGGCCAAGTAATCGCGAGAGCAGCAGTGGGCCCATATTGGAGATGCGGGTGCGGATGGGGTGGCCCTGCTTGCCAAACACGTCGTAGAATCTTACTGGGCAGCCCTCAAAGTTCAGCTCCTGGGCATTGAGGCCGAACTCTGGAATGCGCTTCTCGATGAAGCTTGAGATTTTTCCTGGCTGGCTGATTCCCGAGAGGTCGCCCTTGATGTCGGCCATGAAACATGGCACACCAGCGTTGCAGAAACTTTCGGCTATCACTTGCAGCGAAACGGTCTTGCCAGTTCCTGTGGCACCGGCTATCAATCCATGGCGGTTGGCCATCTTTCCGGTGATGCATATTGCCCCGTTTGGACCGTGGGCAATGTAAAATTGATTGTCTTTAAACATGATTGTAACGGTTTGTTCTTATATTTCTACAAAAATACATATTTTTGACGAAATACAAAATGAAATGGTAATAAAAACGCATTTTTTTATCAAAAATGCGTAAAAACATCATGTTGGTGATTGTGAATCGTGAACGTGAATTGTGCATTATGCATAGATTTAAGGATTATATAAGTCGTGGTTATAGAAATCCAGAATCTCGAGTGCATGGTCGTAGGCTTGTTTTGCCGGGCCATTTGGGTCACGTTCGTTGGCTTCTAGATAGCTGCTCATTGCTTTCCCCCAATCTCCAAGTTGGCGGTAGGCATTGCCACGCAGGTAGAAAAGTTGTGCAAGAAACAACTTGTCATCATCTTGATGATTGTCGATGAGGTAATTGCAATTCTCAATCACGTCGCGCGATTGGCTTCGTGAGAGCATATCTTTTATAGGCTTTAATAATTCTTGGTGTTGCATGATTCAAAATACAGATATTAAAGAATAACATGATGGGCTTCGACGGTGTGGTTGACAAAGATTGATGCCACAGGCGAGAAGCGTGAGGCATCCTCGGTGGTGCAGTAACAGCAATTGCCGCCGCGTGTGCATCGAGCTTCCATTTCGGGATGACGCTTCAAGTAGTCTTTCAAGCTTCGTGCCACGATAGGTCCCTGTTCAATAATATTGACACCAGCAGGGGCATAAAGCTTAATCTTGTCATAGAGCAGTGGGTAGTGAGTGCAGCCCAAAATAATAGAGTCTATTTCCTTGCACTGCGACATCAGCGCGTCGACATCCTTCTTTACGAAATAGTCGGCACCAGGACCGTCGCTTTCCCTATTCTCGACCAATGGCACCCACATGGGGCAGGCATGGCTGTATACCTTGATGTCGGGGTGCATTTTTCCTATCTCTATGTCGTAAGAAAGACTCTGAACGGTGCCTGGAGTGCCAAAAAGTCCCACATTGCGCGACTTGGTGAGGTGTCCTATCTCCTCAACAGTTGGCCTGATAACTCCCAGCACTCGACGATTGGGGTCAAGGCCCTCAAGATCGCGCTGCTGGATGGAGCGTAATGCTTTAGCCGACGCAGTGTTGCACGCAAGAATCACGAGGTGGCAGCCTTGCGAAAACAGATATTTCACTGCTTGAAGCGTGAACTCATATACGAGCTGAAAGGAACGATTTCCGTAAGGCGCTCTTGCGTTGTCTCCAAGAAAAATGTAATCATATTGTGGCAACTCTTTCCTTATTTCTCGCAAAATGGAAAGTCCTCCGAATCCAGAGTCAAAGACCCCAATTGGTGCTGGCTGCATGCTGTATTTGTTCGTCATTGTTATTTAGTTCTTAGTTGACGAGGCAGTAGTGTTGCCTCGCATGCTTGTTAGCTTGTTATTTGATAATATGGGTTTGGCAATGAGGGTGATTCCAGCTCTTTGTAGGCGCTGTCGAGCAGAACTTTGCATTTGGCTGAGATGAGATGTCCCATCAAGTCGTAGTAAAGCAACTCATTGTTCACGTAGCCAATGGCAGAGCTAAAGTCATGTACCTTGTCATGCCCAAAAACTGATTTCAAAGCCCACAAATCGGGTTCCATGAGTGTTTGCTTGTAGTTGCATGGAGGTACGAGGATTAAAAAGCATGTGCCGTTCTTATCAAGTATCTTCTTGATGGTGAGAAGCTGCGCCTCAACCTCTTGTGTGATGGCTGGAACAATTTGTGCAGGAAGTCTTGCGTGTTGTCTTGCTGCTAATCGCTCGGGAGTAAAGAATTTTCCAGGGTCATGCTCGATAAGCGAGTCGATGATGGAATAAAAGTTCTCATTAATAATGTCGATGCGGTCAGCGACCTCATCGTTCAATTCACTCTTTTGTTGCTCTTTTTCTTTGTCAATAGTGTTGAGGATGGTTTTCTTGAGCATCGTGGTGTTACGAAGAGCGTTGAAGAAGATGCAATGGAAATTGAACCATTTGTCCATTCCAGCAGTTGCTGGATGCTGCGCGTATAGAATATCGTTCTCTACTGGATGGCGACGTAGCATTTTCTCTTCAATGACAATAAGAGCATTTTTTATAGTTGTGCCATGCTCATTGAGAAAGTTCATCTTGTTAATCATGCCCTCAAGAGTCTCGGACGATGCGTCGAAGTGCAGTATTGAGGCATTACTGCCTATGTGTTTCTGCCAATCACGTGCTTTAAAATTTTGTGACATCGAAGATCCAAAGATGAACGAGTCATAATGTCTCTCATTGTTGTGGGCAAGATAAGTTTCGACAGAGACAAAACCAGCGTTGTTTCCAGCGATAACCGAGTCACGACCATCGGAGTTGTTGACTACTGGATGCACCACATGAAATGGGTCACGCACGATGTAAAAAGCCACCATAATGAATACTGGCAATGCTGCCAGCAACGTGCGCAATATGAATTTCTTTAGAGTCCCTTTCATGTGGATGATTGAAATTATCCTTTAAAATCATTGATGATCTTGGCAATAGCCTCGGCATCGGAGGGGGTGATGGGGTGACCAATTGGCAGGCTTATCGCTTGGTCGGCGATTTCATTAGTGACCGGCAATTTGTAGGACTGGAACCTGCGGTAGCATGGCTGACGATGAGGTGGAGTTGCATAATGAATGTCGGTCATCACGCCATTTTTCTCAAGGAAGGCTCGCATCTCGTCGCGTTTCTCTACTCGAATCACATATTGGTGCCAAATTTGAATCATATCGTCAAATATGTCGGGTTTCTTAACCAGTGGATTAGTGATAAATTTGTCATAGGTTTGCGCTGCCTCGTGGCGTCTCATGTTCTCAACGTTGAGATAACGTAGCTTCACCCTAAGCATCGCCGCTTGAATCTCGTCGATGCGACAGTTGAGACCCATGTAGATGTTGTGATATCGGGTGTCGCTTCCATAGTTTGCGATTGCTCTAACGGCCTTGGCGAGGTCTTCATCATTAGTGACAACAGCTCCAGCATCGCCCAGAGCACCAAGATTCTTGGTGGGATAGAAGCTGATGGCGCTTGCATGGCCCAATCCTCCAGTAGTAAATGTTCCGTTGATGCCTGGAACATTTGACTTAGCTCCAATGGCTTGCGCGTTGTCCTCAATAATTTTCAAATCATAGCGCTTGGCAAGAGTCATCAGTTCCTCGTCCCAGCATGGGGTGCCATATAGATGCACCGGCATGATTGCTGTCACAGCTGGTGTGATTAGATTCTCAATGAGCGAAGAGTCCATATTCATGGTGTCGGGGCGAGCATCGCATAAACATGGTGTCATTCCATTGTCGCTGATGGCGAGAACGGAGGCAATATAGGTATTAGCGGGCACTATCACATGGTCCTCGTTATGAAGTACACCAAGTTCAATATATGCCTTTAGTATGAGCCTGAGAGCATCGAGTCCGTTGCTCACGGCTATACAATACTTTGCTTCGCATAGTCCGGCTATCTCTTGTTCAAGAAGATTGGTCTGCTCTCCACGCAGATATCTACCTGATTTTATCACATTGCAAGCGGCCTCTTGTAGCTGCTCCATATATGGCTCGTTGGCTCTTGCCAAGTCAAGGAATTTATATTTCATAACTATTATTTTGTGGCTTTTTCCAAAGTTAATTGTTTGAAATCTTCATAATCGCGAACGTAGTCATTTTCGTCGTAATGTTCAGATGCAAGAACCAAACATACGGCACCCGATGAAAAATTATTGATTATACGCCAAATGCCAGGAACTATCAATAAACCCATATATGGACGATTAAGAGTGATGCATCTTTGTTGTGCTCCATCGTCAATAATCACATCAAAAGATCCGCTTATTGCAATCATGAATTGCTTGAGTTTTTTGTGTGAATGACCACCTCGTTCCTCACCTCCTGGCACATCGTAGAGATAATACACTCGCTTGATGTCAAACGGTACCTGATTCCCATTCTCAACAACGCTAAGGTTGCCGTTGGGGTGATGATTCTTTTCCAACTCAATGAGCTTGCATTGCTCGATGTTCGATGTCTTATGAAGGTCAGTCTCAGCCATTTTTCAATTTTAAGAACTCGTTGAAATCTTCGATATAATCACTGGGGTCATAGGTGGTGCTGCTCAACACAAGTGCTACAGAATTGGTCGAGAAGTTGTCAATTGCGCGCCAAGTCATGTGTGGCACATAGAGACCGTAGTATGACCTTGACATGTGAATTCTTGTTTGCTTTTCGCCATCATGAAGAACAATGTCGAAACTTCCCGACAAAGCCACGATAAACTCGTCTTGATTAATAAATGCATGACCATCGCGATGCATACCTCCTGGCACATCATAAATCCAGTAGCATCGCTTTATTTCAAAAGGCACGTGTTTTTCGCTCTCGATGAATGACAGGTTGCCACGTGGATCGCACACTTTAGGCAAGTCAATATGTATTGGAAAAGGGAAAATCATATTTTGCCTATTAGGTTAAGAAGATACTTACCATAATCGTTCTTTGACAATGGTCTGGCGAGTTTGCGAAGTTGTTTATCATTAATCCACCCCTTGCGGTAGGCAATTTCTTCTAAAGCTGCCACTTGCACACCCTGACATGTCTCTACGGTTGCTATGAAATTACTGGCATCGAGCATTGAGGCAGGTGTTCCAGTGTCAAGCCAAGCAAATCCACGACCTAAGGTTTTCACCATTACTCTGTCTTGAGAGAGATAGTGTTGATTGACAGTAGTGATTTCAAGCTCACCACGGGGTGATGGTTTGATGTTTTTAGCAACATCAATCACGTCATTTGGGTAGAAATACAGACCGGTAACGGCATAGTTAGACTTGGGCTGTGATGGCTTCTCCTCAATGTCAAAAGCTTTACCATTTTCGTCAAAAGCCACCACACCATAACGCTCAGGGTCTTTCACGGCATAGGCGAAGAGGGTAGCGCAGCCTTTTGTGCTTGTGGTTGCTAGGGCATCCTTGAGCATTCCGGTGAAGCCTTGGCCATAGAAGATGTTGTCGCCTAGAACTAGGCACACCGAGTCGTCACCTATAAAATCTTCTCCAATGATAAATGCTTGAGCGAGTCCATCGGGAGAAGGCTGCTCGGCATAGCTGAATTTCACGCCGATTTCCTCTCCTGTGCCTAGCAAGCGCTCAAACTGTGGTAAATCGTGAGGCGTGGAGATGATAAGTATCTCTTTGATGCCTGCCAACATGAGTACCGAGATAGGGTAGTATATCATCGGTTTGTCGTAGATGGGCACCAGTTGTTTTGAGATGCCTTTGGTCACGGGATAAAGTCTAGTTCCAGAGCCACCTGCAAGTACTATACCTTTCATGATTTATTTGATTTTTCTAGTGAACGAGTATTGTGCATTATGCATTGTTAATTGTGCATTGTGCATTGATTTAACGGTTGCCGTACATCTCTTCGTAATACTTCTGGTAGTCTCCGCTGGTAACGTCATCAATCCATTGTTGGTGGTCTAGATTCCAGCGTATGGTTTTCTCGATGCCCTCGGCGAACGGTGTCTCAGGATACCATCCTAGCTGAGTTGCGATCTTGGTTGGGTCAATAGCGTATCGCATGTCATGACCTGGGCGGTCGGTGACGTAGGTAATGAGATCGTAGTTGATGTCCTCGAGATTACATTTTAGAAGCGACCTATACTTTGGCTCCTCACGCATGATGCGTGCAATGGTGTCGATAATGAGTTTCACTATGTTTATATTGCTTTCCTCGTTGAAGCCACCAATGTTATAAACCTCACCAATCTTGCCATTGCGTAACACCAAATCAATAGCTTTACAATGGTCCTCAACATAGAGCCAGTCGCGCACGTTCAAGCCCTGGCCGTAGACAGGCAGTTTCTTGCCACTCAATATGTTGTTAATCATAAGCGGGATGAGTTTCTCGGGAAAATGGTAGGGACCGTAGTTGTTACTGCAGCGAGTTATGTTGACAGGGAAGTTATAGGTGTGGAAGTAGGCCATTACAATCATATCGGCGCTTGTTTTCGAGGCCGAATAAGGTGAGCGTGGCGACAGTGGGGTTTCCTCTGTAAAGAATTCTTTGCCAAATGTAGAGAGGTTTTTGCGACCCTCAATCACCTTTTTGAGGTCTTCGCTCACGTGCAGAGGCTGTGCCTCATCAAAGTCTTTGTCGAGGGAGCCATATACTTCGTCGGTCGAAATTTGCAAGTATTTCTTCCCTTTTTTGTATCGGGGCTTGCCGGTTGCGTCTTTGCCGTCGGCCCAAGCCTCGCGAGCGCAGTTGAGCAAGTTTTGAGTTCCCAGAATATTTGTCTCAAGGAAGAGCTTGGGATTCTCGATGCTGCGGTCCACGTGGCTCTCGGCAGCGAAGTTCACCACATAGTCGATTTCATTCTCGTCGAAGATTTCCCTTACCGCACAGTAATCTTTAATGTCTCCCTTTATGAAGTCGACATTGGGCAATTCCAGTTCTTTTTTTATAGAATTGAGGTTGCCGGCATAAGTGAGACTGTCGAGCACTATAACCTTTATTGCGTCACCATGCTTGCCTGTTATATACTTTAAGAAGTTGGCACCTATAAATCCTGCGGCGCCTGTAACGAGATAGGTTGTCATGTCACAAAAATTGTTTATTAATTGCTTTAAACAACTCCAAAGGTACTGCTTTTTAATTAATTATCAAAATAATTAATCTTTTATTAATGATGCTCTTTTTTTAAGTCCTTAACAATCAGTTGAATCTCATTGTCTAATTTTGGTACTTTCACAATTCTATAACTCTTGTAATCAGGGTGAATTACCACAAGATTCATTGAGCTGATTTTCAGTCTATAACATTTCTCGACTATGTGTTTATAGAGGTTTTGCTGCAATGCGTAGTGCCAGTAGCTACAATCTTGGATGTGTCCCATACCATTAATGCCGTAATATCGACTATCGTACAAGTTGTCGAATTCGTCAATTATAGACTTGCTTCGTTTCCAGTCGTAGAACTCAAACGTGCCATCTTCACGGCTGCATATCAAGTCGATAGTGCCTGCAATGCCAAGGTCTTCATCATAGACTCGCCACTCGGTGCGAAATGGTGTGAAATCTATTTCCTCGACAAATTTCAGGAAGTGCTCAATCTCCTTGTCAATGCTGATTATCTTGTCTTCGTGAATATACTTGCCGTCATAGGTGAAATGGCACATCGGAGCCATGTATTCATCGCCATTGAGGAATTCTTCTATCTGTTTGTGTAAATGTGTGCCAACGAAGCTCGCCATCTTACCATAGCTATCCCATTGCTCCTTGAGCTGCTCAGCGGTGATGGGCATGTCTCTCGCTTTGCGCTCAGCCCAATAGTCGGTATCAAATGGCTTGAAATATCGACTGTAAACACTGCTGACTGGAGTCAATTGTCGATTACCGTCAAGCATATATATATGACCTTCCTCCTTAAATGTGATGCGTTCATCTTGAGGAAAATAAAGGTCAGAATTATCTAAGTTTCTTATCATTCTAAAAAATTCAATAAATCCCTAAAATGATAGAGTACACAGCAGTGACATCGGCGCTTGTAATGGCGCCGTCATGGTCCACATCAGCAGTATCAATAAAAGTTTCATCACCCAGGAGAATAAAGTCATAGAGAGCCGTAACATCAGCAGCAGTCACTGATCCGTCGCAGTTCACGTCGCCCACGATGAGAGGCTGTTCCTGCTTGGTAGAGGTGACAGTGTAGCATCCCAGCCCTTCGCCAGGGACGTAAACATATAAGTTGGCATGCTTGCCATCGCTGCCAACTTCAACTGCAACTGGTGCGCTGAATGTCTGGCTGTTGACTGCCCCCAAACCCTGAGCCGGGAAGACGTGCGCAAGCTCCATATCAGCAAACTGCTGCGACTCGCCCATGGCAAGAGCGAACTGGTTGCCATTGCTTGCTGTGTAGTCGTTGTAAGGATAAACCATGCAGTTCATGCCGTCGATAGAGAACGATGCGCCACCGTTGGCATTGAGCGTTCTGGCTGCGAGGGCAGTGTTGTTGGCAAAGCATTGAGCAATGGTGCCATCTGCAAGGTTGTAGAGCGTGAATTGTGTTGATGAGCCTTTAACATATGCATGGCTGTCATCGACGGGAACCACTCGCGGAGCGATGCCGAAGTTGCTTGCCGAAGCAGGGTAGAACTCCGCAGCCGTGGTGACATTGGTATTCACTAAATCACCATCAACAAACTTCCAAGAGACAATCTTGTTGTTGCTTGCAGTGGCAGCCATCACAGTGAAGTTGCTTGAGGTTATGCTTCCCATGATGCTGCAGTAGTCAATGCGTGCGTCAAGATTGTCGCATGTGATGCTCGCCACTTGCTCAACGCTGCCACTCACGGTGTCGACTTTGCAGATAACTAGAGGCTGGCTGTTGATGTGCAGAGTGAGGTTCGACACAAGCACGTTGCCATCGGCATCGGTCATGGCATCGTTACATGGGTAATAAGGCACTGTGGCGTTGCTGCCCAGACTCAGCCTCTTAATGTAACGGCCAGTGGCCTTGTCATAAACGTCAAGATAGGCTGTAGCCGACGTGGAATTAGCCGAGCGTCCAGTGATAAAGATATTATCGCCGCTCACCGCCATGCCTCGGTTGAAGATAGCGTCGCTCTCAAACTCAATGTTGTCGTATTCACTCTTCACGGAGCGTATCCAGTTGTTTGTGAATTGGAGATTAAGAGTGTCGTTGTAGGTGTCGATATCTTGTTTGATGACATATTCCTCAGGTATGACAGCGTTTTTGATTACAGTGAGTGACCGCTTGGCTGGAGTAGTGCACTGGTTGGTGGCTAGAGGGATGGAATAGACGCCAACTCCAGCTCCTGCCACGAGAAGGTTGCCAGCGTAGTCAAACGCCATTTGGTTGACCTCTTTAGCCGAGTTGCGTACCGAAGCGATAAACGAGGTCTTAGGCGTGAGCGATGGGGTAGTGCCGTTCCAAGTTATGTCGTATACTTGAACCACACCGCTGCCATCGTTGATGGCGAGCATGGTGTTGCCGCGGTTAACGGCAAATCCTGCTTTTAATGAGCCGTCAAGGCTTGGTAGACTGGTGCCTGAGTTATAAACGATGTTACCCTCAGGGTTGACATAGATGAGCGAAGGCACAGCTGCGGTGTTGTTGCCCTGGGAACGGTATTGTGACACCCATACGCCACCATTGGCATCGGCAGCAATTTGGCTGTTTCCGTTAAGCTCAACCGAGCTAACTTGCAGAATGTTTGACGGAGCAGTGTCCCACGAAGTTGCAATAGAGCCGTCGCTCTGACCAATGTTATAGACTGCCACATTGTTTGGCTCAAAGTCCTCAAGGAAGGTGTACATCATGGTGCTGGCACCGCTGCCAGCCACATCTACTGCCACGTTGGAGCAAGCAACCTGCACACCATTGTTGGTGATAATGCCATTGCTGTCGTGGGTGCCCTGGAAGAACTGTGGGAACGCACCGTCTAAGTTGTCGGGCGAAGCAACAAAGACTCCCGAGTGGCCATCTCCCCAATCGGCGATGTACACTTTTCCGTTCTCGTCGGTAGCTAGACGATAGGGGTTACCGAAGGTCTCTCCACCGCGCAGGATGGTGCTGTTGATGCGTGTGTAGTCGGCATTAAATGCCCACAGACCATTAGTAGCTGTGCTTGAGCCTGTGCGGTCAATCACGTAGAAGCGTCCCAAGTAATCACTCTCGGGACTGTCGTCAACGGTGACGCATGCACGAGTGTAATTGTAGATAGCATCATCACTATTGAGTTTGCTCACTGCAGTAACGCTCTTACCGGTGAGCTTAACAGCCCAGTTCATAGTTGCCTCGTCGGTGCCTGGCAGGTCATTTTGGGTGATAGTTATGGTGTTGCTGCCTTCTTTCACCTCGCTCAGTGCCACACTGCCTATTGTGGCTCCGCTTGTGGCATCGGTGAATATGATTTCACCTGCTTGGGCATCGCTGTTGGCAGTGAAGGTGAAAGTGTAGGAGTCATCATCGTTCTTGGTGTCGCGCAGGTTATAGGCATAGATGCGCTTAACCACCTCGGTAGGATCATCACCGCCTCCGCCTTGACCTTCGGTCATGTAATACTTTGGATAAGTGGTGTTGTTGGCACTCACGGTGACTGTTTGGTTGGTGATATCGTTATAACCGTTGGCTGAGGCGCTGATAGTATAGGTGCCAGGAGCAAGGTTGCGGAACACAAACACTCCATTGTAATTGTTGTCGGTGGTATAGGTGCTCACTAGTGAGCCGTCTTTATAGAGCTTCACGGTAGCGCCATTGATGGGCCTGTAGGCGTCAATCGAACCGCTGGCATAATGATAGAGGTTGTGCTCGAGGGTGTGATTCAGATCCTTCACGGTTCCCATTATGTAACCAGTGGTGGGAGTGTTTAGCGAGAAGTAGTCGCGAATGCCACGGGCATACCTCACACCTTCCATCTTGCAATAGTCTATGTTTAAGGCTCGGTGGCGTGCCGGCTGGTAGGTGTGGAAATAACCCTCGCTCAAGAAACCGGGAGAGTTGTGCTTGAGAACTCCCAAATAGCCAGTGGTGCTGCTACTGTTATAGAAAGAGATGTCACCGCGAATGTCGGTGGCATTGCGGCTGTAGTAGTCAATCTGGTTGGAGCCATACTTGAAATACTGCCACAGTGCGTTGCACATGTTTTTGCTGCCAGGCACTAGCTCTTGGGCATCGGTGCCTCGGTATAGGAAGAGGGGGTAGTTGGTGGTAGTGCCGTCGGTAAGAGCATTGGAGTGAACCGATAGGAACATATCTGCACCGAAGGTGTTGACCTCGGCACATATGGCCGATAGTGGTTTGTTGTAGGTGCCATCCTCGCCATTGTAGGGGTAGGGACCGCTCAACCAGCGCGAGAGCATGATGTTCGACGGATTTACGCCCATCTTGATTAGCTCGTCGTATAGCCCATACACTTTCCACATGTTGGTGTTGCTCTCGTAGAATCCGCAGGTGTCGGGGCGTCCCGTGCTGCTAAGGTTGGGATAGGGGATGGTCGCCATTGGGCGGTCGTTGGGTCCCCAGCTGCCATGACCGGGATTAAGATAAATCTTCACTGTACTGGCTGTGACAGCACTTGCCTGAACCATGGCTGCCATAAGGCTCAAAACTAAAAATATGTAAGTCTTTTTCATGGTTACAGGTTATTTAGTGAAGTTAACTATGTAGATGTCGCCTTGAATAGTGGAGAACGCTATTTTTCCAGCTTTGCCAGCGACTTGAGGGAAGATCGCTATCATATCGTCGCCAGTGAGGATTTGTTCAGTGCCATCAAGTGTTTTTGCTACGATGGTTGAGGATGTGATGGTTATGCCATCGTCATAGTCGCGCATGCCAACGACGGTGTTGTCGTCGAGCCATTGTGGGGCTCGCAGTTCTCCTAGCTTGACCATGTCGCTGCCGTCGAGGCAGCACGTGAAGCAGCCAAGCTCGCTCACATAGTAAAGCACCCGCTCTCCATTGGGGGATACTGATGCCCAAATATAGCTGAATTGGTCGCCGTTGGGCGTGAACTGCCGTGTTTCTCCGTTGATAGTGAGCAGGAGTTTGAGGTTGCTGTTGCTCACTAGAGGACGAGTGAAAGCGCCGCCTTTGATGCTTACTTGGTTGTCGCTTACTGTTGCAACAGCATTGTTTTGTAAATCAAAACCTTGAAACTCGCGTGTGGGTTGCTGTAGAGTCAGTGTTGAGCCTGTTTTCATGTCAATAGTCTTCACGCCTCGAAGCAGCAGATGCTCAGGGCTGAACGTCACTTCTTGATAAGCTATGGTGCTGCCGTCGTTGTTGATTTTTGTGCCGAAACCAGCACCTCGGGCAGTGGTCAGCACTTTGCTGTTTCCATTTGCTAAGTCGAGCTTTATCAAGCCTTCTTGCGACTGCGAACAAAGTAGCAGATAGTCGCCGTTAGGGTCAATCGCTGCCACCTGCTTCGCTATCTCGCTGTTTGGTGTTGATATCTTGTCAATTGATTGAACCTTAATCAATTGGGCCGATGCTGTCAGCGAGAAGAAGACGAAGATTAAAACAATTATTTTCTTCATAAATAAGATGTTATTTGATGATTATTTTTTTAGAAACGACCTTGCCGTTGCTCAGATATTGTCGCTCAATGCAAATGCCTTGCTCGGGTTTACCGTTGAGCAACATTCCATTGATGCCATAGTATTCAGTCTTGACAACTGAAACGGCATCTGACACTGGTTGTTTGATATTTGTGATGATATTTTCGTTGCTGTAGTCAAGAGGGTAAATAGTGAATTCCTCGCCAATGCTGGAGCTGTTGCCACTGGCTTTGGTGGCCGCCTTGTTGTTGCGCATGATAATGGCGTTGAACTGATAAGCTTCGCCGTCTTCGTAGAGGTCGGCTGGGTCGTCACCGGTCAGACCTTGATAATCCATTAAACTCAAGTCCACACGAAAACCGCCTGTAAGGTTTGCTGTGTTTCCATCATTGGGAACAACAAAAGCATTGCTCGTTTCATCCCATAATGCCCATGTGATAAATGCATATTCGCAAGGCTTGGGTTTAACGAAGAAGTAAGAAGAATTATTCCAGTTCTCGCTTACGAAGTTGCAGGTGATGTAGGTGTTAGGAATGTAATTCATCTCATTGAGTGTGGTTGGCATAGTGGTTATGGTCATGGCAGGGTTCTCAAGATTGGTAACCATGCCGGTGATGTCAGTGATTTGTCGTCCGCACCAGTTGCCGTCGCCAGTAGTTAGCTCTCTTGGTAGGGTGATGGCTATCCAGTTGCTTTGGTCGTGTGTGCTTTGCTCAGAGAAATGCTCCGCTATGAAATCGCGCTGGCCCACGTTTAGAATGCTCTTGTCGACATAGCCGTTGTCGTCTTTGCAATAGATAGTTCGGTTATCTTTTGCTACATAGACGCAAGTTAGGAAATTATCAGCTATAGTGTAAGCGTTGCGCAGCACCACATCGTTGTCATTCACAAGTTCAGCAAGTGTTTTCTCCACACTCTCTTTGGTAATAGTGAGAGCGAGTTTTGCAGGAACTATCGACGAGTTATCCTTAATTGGGATGGAGTAGATGCCCAACTTGGTACCAGCCACATAGAGGTTTCCACCCCAGTCGAAATCCATTTGCTGAATTTCGCCACTTGCATTACTAACGGTTGATGGGAATGATGTTCTTGGTGTGAGTGTTGGTGTGTTGCCGTTCCAAGTGATATCATATACTTGAATGACACCATCGCCATCACCTATGGCAAGAATTGTGTTCTCACGGTTTACGGCAAATCCCGCCTGTGGCGAACCGTTAAGAATCGTGAGATTGTCGCCAGAGTTATAGTTGATGTTTCCATCTGGGTCAACATGAATTAGCGATGGGTAAGCATGTGCGTTATTACCCTTTGTTCGGCGTTGTGATACCCAAACGCCACCATACTTGTCAGGTCTTATATCGCTGTTTCCATTCAGCATTATTGAGCTTACTTGCAATATGTTTGAAGGAGCCTTGCCCCAAGACGTCGCAATTGTGCCATCGGGTTGACCGATGTTATATACTGCGACATTATTTGCCTCAAAATCCTCAAGATAAGTGTACATCTTGGTATTAGAACCAGTACTACCTATTGCGACAGCAATATTTGAACTGCCCACGTTTTGGCCATTATTGGTTATCAAACCGTCGCTTTGGCGTGTGCCCTGGAAGAATTGTGGGAATGTGCCATTGAGGTTATCAGGGGAAGCGACAAATACACCAGAGTGGCCATCACCCCAATCGGCAATATAAATTTTACCGTTAGGGTCAGTGGCAACACGGTAAGGATTGGTGTAAGTCTCACCTCCTCTCAAAATAGTGCTGTTGATTCGACTATAGTCGGCATTGAATGCCCAAAGACCATTGGTCGCAGTGTTTTTACCAGTTCTGTCAATCAAATAGAACCGTCCAAAGTAGTCACTCTCAGGACTGTTGTCAACAGCTACGCCGAGTCGACTGTAGTTATAAATCGCGTCGTCAGGGTTGAGCTTATTTACTGCGTTGATGTTTTTACCCTTGAGATACACTCCCCAGTTGAGCGTCTGGTTGATGTCGCCTGGGATTTCGCATTGCGCGAGAGTTATAGTGTTCTCTATGCCCTCACTTACGTTTTCGATTTTAACTCTTCCCACTTCCTGTTGTGTGGAACTGTCGTAGAACACCAGGCTTGCCTCGCGTGAATTGGCATTGGAAGTGAACTGGAAAGTGTAGCTACCATCACTATTGGCAGTGCTGTTCAGTCCATAGGCAAAGATGCCTTTTGGAGTGGAATCGTCGGGAATGACAACAGTTCCTGTTGCGTTCCACTTTGTGAGCAGGTTGTCGCGCAGCAAATAGATAATCACCTCGTTGCCATCGCTATATCCATCTGCCATTGTATAGGTACTTACTTTTCCAGTCAATGTATTGTCTGTTGTTTCAATAATCTCGGCAGAACCCAAGCCAGCGTTAGCGGCATAGAGTGCAATGCCGTTATTGTTGGCACCATCTCTTGAGAATGGTGTTACATAGATGTTGAAGAGGTCGTGTTTAAAGAAATTGCCACCAATTGATGCGATGTCTTGATTCTCTAATGTGCCGAGCGGGAAGACCGAAGTGGCGGTGGCATTCTGCACATTTCCATCGAAAGAATAGGATTTCATGTCAGAGTCAAGTGTGTTGACCTGAAATTCAAGAGCCTTGTGTAATGAACCATTAAGAACCACAAAGTCGCGATGTCGATTGCTGGGGGTGAATTGATAATCCTCGCCAAACGAAACCGCAGTGGCAACATCGTTGCTCTTGTTGATGACAGTCTCAATCACATTGTTGTCAAGAATGGTAAAACTAATTGTTCTTATTCCTCTTGATGAACCAATTGTTGTGGCTGTGGTGATGAGTTTGCCTGAACTGGAGTTGCCAAAAAAAGCCATAGTGTTGCCTACATCGGCGTTATACCAGTAACCTGCCGTCTGCGAGGTAAACCACAGAGTGGGATTGCCACTCATAGAGTCCCATTTATAAACGCGGAATATGCCACGTGTTTTGCCGCTTGCAACTTCCGAAGCTGAGTTCTGACATTGCAGCTGATTGCAGGCAAGTAGCTTGCTGTCATTGGTTATAGCGATGTCGCTGATGGTATATAGATGGTTTCCTTGGTTGTTCTCGTTGGCAACATTGGTTACACCAGTGGTGCTGATTGCAGTGGCTTGCTGGGTGTCAGGGTCTATCTGATAAATGTAAGGCGTGTTATCGTTATCAACTGCAAGTACATAAAGCATGCCTTCATGCAATATGGCTCGGCGCACTGTCTTGTTTTCAAGAACGCTGATGCTCAGGTCGGTGAATTCTTGCGTGAGTTCATACTCCAAATCCGAAACGTGAATCGTTGTTGTCGTGCTTTGGTTCATATAGAGCTTGGGATAGGTGGTCTCGTTGGCAACAACGGTGAATGGTCCTTGATGTGTTAGTGGCGCATATCCCTCGGCTACCACATTTATATAATAGTCGTCGCCTGGCTCAAGGTTTTCAAACACGAAAATACCATTATAGAACTCATCAGTAGGGTAGATGTTGACGAGGTTGTTTCCCTTATATAGCTTAACCATTGCACCATTTATGGGCAGGTAGGAGTCTTCACCAGTGTTATAATAAGTGAAAGGGGGAGTGCTTCCCTTGTCCTTCACGGTTCCCATGATGTATCCAGTGGTCTCTGGTGTCATGTTAAAATAATCGCAGATGCCACGTGCCAGGCGCACACCTTCTTGCCTGCAGAAGTCACGGTTCAAGGCGCGGTGTGTTTCTGGCTCATATTGGTGGCTGAAACCCTCGATGAGCAGGCCAGGATAGCCATGTTTTAGTGCGCCTAAATAGCCTTCGTAGGGTATTCCTGAATAGATGTTGTTGGTTATGTCAATGCCTGAGCCATAGAAGTCGAAGTCGCCGCGTATGTTGGTGCTGGTGCGTGACACGCCTGGCGACATATAGTCAATTTCGTCCATGAAGTGCTTCTCCCAAAGGGCGTAGGCGATGTCCCGGCTACCAGCCGACAGGTCACCTTCTACACCATCGTGTCCACGATAGAGGAACAGAACGTGATTGTCTAAATATACTGATGATGCACCATAACTTAAGGCTCCAGCGTCAGAATGGATGGAGATGAACAGGTCGGGAGCAAACTCTTCGGCCTCGCCTGCTATTGTGCTTGGCCACTTGCTGTAGTCATCGTCGTATCTTGAGTAGGTGGTCTGTGGAAAAGGACCGTTTTCATCTCTCGACATCCTGATGTTGTTGGGATTGGCACCCATCTTGATAAGGGTTTCTTTCAAAGCCTCGCACTTCCACAGGTTAGTGTTACTTTCAAAAAAACCGCAAGTATCAGGCAGATAAGTTGTAGTTGACGTGCCGCTCGGATTGTTTGTGTAGTCAGTGATCGCAATTTGCCTGCTTGGGAAAGGCCTTGTGGGCATTGGGCGGTCATCACGTCCCCATCCACCATGACCGGCGTTGATATAGAATTTCAGTTCTTGGGGATTGTTTATCGATTTGGGATTTTTAAGCGTCCTTAGTTCTTTCAGAACCACCTTTGGGGCTTTTTGTAAGTTTGGATCGTTAAGCTCGATTGTGTCTTTGTCAACGTCGGCCAATGCCACCAATGGCACCAGCAGCAGTAGCATGATTAATAATGACTTAACAGATAATCTCATGATGATGTTAAATATTGTTGGTTGATGTCGATAGTTTATAACAGTATTAAAAGACAAAATTACTAATAATCTGCCAAAAAACAATCAACAGCGCTTCTTTTTTGCGCAAAAAGATTTATTTTGTTTTGTGATGTAGAGTCAACAAGCAAATGCATATTTTTTGACAAAGTTAAGAAAAATGTTTGTAGAACTCTCTGACGGGCGTGCTGAATTTGAGTTTTTTTCTT
>CAJOFH010000040.1 GCA_905233845.1 uncultured Muribaculaceae bacterium | reverse complement strand
TTGCATCATTGGATCGCTATAAGGCGTGGGAGCTCCAGGGGTGCGTTGCATCTGCTGGCTAGGCTGGCTACTGCCCGAAGGCAAGACCTCAATGGTCAAGGCCTTCGTCGCCATGCGCTTGCCATCGACCACCACCGATGCCGAGCCGATGTGGCACTTGCCACTCTGGGTCGCCTTGTAAATCATCGTGTACTCCTCGGTTGAACTGTGACTCGACTTCCCGTTGACCCATGACGAACTGTAACTGTGGGACACACTGGGGCCATAGATGAGTTTGGCGCCAGTCACCTCAGGAGGTGTGAAATTGCTGCCCTCGCCGTTGTTGAGCACAAAGGTGACATTGAATTTATTGCCTTCTACCACCTGACGTGGCGCCTCGACAGTAAACGACGCCGCACTGGCAGCCACTACTGTGGTCAGGAGCAGGATGGCTATGTTGATTATCCGCTTCATTGATTATTTCAGTTTTCAGCTTGCAGTTATCAATCTAATGCCTAAAGCCGCTTACCACTTCTTGTTGGTGCGCTGACGCTCATGGCGCTGCTGTTGGGCCTGTTGGGCGTTAATGCGCTGTTGTGTAGCACGTTCGCGGTCCTGCATCGCCTTAAGTACCTGCTCAGCGTTCTGCTGACTCATTCCGCCCTGCTGTTGCTTCTGTTGATTCTGCTTATCCTGATTCTGCTGGTCTTGATTCTGTTGATCCTTGTTCTTGTCTTGATTATCTTTGTTCTGATCTTTGTTTTGATCCTTATTCTGGTCTTTGTTTTGGTCTTTATCCTTATTCTGGTCCTGATTATCCTTGTTCTTATCTTGGTTCTTATCCTTGTTTTTATCCTGTTGCTGCTTTTTTAGTTGAGCTAAGCGCAGATTCTGCCGTGCCTGGTCATCATCAGGGTTGCAGCGCAGGGCATGCTTGTAGAACTCGACAGCCTGATCATACTGCTGTCGACCATAGGCGATATTACCCAAGTCATAACTGGCCTTGCCACGCAATAGTTTGTCTTGAGCACCCTTGGCAAGGTTGGTGAGTATGCCCTCGGCCTGCTTCATGGGATTCTTGTCGTCACTCTCCTGGGAGGTAACACTACCTTGACGCATGAGCGCTGTGGCAAGATTGAACTGAGCCTTCTCACTGGCGGGGTTGGCCTGCAGCGCCTTGCGATACTCGACCTCGGCCTCGGCATAGCGCTTTTTCTCGTATAACTTGTTGCCCGAACGCAGGCAGCTCCTCTCCTGCTTGGTCATCTTGGGTGCCTTACCCTGTGCCATGGCCGGCATTGCGGCACCCAATGCCAATACAGTAGCCAATGCCACTGTGACGACATTATTTCTTAACTTGTTGAGCCTCATTTTTAACGATATTCTCTTGCTTTTCCTTTGTGAAGAAATTATACTTCTTGAGCCACGGATTCTTGCGTTCCAACAGGAGCAACAATGCCAGCAGGAGCAACAATGCCAAGGTGGCGAACACGGGGAACTGTTCATCATGGTGGGTATAGGTAACGGCCGCCAGATCGCTCTTGGCGAGTTTGTCTAGCGTTTCCTGCAAGGTAGATACCGCATCAACTGCAGTTCCCGAGATATAGACGCCCTTGCCGGCTTGCGCTATCTCCTGTGCCATCTTCTCGTTAAGATATGTGGTCACGGGATTACCACTGTCGTCGGTGAGATAGCCGCCCTCAACAGGGATGGGAGCGCCTGTTGTCGATCCCACACCGATGACATCGACCTGAACACCTAGTTTGGCCGCATCCTTGGCTGCGGCGACGGCATCGTCCTCAAAATTCTCACCATCGGTGATGATAATGATCGCCTTTTGGGATTTCTTGCTCTGAGAGAAGCCGTTAAGTGCCAGATTGATGGCTGCACCGATGGCGGTACCTTGAGTAGGTGCCATATTGGTGCTGATACCATTAAGAAACAGCTTGGCCGATGCGGCATCACCGGTCATAGGCATCTGCATGTAGGCATTGCCAGCAAACACGATAAGGCCCACCTTGTTGTTGTCTAGACGGTCGATAAGCTTCTGCAATATCATCTTGGAGCGTTGCAAGCGGCTCACATCCTGTGGATTGTCGGTACTCGATGCATTCATCGAGTTGGAGACGTCAACAGCAACCATTACCTCAATGCCATGCACCTTGGACGTTGTCTTGCTGGAACCCGCAACCACGATGACCATCGTGAGCAACAACAATTCCAGTACAAGCCGTATCCAGGGTTTGTAGCGCGACACCTCGGGCATCAGCGGCTCAATGGAAGCGCGCTTGCCATATCGCTGCAATCGCTTGCGACGGTCACTGCGGTTCCACAGAAAAAGCAGGACTAATGCAGGCAACAGGAATAACAGGTAGAAATATTGCGGATGAGCAAAATTGATCATAGCTTAATCATTTTAAGGGATATGCCTTAACAAGGTGTAATCCAATAACAGACTCAGCAGCAACAAGCCCAGTAACAGCAGAGCCCATGGTTCATAATGATCCTCGGTGTGGGTGAAACGCTGTACGTCCATGTGGGTCTTCTCGAGCTGATCAATTTCCTTGAAAATCTGGCTCAACACACCGCCCGAAGTCGCACGGAAGTATTTTCCACCAGTCCTGGAGGCAATACTCTTCAACGTGGCCTCATCGATTACTACAGGCATGCGCTGGTACTGAATGTTTCCGGCATAGTCGATGGCTACGGGATACTCGGCAGTGCCGTTGCTGCCCACGCCGATGGTATATATCTTGATACCATACTTGCGGGCAATGTCGGCAGCTGTATTAGGAGCCACGACACCTGTATTGTTGGAGCCGTCAGTGAGCAGGATAATGCTTTTACTCTTGGCCTTGCCATCGCGTATGCGGTTAATGGCCGTTGCTATACCGTCGCCGATAGCCGTTCCGTCCTCGAGAGCACCGATTTCGGTTTGTCCGATAGCGTTGACCAATGTGGCATTATCCATTGTCATGGGCACTTGAGTGAAACTCTCTCCGGCAAACAGCACCAGACCGATATTATCGTGGTCGCGTCCACTCACGAACTGTGTTGCGACCCTCTTGGCGCTCTCGAAACGGTTGGGCGAGAAATCCTTGGCCAGCATACTGGTAGAGACATCGAGTGCCAGAACGATGTCGGTGCCCTCCACATCGCTGGTTGACCAACTGTCCTTGGTCTGGGGGCGGCACAGGATGACAATCAAGCATGCTAACGCCGCCATCTTGAGAGCAAAGGACAAGTGCTTGAGCCATACTTTCCAACTCGTACCCATGCCATCAAAGGCCCGCGTTGACGAGATATTCATTTCTGGCTCGTTTTTATCCTGGCTATAGACATACCATGCGATGAGCGGAATCATCAGCACAGGCAATAGCCACAACCATCCGGGATGAGCAAGGTTCATCATTTCTTGGCCTCCTCTTTCTTTTCAGGTTGTTCAACAGGTCGCGTTGCCTCAACGAAGTTCACGGCACGCTGATAGGCTACCTCATTGTCATCAGCCAGCGGACGGGCATTGGCAAATTTCACGATGTCGGCAATCTCGAGAATCATCTCCAATTGCTCGTTCACAGCCTTGGTTTCCTCATTCTTCTTGAGGGTGTCGATAATCTGTGATGAGGTCATCTCCACCGCATTGATATGGAACCGGCGGTCGATATATACACGCAAGATATCGGTCAAACCAGTGAAATACTCCTTTTCCTGGCCTTGTTGCCACAGTTGGGCAGCCTTGAGGTTCTGGAGATTGATCATTGCCTCCTCATAGGGCGGCAGACGCTTCTTGATGGGTTTCAACGGATTGACACCCTTCTTGTAATACTTATGATAGGCCCATAGACCTGCAGCCAAAAGCAGGAGGAGCAAAAGCCATGCCCACCAGTAATCGGGTAGCCAATCAAACAGATTGAACGGTACTGACTCAACAGGTTTGATATCATTGATGTCCTTCATCTGGCTCACATCGACAGGCAGCACCTTAAGGGTGAGCTGATTGCAATAGGCGGTATCACCGTTCACCACATAGGGGATGGGCTTAATGATCCACATCCCGGAATCAAAACTCTGAATGATAAGGTCACGGTTGATCTGAATGCGGTTGTTGCCCAAATCGGTCGTGTCGGCAGCAGGACGTTCAGCGATTTCGACCATGGCATTAAGCGTGTCGAGCTGCTCACTGGGGAAGAAGCCACGGACATCCTTGTCTTGGGTAATCTCCAAATGCAAGGTAGTGGTCTTGCCCATGAGCAGAGTGGCGCTATCAAGCCGCGCCTTGAAAGTGACGTTGCCACTCCAGGCTATCGCTGTTGCAGCAACTGCCACTAGGGCGGTCATCACGATATGTCTCACACTTTGTGACATTTCAGTTGTCGATTATTCTGTTGTCATTCCTAATTCTTGACCCCTCGATTCTTGAACAATCCCATCAGGGCGGTGACATAGTCCTCGTCGGTCGCCACACTCGCCATATCGACATTGCAGCGTTGCAGTATACTGTTGAAGGACTGCTGCTGGTTGTACCACCAGCGACTATAGGTGTCACGCACGCGCTTACTGCCAGTGTTCACCCATCGCATATTGCCTCGCTCGGCATCACGCACGCGCATCAATCCCACATCTGGCAGTTGAGCCTCACGCTTGTCATAGACCTGGACAGCGATAACGTCATGCTTGTGGTTGGCAATCGACAACGATTTGCTATAGTCATGCTCGTCGATAAAGTCGCTCACCAGGAAAGTGGTACAACGTTTTTTCAATGCGCCTGTCAAATACTCCAATGCCATGTTAATATCGGTCCCTGTGTTCTCGGGCTGGAAGTTCAGCAACTCGCGTATGACAAGCAGGATATGCTTGCGCCCTTTCTTGGGCGGGATGAATTTCTCGATTTTGTCACTGAAGAAGATGACACCCACCTTGTCGTTGTTCTGGATGGCCGAGAAGGCAATAGTGGCACCAATCTCGGTCATCATCTCGCGCTTGGCGACTCCCACGGCACCAAAGTCCTTGCTACCGCTCACATCTACCAGCAACAATACCGTGAGTTCACGCTCTTCCTCGTATACCTTCACATATGGGCGGTTATAGCGTGCCGTAACGTTCCAGTCGATGTCGCGCACGTCGTCACCATACTGGTACTCGCGCACCTCGCTGAATGTCATACCACGCCCCTTGAAGGCGGAGTGGTACTCGCCAGCAAAAATGTTTTGAGATAATCCCTTTGCCTTTATCTCAATCTTGCGTACCTTCTTTAGTAATTCACTTCGTTCCATCAAGAACTAAAAACTATTAAGGTACCGCAATCTTGTCAAGAATATTGCTGATAATCTCGTCAGCAGTGATATTGTTGGCCTCGGCCTCGTAGCTCAGACCCATGCGATGACGCATCACGTCATGGCACACGGCACGCACGTCCTCGGGTATCACGTAGCCACGTCCACGCAAGAAAGCGTAAGCTCTGGCGGCAAGTGCCATGCTGATTGAGGCACGTGGCGATGAGCCAAATGATATTATGCTCTTGAGGTCGTGCAGACCGTAGTCGCTTGGGAAACGAGTAGCAAAGACAATGTCGACAATGTAACGCTCAATCTTCTCATCAATATATATTTGTTTCACGACATTACGCACGTCAACGATGTCGGTGGGACTTACCAATGGTTTTATCACAGGTTGCTCGCTGCCAATGTTCATCCTGATGATCTCTTTCTCCTCTTGGCGGTTAGGATAGCCTATCACCACCTTCATCAAGAAACGGTCGACCTGCGCCTCGGGCAAGGGATAAGTACCTTCTTGCTCAATAGGGTTCTGAGTCGCCATTACGAGGAAGGGCTCGTCGAGGGCGAATGTGTTCTCGCCAATGGTTACCTGACGCTCCTGCATAGCCTCGAGCAATGCGCTCTGAACCTTGGCTGGAGCGCGGTTGATTTCGTCGGCAAGGACGAAGTTAGCGAATACGGGACCTTTCTTGACCTCAAATTTCTCCTTTTGTATGCTGTAGACCATCGTGCCAATAACATCGGCTGGCAGCAGGTCGGGGGTAAACTGGATGCGGTTGTATTTAGCATCAATAAGCTGCGACAGGGTCTTGATTGCAAGGGTCTTGGCGAGGCCCGGCACACCCTCAAGCAACACATGACCATTAGCCAGCAGGGCTATCAGCAGTGAATCTATCAGGTGCTTCTGCCCAACTATAGTCTGGTTCATTCCTTGAGTGATGGTGTTGACAAAATTGCTCTTAGTCGCAATTATTTCATTCAATTCGCGAATGTTTACTTGATCATTCATAATATCATTCTTGTCTTAATGTATTGGTTGTATTTTTCTATGTGCAAAATTATCATATAGAAATATATACAACACAATATTCATCGTTAATTAATAATGTTTTTGTGTTATAAATGTTAAATTCGCCACACTTTTAACATCCTTAAAGTTAAACCAACAATGATAATTAGTGATTCTATTACAAAAAACACCAACAACTAATGCAAATCGCAAATTATTCACTATATTTGCAGTGAATAATAACCTTTCAAACTTTTATTGTGATGATACTTCTTCAATACCCTTTATCTCCATCTGCCATAGGGATTCTTGTGTTAGCGATACTGGTTGCTCTTGGCGGTTTTGTGTTTTTTGTAGAACGCAGATCCAACAAGAGCGTTACAAGTAAAGTTGTTTCTGCTACCGTCGACGACTATGTGGCTTCGAATGGCGAGCCCGAGGATGTGATTGTGCTTGACGCCACTCGCAGCAACGAGTTGGATGCTGTGGTGCTTGTTTATGAAAAAAACTTGGTAATTGAGGGCAAACCTGTGGAGCGCGACAAGATTACTGGCGTCACATTCTTCAACGCTCAAAATCCTTACGTCACCAGCGAGTATCATTTGGTCGTGAACACAACGATTCCCGAGATTCCATCAGTTGACACACCTATTGGAAACGACGCACAATATGCCGAAGACATTGTTACACAACTCAGCAAGCATCTGAACCTTTAGTTGTTAGCTGCTTTTACAGGTGCACTGAACCAAGGCGCAGCCCCGATTCTGCATTGTGAATTGTGCATTATGCATTGAGCATTCTTCAGCTACTCTTGCGGCAGACGGCGGAAGCCTTGTCCTAGAATTTCAGAGCTTTCCATAATGTTGACGAAGGCTTTAGGGTCTATTCGGTAGAGTACCGACCGCAGCTTAATCATATCAGCACGGTCGAGAGTGACATAGACCATCTTGCGCTCGTTGCCCTTGTAGAGTCCGCTGCCAGTGATGCAGGTGCCACCGCGCTTCAGGTTGTTGATGATAAAGTCGCGCACGGGTTCGGGGTTATCAGTGATGATGAACATCGTCTTATAGCTCTTCATACCATCGACCACAAGGTCGATCACCTTGCCCTCGATGAAGATGATGATGACCGAGTAGATAGGCAGGCGTATGTCACCAAAGGCCACGAGTGTGCTCAGTGTGATGATGCCGTCAACAATCATCACAAGGGTGCCAAGCGATATCTTGGTGTATTTGTGCAATATCATAGATATGATGTCACTACCGCCACTGGTGGCACCCGAGCGGAAAATAAGACCAATAGCCAAGCCATAGATGAGGCCAGCAACCACGGTGTTGAGGAAGTAGTCGGGACTGAACCAGCCGCCATCGTGAGGTATTTGTACCATCGAAGCGCCGGCCTGTTTCACAATCTCACCGTCGTGGATGACTGGGTTGTAGCCCCACCAGCTCTCGAGCACGAAGGTGAACAGGAAGATAAGAGCTGTAGAGATTATGGTCTTGATGCCGAATTTCGGACCCAGAATCCATGTGCCGATGATGAGCAGCGGCACATCCATGCAGATAGCGTAGAACGAAATCTTCCACGGCCACAGCGTGTTAAACACGTTACTGAGGCCGTAGGTGCCACCCGGAGCCATTAGGTAAGGATTCACAAACATCACGTCGCCTATGGCGAACAGCGCACTACCCACTACCAAAAGGAAATAGGCAATAATCTCACGTTTAAGCTTTTTCTTGTTGTCAAGAGCTAACATATTATAGGTAATTGTTTTAGTTGTTGTTTTTTTCTATTATTAGTTCGGCTGAGCCTTCTTCAAGGGAGTTGTACTCGTCAAGGTGGAAGTGGTCACGAGAAGTGGGTTCTTGCGCCAGAGTCACCAGATGATTGGCCAGGGACAACAGTCCTTCACGGTTTGCCGTCACAATCACAGTATTGTCTTCTATCTTCACGGCAATTGAGAAGCCGTCTTCCCATTTAATTTCCATTATTCATTGCTTTTTTGAAGTCTTTCTTTTTTTGGGTTTTGGCTCAGGCAAAGCCTTGCAGGTTTCACTGACCAGCAGTGAGAGATAGTCTTGGTCGTCAACATCGGCAATCAAGAAGTAGTCTTTTGCTCCCTCGTATGGAGGCCGCATCTCTACTTCGCGCAGAAGAGGCTTGACTACCTCGGTGGGCTTCATGTAGAAACAATCGTCACAGATAAGCCCGAATATCTTGCCGTCGCAATAAATTCCATAATCACCAAACATCTTCTTGGTGATTATCTCCCCTGCTCCAGCGCATTGGTCGGCGATATATTGTACAAAACTTGGATTACTTGCCATGTCAATTTAAGCTTCCTCTGTTGTTTCTTCTGACTTTTGCGACTTTTTGTTCTTGCGTTTTTTCTTTATCTCATAACACACTGCCCAGATGCTCACCACTACACCAAGTAAGCCAACGAACAAGGTTATTAACTGAAAATTCTCTTTTGCAAAAGTCATAAGTGAGTCCATAATTCTATGTTTTTTCCATTTGCAAAGGTACTGTTTTTTTCTATATCTCTGATGCTTTTCTTGCATTTATGACCTTTTATTTTCGCAATAGTTGCAAGTTTAGAGCAAATGATGTAAATTTGTGCTTTGAGCAAGAAACTATCAGGTTTAGACAATGAAAGAATTTGCACTTAAAATAAAGAAATGGAGCGTCAGGGCTGTTGTGGCTACAGGAGCATTGTTGGGGCTGTCGTCGTGTGGAGGCTTCTTTTCCACGCCGAAGGTCTACGGACCACCACCCAGCAATGACAGTATAATGGTAGATGACACATCTGATTCAACAGTTGAAAACCTCGACACTACTAACAGTGCAGAATCTATTTTACGAAACCATAACAAAAACGAGGGAGGAAACCAATGAAAACAACTACATTAAAAATGAGAAAATGGACCGTGAGGGCCCTTGTAGCAGCAGGTGCCACCCTCGGATTAGCTTCGTGCTGCAGCAATAAGCCTAACCCCGCAATTGGAGTCTATGGACCTGGAGCTACCATCAATGACATAATACAATCACAACAAGCTACCCAAGTACAACCAATAGTTATCCCCAGTACCGTCAAACCTGAAAAAACAAACGAAAAGTCAAAGGAATAAAAAGGATTACTCAAGGGCAATAAGAATTAACTTAGCCACTAATAACGCTCGGTGTCGTCGGTGTCAATTTCGCTATTAAGCTGATAGGTGTCGCTGGTGGCATCATCACTATAGATATCATCGTAGTCAAACATACCGTCCTCATAGGTCATGAAGCGATTGGAGTTGCAGCTCACTGAAATTGGAGCAACAGCCATCGTCATGAAGGCGACAATCATGAAGTAGCGGAGGAGTTTCTTGTTGATTTTCATGTCTTTTATGGTTTTTATGGTTTTGTCTTTAAAATTATAATCACATTTCTTGTCACTCGGAGCTGTCGCGCTAACATTAATATTTAATACTTTGAGCGGTAGACGGGACTCGAACCCGCGGCCCTCAGCTTGGGAAGCTGATGCTCTACCAACTGAGCTACTACCGCATTGAAAAACTATGTGTTGGTACTATAAACTATATTGTGCCCTAAAATGGTCACTGTGCCTTCTGAATGCTCACTACGCTGTCGATTGTCTCGCCATCGCGTGTTGTCTCGATATAAGTGACGGTTATGTTTTCGTCAATCTCCCAATTGTAGTACACTTCACTGTTGTTGCGATCGAGTTGTGGGTAGGAGAACTCAATAGTGCTGTCGGGGGCCACTTCCACAAAAACGCTATTCATGGCTCCGTCCGTCACTTTACCTGTCACACTGAGTGTTTTAGCATTGGCATCACCAGCAACACTATCGGCCTTAACAACAGCCTTGGGCTTAATTACTGTGGTGTCGAGCGTGTCGGTGTGCTTGGTCTCGGGCTTGCAGCTGGTGAGTGAACCAGTTGTAGCAATTGAGATAACCACGAGTGATAATATGGCAAATAAAATTTTCCTCATTATTCAAGAAGCTTTGTCATTAACTGAGTGCAAATTTATGCTATTTAGTTGAGAATGTCAAGAAATAGATGTTATAATTTGTGCAAAAGGCACATTTTTATCTTGAATGTCTCAGAATGGCATGTCAATCAAAGTAACTGGTCTATTCCAATCTCACGGCAAGCGTGGTTTAGAAGTGCAATCTCGGTGTCGTCGACATTGTTGTCGCTGTCGATGAGTTCCACCATGAGCTTGGCAAGCTCAATTTTCTTCTCGTCACTCATGGTCTTGAGCACCTCAATAGCGTACTCACATTTGAGCCCATGCCCCACGACAAATGAGTTGTGGTCGACCTCTAGCCTTTGGCAAATGAGATTGATGGTTATCATCTCCTCATAGGCGATGATATTGTCGGCGTTTGCCAACTCTATGAGCAGGCTCACTATGGCGATTTTTTCTTGGTCGGTAAACATGATAGATATAAGTTTTCAGTTGCGATGGCATCACAACACTCTAAATAGTTGGAAAAGTGAGCCTCGCACAATGGTTGCATGAGGCTCACTAATTCAATATTTAGGAAGTTAGTTTAGGTTACAAATATTAGTCGATCTCCTCGTCGGCCTCATATCCACCCATCTCACGGATGGCGTTCTTGAGCATTGTGTGCTGCTGGAAGAGGTGGTTAACGGGAATCTCGTCAACGGTGTAATCGTGCTGTGGGCTCTTGAGGAAGAAGCTCAGGAAGCGCTGAGTGCCATAGCGGCCGGCGCGGTGAGCGAGGTCCATGAGCAAGCACAGGTCAAGGCACAGAGGTGCTGCGAGGATAGAGTCGCGGCACAGGAAGTTGATCTTGATTTGCATGGGATAGCCCATCCAACCGAAGATGTCGATGTTGTCCCAGCCCTCCTTGTTGTCGTTGCGAGGTGGGTAGTAGTTGATGCGCACCTTGTGGAAGATGTCGCTGTAAAGGTCGGGCTGCTCCTCGGCAACGAGAATTGATTCGAGGGTAGAGAGCTTGCTCACCTCCTTAGTACGGAAGTTAGCTGGCTCATCGAGCACGAGACCGTCGCGGTTACCCAGGATGTTGGTCGAGAACCAACCGCTCATACCGAGCATGCGGGCACCAATAATAGGAGCAAAACCACTCTTTACGAGAGTTTGGCCAGTCTTGAAGTCCTTGCCTGCGATAGGCACCTTGGTCTCCTCGCTCAGTTGCCACATTGCGGGGATGTCGACGGTTGTGTTAGGAGCACCCATGATGAATGGGCAGTCCTCTTTGAGTGCTGCATAGGCATAGCACATAGAAGGTGAGATGTGGTCTACATCGTTGGCCTTCATGGCAGCCTCGAGTTGGTCAAGTTTATAGTGAACGTTCTTGTCGGGAGCAACGTAGATCTCGGTCGAAGCTGCCCAAAGGACTACAACGCGGTCAACGCCAGTCTCTTTCTTGAAGTTGCGGATATCCTCACGCACCTGCTCCATCATGTCCCAACGGTCCTTGCACTGCTTTACGTTGTCGCCGTCAAGGCGCTTAGCGTAGTTCTTGTCAAAGGCAGCCTTCAGGGGCTTAATCTTGAGAAGTTCGTCCTTAACAGGCTCGATGTCTTTCTCTTTGAGCACCTCGGCGTTGATGGCGCTCTCATAGGCATTTGCGGGATATACGTCCCAAGCAGCGAACTCGATGTCCTTGAGCTCTGCCAGGGGCACGATATCTTTGTAATGTAGATATTTCTTGTTTTCGCCGCGGCCAACGCGGATCTTGTCATACTGAGTCATTGAGCCAACAGGCTTAGCCAGACCCTTGCGTGCCATCATGACACCAGTCATGAAAGTGGTGCTCACGGCACCCAGACCTACTACCATAATTCCTAATTTGCCGGTAGCGGGTTTTACATTTGAATTACTCATAGTAAATAAATTAATGTTATTTTGCTGTTTAGTTATTTGTCTCGTTTTGCGCTTTATGTGAAAAAAAGCGTGTAAAAGTACTACCTTTTTCTAAACCACAAAAGGATTTAATGAACTTTAATAGTTAAATATGCACAACGATGCTGCCATTTTGCCAATTTAACTTAATTTTTACATACGGATGTCGATTTATAGTTAATAGAATAAAATGCTACCTCGCAGTTTTTGCAGCTAAAAATGCTATTTTCAGGAATCTTTCAATCGATTGACTTACGTTACTCTTTCTTGTTCTTTATTGCAATATGAACTTAGACGTAACACCAAATAAAAGGTTTAACCCAATCGGGATATTTGGGATGCTTGGGACGCTTGGGACATTTGGGACAAGATTGTGGTTGCCTTTTTCAGGGACAAGAGACTTGAAAGAACACCGCGCCTGCGGTGCAATACATTGACAGCTCCCAGGAGTGTGTGGGACACTTTTTGAAAAAAAAATTTTGTGCACCGCGCCTGCGGTGCAATACATTGACAACTCCCAGGAGCGTGTGGGACACTTTTTGAAAAAAAATTTGAGCAACGCGCATGTGGTGCAATACGGCAACTACTCTCAGAACATAGTTGGGACAATTTTCGAAAAAAAATTTTGAGCACCGCGCCTGCGGTGCAATACGACAACAACCCTCAGAACGTTGTTGGGACAGTTTTTGAAAAAAATTTTCATGATGGTTCCTTTCTTTATATTTTAAATGAACGAGTGTGCGCGCAAAGATAAGAGGGCAAGGATGAGAAAGCAACGTTATTATACTAGTGAAGAGGGAAGTGGGGAGAGTTGAAAGGTGCGCAACAATAAAATAACATCGCAAGCATAGCCTGCGATGTTATATATACAAGTGTCGTTTTGATGCTATTTTATCATCTTCACAGCAGTTTGTGAGCCATCGCTGTAGTGCGTCACCACAATGTTAACACCAGGATGAGGCTCTGCACTCTCCACTCCCATCATGTTATAGTACACAACCCTTGTGGCAGTCTTGCAGTTTTGCAGGTTATCGATGGCAGTGACGACACCATTCTCCTCGGAGGTAATCTTCTCCATCACCAAAGGATAAACGACATAACCATTGGTTGCGTCCTTAATGCCATGAACACCTGCCTGAGCTGGAGTGATGACCAACTTCATTGCCGAGAGATTTACTGTGAGCCGATAAGTGCCTTGTGCCAGTTGGAAGGAACGAGAGTCGCTACTCCAGAAAGCTAGAGGCAGTTCCATTCCCAAATAATTTGGATCTACGTAATAGTTTGCTCCATCGGCAACAGCTCCAAAGCGGTAGTCCTTTATATCATCCCACTCGCCGAGTTTTTTTGTGAAGCTGAAAAATCCATATTCTCCATCGCTGGCGTTGACTGTCACGGTGGCAGTGTAGATGTTGCCGTTACTGGTGTACATTTCCACACCTTTATGTGGATCCCAGCCTATGTTGTTGACATTGCCCAACACATAGACATGATCGTAGTTGCCTTCCTTGAACCTTATTAAAGCAGGAGTCATCTTGTAACTGTGACCCGCCTCAAGGAACACTCCTCCTTGCTCTAGAAGAGAGCCGTTGAACTCAAATTCGCCTGTAAGCTGAGCTTGGTTCCAGGTGGGGTTGGCTGCGTTAGCTACAGGAGCGACAAACTTCTCGCCATTCCACTGTGCCCACCATACATTGGCAACTTCCATTGGCTTAGGTTGAACAAAGAAGTATTGTTTTCCTGTAACGCTACTGGTCTGTGTATTTGAGCCATTGAAACTTGCTGCGATATAAACGTTGAAAGTGTAAGGCACATTACTGCCATTTGCCTCAGGCACTTGCTCAAGAGCGAACTCTGGATTTACAGTGTTTGTCAGTTTGCCCACTACACCCGTGAGAGGACAATACAGAAGATTTTCAGAGACAGTAGTGCCCTCGGGCATACGCAGTGCAATCCAGTTGCTTTGGTCATAAGTGTCAGGAATTGTCGATTGTATGCCGACGGTCTGTGTTGCGGTGTGCATGAAGTCTATATAATTTTCATTGTCGCACACATCTTTGCTGGCATAGCCGTTGTTGTCCTTACAATAAAGGATATCGTCTTCGGCGTATACACAAGTAAGGTCGGTAACAGAGTAGGTATTCTGCTTGTCGCCGCTTGCGATAAGGGCGGCAAGGGAAATCTCTGGTATCTCGGGCTCAAGAGACACGTCATTGGCGATGCTCAGATAGGCGCGGTTGCCGTCAACCGAGGTTCTAGTGCTGCCACCAAAGCCTAATCTGCCATCAACAAGCTTGATGCCTTTGAGATTCAAGCTGCTCGACACGGCCTGGTTCTTATAGTAATAGGTGCTACTAGTGAGCAAGTTGCCAGTGGGGCTAAACGAGGCAGCAGTGGTGGTTGGAATCATCACATTTCGCGTCACATCGGTAGAGTTACAACGCAGCAACACGCAAGTCTTCTCGGGAATAATGCCCCCTGTGACCTCGGTGAGCTCCATTATGCCAGTGCTGGCATCGGCGGCAGTGACGATAAAAGGAGTCATCTCGCTTGTCTCATATTTCATGTTAAAGCACACACGCAACGTAGTCCAGTAATAGCCATCATTATCAGGACCCACAAACTCGGTAGGAGCTATCGATAAGTAATTCTTCTTGGTTGTCAAGTCCTTATCCATGCCCTCGAATCGCCAATTTGCCGATTTTGGTGCGGAGGTGCTGACATTTACTTGTTTATCGCTTGATTCTGTGATTGTGAATGAACCATTATTTCCTTGTATGTAATAGGTGTTGTCGAGCTGATGAGACATTTGTAGGAATACACCCGCAGCAATAGCTTCTTCACCATAATACTGGTTGGTGTGCTCATCTTGCACATAGATGTCAAGAATCTCCCTATGCGTGTTTGGTGCATAACCACAAATCCACAATTTCATCATCGATCCTTCATCGGTTAAAGCCGCAGCAAGATCTTCATCAAACGACAACTGCGTCTGCAAAGCCGATTGCACTGCTGTTGTTGTGATTGGGCCATCATAATGTGCTACTGAAGTTAAGTAGTTAGCATACTTGACATTCTTCACTCGCCAGAAGTTGTACCCGCTTGCGTAGCGGGCATAATAGGCTCCCTTGTTTTGTTCGGTTATGGTAAAGGTGTAAATATAATCATCTGATACAAATTCTTTTTCTCCAGTGGTTTCGTTGAGTCGATACCAGCCTAAAAACATGATGGTCTCACTACGCGGATTATTGCCCGAATTGCCACACCATGCGCTTAATGTCACTTCATCGCCAACATAGTTTGTTACCTTATCGATATTTGCAGTTCCTAACGAAGAATTCTCCGTTTGAACAGTCACGGTCTGCATCTCAGCACGCTTGAAATGGGCAATCCAGACAGCATTGGTGTCACCACTGGCAGTGACAGCAGTATTACTACCTCCATCATTGTTTTTGGGATACATTATTGACAATGCAGCTTTTTGATATGAAGGCAAGGCCTCATAAAGCTTAGTATTTACATCTGTTGCGCCACTGGCATTATCGTAATCTCCATACTTCTTAGTGCACTCCCAATAATCAAATTCCCAACCATCATCAGGCTTTGCCGCAAGATATATTTTTGCTGGAGCGTTTTTGGTATCGTGTGTTTTTCCATAAATTGCCCCAAGATATTCTGTTCTAGTACAATTGGCTGTTGTCTGACTACCAGAATTTGGTGTCACATAGACTTTTCCGCCGCCTGTTGCCTTAACCAACACATGGCAGTCGCACCACGGCATAGAACTGCCTCCAGCATGAGCGACATTAAATGTGACGAACAAAGCCGCCACGATAAATAGTAATTTCACTTTATTCATAATTCTTTATTTTTTTGTTAATTAGTTTCATTTTTATTGATTCCTGCTCACGTTTACCCATGAGATAATGATATAAGCATCTCACAGCCAAAGAAGCAGTGACAAGTTGATGAGGCAAGTCAAGTTGCTGGCTAAGCGGAGTTGCTAAGATAAATAGCACCAGCACTATCGTGTAGAACAGATACACTTTGTAGAATCCCTTCCGCTTGCGCCACAACAGCCAGATGATGAGTGGCAGCGGGTTGAAAGGAATGAGATACCAGTTCCACTGCTTGCCGAAGAGTCCTGAAACATAGCTGGTGTAAATCAACACCAATCCAACCAATGTGACGAATGCCATAAACACCACGTCGAATACTCGTGGCAACCACATGAGTTTCCACTTGTACTGCGCAAAAGTAATCAAAATGGTTAGCAGCAACAAAATGCCAAACACCCATAGTGGCGTTATAGGTGATGCCTTGTATTTATTAATCAATGGCAACAGCTCCTTCTCGTCAAGAACCATAGACCGCTTCTTGCCATTGGCATCAACAATCTCTGCTTTCTTTAAAACTACGGGCATCAACTCAGGACTCGTGCGCAACTCTGGCTCCCAAGAAGTGTCACTAACGGCACCAAAGAAAGTGTTGCATATGAATTGCAGCCATGGGGAGTTGCGGGTGTAAAAATGAGAAAAGGCGCCATTATTCATTTGATACTGCTCAGGCCAGCCGTTGAAGTCGATTGTTTCATCAAAAACAGCAT
Organism: uncultured Muribaculaceae bacterium; assembly: GCA_905233845.1. Taxonomy (GTDB): domain Bacteria; phylum Bacteroidota; class Bacteroidia; order Bacteroidales; family Muribaculaceae; genus Sodaliphilus. Next base: position 10,798 of record CAJOFH010000040.1, on the reverse strand, counting down.
TCTCAACCGACATAAGCGACACCGACGAGCAGTTGTTTTGCAAGAAGTTGAAGTGGCGCATTTCGCTGTCGATTAAGTCTTGGTCGAGCAGTCTCCACAGTTCTTGCTTCTCGTGTAAAGTCAGATTCAGTGTGTACTGCTTCACCTGCCTGCCCTCTTTCTTGAACACTTCAAGAAACTGTGCTGTTGGCGCTGCCATCATGTGGGCATCGGTCTTGCCGAAAAAGAACTTGAGAATGCCCTTGGCACCCGGTTCTTCCTCAAAGCTGAAACAGTAGTCAAGCCTATACCGAGGACATTCCATGCGCAACGCAGCGTGGCCAAGCTGTGAATAAATCGCCTCACCTGGCGATGACACAATCATACTTGCTGTTACGAAGTTGCTGCTATCGGGTAAAACCACAAAAGTGGTGTCCTCGTCTTGCGCCCTTAGGGATAATGACGAGAGCAGTATTAAACTCAATAATATCAACAACTTCGATTTCATAACAATTCAACTTGCAAAAATAGGCAAGTTTGTTCAGATAAACAAATAATTAACCACTTTTTTAGAAAACCTTTTTAAGCGTTTATCCACAGAAAAAGGCCCATTGTGTTAACAAAGTTTAACCAACCATATTTTATTATTAATTTGTGTAAATATCCTAACTAATGTTTACAAATATTTGCTTAATAACTAACATTTTCATTATTTTGCATAGGTTTTTCTAGTATTTATGACAATTCAAAATATAACTTTTTAATAAAACATAAGCTTATGAAGAATTTTACTAAATTAATCCCGTTTTTGGCATTTTGCCTAATCAGTATGACAGTAAATGCCTCGGCACTTCCGAAGGCAGGTAAGTACTACATCAAGAGCGCAGAGACAGGCAAGTATGTGAAACTCCAAAATGCACAACTTGCCGACATCACTGGCACCCAAGCTGATGCCAATCTCCTGAGCGTGAAATACATGCTCAAAGGTAATGACGAAGGTCTTATCAAAGAGTTGAAGAACACCGAAGGCGAAGGTGACATGATTGCTACACTCAACCTTATAAAGAGCAGTTTCCAAGAGGTGCTTGAAGACGAAGACATGGCAACCGACTTCCTCGATGGCATGTTCACCCTACTTATGGTGCCAGCTGGAAACGACGCGGTGTATCTGTGCGTTGACGTTCCTGAAATCGAGAATTTTGAGGACGTAAGAGAGTATCTTATTGAGACCTCTGGCGGCAACGCAGCAGTGAACTTCTACCTTAGCCACATGGAGGCAGGCAAGCGTCACTACTTGACAGTTGACTACGACGACTCTTTTGGCTTCAGCACCGATAACAGTGCCGACTGCAAATGGATTCTTGAGATGCCCTCAGCAAACAGCAATCTTCCTGCTCCAGGCGACTATCGCATCAAGAATGTCACAACCGGCAACTATGTAAGACTGGTTAATTCAATGCTCGCCGACGTAACAGCTACCGAAGACGAGGCCGACATCATTTATCTCGACTACACCAAGCTCGCTAATGGCGAAGGTATCGTTAACGATCTTCACAACAGCCAGGGCGAGGGCGACATGATTGCCACACTCAACCTTATCAAGAACAGTTTCAAAGAGGTTCTTGAAGATGAGGACATGCCCACAAACTTCCTTGATGAGATGTTCACTCTCAATCTCGTGGCCGTTGGCACACGTGAGGCTTCCGACCCAGTTTATCTGTGCGTTGACATTCCCGACATCGAGAATTTCGAAGAAATCAGAGATTATCTGGAAGAGACATCAGGAGGTCAACAAGCCATTAACTTCTATCTCAGTCACATGACCCCAGGTGAGCGTCACTACCTGAGCGTTGACTATGATGACTCGTTTGGCTTCACCACCAACAGTTCAGCTCCTTGCACTTGGGTTCTTGAGCCTGCTGAGACAACTGGCATCACTAATGTCACAACCAAGGCCATCGACAAGGTGACTTACGTGAACATGACAGGCGTTGAGAGCGACACTCCATTCAACGGTGTGAACATTGTTATCACTCGCTATAGTGATGGCTCAATGAGTACTGGCAAAGTGATTCGCTAAAATACTTCCTAATAAATACTATAACAGGCAACCTTCATCAACGGGTTGCCTGTTTTGTTAAGTCCAAATGGATGGACGATTCGGATTAAAACATCAATTAACGTGAATTCGATAATTTTCATCCTTAATATTCAGCGTTTTAAGCTCGCTTTCCAAGTTAGAGGAAGGATATAGGTGGAGTATGATAAAGAGTTTTTGAAGACAAAAAGGTTGTCATACTCCTCAGTCACTTCGTGACAGCTCCTCTAGCTTAGAGGAGCAGCTGATACTCAGTGATTTATTTTCGTTGAACTGACGTTAAATTAATCCACGTTCTACTTCACTCTTCCTGCTTCATACTTTGATTTTGGATTCTGCCTTGTACATAATGGCAGCAACATCTCACAGCTAAAGATGCGGTAATTAGCTGGTGAGGCAAGTCAAGCTGCTGGGTCAGTGGCGTTGCTATGATGAACAAAAGCAGCACCACCGTGTAAAAAAGATAAACCTTATAGAACCACTTACGTTTGCGCCAAATCAGCCAAATGATGAGCGGCAATGGGTTGCAAGGGATAAGATACCAATTCCAATGTTTGCCAAATAGTCCCGACACAAAGCTGGTGTATATAAATATCATCCCCATCAACGTAACAAACACCATAAACAAAACATCGAGAGCCTTGGGCAACCATTTAAGCTTCCATTTCAACTGTGCAAACGAAATAATGATTGTGATTATGAGCAGCGCTCCAAATACCCACATGGGAGAGGCTGGCGAGGCTTTAAACTTCTTGATTAAAGGTGAAAGCTCTTTCTCTTCGGTGAGCAATGGTCGTTTATTTCCTTGCTCATCAACGATTAAAGCCGCCCTCAACACTTGTGGCAAAAGCTCAGGTCCCATGCGTTCTTCGTATCCCCGCAAAACATCCCCCTCTGTTCCAATAAAAGTGTTACACAGGAACTGCAACCACGGCGCAGAACGAGTGTAATATTTGATTATTTCACCATTATTCATCTTGAACTGCTCGGGCCAATCATTGATTATGATTTTCTCTTTTTCCATCGCTGCTTTAACCGATTGACACGCAACCAACAAGCAGTTGTTTTGCAACAAGTTAAAATGACGCACGGTCTCATCTACCAAGTCATTATCAAGCCGTCGCCACAACTCCTGCTTCTCACGCAGATTTAGATTAAGAGTATATTGCATAGTCTGCCGACCTTTTATCTTGAAACGCTCAATGAATTGATCGGTCGGCATAGCAATAATGCGCGCATAGGTCTTGCCAAAGAAACATTTTAAAACCCCTATAGTGCCATGTTCTTCCTCAAAACTAAAGCAGAAGTCAAGATGGTATCTCGGACATTCCATCCGCAAAGCCACATGCCCTACTTGTGCATAAATAGCATTCCCTGGAGAAGAAATAATCATGCTGGCTGTGATGAAGTTGCTGCTGTCGGGGAGAATCACAAAAGACGTGTCCTCGACTTGTGCCTTAAGGGTTAAAGACGAGAGCATTATCATGCCAACCAATATAAACAACTGTTTTCTCATTATTTTCTTCTGCAAAAGTAAGTTGGTTTATTCAAAAAAGCAAATAATAGAGCACATCATGAGAGTGACTATTTTTTCTCCCACCAGTTGGTTTTAATGAGTGTATTGGAGACGACCCAAGCTTGTTTTTGGTGATTGAGCAATTTTGAATTTCCTACGGTTTCTCCTGGAGCCGGTGTAGCTGATGTCACATTGTTGCGGAGCAAGCTGTGTCCAAGACCTTTCCACCAATAGGTGTTAGCTCCCATTATATCGAGGAGTGTGGGATAGAGATCGACTTGTGCCACTGGTCCGCTTATACGTTGTCCTTTGAGGCCTGAGTTGAGAACTACAAACATGCACTCTATGCCACGCTTAGAAATAGAAGCACGTCCTTGAGGGTCATCGTCGACAAAGTCGCTATGGTCACTGGCGATGACCAGCACGGTGTTGTCGTAGGTGCCATCATGCTTCAATCTATCGATGAACGCACCAAGTTGGCGGTCAAAGAATGCGACCTTCTCAAGATAGTTTCGCACATTGACTGTGTAGCTCTTGGATTGTGAAATCCAAGTAGGTTCTACGTCTTCGAGTTTATCATAAGGAATGTGAGTTGTTCCTGTAAAAATCATAGCAAAGAAAGGAGTAGTGCTGACAGCAAGCTTGTTGCTGGAATATTCCAGCAAGGTTTTGTCGATAGACTGCCCCGACTTGATGTATGTGTCACGGTAAACATCCTGCAAGTACAGACTATCGAATCCATAGCTGCGAGCCGTGGTCTCAACGTTCCACATTCCAGCACGATCGACGGTAATCTCCATTGTGCTATATTTGGGATTCACACTCTTGAGTGCCTTTGAAAGCGAGGGATAATCATTGTCACCAAAATCCATCGCCACAGAACCACCTGTGAGTGGCAGCAGTCCAGTGTTGTAGATAAACATGCCGTCGCTTGAGCGACCATTCTTGACCTGCGCCATCATCTGGGTGCAGGCTATCGATGCCGTGTCGGCTAACAAGCTGTTGAGCACAGGGCATACTTCTTGACCGTCAATTTTCAAATCCACCACCCATGCGTTGAGCGATTCCACCAAGAGCAGTACCATGTTTCGCGACGGGACAGAACAATAAGGATTGTCAGAATAAGCAGGAATTTCTTTGTTTATAAATTGTTGAGCTTGTTGTTTCTGCTCATCAGTTATGTTCTCACAAGCCATACAGATACTATAAATCACAAATGGCACAGTTCCGTTATTTATCATGTAAACTTTATTCTTAAAGTTTACAGTATTATAGTATTTATTCGCCAAGTGAGCCATAAAACTGTTTGAGTTACTACGTAGATATCCCACAAGTGAAAACGACAAATGTGTTATTACAGGAAAAAGAAATACTATAAATCCTATCAATATGCGATTGCAAGAGAATGATTTGTCGCGTGAAACATTTTTGCGAAACCATGGTAGATAGATGGCAAGCAGCACAATTGGCAAAGTCAGCACCGCCACAGCTTCAGAGTTGATAGTTCCAAGAATGCTGTCAAATAGAACGTTGCCCAAGTTGCTGACGTAGAGCCACGAGGAAAACGGCATCATGTCACGATAAGTCTCATTATAAATTATATGCGCAAAGCACCATATCGTGACAATAGTTATCAAAAGCCATATCCATCCTTTGTACCGTGATGGTAGAATCCAGTAGAATGCCGAGAGGAAAATGACATCAAGCAAATGAATGCGGGAGAGACCTCTTATCGATGGAGTATAAAAATCGCACATAGCATAAGACGCTATGACCATTTGTGCTGTCATTACTCCTACAGCAAGAACATAAAACAGGAATGTGGGGGATTTGACTTTAGCGAACAAACGCCTACATAGATCCTTCATGATATGGTTATTTCACAACCACCTTGCGCGACCACTTACCCACACACTTCACTATGTAGAACCCCTTGGGCACATCGATAGTGGCCTTGGTGCCAGCCGTCACGCGCACACTCTTAATGAGCTGACCAGTAATAGAGAAAATGTTGAAAGTAGCGTCGCTATCACCTGCCACCATGGCAATAGTGCCCTTGCCGCCCACCACTACAGTCTCATCGCTCGAGACTTGCTCTATGCGTGGTGCAGCATAGGTCATCACACTCACCGAGGCAAAGGCAAGCGCAACGCAGAGGGTCAATATGTATAACAAACGCTTCATTTCAACTTGCAAAATTACATTTATTTCTTGAAAAAACAACTATGGCGACACAATTTTTATAAAAAATTCACGTTAGAAGATGTTTTATTCTATGACCAAATTAATAATCAAAAGTTTAATCCAAATCCATTATTTCTCACTGTCAAAAACCTTGAGCAAAGCGTCAGAGAGCAATTCTCCAACGAAGGAATATCCTTTAGACACAAGATGCAAATGGTCGGAATTCATGTATTTGACACTCAACCATCGTGCTGCAGCACCCTGCCCGCCTCCTATGGTGTAGAAATCCCATACTGGAATGTGGTGCGCCTTGCCATAGTTCATAATAATGCTGCGCACACCAGCAACACCTGTTTGAATTGAAAAACTGCCTTTAGTTTTCTTATGAGTCTCAAGAGGGGTTGTTAGCAAAAATTTGACACCTGGGCACTCTTGTGAGATAGATTTAAGGAGTTTGTCAATATTTCCTTCAAGTGACGAATAATTACCATAGGCTTCATTTGTTCCAAGGGAGATAATCACTAATTGAGGGTTAAGATCCTTGAGTTGCTCAGCAAACCCATTAATACGGAGATAGCTTGAGAAAGTAGCACCATTGTTCCCGATGCAGTCCATCACAACACCAGGGTCACCATTAAGCAGTCTAATGCCATATAGAGCCCCGCTACCACGCAGTCGCAAGCTAACCAAATTGGACAGGTTATCCAGTTCAAAACATGACGCTGTGGCACTAATTTCTGTACCTTTTAGGGCAGGACCTCCTTGCGAAACATCAAATGGCTGGTTATCTGAGTAGAATAAAGTGATATGATTAAACTCATCTCCATTTTGCTTGGTACGGATGGATAGATTGGTGTTTGAACCAGCAAACTTCACCGCAACTCCTGTCATACCCATGCCTGCAGGTTTAGAGCGTGACAGCAGTTTGCTTGAAACTGAAACAGCTGAAGATGACTTGAGCTCATAGTCGCTTGGGGCATTAGTCTTTGCGAGCGACAATGGGCATATCAAGCCACGACCACCATTTCCATACTTTGCCTGCAACTCTCGCCTCACCACTCCAGAGATAATCCCTGGTTGCACATGAGAATCGCCAATATGTACTATTGTAAACTTGCCGCCTTCGCTCCCTTCGTTGAGCTGCTTTATCATCTCACTCCAATCATCACCATTAAGCTCAATATTGTTGGCATCATAGTTAATTCCCTGTGGCTGAGCTAGCAATGAGAGCATACTCATCACCAACAGTGAAATCATTATTATTCTCTTTGCATTCATGCCGCAAAGGTACATACATTTTTCAGATAACGCATTAAGGAGTGTTTTAAGAAATCAAAAAAACGTGATACTTTTTTGGCATATTTTTTGTTTCTTATAATAAAGACGACATCTAATGTTCATGTAACTTGAGTCGAAAATTGTGTTTATTTGGTATACCATTATTATAAAGAAGATATGGCAAAAGAATCAAAAGCCTGGAATAAGGTGATGACCTCAGCGATGAAATTGCCTGGAGTGGCAGTTGACCGTGAGAAATTCTTGCAAAGCGAACTAAGTAAATACTGTGGTGAGCCGCAAGTGCAAGTTGCTCTTGAGCGTGGCACTGTGGGGGTAATTCCCGAGAAGATACTCGACCGTATCGCTGCCGACTGCATCAGGTCTCACACCAAGAAAGTGACGCTGTTCTCCACCGCTATGGGTATCCCTGGTGGCTGGGCGGCATTGGGAACCGTACCCACCGATATTGCTCAGTTCTATTACCATGTAATCGTTCTTGGCCAAAAGCTTGCCTACGTATACGGATTCCCCACACTACTCGATGAGAAAGGCAAACTATCGGACAGTGCATTGAACCTTCTCACTATCTTTGTAGGAGTGATGACAGGTGTGGGCATTGCCATTAAAGCCCTGCAAGAGCTTGGTGAAATTCTTCAAAAACAAATAATCAAAAAACTTCCAGAATATGCCCTTACAAATGGCGTACTTTACCCTGCAGTAAGACGCGTAGCGCAGTTTATAGGATTGAAACTCACAAAGGGGAGCGTGTCAAAAGGTATAACCAAGGCGGTGCCAATCGTTAGCGGAGCCATCTCAGGCGCACTTACTTACAAGACTTTCAAACCTCAAGCCAAACGTCTATGCACCAGTCTCAAGCGCACCATGCTCCTGCCACAGCACAGCAGTGCCCACACTCCCACCATTGATATTAATTACGAAGAATTGCCTCCCGAATTACCACCTGAATTGCCATCCACTAAGTAATTTTATTTGCCAACAATCAAAAAATAGTGTATCTTTGCACTATGCCACAATTTGCCGAAGTAGTATTACCCCTTGCGGTTCAAGGCACCTATACCTACCGCATCCCTGCCACGATGACAGTGGGAGCGGGGTTTCGTGTGCTCGTGCCGTTTGGTCGCAAGAAATACTATACCGCCATTGTGGTGATGACTCACGATATTGAGCCACAAGGCTATAAGGTGAAGGAAATCCTTGCTCTGCTCGATGAGGGCCCTATCCTGCGACACCCACAGCTCAAATTCTGGCAATGGATTGCCGACTATTATCTGTGCACCGTTGGCGAAGTCTATAAGGCGGCTGTGCCTAGCGGTTTGAAGGTGGAAAGCGAAACACAAATTAGCCCCAACCCCGACTACGAGGAGGAAACTCCTGGCGAGCTCAATGACCGTGAACGTGTGATTCTCGACTTCACCAACCAGCGCGGCAAGGTGCAAATCACCGAACTGACCAATGCCACCGGCTTCAAGAACGTGGAGAGCATTGTGAGCCGTCTGCTCGACAAGGGAGCTGTGCATGTGGCAGAGCGTGTGATGGACAACTACCGTCCCAAGACCGAGACTTGCGTGCGTCTCACCATTGAGCGCAACGACGAACAAGCGCTTCATGGCTTCTTCGACCGAGTGAGCCGTGCCAAGAAACAAGAGCAACTGCTGCTAGCCCATCTTGACCTCTCGCACTGGTTACAAAAAAGCAAACCCGTGCAGGAAGTGACACAGGAAGAACTTCTCAAACGTTCGGGATGCACCCAGCCAGTACTTGCCGCGGCCCGCAAGAATGGACTCTTTGAAATCTATAAACGAGAGATAAACCGATTTGAACTGACAGCTACGGGGCTCGTTGAGCTGCCCACACTCACAGAGGTGCAGCGCGATGCCTACCTCAAGATTCACGACTCACTCAAGGAGAAAGCCGTAACGCTGCTACATGGCGTGACTTCGAGCGGCAAGACGTCGATATATATGCACCTCATCAACGATGCCTTGAAACTGGGCAAGCAGGTGCTGTATCTTGTGCCCGAGATTGCCCTCACCACGCAGCTCACACAGAGGTTGCAGCGGGTATTCGGCGAACGTCTGCTCATCTACCACAGCAAGTTCAGCGACAACGAGCGGGTGGATATCTGGAAGAAGCTGCTTTCTTCGAGTGAACCTTGCGTGATAATTGGCGTACGCTCAAGCGTTTTCCTCCCCTACAGCAATCTAGGGCTCGTAATCATCGACGAAGAGCACGACACCAGCTACAAGCAGCAAGATCCGGCTCCTCGCTACAACGGACGCGACACCGCCATACTGCTTGCACACATGCACGGAGCAAAGACCGTGCTCGGTTCGGCAACACCCGCCATCGACACCTATTACAAAGCACTTAACGGCCGCTATGGACTTGTGGAACTAAGCACTCGCTACTCCGACATCGAGATGCCGCAAGTGGTAACTATCGACCTGAAAAAAGCGTGGAGGAAGCACGAGATGAACGGCATGTTTTCTCTGGAACTCATTTCCGAGTGCCGCAAGGCTTTGGGCAACAACGAGCAGGTGATACTTTTCCAGAACCGCCGTGGTTACGCGCCCATGGTGCGCTGCAAGCAATGCGCCTGGATTCCTACCTGTGTGAACTGCGACGTATCGCTCACTTATCACCGCCACGTCGACACCCTCACTTGCCACTACTGCGGCCATACCATCACACTACCAACCGTGTGTCCGGCGTGCGGCAACGCGTCAATCGAGGTGGTGGGATACGGTACCGAGCGCATCGAGGACGAGATAGATCAAGTATTCCCAGGCGAGAAAATTTCTCGCATGGACCTCGACACCACACGCAACAAGAACAGCTACGACCGCATCATCAACGAGTTCTCGCAACACAAGACCAATATCCTCGTCGGTACACAGATGGTGACTAAGGGTCTGGATTTCGATGCCGTGAGCATCGTGGGCATCCTCAATGCCGACACTATGATACACTTCCCTGACTTCCGCAGTAGCGAGCGCGCATTCAACATGATGGAACAGGTGGCAGGACGCTCAGGACGCAAGGGAAAGCAGGGCAAAGTCATAATCCAGACCAGCAATCCCACGCACCCGGTTATCGAGCGCGTGGTAAGTCACGACTACAAGGGATTCTATGAGCAGGAGATTGCTGACCGCGAGCAATTCGGCTACCCGCCGTTCACCAAAATTATCAATATCTACCTCAAGCACAAACAGGACGACGTTGTGCTCGAGATGGCGGTGCGCTACAGCAATCTGCTCAGGCAGGTGTTTGGCAACCGCGTGCTTGGTCCCGAAGCCCCTATGGTGGCAAGGGTGCAAACTTTCTACATCCGTCAGATAGTGCTCAAAATGGAACTCAGCGCATCGATGACCAAGGTAAAGAAAATCCTACGCGACCTCTACGAGCAACTGCTCGCCACCGACTCTCGCATGCGCTCAACTCGACTTTATTTTGATGTCGACCCAGCTTGAATAATGCTTAAAACAAATTTCGTGCACCGCACTTGGTGCGATTCATTCTCTTATTTGGGCATTTTGCCTTGTGGCACTGAATCGAGGCCTAAATGTGAGATCATTCCACAATCGATTAGGTTTTGGCACCTAGACTTGTGGTTGTCGTTCAGGAAATACCCGAGTTCGGGATAAGCTCTATCAAAAAATCGACAATTGAGGCGACTGTTCAATGTAGAACCCTCTGATGGCAGTGGGTTTGTTGTCAAAGAA
>CAJOFH010000039.1 GCA_905233845.1 uncultured Muribaculaceae bacterium | reverse complement strand
AAAGACAGTGACCACGATAGTTTTCCGCCTGCCAGAAAGCGGCAAGACTTTCACCAAAACAATGCCCATGAAACGACATCAGCGAATAGCAAAACTATTTACTGATGAATTTTGGGGTATGCAATGACGAAGTCAGGAGTACTCTGATATATAGACCAGACACCTCTTAGAAAAGCGAGCAAGAAATCACATTTCTTGCTCGCTTTTGTTGGGTTAAGCTCTGTTGCTTATCTCCTAAGCTCTTTAAGGATTTTTTTTGCATCCTTATCGCCATTTTTAGCTGCTTCTTTAAGTTCTTCAAGATAACTAGGATTATTTTCTATTGCTAGACCAAACCATTCGGCAGCTTTCTTGATGTCTTTCCTTACCCCTTCACCGTTGGCGTATGATCTTCCAAGGTTGAACTGAGCCACGTGGTCGCCTTGTACAGCAGCTTTCTCATACCATTCAATGGCAGTTCTGGAGTTCTGTGGCACGCCTTTTCCCTCGTCGTAACAAATGCCAAGGCATCGTTGTCCAACAGCATTGCCCTGCATAGCCGACTTGCGGAACCAGTAGGCAGCCTGAACATCGTCTTGTTTAAATCCTTGACCATTAAAGTAGCAGTTTCCCACGCAGCATTGAGCAAGAGCGTCGCCTTGTTCGGCAGCTTTGAGATACCAGAAAGCCGCTCTGCCGAAGTCCTGTGGCACACCTTTGCCTTGGTCAAAGATGTCGCCCATGTTGAACTGTGCAATAACGTTGCCTCTGTCAGCAGCCTTTTGATACCAGTAGATTGCTTTTCCCTGGTCCTTTGGAGCGCCTTTCCCTTCTTGATAGCAATAGCCTAACACCAGTTGAGCATTAGCGTCACCTTTGAGAGCAGCGATGTAGTTTTCTCGTGCTTCTCCGTGCAGGTTGGCAGGAATCTTAGTGCCAGTGGCCTTTTTCTTTGCGTCGACATTTGCTGCAAAACACATCGACACTATCATCAACAATAATAGTTGCTTAAAAGCGATTCGTCTCATATCTTTTTAAGTTAAAGCTCTAAGTCGAGCTGTTGTTAAACAAAAATGAACAATTATAACACTGCAAAGATAATTAAAAAAATCAATTTAGCAAAAATGAACCCATGATTTGATTGTTTTTGACGCTGAGATAGATAGTTGAGACTTACATTTTTTTGATGTCGCATCTTGTTTTTCTCAGTTTTTTTGTTCAATTTTGCACACAGTTTTATCGAGAATGAGAGAATGTGACAACAGATTATTATGGCTTGTTGTGATGCTGCTCACGGTGTTTGTGGCAACAGCGGCAGTTCCAGGCGACACAATAGAGTGTGACGGCTTGCGTTATGTTGTTTTGGAGGGAGACTCTACACTGAGCCTTGTGTCTCCAGGAGGAGGTTACAAAGGCTCGACCATAGTGATACCAGCCACTGTTGAGAATGGTAAACGTTATATAGTGACAGAAATTGCCAGCAGAGCTTTTTATCAGAATGACTCCCTCACGGCTTTGTCGCTACCAGTGACACTTACCAGCATTGGTGCCGAAGCCTTTGCTGGCGACTCCAACCTGAGAGGGAGCATTGTTATTCCTGAGGGCGTAACCGCCATTGGAAATCATGCTTTTGCTTTCTGTAGCACGTTGACATCGTTCTCGTTGCCCAGCACGTTATTGAGAGTGGGGGCTGGCGTCCTTGAAGGCTGCTCAAGTGTGGACACGATATTCTGTCATGTGCCCAATCCAAGTCTGGTGCTTCATGAGTTGCCAAGAGGTGCTTTGTTGTGCGTCGATAAAGATTATATAGAGGATTATGGGCAATATGATGGTTCACTCAAAATATTAGTTGACGTTGACGCTGAACCCCGCAGCGCAAACTTGTGTGACGTGAATCGCGATGGGTATGTTTCTGCCGTTGATGTGACCATTGTTTATAACTATCTGCTTGGCTACGACATGACGCAAAGCCATGCTGATGCCGATGGCGACGGAGTGATTACCTCAACCGATGTCACGGTAATCTACAGCGCTTTGCTCGAGGGTAATAGCAGTGGAGTTGGCGATCGAGGTTATTGTTTTGCCATTATTGACACAGGCTCGGGCTCTGCTTCATTGAGAGTAAATGAGAAGTTAAGATTGCCAGTGGGTAGCGAGGTTGGCGTTGTGGCTCTCGACAACGAGCAGCAAAGCTTTGTGTCAATAGGGTTCAATGTCATGAGTGGCGCTGTACCATTTGTTAAGACTATTAATCTTGATAGTGGTGTGCAGGCTGTTGCTCTAAACAACAAGAGCTACAACACAGGCACCACCACCCAAGCGGTAATGCATTTTGACGTGACTCCCGATACCATTTATTATAAGGATGTGTCAGTCGAGATGGCACGTCATGTTGTGACCGATACGCTGTGTGTTCTGTCGATAGGCAATAGCTTCTCGCTTGACGCTTTGAGTTACGTTCCTTTCATCATTAAGGCTGTAGCTCCGCAAGTCTATCTTAAACTCGGCATCATGTACATTGGCGGAGGTGGACTTGACACGTTCTATTATGCGCTCGATACCGATAGTTTCCGATATTACTGGTCCTATGGCGCTCAGCCGTGGGATGAGCGTCTTGGCGTGTCGATGACCGAGATAATCGAGTCCCAGCCATGGGACGTGATAACGCTACAGCAGAAGTCGATGACTTCGCGAGACTACAGCACCTATCAGCCTTATCTCAATCAACTTATCGGTTGGCTCGATGAACACGCAACTGCCCCCCATGAGTATGCTTGGCTCATAACACCATCCTATTCAGAAGGGCTTGATCGCTTGGCTCCTGATACTACGAGTGTGCAGATGTTTGAACGTATCATTGAGTGTGTGCGCAACATGCAGAACGACACTGGCATAGAGTTGCTGCTTCCTTGTGGTACTGCCATCCAGAACGCTCGCACCACACCGCTTGACTCGCTCGGCGATTTGGGACATCTCTTTGAGTATTTGCATCTGCAAGACGGCATTCCATGTTTGATAGAAGCCTATGTTGCTAGTGCGGCACTACTTGCGCGCTATGGGCTGAGTGAATGTGTGTGGACCGACACCACGTGGGTCGACCAGCAGTGGCTGCGTGATAAGAACATTCAGGAAATCAATGGATTGCCAGTGGGTATGAGTGAAGAAAACCGTGCTATCGCCAAGCAGTGCGCAATTAAAGCCCTTGAAAATCCGTTATCAATAACAATGATTGAATAAATTTTGCATCATGAAAATAATAAAAAGTACATTATTGATATTATTGTTGCTTGCGACGAGTGTGAGTTGTGGAGCAACTAATCAAAAATCTCAGGAGAAGGCAACTTCAACAAATGTTGATTTGCCTCGTAGTACACCCGCAAAAGAAGGCGTGGATCCTAATGCCGTAGGACAATTTATTGACGCCCTTATGGCAGTGCCACAAACCGACATTCATCATGTGATGGTGGTGCGTCACGGCAAGGTGATTGCCGAGGCTCATCCTTCACCTTTCAAGAAGTACGATGTGCACACTCTTTACTCATGTAGCAAGACGTTCACGATGCTCGCTATTGGTATGCTTGTTGACGAGGGCAAGCTTCGCTTGATCGACAAGGTCGTTGACCTATTGCCTGACAAAGCTCCAAAGAAGAAAAGTGTGGCTCTTAAAGCGATGACCGTGAAGCAGTTGTTGACGATGACTGCTGGTGTCAAACCATCGTTAGAGCTACGTCAAGGAAGCGATGACTGGGCTCGCACATGGCTTGCTCAGCCAGTTACCAAGCCTGGCAAGTTCCAGTATGACTCGATGTGTACTTTTATGCTCTCGGCTATCGTGCAGCGCATCACTGGCAAGACATTGCTGGAGTTCCTCAACGAGCGGTTCTTCCATCCATTAGGAATCTACGAGGCCGACTGGGAAGAGAGTCCCGATGGCATCAACGTGGGCGGCTGGGGCTTGAGACTCACCGCCGAGTCGATGGCAAAGGCTGGAGTGTGCATCATGAACAAGGGCAAATGGGAACGCAAGCAACTGGTGAGCGCCAAGTGGATTAACGAGGCGTCACTCAAGCACACCAACTATAGCAATCCAGGCAAGAAAGCCACCGACACCAATCAGGGTTACTGCTACCAGATGTGGCGATGCCTGCTGCCGGGTGCCTTCCGTGCCGACGGAGCTTACGGACAGTTTATCGTGATGTCGCCCGAAAAGGACCTTGTGGTAGTAATTACTGGTGTGTCGAGCAACACAGGCAAGGAACTCGCCACCATTTGGAACAAACTCATCCCCGGAGTGAAAAACGCTACACTCCCTGCTAACGAGGCGGCACAAAAGGCTCTTGAGGAGAAACTTGCCAACGTTGCTCTGCCGTTGCTCAAGGGTTATAAAGGTGCCCAAGAGTTCACATTCACGCTGGGTCCAAATGCACGCTATTACAAGACTATGCGGTTGAAATTTGACGGCGACATGTGCAATATGACACTCACACGCACCAATGGAGCCGAAGAGAGCTATCCTTTTATGTATAATGGATGGGCAAAGCAAACCACCACTCACGTTCCTCCTTATAACAATGCCGTGAACCCTGTTAATCTCAATGAAGTGAAAGGACTAGCCAACAAGTACACAACTGCTGGCAATTATGCATGGACAAGCGACTACACTTTGACGTTTCGTCTCTACTGGACCACTTGGATTGTGCCAAATACCTTCACAATCAAAATGAACAAGGATCTCACAGCAACTATCACCAACGATGAGGGCTACCCTGGTTGCGCCCCCGAAGTGATTAATGCCACCTATGAAATCTCTGAAATATGCGCTGGTGAACCGCCTGCCATAAGTGCGCCAAAGATTCCCAATGAATGATAATAAAAAGTAGCAAGAAAGACATAAAAAGGATGTAATATTTGGTAAATTGCCAATTTTGTGGTAATTTTGCCACAAAATAATTGTATTGCTATGGATAATAATGGAATTGCGGAACGTATTAAGTTCTTGATGAAGGAGTTGAATTACCGTCAGGTGGATTTCGCTCAAAAGATTGATGTCGACACGTCAAACCTGTCGAAGTACTTGAACGGGCGTTTGGCGATGAGCGAGGCGCTTGTCAACAAGATTGTGGTGAATCTGGGCGTGTCGAAGCAATGGCTTGAGACGGGTGAGGATTTGCCCTTTGCTAAGCAGCAACCTCAGCAATTGGTAACTGTGCCCGAATCACGCATCGTCACCCAGCCCAATGCGGTGATGGCTCAGCGTGGCACTCCTGTCTATGACATCGACGTCACAGCTGGTTACCAACCTCAGGCGCGCATGTTCACCGATGACCAAATTGTGGGTTTTGTCGACCTTCCCGACATGACGAGTTCGCAGTGCCGCATTGTTCGTGTGAGCGGCGACTCAATGAGTCCCGTGATAAGGAATGGTGATTATATTGCTGTGCGAGAGCTTAGCAACCTGCGCCAGATTTTCTGGGGGCAGATATATGTTGTCATCCTCGACGACTATCGTCTGGTGAAATACATTCGCCGTCATGACGACCCGCGCATGGTGATACTGCGCAGCGAGAACAAGAAATATGACGACATGGAAATTGAGCGTAGTGAAATACGCGATATGATGTTTGTGCAGAATATCATCCATGTCGACACACGCATGTAATGTAAAAGTACAAAACACAAAGGTTTTAACTCCTTTAATTCCTTTAATTCCTTTTATTCATTTCAAATGAATAATAAAGAAAATATTATCTGTCACACTCTCGCCAATGGGTTGCGCTTGGTGCATGTGCACCGCAATTCGCCAGTGGCGTGGTGTGGGTTGGCGGTAAACGCTGGCAGCCGTGATGAGTTGGTTGGGCAGTATGGACTCGCCCACTTTGTGGAACACACCATCTTCAAAGGCACCAAGCGGCGCACTTCCACACGCATCAACAATCGCATGGAGCAGGTGGGCGGTGAGTTGAATGCCTATACCACCAAAGAGAGTACTATGCTCTACTGCATCTTCCCTGTTGAGCACTTGGAGCGGGCGATGGAGCTGATAGCCGACTTGGTGGAAAACTCCCTTTTCCCCGAACACGAAATAGCCACCGAGCTTGACGTGGTGCTCGAAGAGGTGTCGAGCTATCTCGACTCTCCCAGCGAGGCGATCTACGATGACTTTGAGGACATGCTGCTTGCTGGCAGTCAGCTGGGACACAACATCCTTGGAGAGGAAAAAGACCTTCGGCGTCTCACCTCGGGTCATTGTCTTGACTGGCTCAAACGCCTTTATGTACCCAGCAACATGGTGTTCTTCTCGCTCGGCAACACCTCGGCAGGCAAGGTGTTCCGACTTGCTGAGAAATATTTTGGAATTCTCTCACACACCAAGAAAGGTATCAAGCGTAAAGCTCCCATAGCTGTTGAGCCTCAGCGAAAAATGGTGGACATGGGTCTGCATCAGTCGCACACTATTGTGGGCGCGAGGGTGGCAGGCATGTATGATGACCAGCGTTTCGCATTTTCTTTGCTCAACAACATTCTGGGTGGACCGGGAATGAACTCGCTGTTGAATGTGAGTTTGCGCGAGAAGCGCGGTTTAGTCTATACCGTTGAGTCGTCGTTGGTGTCCTTCACCGATAGTGGTATGATTCAAATCTATTTGGGATGTGAACATGATAAACTCAAGAAAGCACTCAAACTAATAGGCAACACCATCGACTCGCTAGCACAGACACCACTGAGCGAGCGCCGACTTGATGCTTACAAGCAGCAATATTGTGGACAGATGCTTATCGCAAGCGACAATGCCGAGGTCACCGCTATGGCTGCAGGTCGTGGGCTGCTCTATTACAATGCCGTGAGCACCCTTCAGGAAAGCATCGATTGCATACTCGGTGTCACTCCTGTTCAGCTCCAGCAAGCCGCCCAGCAACTCGCTATTGATAAATGCTCAATTCTTACTTTTAAGTGAAAATGATAACTTTTTGTCGTTTTTCTTGCGATGAAACTAAAAAAATATCTATTTTTGTGACTTGAAATGAAAAACTAGACTATTAATCACTAAATAATATACTATTATGACAGACGTAAAAACATTTCTTGATGCAGCCGAGAAAAAGATGAACGAGGCTGTGGCTTATCTGGACGACACCCTGTCGCGCGTGCGCGCTGGCAAGGCAAATCCTAAAATCCTTGACCCTATTAAAGTGGAGTATTACGGCTCAATGATGCCAATTGCTAACGTGGCCAACGTTGCCGTGCCCGATGCTCGCAGCATCACTATCACCCCATGGGAGAGACCAATGATTAAGGTTATCGAGAAGGCTATCCTTGACTCTAACATTGGCATTACTCCTGAGAACAATGGCGAGATTATCCGCCTTAATTTCCCGCCCTTGACCGAGGAGCGCCGCAAGCAACTCGTGAAGGACGCCAAGGTCGAGACCGAGAAAGCTAAGGTGAGTGTGCGCAACGCGCGCCGCGAGATGATTGAAGGTCTCAAGAAAGCCGTTAAAGACGGTATGCCCGAGGATGCCCAGAAGGACGGCGAGGAGAAAGTTCAGAAACTCCACGACAAGTTCCTCAAGAAGATCGACGAAGTATTTGCCGCTAAGGAGAAAGAGATTCTTACCGTGTAAAGTAGGAAGTAAGAAGTATGAAGTAAGAAGTATGAAGTACTGAGGATTAAGAATAAAGTACAATTTACTTCTTTGATACAAAATGACAAAAAACGCTCCATTGTGGGCGTTTTTTGTGTTTTTTGATGAGAATCTTGTTTTGTTGGCGCAAAATTCATAAATTTGTAAGCTAAACATAAATTGACCTAAAACATAAATGTATGAATAAGTTTAGACTCCTTTTCTTTTTGATTTTATGCGTTGTCTTCAGCGTGAGTATCGATGTTCATGCCGAGCAGGTGAGTGTGAACGAGGCGCAGAGCATCGCTTCGCGGTTTATGGCACAGCGTGGAATGGGAACGGTTGCCGCGTCACAGCCATTGAGGGCACCTCGCAGCAAGGCTGGCGCGTCGCAGCAGGATGCAGCCTATTATGTGTTCAACACCGCGAAGGACCGGGGCTTTGTCATCGTGAGCGGTGACGACCGCACCGAGCAGGTGCTGGGCTACAGCGACAAGGGCAATTTTAATCCCGCCAACGTGCCCGAGAACATGCAGGCGTGGCTTGACCAGTATGTGGAGGAGATAGCGCTGCTAGACGAGGGTGTGATAACTATCGACAGGAGCCAAAGCGATGTGCATCCCAAAGCTGGCAGCGCGGTATCACCCTTGCTTACATCCAAGTGGGACCAAAGCGCACCGTTCAATTTATATTGCCCGAAGTACAATGGGAGTTTTTGCGTTACTGGATGCGTGGCAACGGCAATGGCGCAAATAATGTATTACTACAAGTGGCCCTCGTCAACAAGCCAAGCAATTCCAGGTTATAAACAATCAAGTGATACGGCCTATGATATGCATGGAACAACTTATCCAGCCCTTTCTACAACCACATTCAACTGGAATATAATGAAAGACTACTATTCCAGTAGTGAGACTTCGACAATTGACGCATCAAACAATGCCGTGGCGTGGCTGATGCGTTATTGCGGCCAGGCGGTGGAAATGGATTATGGGGTGTCGGGGTCTGGTGCAGTTCCTTCTAGTGAGGTTTATGTCGATTACTTCCGCTACAGCCCAAGGGCCCGAAAACTGTTTCGTATAGATTACTCCTATTCACAGTGGGAGAACTTTATCTTGACAGAACTGCGAGCCAACCATCCAATTATATATGGAGGAAAGAAGCATAGAGGTGGACACTCTTTTGTGTGTGATGGCTATGACGGTAATGGCTATTATCATTTCAACTGGGGCTGGAGAGGCAGTGATGACGGCTATTTCCTGCTTACAGCACTAAATCCCAAAGGTGGCGGCATAGGCAGCGCTGTAGGCAATAATGGTTACATGATTGGGAATTATATTATTATTGGCCTGGAACCCAATACGATATCAACAAGTGAGAGAAACTCGGTCGCTGCATGCTATGAAGTTCAAGTAGGGAGCACCACTTACACCCGTAGCAGCAGTTCCAATTCTTTTGCCATCACTGTTAGTTCGAAATACTATAATGATGATAATCATGTTTCAAGAACCTATAACTTGAGTTGGGGCGTGTATAACTCGTCAGGCTTTACCCAGATTCAAGTCTATAATATTCCCGATACTTATACTCTAGGAAATAACGAATCTACTGGGACAATCACAACGACTTTGGGATTTGGCAAAAGCTTAGGTGATGGCACCTATTACTTGCGCCCAATATGTCGCGAGAGCGGCAGCAATCAATGGCTACCCTGCCGTTTCTCTGGGCTTGATTATATCAAAGCGGTTATCAACGGCAATACCTTGACTCTGACGCCTGTTAACAAGTCCATTAGCAATAGCAATGCTGAAGAGACTACCGACGGTGTTTTGGCAAATATCAATGCTTACAGCTCATTGAAGAAAGTCCATCGCCCCCTAACAGTATTGGTGAAAGTGAAAAATAACAGCCTTGCCGATAATATCTTCTTTTATCTTCGGGCAAACAATGAGCTTGTGGGAGCAAATTCCATCAACCTCAGCAGTGGTTCCAGTGGATACGTGTCGATAAGCTACACCCCGACAAGTTCAGGAACTAATAATTTAATTGTGACAGGCGACCGAGATGGCAATGAAGTGTATTGCACCGGCTCGGTGAATGTGGAGCCTTTAACGGAGGCCAGTCTATTGGTTCACTGCGGTGTGCCTGCTGCTAATGCCAACAATCAAGTTGCAGGCAACAAACTCACGTTAAATGCTTCAATAACAAACAGAAAAATAGGTGTTTATCACGATTATTTCTTTGCAAGACTATACAAGAAGACGCTATTAGGCAATGTTGCTGCAGGTGAAATACAGAGGGTCATTGAGATACCTGGTTCAGATCCTCTGACAACTTCTTCGATAACTCAGGTGTTTGACTTCCCCAACTTGTCGAAGGGGAAGTATCTTGTGAAATTCTATTATTATAGTCTCGATGAAGAAAAAATGGCACTTCAAACTGCCACTTACGAGATATTGGGGGGTGTCCCTGGCGATGTGAACGGCGACGGAATAGTTTCGAGCGTCGATATCACGGCACTTTACAACTACCTGCTCAACAGCGACAGCAGCGCAATTGTCAACGGTGACCAGGACGGCGACGGCGTAATAACCTCTACCGACATCACCGTTATTTACAATATACTGTTAGGAAACTAATGATTGACGTAAAACATAAATGTTATGAATAAGCTTAGACTCCTTTTCTTTTTGATTGTATGCGTAGTTGTCAGCGTGAGTGTCGAGGTTCATGCCGAGCAGGTAAGTGTGAACGAGGCGCAGAATATCGCATCGCGGTTTATGGCACAGCGTGGAATGGGCACGGTTGCCGCCTCACAGCCGTTGAGGGCTCCTCGCAGCAAGGCTGGCGCGTCGCAGCAAGAGGCCGCCTATTATGTGTTCAACGCCGCGAAGGACCGGGGCTTTGTCATCGTGAGCGGCGATGACCGCACCGAGCAGGTGCTGGGCTACAGCGACAAGGGCAACTTTGACCCTGAGAATGTGCCCGAGAACATGCAGGCGTGGCTTGACCAGTATGTGGAGGAGATAGCGCTACTCGACGAGGGTGTGATAACTATCGACAGGAGCCAAAGCAATGTACATCCCAAAGCCGGCAGCGCGGTGTCACCCATGCTTACATCCCAGTGGGACCAAAGCGCACCATTCAATTTATATTGCCCGAAGGCCAATGGGAGTTTTTGCGTGACTGGCTGCACTGCCACTGCAATGGCACAAATCATGTATTACCACAAGTGGCCATCGTCAACAAGCCAAGTAATTCCAGGCTATACACAAGCAAGTGATATGGCCTATGAAATGCATGGCACGACTTATAGCGCATTGAATTCGGCTAATTTCGATTGGAACAATATGAAAGACTACTATTCCAGTAGTGAGACTTCGACAATTGACGCATCAAACAATGCCGTGGCGTGGCTGATGCGTTATTGCGGCCAGGCGGTAGAAATGAAATATGGGGTGTCGGAATCGGGTGCAACTCCTTCTGGTGAGGTTTTTGTCGATTATTTTAGATATAGCCCAAGGGCTCGCAAACTGTATCGTTTTGATTACTCCTATTCACAGTGGGAGAACTTTATCCTGACAGAACTGCGAGCCAACCGACCAGTGATTTATACTGGATTTATGTATAGTGGAGGACATACTTTTGTGTGTGATGGTTATGACGGTAACGGCTATTACCATTTCAACTGGGGCTGGAGAGGCGATGGTGACGGCTATTTCCTGCTGACAGCGTTAAACCCTGATTTCGGCGGCATAGTCAGCGCCGTGGGCTATAATGGTTTCATGATAGGGAATTATATTATTATTGGGTTGGAACCCAATACGATATCAACAAGTGAGAGAAACTCAGTTACTTCAGGCTATAATGTTCAAGTAGGAAGCACCACTTACACCCGCAGCAGCAGTTCCAGTTCTTTTGCCATCACTGTTGGTTCGAAATACCAGAATATTAAGAATCATGTTTCAAGAACCTATAACTTGAGTTGGGGCGTGTTTAACTCATCAGGCTTTACCCGGATTCAAATCTATAATTTCTCCGATACTTATACTTTAGGAAATAACGAACATACTGGGATAATCACAAGAACATTGGAATTTGGTAAAAGCTTAGGAGATGGCACCTACTATCTGCGCCCAATCTGTCGCGAGAGCGGCAGCAACAATTGGCTGCCCTGCCATTTCTCTGGGCTTGATTATATCAAAGCTGTCATCAACGGCAACACACTGACTCTGACGCCTGTTAATAAGAACATTAACGCAAATGAAATGACCACCGACGGTGTTTTGGCAAATATCAATGCTTACAGTCCATTGAAAAAAGTCAATCGCCCCCTTTCGGTAAGGGTAAAAGTGACTAATAACAGCCTTGCCGATAATATTTTCTTTTATCTTTGGGCAAACAATCAGCTTGTGGGAGCAAATACCATCAACCTCAGCAGTGGCTCCAGTGGATTTGTGTCGATAAGTTACACCCCGACAAGTTCAGGAACTAATAATTTAATTGTGACTGGCGACCGAGATGGCAATGAAGTGTATTGCACTGGTTCGGTCTATGTGGAGCCGACTTCGGCAGGCAAGCTGTCGATGACATACAGTGTGCCTGGCGCTAATTCCAACAATGAGGTTGCAGGAAACAAGCTCACATTTAATACCACGATAAAAAACCAACTTGCCACGAGATATCACGATTACTTCATTGCAAGACTTTATAAAAAGTTTATTATCGGAAATTCTTATTACAAGTATAAAGAAAAGCAGATTACGCTCGATATTACAGGCTCTGGTTCTAAAGACTTAACGTTTGATTTCACCGACTTGCCCAAAGAAAAATATTATGTGGAATTCTATTATTATGACGGTGACACCGAAAAGCTGGCAGTTAAAACCTCAAAATTCAAACTTGTGGACTCAATCCTAGGTGACGTGAATGGTGACGGAATAGTTTCGAGTGTCGATATCACGGCACTTTACAACTACCTGCTCAACAGCGACAGCAGCGCAATTGTCAACGGTGACCAGGACGGCGACGGCGTAATCACCTCTACCGACATCACCGTTATTTACAATATACTGTTAGGAAACTAGTTGAAAGTTTTGGCTTTTTTACCCAAAAACTTGGTTTTTTTGAAACTTTCGCTTACTTTTGCATCATCATTTTTTTAAAAAAGTGGCAAGAATATTATAAAAGTCCCTTGAAAAAGTGGCACGAATGGTCAAAAAGTCCCTTGAAAAAGTGGCATAAATAGCTTAAAAGTTTTTATAATATGCAGATTCTCAGGCGAAAAATTGAAAAGGTGTTGAAAGATTGGAAATCTCGTGCCAATCACTTACCTCTCGTCATTAAAGGCTGCCGTCAGTGTGGCAAGACTTTCTCGGTGCAAAAGTTTGCGCAAGAGAACTACAAACATGTAGTTTACGTTAATTTTATTGATGACAATGAGGCTGCCATTGCTTTCAAGAATTACAGAAAGATTGATGACTTGATAATAGGCATAACATCTACAATTAATAATTCAAATTTTATACCCGGTGAGACCTGTTTGATACTTGATGAAATTCAAGAATGTCCCGAAGCGAGAATGTCGCTTAAGTTCTTCCATCTTGATGGTCGTTTCGATGTTATTGCCACAGGTTCACTACTTGGTGTTAAAGGTTACAAGAGCGATAATCGCGATTTCTCAGTTCCAGTTGGATATGAAGACATCATAACCATGTATCCTCTTGATTTTGAGGAATTCCTTTGGGCTAACGACATTCCACTTCAGGCGATAGAACGCATAAAAAGTTGTCTTGACAATATTGTGTCTGTTCCCGAAGTGCTTCATCAACGTTTTAGAAAACTGATGCTTCATTATGCTATTGTTGGTGGTATGCCACGTGTGGTTAAGGAGTTCCTTCAAACTCATGACATGAACAGTGTGGTGAGACTGCAACGGGCTATCGTAGAGGAATATAAAGACGACATGATGAAATATGCCGATAATATTTATAAGCCTCGTTTGCGAGAATGTTTTGAGTCAATCCCCCGTCAACTCAGCAAAGAGAATAAAAAGTTCCAGTATTCCGTAATAAAACACGGAGCAAAAGCATCTCATTATCTAGATGCTCTACAATGGGTTGAAGATGCCGGAATTATCTGTCGCTGCCGCAACTTGCAGATTCCCGAACTACCCCTTGATGGGAATGCCATTAATGGTATTTTCAAGGTTTATATGGCTGATACAGGACTCTTTATGTCTATGCTCGAGGATGGCTCTCAATTTGATGTGCTTCAAGGAAACCTTATGGGCTACAAAGGGGCAATCTTTGAGAACTTAATTGCTGACATCTTCAACAAAATGTCTCGTAAATTATATTATTATAGCAAGCCATCGGGACTGGAGGTGGATTTTGTAATACGCTATAAGGGAGAGGCTACCATCATTGAGGTTAAATCATCCACTGGAAATGTGAAGAGCACCAAGACAATCTTGAAGCATCCTGAGAAATATCATATTTCTAAAGCGATTAAATTGGGAGACTACAATGTTGGAAAGTCAGACAATGTCTTGACTCTGCCACTCTATATGGCATTTCTGCTCAAAGAACCGTGATGCTTTGTCAATGATGCTTTGTCATGGCTTTAACTCCTTTAAATCCTTTGATTCCTTTAACTCCTTTAATTCATTTAACTCATTTATTTCATTCCTATTTAAAAATATTATGTAACTTTGCACGGTTTTTTGAGAATACACACAAAACAACATCACATAAACTAAATCAAGAAGTAAAATGATTTATCCTGTCATTACAGCCGAAGAGGCTGCCGAGTTTGTCAAGAATGGTGACAACGTGGGCGTATCGGGATTTACCGCCCCTGGCTGCCCTAAGGCAGTAGCACCTTTCATCGCCGCCAAGGCTCGTCGCGAGCATGAGGCTGGCCGTGAGTTTAAAATCAACATCTTCAGCGGCGCATCGACCAACGACTATATCGATGGTGAGCTTACTCGCGCCGACGCTATGAATTATCGTTCGCCCTATCAGTCGCATCCCGACTTGCGCAAGGCTATCAACAACGGCACAATCCACTACAATGACCGCCACTTGAGCGAGCTCTCTCAGGAGTTCCGCTACAACTACTACGGCAAGATGGATGTGGCTATCGTCGAGGCACAGAGTATCACCGACGACGGCGAAATCGTGCTCGGCACATCGGTAGGCTGCACACCTACTTGGCTCATGTGCGCCGAGAAGGTTATAATAGAGCTCAACGACCAGTTGCCCGAGAGCATCCACGGCCTGCACGATATCTATGTACCTCTCGACCCACCCAACCGTCGCGAGATACCTATCTACACACCTCACGACCGTGCAGGTTCACCCACAGCCCATGTTGACCCCAAGAAGGTAGTGGGCGTGGTGAAGACCTCGTTCCGTCTTGGTAAAGCCGACGCTTTCACTCCTGTTGACGAGACTACTCGCATGATTGGCCACAATGTGGTGCAATTCCTCATCAATGAGATGAAGAACAACCGCATCCCCAAGTCGTTCCTGCCTCTGCAGAGCGGTGTGGGCAACATTGCTAACGCTGTGCTCGACAGCCTCGAGGAGAGCGACGAGATACCACCATTTGAGGTTTACACCGAAGTGATGCAAGACACTTTCGTGAAACTGCTCCTGCATGGTCACTGCAAGTTTGTGAGCACATGCTCACTAACTCTTGCCCACGACACTATGGACGAGTTCTTTGCCAACATCGACAAACTGCACGACAAGGTGCTCATGCGCCCCTGCGAAATCAGTAACAACCCCGAGGTTATCCGCCGACTTGGTGTTCTCTCGATGAACACTGCTATCGAGGCCGATATCTTTGGTAACATCAACTCATCGCACGTGAGCGGTACACGCTTGATGAACGGTATTGGCGGCAGTGGTGACTTCACTCGCAACGCCTATACCAGCATCTTCATGTGCCCATCAATCAAGAAGGACGACTGCATCTCGACCATCGTGCCCATGTGTACCCATATCGACCACACCATCCATAGCGTGGACATCATCGTTACCGATCAGGGCGTAGCCGACCTGCGCTTCAAAGATCCAGTTCAGGCAGCCGAGGAGATTATCGAAAATGCTGCTCATCCTGTTTATCGCCCATTGCTTCGCGAGTACCTCAAGGTGTGCAAGCAAGGCCATGTGATGCAGAACAACGAGCTGGCTCTCGCTTTCCATTGCGCTCTTGCCCGCGAAGGCGACATGCGTAAAGCTAACTTCTCAATCGACAAGTAAAAAATTTTTCATAACATGCGAAAATGGCGCTCTATCATGACTCTGAGCGCCATTTTTGTGCTTTTTTGACTCTAAAATATTAAAATGTGTTAAAACCAGGCGCCCAAATGCAGTATTTTGGCACTTGTGGTGTTTATGGGGCAAAAAAAGGCAAACCATAGCTTTTCATTATTAATTGAAATTGGTAAAACACTACACTACAAACGAACAGACGAAAAAGTTAATTACGATGGTTTTATAATGTGAAGTATTAATTACGATGGTTATATAATTTGTTAAACTGTATTTCTATTTGGCATATTGATTTGATTTAGATAACTTCATTTACTCTTTTTATTTGCAATAGTATTGAGGCCGAGTTGAATTTGTGGTAAATTCCTCGGTCTCCCGTTTTTTTACACAAAAAAAGAAAGTGAGGAAAAGGGGTCGGTTCCTTTTTCTTCACTTTTGGGTTTAAGCTATTTTTCGGCGGTATTTTGCAAGATTGGAGTATTATCATTAACTTTGGGGCCCAAAGATGAAAACATTAACTTAACAACCAATAAAAACTATGACTAAAAGATTGCTAATTATACTGGCTGTGATGTGTGCCTCAATCGGTGCTATGGCTCAGATTGATCGTCCTAAACTTGTTGTGGGCATCGTTGTCGACCAGATGCGTTGGGACTATCTCTATTACTACTATGAGGACTATGGCCCTGACGGCATCAAGCGTCTTCTCAACGAGGGTTATTCCTGCGAGAACACGATGATTAACTATGTGCCCACGGTAACCGCCATCGGCCACACGAGCCTCTACACGGGGTCTGTTCCTTATTTCCATGGCATCGCCGGTAATGGCTTCATGATTGACGGCAAGCGAGTGTCGAGCACCGACGACAACAGCGTGGAAGGCGTGGGCACCGACAGCAAAGCGGGCATGAACTCGCCACGCAACTTGCTCGCCACAACCATTGGCGATGAGCTTAAGCAAGCGCTCGACTTTGAGTGCAAAGTCTTTGGTGTGGCAATCAAGCCACGTGCCGCGATACTCCCTGCTGGCCACAGTGCCGATGCCGCCTACTGGTGGGACAGCGAGGTGGGCCATTTTGTCACCAGCACTTACTATATGGACCGTCTCCCTAACTGGGTAGAGAAGTTCAACCGCAAATACAATACTGAGCCCAAGCACGACCTAAACACCAGCAATGAGGGTGTTACTTACACCTTCCGCATGGCCGAGGCGATTCTTGACAACGAGAAGCTGGGACGAGGAAAATATACCGATATGCTTTGTGTGAGCGTCTCGTCAACCGACGCCATTGGACACACCTACAGCACTCGCGGCCGCGAGAATTATGAGGTGTATATGCAGCTCGACAAGGAGCTGGCGCACTTTTTCAAGGAGCTTGACAAGCAAGTGGGATATGGCAACTATCTTCTCTTTTTGAGTGCCGACCACGGTGGTGCCCATAACCCCAATTTCATGAAGGAGCATAACCAGCCAGCTGGTGGGTGGGATGCCAGTGCAGCCCGGAAAGCGATGAACAACGCCATCGCCGACGAGTGTGGTGTTCCTGGCGCAATAAAGGCAATCTATGACTACCGCGTCTATCTCGACTACGATAAAATCGATAGTGTGGGAGCCGATCCTGAGCAGGTCAAGAAGGTGGCTCTCGATGTGCTCTATAGAGAGAAAGACTTGGCGCTTGCTGTCGACTATGAGAAGATTCAGCAGGCGAGCATCCCCGAATTCCTCAGGGAGCGACTCATCAATGGCTATCACCGTGGACGCAGTGGTGACATCGTGGTGATGACACAGCCAGGATATCTTGCCTTCAAGGTCAAGAGCGACTATAAAGGCACCTCGCATAGCGCATGGAACCCTTACGACAGCCACATACCGCTGGTGTTCATGGGATGGCATGTGCCACATGGCTCTACCACTAAACCCACACGCATTGTTGATGCCGCACCCACTGTTTGTGCCATGCTGCACATCCAAATGCCCAACGCTTGTGTGGGCGATGCAATAACATTTGATGTGCCTTCTTCTAATCTTAACTGATAATACTTTATTAAGGAATGATGAAACTGAATGGATGTTTAAAATATGTATGGTTGTTGCTTGCCTTGATTGTCACGGCAAACAGCGCACGTGCCGATTATGAGTATAGATACTTGCTTGGTGATTCGATGCCCAATCCAGTCGCCTATCTGCCTGCGCCCCCCGATTCGCTGATGATAGCCTGCAATGGCGACTACGGGCGATGGATTTGGGGAAAGACCATGCGCAACACCGAACGTGGAATTAAGGCAAGCGAAGACTCGAAGTATGGCATCTTGCGCATGAGCGCCATTTTCAGCGAAGTGCTTGACCTCAACATCAACGAGGAAGAGACGCCGGCAATCTACTGCCTCATGCTGCGTGCAGGTGAGACAGGCTCGGGAGGTGTCTCGGCAATGAAACACGAATACTTCCGCAGGAGACCCTTCTTGGTCATGAACGAGTCCACTTGGGGAGCTCACGACACCTATGAAGACCTTGCCACAAACAGCTCTTATCCATCGTCGCACACTGGATGCGGATGGGGAACTGCTCTGGCGCTCGCCGAGATGGCTCCACACTTGCAGGACACCATCCTCAGGTGTGGCTATGAGTATGGCATCAGTCGTGTGATAACGGGGGCTCATTGGCAGAGCGATGTCGATGTCGCAATGCTCTGTGCCTCGGCGGCAATATCTCGTGCCCGCGCAACCAGCGAATATCAAGCCGATTTGGCTGCCGCACGTGAGGAGTATATGCGACTTAAGGGTCTCTCGAGCAGCGACCTGCAAGCGCCTTTTCCTGTTCTCACCAAGATTCTTGACGCACCACCAACAACTAATGATTATCTCTTTGTGAGTGATTTGTATCGATTTTGGCAGTCGAAAGAACTGTACGATACTGAGCGAGGTGAGCAGGCCAGGACCGACGCGTCGTTGAACGATAGCTATCTCATCGAAAACATTGCGGCGTGTTCGCCAGTGGTCACGATTTCTGAAACCAACACACCGCAAATCGTTATGTTTGTCAAGGCGCTAAAACTCATGCTCAACACACAAGCCACGAGCCTGAAAAACAACACCACGTTCCGCAAGCGACCTTACATTCAGTTTAATGTTCCTTATGCCTACGGAGGGGAGGAAACCGTGCTTTATAGCGAGTCGGCCTATCCCTCGCGCCACGCCTTTTTAGGGTGGGGGCTCGCTCTCGCGCTTGCCGAGGTGATGCCCGACTGCCAAAACGCGCTCCTCAAGTGGGGTTACGAATATGGCGAGAGCCGTGTAATCAAGGGTATGAACTATGCCAGCGACATCCAAGCGGCAAGAGTGATGGCGGTGTGCGATCTGGGCAAATTGCACAACGAAACGCAGTTTAAAAATCTGCTACAAAGTGCTCAGAGGGAATACCAGCAAAAACTTGATGATTCTGCCCTCGACTCCATTCTCATGGACTCGCAACTCACCCCAACAGCCTGGTACTCACTCAACGGCATTCTTTTCCCCACCAAGCCCACAACGCCAGGAATATACATCCATAACGGCGAGAGAGTGATAATTGGCCAATAAGTTTTTTCAGTCTGTTTTAAAAAATCAAAATCTCTACCTTTTTTTGTCATTAATTGATTTTTTATTACTAAGTTTGTAGTTTGAATAAGTTTGCGACTAAAAGACCACGGATATGATGAGCGTAGAAGAAGAAAACAAGATAATAGATGATGCCTATGAGTATTTGATAAATGGCTATCTGTCAAGCAAGCACCGCAAAAAGGTAGAGAAGATTGAGAAGGCTTTCAAGTTTGCCCGAAGCGCACACGCTGGAGTGAGACGACGTTCGGGGGAGCCTTATATTCTTCATCCTATCGCTGTGGCAACGATAGTCAGTCAAGAAATAGGATTGGGCTCCACATCGATTTGTGCTGCTCTGCTTCATGATGTGGTTGAGGACACTGAATACTCTCTCGACGACATCAAGGCAATCTTCGGCGACGAGTTGGTAAATGAAGGTGGCGAGAAAGTGGGAGAGAAAATTGCAAACATTGTTGATGGGTTGACAAAAATCTCGGGCGGGCGATTTGGAGACAAATCGTCAATTCAGGCCGAGAACTTCAAGAAGCTTCTCATGACAATGAGCAGCGACATTAGGGTGATTTTCATCAAAATGGCCGACCGTCTGCACAACATGCGCACTCTGTCGTCGATGCCTCCAGCCAAGCAAAAGAAGATTGCAGGAGAGACAATGTATATCTATGCGCCTCTCGCTCACCGCCTCGGTCTTTATGCCATCAAAACCGAACTCGAAGACCTGAGCTTCAAGTATGAGCATCCTACTACCTACAAAAACATATCTGACGCTATTGCTGCTACTGAAGTCAAGCGTAACGATGAATTTGAGCGATTCTCGAAGAAGATACGTGAGAATCTCGACGCCGAAGGGTTCTCCTATGAGTTCAAGGCCCGAGTGAAGTCGTGCTACTCGATTTGGAAGAAGATGGAGAAAAAACGCATCCCAATCGAGGAGATTTATGACATCTATGCTGCCCGCATCGTCTTTGAATGTCCCGAAGGACGTGATGAGAACGATGACTGCCTGAAAATTTACCGCATGATTTCTCAGCTCTATTCTACTCACCCCGACCGCACTCGCAACTGGTTAATACACAGCAAGCCCAATGGCTATCGTGCGCTTCACATGACAGTTATGGGTCCCGATGGCAACTGGATAGAGGTTCAAATCCGCAGTCGGCAGATGGACTATAACGATGAGCACGGAAATATCGCTCACTGGTTCTACAAGGACAACAATGGCGAGATTGACGAGGACGACCAGTTCATCAAGTGGTACAAAGAGATAGAAGAAATCCTTAAGAATCCCGAGCCCAACGTGCTCGACTTCCTCGACTCGATAAAGCTTAATCTCTACGCACGAGAAATAATGGTTTTCACCCCGACTGGTGAGATGAAACTGATGCCTAAGGACTCTACTGTGCTCGATTTCGCATTCTTGCTGCACAGCGAGATTGGCACCCACTGTCTTGCCGCCAAAGTCAACCATTCTCTGGTGCCATTGTCGCACAAACTCACCAGTGGCGACCAAGTGGAGATTATCACTTCTCAATCTCAACGGCCACAACCCGAGTGGTCGAAGTTTGTGGTCACTTCCAAGGGAAAGCGTGGCCTGAACCTTGCTCTCAGGCACATCAGGCGTGAAGCCATGGAGCGTGGAGAGGATCAATTTAAGCTCTTCATGAAGGAGAACTCGGTGGAAATAAACAACGAGAACATGGCTCGTATCATCAGCTTCCTCGGTTTGAAAAACAAGGAAGACCTGTTCCTGAGTTTAGGAATGAATAAGATTGAACTCACCCCAATGGTGCTGAAGGCTCTGAAACCAACGTCGCAAGGGTTGTTCAGCAAGATTTGGAGAAGCCCGTTTGGCGGTGGCAAGAACACCAAAGGTCATACAGGCGAGAGTGAGGAAAAGAACGAAAAGGGCGAGGAAATTGACAAACGTCAAATCTATGTTCTCAAAACCGAGGACGGGAAGAGCAACTACCAGCTTGCCAACTGCTGCCATCCGCTTCCTGGTGATGATGTGGTGGGATATATCGACAACAACAACCAGGTGGTTGTTCACAAGATTGATTGCCCCATGGCAACGAAGCTGAAGATTGGTTTTGGCGACCGTCTTGTCGAGACACAGTGGAGTTCGAGCCGCGAGGAGTTCCTCACGTCGGTGCGAATTGAAGGTATTGACCGCAAGGGAATTTTAAGGGAGATAGTTTACATCATCTCCGACCACTTGCTCATCAACATGCGCCGACTAAACGTCACATCTAATGCTGGTGTCTTTATTTGCGAAATGGATATTATGGTTGAGGACGTCGACGTGGTTAACAATATGTGCAAGAAGCTCTCAAAGGTGAAAGGCGTCTCCAAGGCTTTCAGGCAAAATTGATAGCTTAATATCTACTTCTCAAATTTCCAGTAAGAAACAAAAACATATAATTCGAGATAATGAAGAAGGCTGTAAAAATTAATCTGGTTGTGATGACGATTATCGTGCTCACAGTGGCGGTATTGTCGATATTCTTTGGGGGTGCTTCGCAAGATGTCATTGTCTATAACGAGGGAAGGCCATGGAATTATCCTAAGCTTATCGCACCGTTCGACATTCCCATTGAGTATGATTCGGCAAGCACTCAGAAGATTAAAGACAGTATTGAGACTAATTTTGCTCCCATCTACAACATCAATACTGCCAAGCAGCAACGGGCGTTGAACAACATAAGCACGTCGCTCCAGGAGTTGACAAGAATATCGTCTACTGTGAAGCAACGGATGATTGAGGCTTCTGAGAAAGTCTATGAGGACGGTATCGTCGACAACAACACTCGCAACAAGATAAACAAAGGGCTCATAAACCGTGTGAGGGTGATAATCAACTCTCAGGGCAATGAGTCGAAGGTTGTGGACGCGCAGACGCTAAGGTCGACGGTTGAGGCTTATTCCTTTATCGACTCGGTAGCGGGTATCAATTTGGTGCAGGAGCCAGAGTTGCCGCAGATTATTCACAGCAGCCTTGTCCCAAACCTCGAATATGATGCCGAAAAGAGTGAGTCCATGCTTAACGAGGCCTACAAAGTGGCTCTTGCTCCTTACGGAATCAAACTCACGGGAGAGCGCATTATCGACTATGGAGAGATTGTGACTGCTCAAAAGTACACTCTGCTCAAAACCTATGAGCGCATGAGTGCCGAGCGCAACATGAACAGCGTGGTGCGGCGATTCTCGGTTTTTGGTAATCTGGTGGTCATACTGTTGTTGCTGCTTGTGATGTATCTTTACATCAGGCTCATGCATCCCACGGTCTATCGTAGCCTCAGGCACATGCTGTTCTTGTTCTGCTTTGTGTTCTTCTTCGTGCTGCTGGTATATGTGATAGCACACCTGCGGTCAGGACTGCTTTATCTCATCCCGTTTGCACTTGTGCCCATAGTGGTGACGGTGTTCTTCAACAGTTCGTTAGGCTTCTTTGTACACATGATAGTGGTGCTCATTAGCTCACTTGTCGCCCCTGATGCCAACGACTTTGTTATCATGCAGTTTCTTGCGGGAACCATCGCTCTGTTGTCAATCAAGGGACTGATGCAACGCTCTCAGCTGGTGGTGTGCGCCATCTTTATTTTCCTGTGCTACTCAGTAACTTATGTGGCGCAGTATATAGCCCGCAACGGCACGTTCGACGCTTTTGACTGGCACGTGATTCTCTACTTTGTAGTCAATTGCATCGTGTTGTCGTTTGCCTACTTTGGCATTTTCATCGTGGAGAAGATATTTGGTTTCACATCACAAGTGACACTAGTTGAGCTGAGCGACATCAACAATCCTGTGCTCCGAGAATTGTCGGAGAATTGTCCGGGCACGTTCCAGCACTCGCTGCAGGTAGCAACCCTGGCGGGCGAGGCGGCACGACAAGTTGGTGCCAGTGTTCAGCTGGTGCGAGCAGGTGCTCTATATCACGACATAGGAAAAATCGACAATCCTGCTTTCTTTACCGAGAATCAGAGTGGTGTGAATCCTCACGACGCGCTGATGCCCGAGCAGAGTGCTTCGATTGTTATTTCGCACGTGAGTGATGGGCTCCAGCGCGCCGAGAAGGCTAACCTGCCTCAGGTCATTAAAGACATGATTGCGCAGCACCATGGCAAGGGATTAACTCGTTACTTCTACACCATGGCTTGCAAGCAAAGCGCAACAGGAAACGTTGATGCCGCACCCTACACTTATCCTGGACCTAATCCTCAAAGCCGAGAGGCAGCAATCCTGATGATGGCCGATGCTTGCGAGGCCGCTGTCAAGAGCCTTTCAGGGCCCAACGAGGAGAATATTACCAACATGGTGAACAAGATTGTGGAGTCGCAGGTTTTAAGCGGCATGTTCAACGAGTCGCCCATCAGCTTCAAGGACATTGCAGTGGTGAAAGAGAGTCTCATCAGGCGACTTCTCACTTTCTATCACACCCGCGTGTCATACCCCGATGAGATTCGTCCCGACAACTCTCTTTCAAGCGATGAGACTTCATCCAACGTCAGTGACGACTCGATAGCCGAAACGGTTGCCAATGACTGATTTTGGTGCAAAAAAGTGATAAAAAAAGTTATTTAAAAAGAATTCTTACACTCATGACAGGTAGCATCTTACTTCTCTTTTTGGGAGTGTTGTTCATAGTCGCCGCAGTCTTGTTGGTGATAAAGCCGTGGTGGGTGGCTGCAGTGCCAGCCTACGTGGGGCTGTGCTTTCTACACTGGAGTAAGCTTGCCTCTTTTCCCTTGAGCACTTTTATCTTCTATGGTATTGCAACCTTAATGGTAATGGGCATTCGCTACTTGTTGCCCAAGGGAGAGCCCGACGGTAAGTCGACTGGAAATCTATATCTTGGACTGGGGGCCTTGATGGGGTGCCTACTGGGGTTGATTTTAGAGACAAGGTTCATGCTTTTGGGTACTATTTTAGGCACCGTGATGGGCGCTTTGGCCTTCTCTCGGACTCCTGCAGGTAAGTGGCTGCTATTTCCTAAATCCAATTTTATTCAGTACCTTTGCGCCAAAGGTCTCGGCATTATCATTGCTGTGGCCATGATAGGATACTCGGTCGACGGTATCATTTATGGTATAAATGTTATAACATCACAATAGACGAGATTATGAGAATAAAAAGAATATTTCTTACACTGATTACTATTTTAGTTGCCAACATCACGATTGTTGCGACAGCTCAGGACAAGTTTGAGGTTCGAAAGGTGGATTTCAACAAGATTCAAGAAGAGACCTTAAATCCCTACTCAAAATACTATTATCCCAAGCTTGTTAGGTCGTTTAACAGCAACGACACTATCATGAACTTCGAGGCTTACCGTGACCTCTACTATGGATACCTCTTTCAGGAGGATTACAACCCGTTCCGCACAATAGAGTATGAAGGCAAAGAAGAGGTTGAGAGACTATATTACGAGCAATATCTCAGCCGTGACGACTGCAACAAGATAGAGAACTATGCCGTGAGGGCTCTGAACGACAATATGTTTGACATCGACCAGATTACATATTATATCTATGCCCTCAAGCAAAAGAAGAAATATGCACGCGCGGCAGTTCGTCAGCATCGTCTTGAAAAGCTCATCGCCGCCATCATGTCAAGTGGCCGTGGAAC
This sequence comes from uncultured Muribaculaceae bacterium, assembly GCA_905233845.1. Classification (GTDB taxonomy): domain Bacteria; phylum Bacteroidota; class Bacteroidia; order Bacteroidales; family Muribaculaceae; genus Sodaliphilus. Next base: position 592 of record CAJOFH010000039.1, on the reverse strand, counting down.
CGAGAGGGAGCCATGGGTGGTGATTTTTCCCGAGCATGAGTATTCCATCATCAACTTCCTAGGATATGTTGCTGCCGATCATCAGGAGCTGAATGGAGGCATCGACTACATCAAAGCCTACGATGAGAACGACAAGCGCAAGACCAAGGACTTCTACTTCGACGTCTCCCGCATGCTCAAGGAAGCAGCCCGCAAGTTCCCTGAGTACTTTGAATAATTGCCTTTTCAAATTTTGAAAGAGAGAATCAAACAGTGGCTATCTAAGCACAAGATACACAATCATAAAAAGCATCCGTCAGGGTGCTTTTTTTGCCTCGCAAGCTCGGAAATTAAAGAGCCTGCGGCTCTAAAATTATAAAAGAAATTTTAGCGAAGCTTCAATTTCCAGCGCAAGCTGGCAACCTCAAAAATCCCGAAACGCTAGGCACAAAATAACATTGTTTTACCTATCAATCACATTTACCTTTGCGCGCACACCCGTTCAATAAAATAATAAATAACGTGAGTTCGATGAATTTTATTTAGCTGAAAATTAGGAACATAGCGAGATTTTTAGTAATTTTGTAGTGCAAAAAACATTATTAAAAAAACA
>CAJOFH010000038.1 GCA_905233845.1 uncultured Muribaculaceae bacterium | reverse complement strand
GCATACTGCTTTTTTCCTAAGAAACCAATGCTACAATTAGAACGAGAATTTGATAACCAGCTCACACTCTTTTAATTATTTTCGTCGAACTCACGTTATCTTAAGAATTGCGCTTTATTCTTTGAGCAGCCCGTTTGCTGCTAAAAATGATAGGACATTGGTTAATAAAACTGAATTGTTAATAACTATTGCGTTATTTGTTTGCACATTATAAATATAGTGCCTAATTTTGCAGCGAAAATAAATAATGAATGACAGCGGAGAGTCTCAACCATGATGAGATTCTTCGGTTTTTAATCTATGTTTTTTAAAAAATATTTTACTAATTATGGCTATAAGCTATATGACAAAGGCTGGCTATGACAAGAAAATGCAAGAGCTGGCTAACCTTGAGAACATTGAACGTCCAGCAGTAGTGCAAGCGATTGTTGAGGCGCGTGAAAAAGGAGATTTGAGTGAGAATGCTGAGTATGATGCTGCCCGAGAGCGTCAAAGTATGCTTGAGGCAAAGATTGCCGAGCTAAAAAGCCTGATTGCTGGTGCTCGCATCATTGACGAGAGCAAGGTCAATACCGATGAAGTTCAGTTGCTTACCAAAGTGACAATCAAGAATGTTGCCACTAAGGCTAAGATGACCTATACTATCGTTACCGAGACAGAGTCCAACCTGCGTGAGGGAAAGATTTCGATTACTACTCCTATCGCTAAGGGCCTTGTGGGCCATAAAGTGGGTGACGTGGTAGAGATACTGGCCCCAGCAGGGACCATGAAATTTGAAATTCTTGAGATTTCCATCTAAACTAATCGATACTATGGCTTCAATATTCAGTAGAATAGTTGCTGGCGAGATTCCCAGCTACAAGATAGCAGAAGACGAACACTACTATGCCTTCCTCGACATTAACCCTGTTGCAGCTGGCCACACTCTCGTGATACCTAAGCGCGAGGAGGATTACATTTTTGACCTCAGTGACGAGGAAATAGCTGGACTTATGGTCTTTGCTAAGCGTGTTGCTGCTGCCATTAAGGAAGCAATTCCATGTGTAAAAGTGGGTGTTGCAGTGCTTGGTCTTGAGGTGCCTCATGCCCATGTGCACTTGATCCCCATGCAGAAGGAGAGCGACATGAACTTCTTCAAGGAGAAGCTCAGCCTCCCCTCGGAGCAGATGCAAGAAATCTGCAAGAAGATTAATGAGCAGTTCAAGTAATCTTCCCCCTTTTTTTATAACACATTTGGTGCGCCCCAATAAATGTACAAAAAATAACTCTCTGTAAATCATTTTGATAAGGAGGGTTTAACTGAAATAATGCACTGAAAAAGTACAAGGTCTTTTTCAGTGCATTATTGTGATTGTGACCATCTTGAGTTCTGCTAGAGTCATTGTAGTTTGCGAATGCTATACTACTCGTTGGCGGACGGCTTCGAAGAGGAGGATTGCTGCGCTTACTGAGACGTTGAGAGAATCGAGCTTTCCTCGCATGGGAATGCGAATGTGAGTAGTAGCTGCGTCTCGCCAGGACTGTGTGAGTCCAGTTGATTCTGTGCCCATGACTATTGCCGTGGCTCCTCGCATTGTGGTGTTGTAGTAGGGTACGCTGTCTTGAAGTTGGGCAGTGAGTATCTTGAAGTTGTTTTGTTTCAAGAACTTGATGCACTCTTCACTATTGCAAACCACGCATGGCACTGTGAATATGGCACCAATGGAACTGCGTATGAGGTTGGGATTATAGAGGTCGGTTAATGGATCACACACGATAACAGCTGTGGCTTGAGCGGCATCGGCACTGCGTAACACTGCACCAATGTTTCCTGGTTTTTCCACACCTTCAAGCACCACAATGAGCGGGTCGTCACCCAGCTCAAGGTCGCTTAGCGTTAGAAATCGAGGTTCAACTATGGCAATCACTCCTTCGGTAGAGCCACGGTAGGCTATTTTGTCATATACTTGTGGTGTGACCTCTACAAGATTGGCATTGTTGGCAGGCAGCTGTTTTTCATCAAAAAGGGTGGGGCAGTAGTATATTGTTTCAATCACGAATCCAGAGTTGATGCAGTGTTGCAACTCTCTTGCCCCCTCTACCACTATGCGATTCTCGCTGCGTCGCTGCTGCGACCGTTGTTGCAACGCAATTAAGTGCTTGATGCGTGGATTTTGTGTGCTTGATATGCTTAGTGTGTCCATTGTGGTTGATTTTTTCACAAAAGTAATAAAAAATGTTTTTTTGTAGCCTGTTATTATCAAAAATAGTGTAATTTTGCTCATTAATTTATCTAATTAATTTAAATAGACTATGAAGAAGTATATATTTTTATCGTTTGTGTTGGTATGTACTGTTGTTATGGGTATGTTGTTCTCTTCATGCGGTGATGACGAACCAATTATTTCAAGTGATTTCAGCAAGACAGAACTCACAACTCCAATGTTTCTTTTTGAAAAACCAGGTGGAGAACTGATATCGAGCCTCAACAAGGGTTTTTCCTTTTGGTCGTTCATCGACAATAAGGCTGCTTATGCCTCGATCAGCTATGTTATGGAAAACAATAAATCCCGCGCTGTTCTCAAGTGTTCAGAACTTTATAATTCATGGAGTCTTGAAGATGGCAAGCTTATACTTGGAAATATTACTCACAGTATCAAGAAGGTGAATGCTCTTGGTGTAAAGGCTTTCACTATTGACCTAACAATCTTCATTCCATCTAATTTGGCCATTAACGGTTACACAGCCGAGACCATATTCACTGAGCTTGACCTTAACAAGTCGAAGCTGTGGCAAGGACTCGAAAATGCCAAGACCGAGGGACCGGTTTATATTGATGAGCTTTGATTCTTTTTAACTTAAAATTTGGTTCATAATGTGCTGCTACAAAATGATGTAGTGGCACATTTTATCTGTCTCAAATATCCAAAATAGACAATATTAAGACAGTATTAAGATGTGAAAATATTTAAAAATATGTAATTAATTTAGTTTTATATATTTATTATATGTAACTTTGCAGCCCATAATGATGAATTGCAAATAATGGCGAGTAATGAATATAACAAATAAAATATCATTTTCAAGAATAGTAAGTGTACTGATAGTGTGCACTTTGCTTGTGTGCTATAGCACAAAGCTGTTTGCTGGTGGCGGTCCTGGTCCATCGATATATAATGCAGCTATCAACAATCCTGCTCATCCTCTCGACACTATTGATGCTCAGCTGAAGAAACTCTCGGCTGAGGCATGGCTGATGATTGATGCGTCGGATGGCTACATTCTTAGCAGTAAGAACCCCGATAAGATAATGTACCCAGCAAGCATGACAAAGATGATGACCTGCATTCTTGCTTGCGAGAGTGGTTACTTGAATGAAACCGTGACTATCAGTAAAGAGGCTGCATCAACTTCGTATGGAAACGTCAAGAGAGGCGAGCGTTATAAGCTCAAAGACTTGCTATATCGTGTTATGCTTCCTAGCGACAATGGCGCTGCTCATGCCGTTGGAGAGTTCTTGAGCAGCAAAGATTCTATAGATTTTGCTACAATGATGAACATTAAGGCAAAGACTCTTGGAATGAAAAACACCCACTTTGTTAATGCACATGGCTTGCCCGACGACAACCATTATTCCACAGCAACCGATATGATGCGACTGTTGAGATATTGCATGAAAAACAAGACTTTTGCTGAGATTGTCTCGAAGTCGTCGTGTGATATATATACACAGTCTGGCACTCGCATACACTTGAAGAGCACTAACCGTCTTTTTGATAAATATCAAGGTTGTATTGGAGTGAAGACTGGCACTACTCGTGCCGCTGGTGGCTGTTTGGCATCGGCTGTTGTTCGCAACGGAGTGAAAATCTATTTGGTGATCATGAAATGCGAGCCTGCTCGTGAGCGTACCGATGAGTCGATAGTGCTGTACAACAAGGGCTTTGAAATGATTAAGAAACTTGGTAACAATAAACCTGAAAAAAATATTGTTACTCAGAGTATAAATGGCAAGAAAGGCCGTGACGAAGAGTTGCTTGATGAGTATGGTCGAGACACTCGAAATGTGCCTCGAAAGAAGAGCGGTCTAAATGATCATGATGTATACCTCAAACATCAGAAAAATGTACCAGTACGAAAAATGTAAAATCGATTAATAAAATAATAATGTGCCATCACAGCGATAGAGCGTTTTGATGGCACATTTTTTTGTTAAAATTGTGGTATGGGGTCAAGAGAGCGTTGAGGTGGTGGCGGTGTTGTCTTTTTTGAAGATTTTGAGGACTTTGATTTGGATGACTTCGTCTTCTTTTTAGAATCGTTTCCCTTTTTTTTCTTGCTTGAATTATTTGTTTTGCTACTTCTCTTTTCGCTTTTGCTTTGCATTTTCCCTTTGTTTTTGGTGGAAGAGCTATTGCTCTTCTTGGTGGCCTTATTCTCTTTCTTATCGTTCTTTTTTTCTTTAACTTTGACTTTTTTAGCTTTCTCGACATACTCGTTTATTTCTTGTTGAGTATCGTTGTCTACCTTATCGCTCGAGCATTTTCTCTCGATTGCGACAGCGGCAATAAGAATCACAATAAAAGCAACGATCAGCCAGGCGCCAGTGCGTTCTTGCTTTGACATAGAAAAGAAGTCGGATAATTTGCTCATATCAATAAGAATTTTGATGTTTTAAAGCACAAATTTATCAAGAAAAACTAAAAAAGAAAGCATAATTCATTTTTTATTCAAAAAAAATGCTTTGTAGATGATTTCTTTTGTAGAAAACTATTAATTTTGTAAGCTTTTTTGAATGTAATAAGTGTGATATTAGAATTATACGATGAAGAAACTTATTAACTATATACCATCAGGACTGTTTTCGATAATTGCTACCGCAATTGTCTTTTATCTGCTATTATCACCTCCATCCGACATTCCGAGTGAATGGTTCGGTTTATTTAATTTTAAATATGGTGACAAGGTTGCTCATGTGCTGCTGTTCTTCATTTTGAATTTGGCATATCTATATGACTATACCAAACTGATGAACCCTCAGCACACAAAGGTCAATAAAGAGTTGGCATTGACGGCACTGGCTTCTTCAATAGGTCTTATTTCGGAATGTTGTCAGCTTGCTATGGGCAATGGACGGGAATTTGATGTGCTTGACATTGCCGCCGATGTGGTGGGCGCTTTTATTGCTTTTGTTGTAATGCACTGGTTTGGGGCGCACTTATTGAGGAAGTACCTGTTTAATGTGCGACGTCACCGTCGTCGTCATCATTCAAAGAAGCACTCAAGTAGTAGCCATTCGCATCACCATCATCACCACCATAACCACAATGATTGGGATTAGAACGGGTAGCCAATAGCAATGTGGAAAGCGAGGCTGTCTTTAAACTTGGGAATGTTGAAATAACCTTTCTTTGGGGTTTCGTAGGGTGAATGAAGAGCAATGCCCAAATCGGCACGTAGCACAATCATCCCCATGTCGAATCGCAGTCCAAATCCAGTATTTAGGGCTAACTCCTTGAAGAAACTCTTAGCGGTTAATTTGCCTCCGGGTCTGTAAGGGTCCTCGTTAAAAAGCCAGACGTTGCCTGCATCTAAGAAAGCGGCTCCTTTCAGATATCCCATAAGTGGGAATCTGTACTCCCAGTTAGTCTCAAGTTTGAAAGTTCCCGTTTGGTCATAATAGGAGTTTTTTCCCATGAAATCCATGTGATAACTACCAGGACCAATAGAACGTACAGCAAAACCTCGCAGTGAGTTTGACCCACCGATGTAGAATTGCTCCATATATGGCACTTCAGTTGCGTTGCCGTAAGCCTGAGCCGCTCCAATTAACAGCCTTCCCACTAGCTTGTGTTCTCCAAATAGTCTTCTCGTCCACACTAGTTGAGTTTGAGCCTTGATGAATTGAGAGAAATATGTCCCCATAATATTCATGTCACCTTTTTTTACGCCAAAGGCTCTCCAAAGGCAGTAAGCGATATTGCCAGCCTCAGTGCACGATATGCTCCACATAATGCTGTTGCCTCCAAATGAACGGTCAAGCGTGTAGGTGTAGTTCATTTGTGGAATGAAGACATCTTGGAAACTCATTGCAATAGCTCGGTTAAAAACGAAAGCCGAGTCAAAAGCCTCAGTAGTACTCAACAAGTTGGAATAGGTAATTTTCAATGGAGTGAATTTGTGTTGAGAATAGCGTCTTGCGTGCCATTCCCACGTCATCTCGGAGCTCACCCTTGCCATTTTGAAGTAATTTGGTCGGTTCAAGAACTCTCCGCCTACCGAGAACCGAGTCCAATTGGTATATCTTCTTGCCCTATCGATGAACCGTGGAGCAAGAAGTCTTGGAAAAACAAGACTCACATCCAGTTCCACATCATAGCTGTTGAAGTCAGAGTTCTTGTAGGCATTTCCTTTGCCTGTCTGCCACTCATAAGCTGCTATGAGGTCGCCACTGAGTTGTTCTCCTCCTCCAAAGATGTTTTTATGCTTAATTCCCAATCCAAGTCCAGGTCCTATGAAACTGTTGGATTTGGTGGTACCTTGTGCTTCAACTTTTACCTCTATAGGTTTGTCGAGCGTACAGTTGATGACCAAGTCGATAACGCCATGTCCATCTTCTCTTGTGGAATCGATAGGAACCGCTTGCATACTTATGTTGCTGAAGATGCCTGTCCTTGCGAGGTACATTTGAATGAGATCCATATTCCCAACACGGAATGGTCTCCCTTTGCGCCATCTAATGCATGAAGGTATAAGGTCGTCGTTTATGTGAACTGGTTGTTTCTTTATGAGAGTGCAATTGCGGGTAATGATAGTGTCGGGCACTCCGTTACCCGTGAAATTCTCGACTGTGACCGTCACGTCACCAGCAAGATATCTTGTAGTAGCTTGATTGGGAGTGCTGGCAGCTTTAATCATCTGCATGTTTATCACACCTTTTTTAGTCACACTGTCGGCCGCATACTCAATATATTCAGGTCTAAAGTAGTAGTAACCACGATTTCTCAGTTCGTTGGCAATTCTAATTCTTACAGTATTAAGCGAGTCGGCGCAATACCTGTTGCCGCTCTTGAAGTACTTTTCGGCCATCGCTATCGAGTCGATAAGGTGGTTCAAGTACGAGTCATCAGGAAGATAGGTTATTGTGCCAAGTATGTAGGGCGCTTTTAGGTCAATACTATAAGTGATTTTAGCTTTCTTGGGGTTTTTCTCACTGTAGTTGAGTGTGTAGCTGGCTTTGGAGCTGAAGTAACCATTATCGTGAAGCACTTGGTCGATCATGTTGACTCTCGTTTGGGGTCTAACTCTGCTAATCAAGACTGGTCTTGCAGCCAGTTTTTTGTAGAGCCATCCTTTCAAACCTTTAGACTTATCGCTCCAGTGGTTGTAAACCCACAGTCCAATAGGGAATGGGGTTCGGTAGTAAGGAGAATAGAGAGGGTTGTTGGGCTTCACGTTAATTGAAGAGAAAATATGGTCTTTAACGCTTGGGTCAATTGCGACACTGTCAAGCTGGTTGTATTGCACCTTTTTCACACCGGTGTAAAGCACATCGCCCTCGGCTAGTCGTTTTGTAGTTGAGCAAGCCGAGAGAAAAGCAACCAGAGTCGTGCAAAACAATATTTTAGTAAAGATCTTCATCATAAGAATTATTGTGATTCAGTGACGTTGTTCTGAGTTTCTTGATTAGTCAACGGCACTGTTATGTTGTCGGGGAGTTTCACTTTAGGGGTTTTCTTTAGCCATTTGAACAAATCGCCCAAAGATGAGATCTTGTGCTTCATGACAAAGCTGATACCAGTGACAGTGACTTCGCCTTCAAGCACGCTCTCGATGCCCTTGTGCCTGAAAAGCCTCAGATAGCGAGTTCCACTAGGATTTAGTAGGTATTCAAACGAGATGTCGCTGATGAGGTTTTGAGAGAAGTTTTGTTCACTAGATGCTTCGGTAGAATATTCACCACCTACCGCAATCTTAAACCTGTCACCAAATAACGACTTAGAAAGTCGATAGCTATAGCTTGTTTCGGTTCTCGCTCCGTTTTCATAGCTGCCCTCAAATTGGTTAATGCCAAACGACACGTCAATTCCCTTGAGGTTATTTGCTGCCCAGCTATTAATTTGCGATTGCAAGAATGAGAAGAGCGCGCCAGTAGTGGAGAAATCACCAGTCGTATTTGTTCCAGAGTAAGAATTGTAGAGCAATAAGTTGATAGCAGCCTGTGAACGTTGTGTGTCGGTCATAGTCTGAAGTTCTCCCTCAACTATAGCATCATTTTTGGCTTCAAGGTCAAACTTCAGGTCAATATTGCTGAGAGTGTTCTTTAGCATTGCGCTAATATCAAAGTCTACAAGTCGAGAGCCGTTGCCGTCTAAATTGGTTACACTGGAGCGGACACTGTGCTTAGCTTCTAAGTCTAGTTTGGGATTGAGCATGTCGCCATTCCAGGATACGTTGCTCCCTTCAACAAAGTTGAAGACTTTTTGGCTTATGACAGGCGGCGTGTATCTAACAGTACCTGAGCTTATCACATAAGATCCCGATAGATTATCTTTTCCAGCGAAGTCGATACTGTATTTGAGCTTGCCTTCACCGTCAATGTTTACTCTGTCCTTACCCTCGGGTTGCAGGAAGGCATTAATTTTAGCGCCTTTCTCAACGTCTACATTTACTAGCATGTTCATTGCCGAAGAAGCAGCACCTGCTCCGATTATAATAGTATTCTCATACCAAGCAGTGTCATTTGGATTAACAAACGTAACCATGCCCTTGGTGGCACTGTTACTTGCCAGAGTTGTAATCTCATCTTGGAGAACGTAGGTTATGTCGGACCCTGCAAGCAACTTGGCGTTGGCATTGATGGAAGTTGAGTTGTTGATCATTTTCATGCGTCCATCAATGTCGATGAACCCTTTGCCAAAGATTTCGGAGAACGTTCTCTGTTCACTGCCAAAGAACTGAATATTCTTGCCTTTGAGGTTCAAATCCATCTTTATGTTATCGAGAGATGTGAAGTCTACATTACCGTTCACGTCAATTGGCTTGTCATTAAGGCCATAAATCTTGTAGTCGTTAAAAGTGATTGTGTTATCTTCCACATTAATTCTTTCCTGGCTTAGTCGTAACGAGCTGCCATATCGTGGAATCTTAACATAAGCCGAGTCGCCCACTAAATGACCGTTCATGATGGGATTGTCAAGTGAGCCCGTGACCTCCATATCGCCGTTGGCATATCCAGCGAGCATGACCATTCGGCCTGGAATGAAAGCCGAGATCTTTCTTAACGGGAATCGGTTGAGGTTAAGAGCAAGGTTTAAAGGAGTTGAAGCCGTGGAGTCGTTGAGAGATCCGTAGGCGAATGCAACAGTTGAACTGTCCATGTCAAGATTAGCAGTCAAATGCGTGCTCGAAGTAGCAGGGTCGATTGTCATCTTGGTGTTCATCTTCAAGTTTCCTTGTTTGAAGCCATTGTAAGTGAAGCGTGACAAGGACAAATCTCCGTTACCCTCCAGGTTTCGTCCGTCAAATGAGAGGGCTAAGTCACCATCGAGCACACCGCTCATATCTTCAAGCGAAGGAATCATTTTGGTCCATTCTTCGATGCGCACATTCTTGATAGTGGCAAGAATGTTTTGTTTCCCTTCTTCTTGAACTGGGTCGGTTCTCAAAGCAATGAGACTTGAGTCGCTCTCAAGCGTGATGTCTCCCTCAATTCTATTGTGACCGAGGTCCATCCTGACGTAGTTGTCGTCGTTGATGTTCCATTGCCTATAGGCGATAACGGGTTGCTTAGGCAATAATGTGAGGTCGAGAATTGAGTCTTGCAGATTAGCATTAAAGCCTACATTATATCCCATCTCATTCTTTATATTCTCTTGTCTCAGAAGCATGTTTACCTGAGAGCCAATGGCATATCCCCCCACATCCACTTTGGCCATATCGTCCCAAGTGCCCTTGCGGTTTGACATATGTGCGTTGAAGCCTATCAGTTTGTCTTTTTCGATGATGTTGAGCACAAGGGTATCAACAGCTTTGTCTTTGACACTGAGGTCGGTAACATAGGCGTGAGCTTTGAGAACCGAATCGTTGCTTGCTGTGATGTCGACATTTCGGAAGTCAACGTCCATTTTACCTAGCACACGCTGTATGAGTCCGTCTGGGCCCATCTTCGCTGTCAAGTCAAACTGAGGCAGTGCATCGGCGATTTCATTCACGTTAAGATCCATCTTCTTGTACTGTCTATCAGCGATTTTTGCACACTCCTTGAATTTGTCTAAGAAGTAGTCCACGCTGTGAGGCGCATTGAAGTTGATGTGTGATGACTCTTCGTTATAGTAGGCCGAGATTGAGTTGTTAGTAGTGTTGAAACGCAGGTCGGTTTGCCCCGACAGGAATTTCTCGCCGTTATAGTTCCAGTCGAGATTGGATAGTTTAACATTGGCGTTATAAGTTTTAGTCTTCAGGTTGAAATCACCTTGAAGGTCGATGTTTCCTTGTCCATCACATGGAACGTCAAGCACCTTAAGTGCCTTTAGGTCGAGTTCTTTCACGTTGCCTTTGAGGTCGATAGTGTAATTGTCGCCGTCGATTGTTCCATAGGCGTCGGCAAAGACGTCACAGTCGGGATTGGTTGAATTGACGTGAGCTTCATATCTGTTCCCGTCAAGGAACACGTTCCCAGTGAGGTCATTGAATACTTGGCCGTTATACTCCACACTTGCAAGGTCAACCGTAGCATCAATCTTTGTTCCACTATTTAGGAAGTCGAAGTTTTCGCCTCGTGCTTTGATTTTTGCAGTGAGGTTGCCAATATTCAGGTCTGGAGCAAAGTCATCGACAGGGAACGATTGTGCGTCGGCGTCAATGTCATAACGTAGAGTCTTGGGGTCAAAGGATCCGTTGGCAAGCAGCACTCCGTTATTGCTAGCCTTGATTTTTGCATCGAAGTGCGTGCCGTTGAGCTTCATGTCGCCGTTTAGGTTTCGGTAGTGCTTGCCAGCATAGTCAATATCGGTTAGTTGGACTTGTGCATCAACATTAGTGTTATTGCCTAGGAAGTCAAATCCATGTCCTTTGGCTTTCACGTGTGCGGTGACATTATTTACATCTACATCAGGAACTAGTTTTTTTACTGGAAGACCTTTTGCTGTTGCATCAACTGTGTAGCTGTCGTTTTTAAGATTGTAGGAGCCATTGCCAACCAAGCTGCCACCAGACTTGAGTCGCATGTCAACATCGCCTGCTATGAGATCGGAATTGTATTTCACATTTCCTTTCACCTTCATGGGGACAATATTGATTTTCTTCTGCAGATCTTTGTCAAGGAATTCTTTCTTGGCAAACTCAACATCGTTAATATCAGCATCAAATCTAACGTTTGCTTGCATTTTCTTGGGTTGGGTGACATTCGTTATGGTGCCATCCAAGCTTGCTCTCAAGTGCCCAGGCATGTCAATATAGCCATTCTTAATTTCTAGATCATTGTTGTTCCATCCGAAATTGCCTTTGAGTTTCGTTTTGGGAAGAATGTCAAGTTTCTTCTGTAGGTCTTTATCGAGATAGGGCTTTATGAAATCGATGTTCTTAACATCGGTGTTTAAGTTGACATTGGCTTGCATTCTGCTTGGATCAGTCACATTCTTAATGGTTCCGTCAATGTCGGCCTTCAAGCTGCCTTGCATGTCGATGTGTCCGTTCTTGATTTCTAAATCCTTAGAATTATATCCAAAGGAGCCCTTTATTTTTGTGGGTGGGATGTTGTCGAGTTTCTTCTTTGTGTCTTTGTCGAGGAATGGCTTGACAAAATCAGCCTTCTTGATGTCGGCGTCCACATTCACATTAGCTTGCATCTTGTCTGGCTGAGTCACATTCTTAATAGTTCCGTAAATGTCGGATTTCATCTGTCCTTGCACGTCGATGTGGCCATTCTTAATGCTGAGGTCTTTAGTGTTCCATCCCACAGAGCCTCTCACCTTGGTTGGTGGCAGATTGAGCTTCTTCTGAAGGTCTTTGTCAAGGAATGGTTTGGCAAAATCTACCTTTTTGATGTCGGCATCTACATTCAGGTTGGCATGCATATTGCTTGGCTGAGTCACATTTTTTATTGTACCATCAACCGATGCGTTCATTTGGCCTTGTATGTCAATGTGTCCGTTCTTGATACTCAAGTCTTTGGAGTTCCATCTCACAGTACCTTTCACTTTGGTTGGCGGAATGTTGTTGAGCTTCTTTTGGAGTTCCTTGTCAACAAACGGTTTTACAAAGTCTGTCTTCTTGATGTTGGCATCCACATTCACATTGGCTTGTATCTTGTCGGGCTGGGCAACGTTTTTCACATTGCCGCTCATTTTTGCACTCATTTGTCCTGGGATATCGACCGAGAAGTTGTTTAAATCCAGATTTCTTGTGTTGCCTTCAGCTTCACCTTTTATTTTTATAGAACTATTGTTGGAAATACCTCTGGCGTTTTTAGCTATAGAAGGAGCGATATAAGTGAGATCTTTCATGCCGATGCTTGAGTTTGTAGTGAGCCTTACACTACCTGTTGGGTCATTGTTTAGCAGACTCATATCGGCTTTACCATCGAGTTGGATGTCACTGTTTCCAGTCTTGACTGCGAGGTTTCTCACTTGAATGTCTTGTTTGTTGACCATAGCTTTGCCATGGGCGTCCTTGATTTCTAATCCGCATCGTTCTTTTGCCGTGAGGTTCCTTATGTCGAGCGAAATCACCGACTCTTGGTTATAGAAATCACGTGCACCAAAGTTTAAGTCTCGAACTTCGATGTAGTCCATGTCCAGCCCTTTTTTGGGATTGGCGCCCATTTTAGCATAGGTGGCATTGGCGTTTTTTAAACTGATGCTGTCGCCTTTAATCGTCCACGGAATAGAGTCGGGGTAGAGTGGTGGTATTTCGAGGGGCAGCGGATGCTCACGATTATATCTATCGGCCCATTCTTTGGACGGATAAGTGTACTTGCAGTCCACTCCGTCAACGGCAAGGGTCTTGGCATCAACGGTATGAGCACCGGTGTCGACAATTCCGTCCTCCAAAATTGCATGGTCAACGTGTGCTTTGAGCTTGTCGATAGTGGGCAGCATCTCCATTGTGTAGTCTATGTCGTTGAGCGAGAGATGTTGGGCTTCAATATGCCAAGGATCACTTCGAGTTGTGTCTTGTTCGTTGATTTTCTTGTGTGGGAACATGGTGAGATGCACTTTGCCCCCGGTTAATGTGCCATCAATCAGACTAATCTTGTTGTTGTCGAGGTCGATGTCGGTGCCTGTGAGTTTGCAGTGGCGCACGTCGGCTTTCAGCAGCATGGAAGAGTCTTCGCTCACGAGTCGGTATTTTCCATCTTTGAGCTCAGCTCCATCAATTTTGAATTCTTTGTCAAGGATGGGTCTAATGGCTACGTTGGCGGTGAAATTCTTGGCAACAATCATTGTGTCACCGTTCTTGTCAAGAAGTTGCACATCATCAAGGCTAATGTCAAGAGGGAATTTTATCAAGATTTTTCCCACGCTCAGCTCCATGCCTGTTTTTTCTTTGACATAGGAGCATGCTATATCTTTGGCCTTATCTTGAACCCATGGTATATACATGAGAAATGGAAGCAAGATGATAAGCAGTATCACGATGCCAATGGTCCACGACGCGATGCGTCCCACTTTATTTGCCACGCTCTTACCCACGGGTTATTAAATTGAATATAAATTAATTATAAATAAATAAGTAAAATATTAATAATAATAAATGACAAAATTAATTAAATAAATTGATATTCAATTATGATTTGTCAATATTTTTGAAATAAAGAGTATTTTTTGTTTTCCTTTTGTTTTCCTTGTGATATGACAAAGAGGGTAGGAGTGCAAATTGAATGAAACTTGCAGAATAATAAAGTAAAAGTTTTAGAATGGGTGGTTAATTAGCTTTGTTGCAGCTTTGTACTTTTATCAAATACTGTTATTGGGGTTATAGGGATATGAGTACTCATGATGCGCCAGTGCTTGGGGTAGAGATTATTGGCTCTGTTGCCCAGATTGTTGACAAGCCCAAGAATTGAGTTGTCATATTTTATTAGGACGTATCCTCTTGGGGCTTCAATGCTGATTGCTTCACCTCTCAGATAGGCGATTGCAGTAGAGTAGTCGACCTCAACCTCAGGGAAAGCTCCAGAAGCAATATTTTGCGACATGGCAAGCTGATGCGACGGCACAATTTTCCTCCCCTTAATTGTGCCCAGTACTATGCCAAAATACTTGATTACGTGCAAATTGTCACATCGATTATGGAGTAATACTTTAATGTGTTCAGGAGTGGCAATTATTTCGTCATTATTCACTTGGATGTCATAGTTTCCTTTAATCCAATTATTCAAGTGCTCAAAGCCGTTTTCATGGTTGGTTTTCTTGGTTTTAAGTTTAGCGTTGGCTGGAGTAGATGTTGAGACTTGGTTCTTTCGCATCACGCACAAGAACAGTCCCTCGCCTCGCAGTAGGTGAGGCAAAAATCTGTAACAAGGATAATCACGCCCGATAGCAGGGTGAATGTTCCACTCGCTGGCTACAGGCACGTTAACAACAGTAGCTCCCAGATGATTAACAATGAAATCGACCATTTCCTCGTTTTCGAGAGAGTTATAGGTGCAAGTGCTGTAGATGAGCAATCCTCCAGGCTTGAGAGCTGCCCACACATCGTTGATAATAAGCCGTTGCCTTGTTGCGCATTGCTCAACGAGAGCTGGTGACCATTGCTTCACCGCCTCGTCGTCTTTTCGGAACATCCCCTCGCCACTGCACGGCACATCGGCAGCAATGACATCAAACTCATTGGCCAGACCTCCCAAAGATCGTGGCGAGTCGCACGTGACCATACAATTGTCGGCACCCCATTTAATCACGTTTTCCCTCAGGATTTGAGCTCGCTGATGCACTATTTCGTTGGCGACAACAATGCTGCCATGTGGCAGAGCTTGCAAAGCTGCCGTAGTCTTTCCGCCAGGTGCTGCACACAAGTCAAGATACTTCACTGGACGCTTAATTAAAGACTTGATAACGTGATATATAAACATTGACGAAGCATCTTGAACATAGTAGTTGCCAGCATGGAAGTGTGGGTCAAACGTGAATTGAGGTCTTGAGTCAAGATAAAAGCCCATGTCGCACCAAGGAACCCGCTCCAGAGGAGTTGTGGGGACAGTGCCCCTTCGAGAGTTGAAGCGTACCGAAACGGCAGGTTCATCGTTTTCGATAGACTGCAACATGCACCTGCTTTCTTCGCAAGGCAATAGTTTCGTGATTTGTAGTTTGAACTCAGGATTTAAAATCATACTGCAAAATTATATCAAAATAATATAGAAAACAATTCTTAGAACTATGATTTTCATAATGGCATATTATGTTGTAAGGATAAGTGTAGAAAAATTAGGTTTAATGCTTTACTGTCTTTAAAAAATGTAAAAAAATTATATATTTTTTATCAAGTAAAAATATAATGAGTAATTTCGTAAAAAATTAATATTAAAAATATTTGGTATGAAGAAGATTTCTAAAATTATTTTGTCATTAGCAGTAGCAGTTTTTGTTATGCCTAATGTTCAAGCCGAGCATTTAATCGTAATAGGCGCGAACGATACTCATAGTCAAATTGAGCCTGCAAGTGATGGCCTAGGAGGATTGTTGCGTCGTCGAGCCGCTATGGACGAGATTCGTCGCAACAACAAGAACGTAATTGCCGTGCACGCTGGTGATGCTGTTCAAGGAACACTATACTTCTCGATGTTTAAAGGTGATGTGGAGTATGCCGCTCTTGACAGTCTGGGCTACGACGTTGTAATTTTGGGCAACCATGAGTTTGATAATGGCATCGATGAGTTGGCATCTTACTATAAGAAAATCAAAGCGGTAAAATTATCTGCAAACTATGACTTCAGTAACACTCCCTTGTGTGGTGTGATGCAGCCCTATTGGATAAAGACCGTTGCTGGTAAAAGAATAGGCTTCTTTGGCATGAATGTTGATCCGAAGGGGCTTATCAGTGACGATAAATATCCTGGTATGATATATCTAGACAATGGCGAAGTTGCCGAGGCCACCGCAAAATATCTTAAAGATGTTCAGAAAGTTGATTTCACTATCATGGTGTCGCACATAGGATATTATCCTGAGGCTGTGGGTCTGGTTGGCGACTCAATAATTGCCAGTCGTTCACATTACATCGACATGATAGTTGGTGGACACACTCACACCTTGCTCACTCCTGGTGATCCACGTACCCAAGTGAGAAACGCCGATGGCAAAATCATCACTATAGGTCAGAATGGCAAGGCTGGCAAATATATTTCCACCTATGATATCGACCTCGATGACTTTAGCGTGAAATATGGTCAAGTAAAACTTGACAAATCGCTTGACGCAAAGGCTAATTATCCTGCAATGGAGGCTTGGCTCACTCCTTACAAGTTTAAGGTTGATAGTGTGATGAACCATGTTCTGGGCACATCGGCAAGAGCTATGGGCGATGGCGACATCCCTTCGCAGAACTGGCTTTGCGACGCTGTTATGGAAATGCTGCCTAATGTTAGTGGAATTAAAGATATAGATGGCGTGATAATGAACAAGGGAGGCATTCGTCAGCCCATGCCTAAGGGTAATGTTACTGAGGGTCTAATGGGGTCGATGTTCCCATTCGACAACCGATTTATGGTTGTGGAGGTTAAAGGAAGCGACCTGCTTGAGGCACTGCGTGTGATGGCTACTCGTGGAGGTGATGCTGTAAGTAAGGAGTTCAAGGTAGAGTTCTCAGGCTCAGGTGAGAATGCGAAAATTGTTTCGGCCAAACTCAATGGCAAGAAAATAGACCCTAAGAAGACCTACAGGATTGGTTCGATTGATTATCTCATCAACGGAGGTGATCACATGGAGGCTCTTGGCAAGGGCGCAACACTCTTTGTCGACACTGTTCCCTATGGAGAACACATGAAAAACCACATCAAGACACTCACCAAGCAAAACCGCGTGGTAGATGCCAAAGATGAACCAAGAATGATAAATAAGATAAAATAAACTATTTTAAAAGTGAAGATTTTTTCATTTTTTAGATTCTTTATCATAATGCTTGTTGCACAAGGAATTGTGCAACAAGCATTTGCTGTCGCGCCCGCAATTTTGAATACTGGAAATGCTGCCAGTCGAGAAAATTGGGTTAACGATACCTATAATACACTCTCTCCTCGTGAGCGTATAGCTCAAATTATAATTATGGCAGTTGACCCTACTCAGGTTGCAGACCCTAAAACAGTGGTTGAGAAATATGTTGCTGACTACAAGGTTGGTGGTCTCATTTATGACCGTATCGACATGGCCACACTGGCGTCGCTTAACAACTATGCTCAGTCGATTGCTTCAGTGCCTTTAATGATAACAATGGATGCTGAGTGGGGGCTGACTATGAGGCTCGATAACACCCCGCCTTTTCCTCGCAATTTGTGTTTGGGAGGAGTGAACGACGACAAATTGCTATATGACTATGGCAAGGAAGTGGCCCGAGAGTGTCGTTTGTTGGGAATAAATGTGAATTTCGCTCCGGTTCTCGATGTGATGGACCGTGCCGGAGTGCTTATTGGAAGCCGTTCGTTTGGTTATAGTGTCGATGCTGTTGCACGCAATGGTATCGCTTTTGCTAAGGGGCTTGAAGATGGAGGCGTACTTTCAACCGCTAAGCATTTTCCTGGGCATGGCTCCACCTTAGCCGACTCACACAAAGAATTGCCACATGTCGACAAGACGCTTCAAGAGATGATGCTTTATGATCTTGTGCCTTTTAAGAAGTATGTGGAGGCAGGTCTTGGCGGTATGCTCACTGCTCATGTCGATGTGTCGTTTTTAGACGATGGCTTTACGCCATGTTCGATGTCTAAGTTGTGTGTTCAGGGTTTACTCAAAGATGAAGTTGGATTTCAAGGACTTGTGTTCACCGATGCCCTAAACATGGAGGGGGCTAAGGCTATAACTGGTGATCCTTGTGTCAATGCTCTTCTCGCAGGCAACGACGTCTTGCTCATGCCATCAAATATTGCAGAAAGCATCGATGCAGTTCAAAGAGCAATCGAAGAAGGAGTCTTGTCATGGAGCGACATTGAGCAACGCTGCAAGAAAATGCTCCGCTACAAGTATGCTCTGGGAATTGTAGATGCAGAAAAACATCCTATTGATGTTGACAAAGTTTCCAAAGAAATCAACAGTGAGTACGCATCTGATTTAAATAGACGTCTAATTGCTGCAGCCGTAACAGTTGCCTCTAATAAGAAAGACGTTCTTCCTTTTGTTACAAGGAAAGATGAAAAGGTTCAGGTATTAACATTGGGATTAGAAGGAAACAGCATTGGCGAAAATATGTTTCAACGCAGGTGCTCTAATTATGTGCCAACAATCGCTTACAATTCGGTCGATGTCGCACTGCGTGAACATAATAGAGATTGCGTAGTGATTGCTATTTCCGACACTGCTATGGTTAATGAAGCTATTGCTGTGGCAGAGAAATTTAAAACGGCTATTGTTGCTGTGCTCGACGCTCCAGATAAAATTTATAAGTATGCCAGTCTTATTACAAACTCAAAAGTAGATGCCGTGGTTTTGGGATATGGTAAAAGTGATGAATGGCAGGATTATGTTGTGCAAACTATCTTTGGTGGCAGTTCAGCTCGTGGAGTGCTGCCAATGACTATCAAGTCGCTAGACAATAAAGTTGTTTTGAGAGCAGGAACTGGAATTAAGTTTAATGCCGTGAGGTTGGGTTACACGTTGCCCGTGGAGGTGGGCTTTAAGCCCGATTTGTTGTTTAAAATCGACTCAGTGTGTAACTACGGTATCGAGCAGGGTGCCTTCCCCGGATGTCAAGTTCTTGTCGCTCGTCATGGAAAGATAGTGTGCAACCGTTCCTATGGAGAGATTGATTACAATAGTGGTGTGCCTGTTACTGAGAATACGCTCTATGGTTTGGCTTCAGTATCGAAGGCTACTGGCACATTGAGCGGTATTATGAAGCTTTATGACGAAGGCAAGATTAAACTTGATGAGAAAGCCAGTAAGTATATCTCTGGATTGCGTGACACCGACAAGAAAGACATCACATTCCGTCAGTTGCTTTATCACGAGACTGGTATGCAACCCTCACTCAGTATGTGGGAGATGATGTTTGATAAAAGTACCTTTAGTGGTAAGTTGATAACTGGTGCTCTTGATGAGAATCATACGATAAAGCTGATGAAAGGCGCTTATGGTCATAAGGATGCTAAGCTTAGGACCGATATCCTTTCAAATGAGAAGAGCAAAAAGTTCAACATTGCAATAGCCGATGGCATTTATGGCGGAAAGGTCACCTACGACTCGGTGATGAACCGCATTTATCATTCACAATTGCGTCCCAACAAAAACTACTGCTATAGTTGTTTGAATTTCTGTTTGCTTGCCGATGCTTTACAACGTATCTCGCACAAGCAGCTAGATGAGTTTGTCAGGGTTAATATCTTCGGTCCCCTTGGTGCTTACCATACAACCTACCGTCCGCTTAACAAATTTGCACCAGAGCAGATTGCTTATACCGAAGTGGATCCTTTTCTGCGCAATCAGCACATCCATGGGTATGTTCATGATGAGTTGGCTGCCTTCTCAGGAGGGGTTCAGGGCAATGCCGGATTGTTCTCTAACGCCAACGACCTTGCCAAGTTATTTCAGATGTGGCTCAATGGTGGCGAATATGGCAGGAAAAAATTCTACAAGAAGTCGACTGTTGATAAGTTCCTCACCGCCAAAAGCCCCAATTCTCACCGTGGTTTAGGTTTTGACAAGCCAAACCCAAAAGACCAGGAAGCGTCGAGTACATGCAAGGAGGCTACAATTGAGACTATAGGACACACTGGTTTCACAGGCACTTGCTACTGGATAGACCCTAAGAACGACATGATATATATCTTCTTGAGCAACCGTGTGAGTCCCACACGTGACAACCCTGCCTTTACACGAGTTAGCGCTCGTTCACATATTCACTCATTGATTTATGAATCAATCGATAATTAATCACTTATATACAATCATGAACAAATTTTTTTCTTTAATTGTAGTAGCACTATGCATGGTGATGGTGTCGTGCTCTCAGTCACAAGGATATAAAATAAATGTCAACTTTGCCAATCAAGATTTTGACGGGAAGAAGGCCTATTTGACAAACTATGACACAGGCGATACAATTGATAGTGCGACTGTTGCCGATAAATACCTCTCGTTAAATGGTGATGTTGACTCGGCCTATTATGCTCGAATCATCGTTGACGGGAATCGTTTCGGGATGGTTGTGGAGCCTGGAGTGATTAATGTTGAGTGGGGTGAAGAAATTATTGCTCGCGGAACAACATTGAATGACAAACTCAACCAAATGAATGATCAAATGGTGAAGCTTGACAAACAATGGGAGGAGATTGAAAGCGATTTTAAGAGCGGCAAGATTACCGAAGAAGTTGCAAGCAAACAAAATGCTGCTTTGGAAGAGAAGCAGATGAGCCTGTTGTATAGCACTTATATCTCCAACAAAAACAACGCGTTGGGACCATGGGCATTTACTAATTATCTTATATACAAGCAATTCTCAACAGCACAACTTGACTCAATCCTAAATACAGCTCCTGGCAACTATCGTGGATATAAGCGGGTGCTTAAGGCACAGAGCGACGCAAAGGCTGTAGAGAGCACTGCCGTGGGTAAAAAGTATACCGATTTCACCATGAAGTCTCTTGATGGTAAGACTCAGAACTTGAGAGACTTCATTGGTAATGACGGCAATTTTACTGTTGTGGACTTTTGGGCAAGTTGGTGTGCGCCATGTAGAGCAGAGATTCAAGGCGCTCTTACAAAACTCTACAACAAGTATAACGGCAAGGGTGTTAAAGTGATAGGTGTGGCTGTGTGGGACAAGCCCGAAGATACTAAGGCTGCAATTGACCAGCTCAAAATCCCTTGGGAAGTGATGATGGATGACCATTACACTACTGTTCCTACTGATCTTTATGGTATTTCAGGCATTCCTCACATTATGGTTGTAGATCCCGACGGCATCATTGTTTCTCGAGGACTCCAGGGCGAGCCTCTCGTGCAGTACATTGATATGATTATGGAGAAAAAGAATAGTATTCAGAATTAATTATTTTTGTTTCTCAAGACTTTATAATGTTATATTTATTGAATATTTTAATGAAAATGTTGTAGGTCTTGAGTAAATTATTTAACTTTGCAGCTGTTTTTTAAAAGAGGTCTAAATAGGCTTATCACACAAAGACCAAATTCCATTATTCACATAATTATATTGACAACTATTGACAAATAAAAACGAATAACGAAATGAAAAAATTTTTTTATTTATTAGCGTTCACTTTTATGCTCGTTAATTCTTCATGCTCATCCTTTCAGTCTTTCCTCAATGGAAGTGATGGAGTGTGTAACTGTACTTGTTCAGCGTGTGTAAATTGCGTAACAAAACACGGCAAACATGTGTCCCCAAGCTATCAACAGACACAGATTACTCAACAGTTAAACGATGAAGAAGCAAGGCGAAAAGCTACACTTGACTCGTTGTTGAATTTGGACTTCTCTATTGTGCATTATGATGTCCCTGAAGATCCAACTCCTGCTGACAACGTTATCAAGGTGAATGTGCCTTATTACTGGGACGAAAATGAGGAAATCGCTGCTCCGCTTGATTCGCTGAGCCGACTTTTTAAAACTACCAAAACTGAAGATGTGACCGAGTATGTTCACAAAGGAACGAAAACCGATGTCTCTAAAAATGACATTTATTTCTACTTCACTGTTAAGGATGGTGTTCCTGAGCCTATGCATTTAGTAGTTAATTACTATGCCGACGACCCAATCGAGTTTGAGTCTCTTAAGCTCAATATTGACGGCTACAAGTATGATTATAAACCCACTAATATCAAGCGTGAGAAGCAAGGCAAGTTCTACATCGAGAGATTTGATAACGTGTTAACCGACAAATCACGCGACATGGCAGCTGCTTTGTCTAAATGTCGTTATGTGGGTGGTGCAAGCAATATTCTGTTGCATAGCAAGAAGGGTGTCAGTCACCGTGTCTACTTGACTAAAGATCAAGCCAAGCACTTCCGCGATACCTACAATCTTTATCGCAAGATGGGTGGCAAACTTTGATCACAACCATTTCATGAAAAATAATGGGAGAGTGCTTTAAGCATTTTCCCATTTTTTTGCCTGTAATGGTTGTAGTTGTGCTCATGTTGTGCTCATGTTGTGCTCATGTTGTTTATAAGGATTAGAAGTAAATGAAATTTTTGCTTGATTATTTTGTGATTAAGAAAAAGAATGATTAAATTTGTGGTTTAAAACTTAACTATCAATACTTATGGCAACAGTCGACGACAAGAAAATCATCTTCTCAATGGTGGGGGTGAGCAAGACTATTCAGCAAAACCAGAAACAAATTCTAAAGAACATCTATCTATCTTTCTTTTACGGAGCAAAGATTGGTATCATTGGCTTGAATGGTGCAGGAAAGTCCACATTGATGAAAATAATTGCTGGTATCGAAAAGCAGTATCAAGGCGAAGTGATGTTTGCTCCTGGTTATAGCGTTGGATATTTGCCACAAGATCCTCAGCTTGACCCAACCAAGACCGTTAAGGAAGTGGTGCAAGAAGGCGTTCAGTATGTGGTTGATGCCCTCAAAGAATATGAGGAGATTAACCAGAAGTTTGGCTTGCCAGAATATTATGAGGATGAGAACAAAATGAATGAACTCTTTGCTCGTCAAGGTGAACTGCAAGATGTCATCGATGCGACCGATGCATGGAATCTCGATTCACGCCTAGAGCGCGCTATGGATGCATTGCGCTGCCCTGAGGGTGATCATCTCACTGAGCACTTGAGTGGTGGCGAGCGTAGACGTGTTGCCTTGTGCCGATTACTCCTGCAAAAGCCCGACGTGCTCTTGCTTGACGAGCCCACCAACCACCTTGATGCCGAGTCAATCGACTGGCTTGAACAGCACCTTCAGCAATATGAAGGTACAGTAATTGCAGTGACTCACGACCGTTACTTCCTTGACCATGTGGCGGGATGGATTCTTGAGCTTGATCGTGGAGAAGGAATTCCCTGGCGAGGGAACTATAGTAGTTGGCTGGAGCAGAAGACAATGAGATTGGCTCAGGAGGAGAAGACCGAGAGTAAGCGCCGTAAGACTCTTCAGCGTGAGCTTGAATGGGTACGCATGGCTCCCAAGGCTCGACAAGCTAAAGGAAAAGCTCGTTTGAACAGTTACGATAAATTGTTAAATGAGAGTGTTAAGGAGAAGGAGGAAAAACTGGAGATATTTATTCCAAATGGTCCTCGTTTGGGTAACAAGGTTATTGAGGCTCAACATGTGGCTAAGGCCTTTGGTGACAAGCTCCTCTTTGATGACCTTAACTTCATGCTTCCACCTAACGGCATAGTGGGTGTGATAGGTCCAAACGGTGCAGGTAAGACCACTTTGTTCCGTCTCATAATGGGACTTGAGAAACCCGATAGTGGCTCCTTTGAGGTAGGAGAGACAGTTAAGGCTGTATATGTTGACCAGCAACACACTAGCATCGACCCTGAAAAGACAGTATATGAAGTGATTTCAGGCGGAGTGGAACTACTGCGCATGGGCGGTCGTGATGTTAATGCACGAGCCTATCTTTCACGATTCAACTTCTCGGGTGTTGACCAGCAGAAAAAATGTGGAGTGCTGAGCGGCGGTGAGCGAAATCGCCTTCAACTGGCTCTGGCCCTTAAAGAAGAGGGCAATGTATTGCTTCTTGACGAGCCCACCAATGATATCGATGTCAACACCTTGCGAGCTCTAGAGGAAGGTCTTGACGACTTTGCCGGTTGTGCAGTAGTAATCAGTCATGACCGTTGGTTCCTAGATCGCATCTGCACCCATATTCTTGCCTTTGAATGCGACAGCAATGTGTTCTTCTTTGAAGGTTCATATACCGAGTATGAAGAGAATAAACTCAAGCGTCTGGGCAAGGAAGAGCCCACCCGTGTGCGCTACCGTAAGTTAACGACCGATTAAAAATGAAAAGAACCAAGATAGCACTATTAATAGTTGTGATGGTGATTGCTGGGTGTTCTCTCATCAATCCTATTTATCCTCATGAGCAACTCCTCCAACAAGCAGGTACCGTCCTTCTGCTTGCTGTAATGGTGATGGATATTTTTAGATGTCGATTTTCATTACTTGCTTACGTATGCATTGCATTGTTCACAGTAGTACACATTATAGGTGCCCGATACATATATTCTTATGTGCCTTATCAAGAATGTTTTTCAGCAGTTAATCTTGATCTGAACAGCTTGTTTGGTACTAAGCGCAATGGCTATGACCGTTTTGTGCACTTCGCTTTTGGGTTTGTGATGTTGCCCGTTTTATATGAACTTGTAGAGCATAAATTAAAGCGTCCATTAGTGTCGCTATTCATGGCTTGGCTTATGATTCAATTTGGCAGTTTGATTTATGAGCTATTTGAGTGGTCTTTGACGATATATTTGTCTCCTACCGATGCCGAGAACTATAATGGTCAACAAGGCGATATCTGGGATGCCCAAAAGGATATGGCCCTTGCTTTACTTGGGTCAACACTTACTTCACTATTCTATGCTTTTTATATAAAAATAAAACGCAATAAATAATAGATGATATTAGTGTTTCTTTTAATAATATAAAATCGATTTAATTATGAAACAGATATTCACTATCGCAATTTCGTTGATTATTATGTGTTGGGTAACATCATGTGTAAATGTTAGCCCCGATGAGAAACAGTCTACCCAGGTCTCCTCTATTGGCAAGGCAACTACAATGAAGCAGTTTGTCGATATCAATGTGGTGGGGGCTATGCAAGTGTTCTATAGCTTAGGCAATAATCACACAGTGCGTGTCGAGGCTCAAAGAGAAACATTCGAGAAACTTGTCATTTATGTCAAGGAGAATGAACTGTATATAAGTTCAAAAAATGAGAATTTTGGGTTGGACTCTCTCTCTATGATGAATGATGTGAAGGTCTATGTCACTTCGCCATCACTGCATGTGGTTCAGATGACTGGAGAGGGAGCGTTTACGGCAAGTTCGCCTGTTGATGTCTCGCTCTTGGATGTTAAACTTACCGGGTCAGGATGTGTTACTTTTAAAAAGAAAGTTGATGCAAGCAAAGGTCTTGATGTGGAGCTCATCGGCTCAGGCATAATAAATATTGCCGACTTGAGTAGTGCAAAGTTGAAGACTCAAGTCACCGGTTCGGGTAGTGTGAATTATGAGAACATTAACGTTGACGATGCCGATAGCCGAATAACGGGCTCTGGTAGCATCAATATGAGAGGTGCTATTGCCGAGCATGCAAGAACAATTACCGGCTCTGGCAAAATCAATGTCACGCACTTGAATTAAGAATGATATTTCTTTAGAATTACATAAGCCAGTTACTAATCTTTAGAAGCTGGCTTATTATATTATTTGTTCTAAATCTATGAATCGCTTGTCGAGGTCGTGGTAGTGGTCGATGCGTCGATCGCGCAAGAAGGGTCACCTCCTGTTTTCCGCAATGAGCCCCACAAATCATTTTTGTGTGATTTGCACTAGTAATTTTTGCTCGTCAGACATCTGCAGCACGGTGGTTCGCTCTTCCT
>CAJOFH010000037.1 GCA_905233845.1 uncultured Muribaculaceae bacterium | reverse complement strand
AATTTCAAAAATGTCAATGATCTTTATGGTTCAAGTGAACCGAGTTTATTTGATAATTATATTTTTTAACCGTCCACATTTTTTAGTGGACAGCAATGAGTTGAAAGGTAAATGCACAATTCACGTTCACGATTCACAATCACGTTTCACCTCCTTCCTACTTCCTCCTGTCTCAGTTTTCGAGCGCATTTACCGATGTTTTCATCAAAGCTTCAAGCCAAGTTCCAACGGTTTGGATGTTTCGAGGATTGGTGATGTCATATTGCACGTTTATCGAATAGGGCGAACTCTTGCTCTCGCTCTGCAAGATATAGACAATCGCATAGTGTTTATCGTTCTTGACAAGGCGGTCAACAACGATAATTTGGCGCTTCGATTTATTGATGATAAGATTACGCCACAATTCCCCCTTAGGTTGCACAAGGTTTGCCACAGGATTGGCCTGAACAGTTAATATTGCTCCGTCGGCACGCCGCACATAATCAGGCACCCAAGTGTTGATTGGTTCTATCGAGAGAATCAAATACTCATCGGCAAGAATCGCATCAATTGATTTGATATTCAAGGGAATGCTCCTGACAACATCAGCGAGATATTTGGCAAGTTTGGGCTCATAGGCTTCGAACTCGGCTTGGCTCGTAATGAAGTTCAAGTCATAGTCGCCATTACTGGCGTTGGCAAGAAGGCCATCACCTCCAAAGTCCACTTTTAAATCATTGTTCCCCACCGAATTGTCGCGCTGCCACCAACCTCCTGAATTAGAGAACGAGGGCACGCTATACCTCGCGCAACTCACCAGGCAACAAATCAAAAGACATAACGATATAACTCTTTTCATAACATTTTTTTTAGTATGCGGACAAAGGTATAATAAATAATGGATAATTCGCACCTATTTAAGGATTTTTAGGTCATGAAAAACATGAGCGACATCCTCGCAATGTGAGAATGCCGCTCAATAGAGTTTTTAAGAGCTAAGAGCCCTTGTTAATTACTTTACTTGAAAATGGTCTTGGTACTAACCTTAGAACCATCAATCATTTCCTTAACCACGATGTTAACACCCTGGAATGGAGTTGTGCTCTCAAGACCAGCAGCGTTGTAGAAGCGAATGCTCTTCACACCCTCTTCAAGGAAGATGCTGTTGATTGCAGTTGGAGTGTCTTCCTCAGTAACATCGGTAACCTTGATTGTGTAGTTCTGGAAAGGATAAGTGTAATCCATCATGTTGATACCGCTTGGAGAAGCCCAAGGTTCCTTGATGTTGATAACACCCTGAACGGTGTACATCTGTCCATCAACAAACTCAAAGTCGCCAAGGCTGGTGTCAACGGTGAGGCTCTGGCCCTGAACGTTGTTGCCAGGAGCATAAGCTCTGAGATTATTCTCGCTTGCCTTGTAGTAAGCCTTGCTGATAATTACAACCTCATTAACCTTTGGAGCGAACTCGTTGGCAAGACTATATTGAGCGGGCTCAACTGGCTCAACATCCTCGCCCTCATAAGGAGTAGACGACATAGTTAGGTATGGGTTCAGGTTCTTGCCACCGAACACACCGCTGAAATATCCACCCGCGTAAGCGTTGATGTTTTCATCATAGTAGGAGCCTGCATTGATAGCAATCCAGTTGTCGTTGCCATCGCTAACAAAGAACTGTTTGGTCACTGCGCTGCGCTCAACAATAGCAACGTCGTTAATAACGGTGTAGTCGACACCCTCAACACCATCCGAAAGGATGTAGCTGAGCTGAGTACCACCAGCGATAGTGAGCTTCATGTTCTCCATGTCAACGGTGAGAGTGTATTCACCGGCTGGAATCTTCATGCAATAATTTGGAAGATAAACCAATGGCAATAAAACATTCATTGTTGAGCCATTAACCAAGAAGTCGCCATTGCTTTGAGCCATGAAACGATTAGCATTCAAGCCCTCCCAGTCGCTAGCCGAAGCGCCAAGCTTATTGGTAAAGGCAAAGAAGCTATAGCCATTCTCAACAGCGTAGGTGCTGATTGTGGCAGTATAAATCTTACCGTCCTCAGTCTCCATCTTCACACCCTGATTTGGAACAAAGTCAAGATCGTTGATATAGCCAAATACATAAACGTCAACCTGTCCGTTAAGAGTAGCGTTAACCTCGCCAGTAGCTGGATCGAGAGTTACTGTGAGAGTGTAAGTGCCTGGCTTAACGTTGTTGAAGTTGTAGTTGCCACTAGGATAAGCTACGTCCCAACTGTGGTCTTTCACAATACGGAATGCTACGTTGCCCTCAAGAGCTGTAGGCTCCGAAGTCCAAGTGTAAAGGCCATTCTCAAGAGTCATCAAGCCGTTCTCGTTATTGATGTTCCAAGCCTCGTCAGAACCGAAGAGAGCTGCAGGCTCACCAGCCACGGTATAGGCCACTTCCCTGAAGGTAACAAGGATAGTAGCGTCGGTATAAGCCATTTCAAAGTGGTAAACACCATCCATGATTTCGTAGGAAATATCTTCTACACCGAGGAAATCATCGTCGGCATTGTGGATTCCCTTATATACCTTGAAGCTATCAATCTCATAGCCCGCGTCGGGAGTTACAGTTGCATCAACAATACTGATAACTGCAACAGGATCCATCGACTCGTAGTTCTCGCCATTTACCTTAACCGAAACTGTTCCACCTTCGAGTGTGGTATCATATTTGAGCTTATAAGCATTGAATGTAACATATACGTTGGCCACAGCAGCAGGCATCGAGAAGGTATAAGTGCCATTCTCACCTGCAGCAAGCTCGCCGCGCATTTCTTCGTTACCAATAGTGTAGGTGTAGTAAATCTCATCTACCCAATATTTGGTGTCAGGACTTGTAGTCACCGTTACTGTCTCGCCCTCGTAGGCCTCAATCAGATCGGCCTGTGCGCTACCGTGGTCGCCTGCATTAACATATACTGCAAATGCGTCGGCACAAATAGCATGAACCTCAACATCCATTGCAGGCATTACGAATACTAAGTCGATATCGCCAGCCTCCGAAACATTGATGGTATATTCGATAGGTGTCTCAACCAATTCCGGACCATCACCTGTCACCTTATAGACATTAACCTCTTTGAGCTTAGTGCCACTATCGGGAACAATGCGCATGGTAATAGTATCTCCCTCGTGAGCGAAGCCATTAGAGTTCAGTAATGTACACTTAACTTCTTCTTCAACTCCATAGTGATACTCTGGAATCACAACAGCTTCATACTCGAGAGGCATGAACTGAGCGCCATTATGCCAGCCAACAACACCAATCACGTTGTAGGCTTGACCCTCAACTGGAGTAGTCTCAATGTTGAAGCGGTTGAAGATTTTCAATGAGTCGGTACCAACCACAATCTTTTCGTTGGCAATGGTAGCATCTTTAATAACGGCATAGCGAGAGTAGTTGTCAAGGCTGCTTGCCTGAGCAATAGTCATCTCTACAGGCTCGAGAGTAACGCTCTCGGTTGCGGCCTGCATCTCGCGTGCGTTAGTCATTTGAGGAGCACCAGCGTAGGTACCCTTCTTAGCATAGAATGGAGCAGGAATCTTGTTGCCCTTTTGGTAGGTCTGGTCTATTGCGCCAAAGATGAGCACACCCTTAGCGTCGTCTTGTGCATATAGATAATTGCCAGTCTGTGCAACAGCCACGAGGTTGCCAGTGAAAGCGAACTCATCAGTGCCATTGTAGTCATAGAATGCAGTAACACTAGCTACCTCTGGAATCACCTCAAAGGCCTTAGTGACAATTGTCGAAGCCACACCGCCTTGTGAATAAGCTCTTGCCTTAACAGTAACAGCCTCGTTGATGGTGAATGGACCATTATAGAGTGTAGAAGCTGTTGTTGGATCGGTGCCATCGGTGGTGTAGTAAATAGTAGCACCATCGGTAGCGCATGTGATAGTAACCTCGGTAGAGCCCATGAATGGAGTCTCACCCTCAATCATTGGAGCGGCAGGAGCATTAGCATTAGCCTGAGCAATGGTAACATTCATTGTGCCAATTTGAGTGTTGCTACCAGAAGTTAGCACAAGAGTAGCGGTCTCGCCAGTCCAAGTGCGAGCACCACCAGAGCCACCCATCTCACCCTCACTTGGAGTAAGATTGAAGTTGCTACTGTGATTAGTAAAGTCAATACCTGTCAGGTTGTAGCCCTCGGGAGCAGTAACAGTGATAGTTCCAGAGTAAACCCTCAGTTTATTATTATTATTCCAAATCTTATTTGTGGTTCCTCCAGTTGCTGGACTGATAGTTACTGAGATACCATCTACAGTAGCTGTGATTGGCTCAACAATCTCGTAAGGAAGATTTGTCAAGTCAAGATCGGGGAACAATGTCGCATAGTCATCATTGAAATTGAACATTGCAGTTGTGGTCACGGCCTCACGGGTGATAACAAAGCTGCTCTTGTCGGCTGCCACGTTAATGGTGAAGTTGCCATCAACGGCCATCACGAAGTTGCCGCCATTGTTTAGGGTGATTGTTGCGCCCAAATTGGCCTCGGCGATAGTGTTGCCACCACCATACCAGGTTCCCCACTCATCTATAAACTTGAACTCGTCACCAGTAGCCAGCTCCTTCTCGATAGTCCAGCCATTTTCGGTAGCCTCGAGTGCATCAGTCTTGCCCCAGTTGTTGATGGTGCCAGCGAGGAAGAGTTGTGACTCTTTGCTAACCGAGAGCTTCATGTCGCTACTGATGGTTAAGGTGCAGATGCCACCAGCCTCCATCATGAAGTTCGCGCCTTCAACAAGCGGAATATTTGTGCACACGTCTTTGTTGATGCCAAAATAGTCATTTGCCGAGCCACCAAGCCAAGTAACGTTATTGCCCTCCACCTTGAGGACTTTGAAGGTAACGCCATCGGGCAGGGTCTTGTCGCTGAGAATGTAACCACCATCGGCAAGGGCAGAGAACTTATAGTTCTCATCTTGCTGAGCCCACTCGTTGAACGTGCCAACCAAATAGTAGTCAGCACCTGAAGTTTGAGCTGGAGTAAAACTGATTGGCAAGAACTGGGGATTGTTATTATAGAAACCAGTAACACCAATCACATCGTAGGCAGCACCATCGGTTGGGATGTTGTTGTTAAATGTGGTGTGATAAGCGATAGTCTCACCACCAGCAGTGATAGTCTTGGCGCTGGTGTTGAAAGCCGCGTTCTTGATGATTGCATAGCGACCAAAGTTGTCGATGTTAACCTCACTAGGAGTAATCTCCACTGGAGTTAAACCTGCGTTATTGGTAGAAGCAGTGAAGCCAGCGGGGTTGGTCATCTCGGGAGCGCCATTGTACTCGGCTCTTGTGCCAGTGAAACCACCAGGAATCTCATCTCCAGGTTGATAAGTTTGACCCAAAGAACCATAAATCAACATACCCTTCGAGCCATCCTGAACATAGTGATTGTTGCCACCTGAGTTAGAAATAATATACACAAGGTTGTTGCCTGTGTACTTAAAGTTGTCATTCACAGCAAGAGCATTAAATTCCGCAATGCTGGAAATAGTGAGATTTGCTGTGAAGGTTTTAGAGGCAATATTACTTGTCTCACCATTGAGCTCAGCTATCGCTTTAACCGTAGTGGTCTCGGTGATAGTGAAAGGAGCGCTGTAGAGCGTACTCGAAGTAGTTGGCTCGCTACCATCGGTAGTGTAATAAATCGAAGCACCGGCAGTTGCACAGGTTATTGTAACTTGGGTGCTTCCCTCAAATGGTGTTGTGCCACTAATCACTGGAGTCGCAACACTAGAGGGACCGTTTGGGTTGGTATAGAATGTAGCTCCAACCAATTGAATATACTTATTGCTTGATTGTGTTACAGTTACGTTAAATGTAAACTTGTAGTAAGCATTCTTTGCCCACTCCGTTCCCGATGTCGGCACAAACTCAATAGTGTTGTTTGCCGTTACCGTTGAAATAGTGATTTGATCCAAAACATTGCTGAAAGAAGCGTCACTTGCCACTGTCAGTTTCACAGAATTTGCTGTAGCAGTAATATCCCCAATTGCAAGCTCAATCTTAGAGATTGTACTGCCCATAGCAGTTGTAGAATAAGCATCACGGTCTACACCAGTTAAGCTTTTACCACCAATTCGCCAAGGCGATATTGTGGTATTAGCCTTAACCTTCCATGTAAGACCATCTTGTGTGATTTCAGATTCAGTGTCATATCCACTGGATCCACCCGTCTGGGTTCCATCCAATGTATAATACACTGTCTCTGCGGCCCATCCCATGCCTATGGCAAGGATGGACATCATGAAAAATGTTAGTAATTTCTTCATACACAAAGAGTTTAAAAAATGAATACTAATAGTTAATTATATATTGTTTTTGAGATTTAATTTCGCAAATTTAATTATAATTATTTTAATAGTCAATTAAAAAATATTTTTTTTGTAACTTGTTAATAACTTTTTTAAGATGTAGAATCTTCAAGCAAATGCATATTTTGTTGAAAGTTAGAAAAATGTCTATAGAAATCTTTATTTTATTCATAATACCAACAATATTATATCTGTTCCAATCATCAAAACTAAATACTTGTTGAAAAAAATTTTAACCGATTGTTTTGTTTTTTGTGAAAAAATAAGTAACTTTGTAGGAAAAGGATTATCTCATTTATTATCATGAAGAAATTAATAGCATTTTTACTGACAGTGTGGCTGTCACTAGGAGCTGCGGCTCAGGAATTCTGGCTAGGTGCCGATATCAGCGGAACAAGCGCACTAGAGCGCTACGGCGTGAAACTCTACAACAATGCTGGCGAGGAGCGAGACAACATCACACTCATGCGCGAACTAGGTCTGAACGCAGCACGCTTCCGCGTGTGGGTGAATCCACGAGGAGGTGATTGCGACATGCACGACGTGCTGGCAATGGCTCAACGCGCCCAAGCGCAAGGAATGGCAATAATGATCGATTTCCACTACAGCGACTGGTGGGCCGACCCAGGGAAGCAGAACATCCCCGCACGCTGGCGACACTACAACTACGAGGCGATGAAGCGCGCCCTAGCAATGCACACCACCGAGACACTTAAGCTGTTAAAAGACAATGGAATCGACGTCAAGTGGATACAGATTGGCAACGAGACCACTTATGGCTTCCTGTGGCCCATGGGACACACGCCCGACAATATGAAGCAATATGCGGGCCTCACCGAGGCGGGCTATAAAGCGGCCAAAAAGGTCTACCCAAAAGCCACCTGCATTGTGCACCTCGACGCCGCTTGCGACATCGACCGCTATCACACCATCTTCAACGGTCTGCGCAAGTACAAGGCACATTTCGACATGATAGGCGTGAGCGTATACCCCTACTGGGACATGGACGCGGGACTCACCAAAAACGAGGATGAGACTCTCGAGCGTGTGATAGAGAACATCAACACTTTGAGCAAGGAATATGGCTGCCCAGTGGTGATAGTGGAGACAGGCTATGAGGCACGCCGCCCCGAGGCAGGAAAGGCGTTCATGACCAAGCTGATAGATGCCGCACGCAATCAAACCAACGGAAAGTGCCATGGCGTGTTCTACTGGGCTCCCGAAGCCGAAGGCCCCTACCCCCTAGGAGCCTTCCAGAACCACCGCCCCACAGTGATAATGGATGCATTTAAAACCAAATAAATAAAGAAAGAATTATCAATAAAAACTAAAATGAAGATTTTACACACTAGCGACTGGCATCTGGGTCATACGCTCTACAACTATGACCGCAGCACCGAGCAACAATCGATGCTCAACCAGATTAAGGAAATCATTGAGAATGAACAGCCCGACGCAATGGTGCTGTGTGGCGACGTTTACCACACATCACAACCCAGCGCGACGGTACAAACCATGTTTACTGAGGCAATTGTGGCGATGCACGAGGCTTGCCCAACTATGACCATCGTAATCACAGCCGGAAATCACGACAGCGGCACCAAGCATGAAATTTTCCAAACTCCCTGGCGAGTCCTCAACGTACACGCCATTGGCAACATCAACAAGGAAAATCCCGAGCACCACATCATCGAGGTGCCAGGAAAGGGATTTGTTATCGCTGTACCATATGCCTACGAGCGAACCATCCCCGATGGATTCTTCCAGTTACTGCTCGACAAAGTGGAAGAACTAAACACTGGCAACTTGCCCGTGGTAATGATGGCTCACACAACCGTGCAGGGCTGCAACTTCACTGGCCACGACAATGCGAGCGAGTCAACAGTGGGAGGCATCGACAGCATTCCTCACGAAGCTTTCGGCAATGGCTATGACTATCTGGCACTGGGGCACATTCACCATGCGCAGTTTATTCACGACACTGGACACCGCATGAGATATAGCGGCGCACCACTTGCTGTGAGCTTTGATGAGACCTACAACCACAGTGTCTCGATTGTAGAGGTGAATGAGCATGGCGAAGCTCCTAAACTCACCGAGATAACCATCGATAATCCACATCCTCTTGTCAATCTTCCCGCAAAGGGAACAGCATCGTGGGACGATGCAAAAACGCTGCTCAAGGAGTTTCCCGATGACCTTCCAGCCTATGTGCGACTTAACGTTGAGATCAACAATTCTGTTTTAATTGGCGCCATGGAAGAGGCACGCAACATAGCTCGCGGTAAGAAATGTCGTGTGTGCCACGTCAATGTGACGCGACCAGAACAAGTGCGCAACGAGAGCAGAATGCTCACTGTTCAGGAATTGAAGAATATTCCTCCTCTCGAACTTGTAAAACGCTATGCTAGCGACAAAAATCATCCATTCGATGAAGAGATGGAAGAAATGTTTAAAGAAGTGATTACCATAATACAACAAGAAGAAAGGAAGTAACGATGAAACTACTCAAACTCAACATACAAAACATAGCATCAATTGAAAATGCAACTATCGATTTCGAAAACGATCCTCTCGAATCGAGCGAGGTTTTCCTCATAACAGGAAAAACTGGCTCAGGAAAAACAACTATCCTCGATGCCATATGTCTCGCTCTCTACAACAACACGCCACGACTAAAGAACACCTTGATGAGAGGCGATGTGCCTAACGAAGTCGACCTGAAAATCAACAATCCTGAGCAACTGATGCGCAGGAACACTTGCAAGGCTTGCATCACGCTCACTTTCTTTGGCAATGACGGCCAACACTATGAGGCTAAGTGGAGTGTTGCTAGAGCATATATGAGGCAGGACGGAAGAATACAGGATGTGCAATGGTCTCTTACAAATCTCGACACCGGCACCATTAACAACAATAAAAAAGAACTTCCTAAAATATTTCCACTACCATCTATTATTGGACTTGATTTTGACCAGTTTTGCCGAACCACAATGCTTGCTCAAGGTGAATTCACCAAGTTTCTCAACAGTCAGGACAAGGAAAAAAGCGCTATTCTTGGAAAGATTATTGGTGCCGACGAATATATGAAGATTGGCGCTAAAACTTTTGCTATAACCTCTGCTAAAAAGCAAGAATGGGAGCAAGCCAAGCAACGCATTGCCGACGTCAAGGTGCTTACCAACGAGGAAATCAACCTCATAAATGAACAAAAGGCTAAACTCAATGAGCAATTTACAACCGAGAAAATACTGCTTGACAGCATCAAAGGCAAACTCCAATGGCTTAAAAACGACATTGAGCTAAGAAAAGAAATAGCCAACGTAAAAACAGCCCTTGATAAAGCCACAGAGCAATCGAAAAGCGATGAGAACAAAAAACTTGAGGCGCTCGTCACGGAATGGAATGCCACAATCGACGCACGAAATTGGCTCAACACTAAAAACAATGCTTTACAAGACATTTCAACCTTCAACAATAAACTCGATAACCTCATCAATAAGTTCAAGACTGTAAAAGATGGTATGGCCTGGCTTGAAGATGATATTGAAAAAAAGAAAAACGAACTAAATGCCACCCAACAGTTCCTCAATGCGCAAAATGAGAAAAAAGAGATTTATGCCAACGAGCAAACTATCTCTGCACACCTTAATACCATAGTTAAGTGTCTGAATAACATTAAAAAAGAGCGAGAAAGCATCGACAAAGATAATGCGAAACTCGATGGTAAACTCAAGACTCAACTCGAAGAGGCTAAAACCAAGCATGATGAAAAATTCAAAGAGGTAGAAAAAAGCAAAGAGTTGCTTGGCAAACTCAAGCAAGAACTTGACAAAATAAATCTCCCAGAGTTGCGCAAGAGCAAAGAGGACCTTACTAGCATCATCAACAATGCTAGCACAGCTTTGCTCAGGATTGAATCGCTCAATAAAGCTCGCGAAGACGTGAACAGTGTTAAAAATGCAATTACCAACATCAACACACTGCTAGGCGAACTTGAAGAGAAACTTAAGCAACAAGAAAAGGAAACCGCTAAGGCACAAGAAGAATACGACAAAGAAAAAGCCTTGTGCGACAAACTGCATGAGAGCGTTGAGCAATGGTCAAAGGCCATAAGAAGCAAGCTCAAAAAGGGAGACATATGCCCAGTGTGTCAGCAAGAAGTCAACCATGCCATTCCTCACGAGGAAGTGCTCGATGGCATATTTGCAAAAGCTCAAGAAAAGCTCGACGATTTTGAGAACAAGCTTAAAGGGAAGAAAGATGCTTACAACGAAACTAAAGCCAGCATAAACGCGCAGCTCAGTTTGATTAATGATAAGAAGAAAGAACTTGACAATGCCAATAAGCAACTTGACAATGATATGTCTAAAACTCTTGATGCTTGCAAGATATGTGGCATTACCGTTGTTGACGATAACACATCGCAACTCCTCGAGCAACTGAAGTCAAAAAACAACCAGCAACTCGAGAAAGTAAAGCAACAAGTTGAAAATGCCGAGGTAATTGAAAATAAATACAAAACTCAAAACGCTACCACCATTGAGCTTCAACAACAACTTACTCAAGCAAGCAACACACTCAACGACATCAATAAAAAAATCAGTAATTGCAAAGCCAATATCCAATCAAGCGAGAGGGTAATTGGTAATCTTCAGGAAGAAATAACTAACCTTCAGAATGAAGTAGCAAAGATGGTCAACACCACACAGTGGACCAACGACTGGATGACAGAGCCACTCTTGTTTGTCGAAGAACTTAAAAAAGCAGCTCAGTTGTTCAAGCAACACACTGAGAATGAATTGCTTCAAACCAATGCTATCAAGAGCTCCACCAACGAATTAAGCAACGTAAAATCAACGGTTAATGCCATTGTCGTTGCTATGCCACAATGGAGCGACGTTACAGCAGCCTGCAAGAGGGAAGCGACCTATTTACTTAAAGACGCCAACTCTCTCAACACAAGCATCAACTCTTTAAAAGCGACAATAGCACAGTCACAAAGGTCTGCCAATGAAATGACCTGCAATCTCAACAAATGGCTCAACGAAAACCCATCATTTTCGACTGACTCATTGGCTGCTCTTTCAATGCACAACCAATCAAAGATTGAAGATGCACAAAAGACCATTAAGGGCATACATGACAAATTGCTCAGACTTGACGAAGCCTATAAAGGCTGCAACGATAGGCTAAAAAAGCATGTTGAGGAGAAGCCCCAATTCAACGATGATGAAACGCAAGAATCGCTAATTACAGCAAGCATTAGTGCTGAAGAATCAGTTAAGCTGCTTGGCGAGAAAATTGGTGGCATTAAGGAGAAACTAGACAATGACAAAAAGCAAAAAGAAAAATTAGGACAGCTCATTGAAGACTGTGACAACAAAAAAATTATTTATGAGAAATGGGAGCGACTGAATAACCTGATTGGTGACAGCACTGGAAACAAATTCCGAACCATCGCACTCAGCTACATCCTTGAAAACCTCATCCAATCGGCCAATGTATACATGGCTTCGCTAACATCTAGATATCGACTGGAAGTGCAGCCGGGAACATTTATAATAAGCGTCATTGACGCTTATCAAGGATATACTTCACGCACAGCCAACACCATTTCGGGCGGCGAGAGTTTCCTTGTTTCGCTTGCATTAGCACTGGCATTGAGCGACATCGCTCAGCAACTTCAGGTCGACATGCTCTTCATCGATGAAGGATTTGGAACGCTGAGTGGCGAACCGCTGCAAAACGCCATCAACACCCTGCGCAGCTTGCACACTGCCACCGGTCGACAAGTGGGCATCATCAGCCATATCGAGGAGCTGAAAGAGAGAATTCCTGTCCAGATTCAGGTCAACCAGGAAGGCAACTCTTCGAGCAGCACGGTTGAGGTTGTGAGTTTGTAAAGATTATTAAAGTAGTTTCTAGCGCCCCTTTGTAGCTCTAAGCTCCCAGAAAGCGACTGCCGAGGCGGCGGCGACGTTGAGGGAATCGACGTTGTGGCTCATGGGAATGCGCACGACATAGTCGGCCTGCTCTATGGTTTCGTGGGGCAGGCCGTCGCCTTCGGTTCCCATCACTATCGCAAGGTGTGGCTCAGTGTCAAGAATCGGGTCGTCAAGGCTGATAGAGTCATCGCTCAGTGCCATTGCTGCAGTCTTAAAGCCCAGTGAGTTGAGACTTTGTATAGGCTCATCGAGCCATGTCCAAGGCACGAGGAATACCGAGCCCATCGACACGCGCACCGCACGTCGATTCAATGGGTCGCACGAGGTGCGAGTGAGCAGCACCGCATCAATGCCAAGTGCCGCAGCCGAGCGGAAGATCGCGCCAATGTTGGTAGTGTCGGTAACGCCGTCAATCACCACCACTCTACTCGCATCACGGCACACCTGCTCCACGCTTGGCATCACTGGCCGGCGCATAGCACACAGCACACCACGAGTGAGAATGTAGCCCGTGAGCTGAGCCAACAGTTCACGCTCACCAGTATATACTGGAATGTCACCACATCGTGCTATGATATGAGCAGCATCGCCCTCGATGTGACGGCGCTCACACAGCAACGACAATGGCTCATAGCCCGCATTAAGAGCTACATCAATCACCTTAGGACTCTCGGCGATAAAAATTCCCTTGTCGGGTTCCAGACGGTTGCGCAGCTGCGCCTCGGTCAATGTTCCAAACACCTCCACTCCACTCTGTTCCAGCGATGTAATCTCAATAATTGCCATAGTAGATACATTTTGCCCACAAAATTACAAAATATGGTCTTTTAAGCAAAAAAGACATAGCCTTTTTGTCTATTTCAAGTTTTTACTCTATCTTTACACCAAATTATTAAAAACATCTTCTTATGGCACACAACTGCGAGAATTGCAAATTCCGTGCTCGTTACGACAAGAATCCAAAGTCAGCCTTAGGCCGCTTCTGGCGCTGGCACATCAACTTCTGCCCCGGCTGGAAAGGCTTCTTCACTAGTCAAAGCGAGGAGAAAAAGACCGAATTAAGAACTAAATATAATTTCACAAAGTACCAATGAAACGACTGTTTACCATAGCACTAGCGCTCACCGTGCTATCGCTCACCAGCGCTCAGGCGCAATTGAAGAAAGTTTATAACGACGACATCAACCCGATGGAGCAAATCGACAAAGCTATTGCCCAAGCTGACGAGCAAGGCAAATTTGTGATTTGCCAGGTGGGCGGCAACTGGTGCCCCTGGTGCCTGCGCTTTGCCGATTTCATCACAAAAGATGAGGAGATTGCCAAGGTTGTTGACGACAACTTTGTCTATATCCATGTGAGCTACAATCCTCACAAGTCGACCGACGAGGCACGCGACAAAGCCATGCTGAAACGTTTGGGCAATCCTGGCCGCTTTGGCTATCCGGTGTTTGTGGTGCTCGACACACAAGGCAACGTGATTCATATTCAGGACTCCAGCTTCCTTGAGGAAGACAAAAGCTACAACAAGGAGAAAGTGCTACGATTCTTCAATGCTTGGACTCCTAAAGCCGTAAACCAGTGATTGAAAAACAAATAACAGCGGCATGTTGCGATGAGGCGTTGCGGCAGCTCTATGAGTCGGCGTTTCCTGAAGAGGAGCAGATTCCCTGGTCGACAAGATGCCGCTAGACTTCACCGCCTATTATGATGGCGAGGCGTTGATGGGCTTTACCATAATGTATCCGCGTTCTTCATTCAATTGGGGCTGGTACTTCGCTGTGCCCGATCAGCTGCGAGGAAAGGGTGTTGGGCAGAAAATCTTGTCACTTTTTTTAGAAAAGTATAAGGACAAAACCAACATCATCGACATGGAGAGTCCGGAGCAGGTATGCGAGAACCAAGCAATACGCCGTCGCCGCCATGCCTTCTACCTGCGCAACGGCTTCCGCGACACTGGCGTGGGTCGCTCGTTTGGAGGCATCGACTACACCATCATGATGATGGGCGATGGCACCTTCACCATGCAAGACTATGACGAAATAATCGCCGAACTCCGTTCCTTTTGGGACAATATGCCTACACCTGACAATGAGTGACAATAGCAAAACAATAGAATATTACTTGGATAAACCCTATTGGGTGATAGACATTCTTCCCAAACAAGTCCCAGCCAAAGGTAAAGGACAGTATTTCGCAGTTGAGAAACATCTGCTCACATCCCCACATGTGGAAAGGATTTACCAAAAGTTTGCCGACTTACTGCTCAATCTCAACTGCTATGACAACATAGTGGTGAGCCATCCTGATGATGACGAGTGGACCGAGAACCCTGCACCCGAAGTATTAGAGCAGATGATTCTTGAGCGCAAGCCGCTTAACATTGTTTTAACACAGGCTCAAGCCATGATTTCCATCACTGGCGATGACCATTACATTACAGTTTATAACCCTGACGAAGAAAGCCTCAATCTATTAATCGCATTAGCATATGCCGAGGGACTTCACGTGTGGAAACCATAACTAAAACATCTCTTAAGAGAGCTTAACCCTAAATATACATTTCATGAAAGATATTAAAGAATTTATCAAAAACTACCATGAGGCTTTTGGAGAGGCAGCACAACTGCCATTGCTCTTTGGCTACAGTAACACGGTCATTGCCGAGACCAAGAAAATTGGAGGCTGCTTCTTCAAAGGGCTTCAAGAAGCGCGCGAAGGAAATGGTGTGAGCCTTAATGCCGACGTGACTGGGTGCGGAGGAGGAAAGCTCTACACTGGCTTTGACGATATGCCCGAGCGAGTTCCCAACTTCGTGTCGCTTAAAGAGAAATATAAACTCACACCTGAAATGGTGGTTGACTACATCGATAGCCTTGAGCTAAAGAAGACCACAAAACGTTATCTTAATTTTCAGCGCATTGACAAGGTTGAATCTCTCGACTGGGCCGAGGGTGTGCTCTTCTATGCCACCCCCGACATGCTCTCAGGGCTGTGCGGATGGGCTTTCTATGACAACAATCACAGCGATGCCGTGGTGACCAGGTTTGGCTCCGGCTGCAGCACAGTGGTGTCGATGACAGTAGCCGAAAATGCTCGTCAAGGACATCAATGCTTCCTTGGGCTACTTGATCCCTCAGTTCGTCCATGGGTTGGAGAGAACGAGTTGAGTTTCACAGTTCCAATGAGCCGCTTCACTGCGATGATGAAAACCATGCGGCAGTGTTTCCTCTTCGACGCTCCAGCCTGGCAACGCTTGAAAGCAAGGATGAAATAATAATCTTAAGCAATATTAGTAAACGCTATGCAAATCATACTCGCTTCGGCTAAAATAATGCACGACCAGTTGAAGTCGATGCCCAATGTTGACATGAGCACACCTCAGTTTCAAAACGAGGCTGCAGCTTTCGCTCGCGACATGGCGTCTTATCCCATCGAGACGATTGCCGAGATGCTGGGGTGCAGCCATGCCATAGCGACGCAAAACAAGCTGCGGTTTATGCATCACCTTGAGGCCACAGACGCAATGCCAGCTATCCTTGCTTATCATGGGCAAGCCTACAAGCACCTGAAGGCCGAGACACTTACTGCCGACCAACTCAATTTCTCTCAGCAGCACCTGTGGATAATGTCATTCCTTTATGGCATGTTAAGACCACTTGACGGCATTATTCCCTATCGCTTGGAAGGTGGTGTGGAATTGCCGAGTGGCGAAGACAAGAATATGTTTGGTTTCTGGAAATCGCGCCTCACCGAGATTCTTATCAATTCGGTCAAAGCCGATAACGGCATACTCATCCATCTTGCCACCGAGGAATTTCAGCATTTGCTAGACTGGCAACGCGTGAGCCGTGAGGTGCGCATTGTGCAGCCTTTGTTCTATGTAAAGAAAGGCAATGCCCTGAAAATGCAAGCCGTTTGGGCAAAGACGTGCCGCGGAGCAATGACAAGGTATATCATTGAAAATAGCATAACAAATCCATTGCATTTACAGGGTTTCAGCTACGAGGGGTTCTATTTCGATTCAAGCCTTGGCGACGAAAACCACCCACACTTTGTGAAGCGATAATCCTAATGACCGAATTGGGTTTAATTGCGTTTCAGTTTTCCTGTTGCCGATGTGGTTATGGGCTCAATAGTGATGTGATGAGGCATCTCGGCACGTGAGAGTTGCGGGCGCAATTTCTCTTTGATGGTTTCGGAAGTCAATGTTGAGTCGGGCTTCAGCTCAACTTTAGCGTTAAGCACAGTGCCAAATTGTGGGTCCGTGACAGGGTAAACAACTGAGTTCAGCACATCGGTGTGAGAGTTTATAACTTTTTCCACATTCTCGGGAAAGACATTCTCACCACCACAAACTACCATGTTGTCGCTTCGGCCACGATAGAAATAACAACCCTCGGAATCACGATATACCAAGTCGCCGGTGTCATGCCATTTATTCTTTAGTCCCATCATTGCCCAGCCCGAACGCACCCATAACGAGCCCACTCCATGATTGTCGACATTTTGCAATTTACATTTCACGCCACGAATTGGCCGCCCTATCGTCACCTCTTCATTGCGTGACAAGTCTTCGGGTGAGGCAATCATGAAAAATCCAGCCTCGGTGGTACCAAAGAGGTTAAAGAGCACATTTCCAAGATGTTCGGTGGTAACATCTACCCATTTCTTGTCGAGGCGGTCGCCTCCACTGATGATGCATTTCACCGTTTTCATCAGTGCTGGTGCCTCATCAATTTGCCATAATCGGGCGAGCATTGCAGGTACAACAGGAAGGACCTCAATTTCCTCTTCATCAATGATTTTCAAGGCTTTCTCGGCATCAAAATGATTCATCAGGCACACCTTCTTACCCATCAGGAAGGACATCACAAGCGTGGCTAGTCCAAACCCATGATACACAGGCAACGA
Organism: uncultured Muribaculaceae bacterium; assembly: GCA_905233845.1. Classification (GTDB taxonomy): domain Bacteria; phylum Bacteroidota; class Bacteroidia; order Bacteroidales; family Muribaculaceae; genus Sodaliphilus. The sequence goes on along the minus strand of CAJOFH010000037.1, from coordinate 35,265 downwards.
AAGAAACACGCTGTTGTACTCATCAAGACGTAGTTCTTTTAGCAATGCGTAGAGTGGTGGCAGGAATTGAGTGACATTCATTCTTCTCGTCGCTTCCTTACTTTTTCCACTTGAACCACCTGTGAATACCGAAATCTCACCGCCTTGCTTAATGCGTGGAATACTCCATCGGAGGTCTCTATCCATTATCTCGTTGTAAAGAGTTCCGCTCTGGCTTGTTTTACATGGCAAGTCGTTTGGGATTTTATCATGAAACTCAGAGTCATAAATCAGCAAATCAACCTTGTTGTTAACTGCCAAATCACTCATCTTGCTTGACGCCATGTCGGTATTCATCAGTTTCACTATCACCCCAAGGCGAGACAATGCCGGCAGCAACAACGTCATCATCATGTGATTGCGGCACAACAAGCCAACACACATCCCAGCAGTGAGGCCATAATCGCAGAAAAGCAACTTGGCGAGGCATTGGGCATTATCATACATCTCTTTGTAAGTATACCGTTTGCCTTCCGACACCAATGCACATCGATCAGGATAGTATATGGAAGAAAATCGCATCAGCGCCATCAGCGATATGCCATCACGATAGAAACTCCTGGCCAGATTACAAATGCCTCCTGGAGTGATAATGTGCAGCTTGAGTAATTTTGAAAATATTGTTCTACTCATAATACTAAAGTGCCCACCAAGGCTTATATCTGAACTTATTACTCATCGCAAGCTTCAACAGAATGCGTGCACCTTCATCGGCAGAATAAGCGGGCAGTTTCTTATAAGCCTCATTCACATCCGACATGGGGGTATGCACCAGTGGCATATAAGCCACTTGCACTTTCACCCCAAGCTTTTTATGCTCTCTGCGAGCTGTACAGCACCAAGCATTGGCGGCACATTTTGATGAGTGATAGGCCGACCAACCAGGAACAAATGGATATCGGCTGCTCACCGAGGAGGTATAGACAATGTGCCCACCAGCTTCACGCAACGACGGCATTAAGGCAAGCGACAACGCCACCATAGAACGGTAGTTCAAATCCATAGTACGGTCGAAGTCATGCATCCTGTCGATAGAATCACTGATATTTCGGTGGATTGATTTCCCTGCATTACAAAAGAGGAAAGACACCTCGGGCAGTTCTTCTCTGAGAGTTTCGCACCATGCATCAAGTTCTTCGCGCTGCCTTAAGTCGATAGCTTTATAACGTGCCTCGCATCCATTCTCACGCGCCTTGTCACACAAGGATTTCAACTTTTCCTCATTGCGAGCAATGAGATAGAGACGTGCCTTAGCACCTATCAATCTAAGCGTCAAAGCCTCGCCAATGCCCGAAGAAGCCCCTGTGATTACGACCCACTTGCCTGCAAAAACCGCTCTCAGCCTCTTGTCACTGATATACTTGGGAGGACAAACAATATTTTTCCAGAACCCTGTTAACATACCTCATTAGAGCTATTTTCCGATGCAGAAGTGTGAGAATATTTCTCCTAAAATATCATCGGTAGAGATTTCACCGGTGATTTCGCCCAGATAGTGCATGCACTCACGGATGTCCTGACTCAGGAGGTCGCCGCTGAGGCTGCTTTCCAAGCCCTGCAGAGTGCGGTCGAGAGCTTCACTGGCTCTCACTAGAGCGTGATAGTGACGAGAGTTTGTCACAATCACTGCATTCTCATCATTGACCTGTGGCAGGGCAGCAATGTCAACTATCACTTCCTTGAGGTGTTCCACACCCGTGCCTTCTTTAGCCGAAATTTCGACAATTGTTAAATCCAGGTCTATATGCTTATTGATAATTGGCAAAGAGTTTCCTGCGTCAACCTTGTTGACGACGACAATCACCTCCTTGTCCTGGCAGTGATCCTTAATTTGCGAGTAGAATTCTTCCAATTCACTTATTGGAGCAGTAACATCAACCACCCAGAGCACGATGCGAGCCTCGTCCATCTTCTTGAACGAGCGCTTAATGCCCATGCTCTCAATAACGTCGCTCGACTCACGGATTCCCGCCGTGTCGATAAAGCGAATCAAGGTTCCTCCCATCACGATTGTGTCCTCTATAACGTCGCGCGTGGTGCCCTTGATATCGCTCACCAGAGCTCGGTCGTCGCCCAGCAAGGTGTTGAGAAGCGTTGATTTGCCAGCATTGGTGGGGCCAACGATAGCCACTGGAAGGCCGTTCTTGATGGCGTTACCCGCTTGATAAGACTGTGCCAGCGAGTCAATGACTGATTTAATATAGGCTGCAAGATTGGTCAGTCGCGAGCGATCGGCAAAAGTAACGTCTTCCTCGCTGAAATCCAACTCAAGTTCTATAAGCGACACAAACTGCAACAACTGAGAGCGCAGAGTGCTCAACTGGCGGCTGAAGGCGCCACGCATCTGGTTCATCGCCACATGGTGCGAGGCCCGTGACTGCGAAGCTATCACGTCGGCAATCGCTTCGGCTTGTGAGAGGTCGATCTTGCCATTGGCAAAGGCACGCTGAGTGAACTCTCCACCCATAGCTGCGCGGCATCCAGCATCGATGAGGGAGCTGACAATCTGCTGCTGTATCCACATTGAGCCATGGCACGAAATCTCAACCACATCCTCTCCGGTGAACGAGTTTGGAGCACGAAACAGCGTGAGCACCGCCTCATCAAGGATTTCACCATGTGAGTCAAGGACGTGTCCCAGATGTGCAGTGTGGCTGGCCATGTCGCTTAAGAGCATACCACGCCATCGCTGCTGCACGATGTCGATAGAATCGTCACCGCTCACTCTAATCACCGCTATACCTCCCATGCCATGAGGAGTAGATACTGCGCAAATTGTGTCCATATCTCAGTTGTCAGTTTTTTTAGTTTTTTAGTGGAGAGTTGAGAGTTGAGAGTGAAGAGTTGAGAGTAGTTACTTCCTACTTCCTCCTTATTATGCATTATGAATTGTGCATTATGCATTGAATTAATTCCACTGGTCGAAGTTGAATGTGCTCTCAACCTGGCTCTCAACATTGTCGGGCAGTGCGCTGAAGAAGTCATGGCCAGTGATGCGTTCCACTTCGTCGACCGAGCATGCATGGCGGGCGACACCTCCCCCACCCTCATGGTTTTCATAGACGAAACCGATGGCTCGGTTGGCTGTCGGGTCAAGCACTACCTTGAAGAATCCTGCTGGCACCACAATATCATTGTTATTGCCAATTCGTCTGCTGTTTCCGTTGAAAATGGGCCCAGTGGCAACAATAATCTTGCCATGCCGTTTTGCCCAGTCATGGATTTTTAGTTCCAACTTATTCCAGCTACCACCATTGAGGTCGTGGTCTTGAGGACAGATATTGGTCATCAAGAAGCAGTCCTGCATCGACTGAGGACTCCAACGCATATCGTTGGCAGGAGCCATGTGCCCACGGTCATAGCCGCTACCCTTGTATTCATACCACTCAGGACAACCTCTCACCGAGTTGTCGGCATAGAACTTGTAGTTGCGACGATTTTGAGCGTTAGGTCCATTAGTGATGTCAATCATGCCGCTTGTTAGCACATAACTCACACAGTTTGGCACACGGTAGGCTGAATTAAAGTTCACAGTCATTGCAGTGTAGCGCTTTGTCACATTGCTGTAACGGCTATTGATGCGCACATCGGTGAGCGATGTCGCCGATGCCAACTGTCTGTTATCACTTTTGGGAGTTATTCTCGGTGCTGGTTTTGATGCAGGTTTCGGTGCGTAGCTCTCATAGTTCGGTCTCTGCCAAAACTGCTCACGCTCCCAACTCTTGTTTTTATTCTTCTTTTGCTTTTTATTCTTTTTGTTTTTCTTCTTATTTGACTTGAACAACCACTGCCCATCGTCACCATAACGATAGTAATCATGACCTATCTGCTGCTCAATTGCTTGACGCAACATTTTGTTCGACTTCATCCGAGCGTCAACATAAAGCGACACCATCAACACCACTATAATTGTGGCGATGCATATCACACCAAATTTTCCAAACTTCTTCATCATTTTCACCATTTTTCAGTTAATATCATGAGAATTTAAGCAAAAATGATGCCAAATATCATCGGTATAGCCATTGGTTTAGGTTGCAAGACGACTCGATGCTGTTTTCCACATCATCGGGAAGGGTGTTGAAGAAGTTCATGCCAGTGCGTTTTTCCACCTCATCAACACTGACAGCATAGCTTTTCATAGTGCCTCCACATGAGCGATTAGGACAGATAAATGCAATCGCCTTCTTGGGAGTGGTGTTGGGCGACAAAATCACTTTGAAGAACGCTTCGGGAACAGCGATGTCCATGTCCTGGCCAATAGTTTCGCTGCTATTGCCCATAATAGGTCCTGTCACCACGACGAGCGACTTGTCACGGCGTGCCCACTCGCGAACCTTCATCTCGATATCGTTCCACATACCAGCATTGAGGGCGGCATCTTGGGGACACACATTGGTGAGGTAGAAGGTCTCGTTCATCGCCTCCTCGTCCCACTTCATATCACCGGCCGGAGCCATGTGCCCACGGTCGTAGCCCGAGTCACGGTAGTCCCACCAGTTGGGACATCCAGCCACACTCTTGTCGCGCTCGAAGTCACCAGTGCGGTCGAGCTTGCCACGAGCCTCGGAGGCTGTAATCTCGTAGGTGACGCAGTTGGGAATGTGCAGTTCCTTGTTGAAATGAGCAGTATACCCTTTGTATTTCACCACGCGGTCGCTAAGTCCTTGCGGAAGCATCACACTCTCATAATTTGCTACCGCATCGTTTTTCTCTTGCTTAGTGCCAACATTGCCTTTATCGTCGTCGGGAAACATCACAAGCGATTGCTCATCGCCAGTTTGTGCAGTCTCATCGTCGTCTCCTTTGTTGGAATAGAAAACAACAAGCAGCACAACCACCGCCAGCCAGGCTGCCCACTGCAGCCAACGTTTTATCTTGTTTTTCTCAATCATCACACATTTATTTATCCAAAGCAAGACGTAGGCCAATGAAAGGATAGCTTTGACCGTCATTCATATCCATATATTTTATCTCACATTCCTGAGCGGTGTTATTCCAACCACCATTGTAGAATGTGGCTTGGGGCACAGCGCGACCTGGGACATTGGGATCGGTGGAACGAGTGCCATCATCATATTCAGCACACCACTCACTCACGTTGCCACTCATGTCGTAGATGCCAAGCTCATTGGCCTTCTTGGTAGCCACATTGTGAGGCTTACTGCCACTGTTGCCTTCATACCAAGCAACCTCATTAATATCATTGCCCCCAGCATACTTATAGTGTTTACTCTTATTGCCACCTCGTGCGGCAAATTGCCACTCGGCAGAAGTAGGCAGACGGAAATGCATGCCTGTAAGTTTATTAAGAGTATAAACAAAGGCGTCGCAACTCATATGGGACACATTAGCAACAGGCCACTTGTCGTTCTTGAACTCGTTAGGGTCGAAGGTAAATTCGTCCATTACAGCCTTCCATAATTCCTGTGTCACCTCGGTTTGGCCAATGTAAAATGAATTCAAAGTGACGTCGTTTTCTTCATATTCATCATAACCAACGCGGTTGAGCATCTTGTAAGAGCCGCCATCAACAGGCACCATCTCAAACTTCACTCCCTTAACCGTGAAAGTCAAATTGTTACTACTTGATTTCTTGGTTGTTTTTGAGGAAACTTTGCCTGTAGTAGCGTTAGTTTTTTTTGCATTACCCTTCTTTACCTTGGCTTCAACATCACTTGTTGTACCAATCAGCAACATTGCCACTATAGCGACAACCCATAAACTTCGGTTATAAATCTTCATCTTTGTTATATTATATCGAAACATTTATTTATCTAAAGCAAGCCGGAGACCTACATTATCGTTTTTGTCAAAAGCTCTTGCACTTTCTTTATACTTAATCTCGTTGTGTTTTGGCGGAAACAACCAACTTCCACCACAATAATAAGCCGTGGGTGCAGCCAGCCCTGGGCCAATATCAGGAGACGTGGAGCGAATGCCATTATCATAGTCACTGCACCACTCAAACACGTTGCCACTCATGTCATAAATGCCAAGCTCGTTGGCAGCTTTAGTGGCAACTACATGCAGCTTACCATCGCTGTTATTCTCATACCAAGCCACCTTATTGAGATCATTGCTACCTGCATAGATATATCCCTTGCTCTTGTTGCCACCGCTTGCAGCAAACTGCCATTCGACAACGCTGGGCAATCTAAAATTCTTGCCTGTGAGTTCATTAAGTTTATTGAGAAAAACCTGGCAGTTGTCAAAACTAACAGTCATCACAGGATATTTGTCATTTTTATATCTGCTGGGGTTATCACCCATCACAGCCGTCCATAGTGCCTGAGTGACCTCAGTTTGACCAATATAATAGGATTTCAGAACCACGGTTTTTTCCTCAGTAGGATCATATTCATCACATTTCTGTGTCTTATAAGAGCCTCCATCAACAGGCACCATCTCAAACTTCACGCCATTGACTGTGAAAGTGAGATTTTTTGCTTTGCCAGACGTGTCTTTCACTAATGGACACTTGTGCGTACAAACAATTACGTCCTTTTTCTTCTTGCCTTTCTTCACCTTGGCATCAACAGTCACAGCCATGCAAGCCAGCAACACAGCTACTATCGCAACGAACCATAATTTTCTATTAGTTCTCATTCTCTATTATCTCTTTTATGTTTAATTGTTATTGTACAATCTGCAAATTTACACAAAAATAATATATAGAGCTCCAAAAGAAACAAAAAAAACGATTTTCAGTAACGATAAAAGAAAAATAAAAAGAAAAATGATTATATTTGCAACAAAGAAAAGAAAAAAACGATAACTAAATGGATATTCAGCGCAGTTTATTCGACGATTTTGAGAATAATGATAATGTGGTGGAGCAGCCCGTGAAAAAGGAGCAACCCGCTGGTGACGAGGCACGCATCATTGAGTTACGTGAGACTCTGAACCGTCACAACCACAGCTACTATGTATTGAACCAACCCACCATCAGCGACCAGGAGTTTGATCACCTGATGCGTGAGTTGCAGGACTTGGAGAAAAAACATCCCGAGTTTGCCGACCCGTTGTCGCCCACTCAGCGCGTGGGCAGCGACCTGAGTCAAGGCTTCAAACAGGTAGTGCACGAGCGTCCCATGATGTCGCTGAGCAACAGCTACAGCATAGAAGAGGTGCAGGACTTCCTTCGCCGTGCAGAGGACGGTCTTGGCGGTGAGCCAATGGAAATCGTCGGTGAGATGAAATATGACGGAACAAGCATATCGGTGACCTACGAGAACGGCTGCCTGGTGCGTGCTGTGACACGAGGCGACGGAGTGCGTGGCGACGATGTTACAGCCAATGTCATTACCATACGCAGCATTCCATTGGAACTGCCTAAAGGCATGGATTATCCCGCGAAATTTGAGGTTCGTGGTGAGATAATGCTGCCATGGGCGAGCTTTGAACGCCTGAATAAGGAACGCGCCTTCAACGAGGAACCGCTCTTTGCCAACCCTCGCAACGCTGCTGCTGGAACATTGAAACTCCAAAACAGTGCCGAGGTGGCACGTCGTGGACTTGACGCCTACTTCTACTTTATGCTTGGCGACAACTTGCCTTTCAAAACCCACACCGATGCGATGGAAGCGGCTCGCTCGTGGGGGTTCAAGATAGCCCACACCGAGGTGCTGGAGTCAATTGACGCTGTTGCCGACTTCATTGCCCGTTGGGACAAAGACCGCAAGTCATTGCCAGTGGCAACCGACGGACTCGTGTTCAAACTCAACTCGCTACGCCAATGGCTCAACCTGGGCGCGACCGCCAAATCACCACGCTGGGCTATAGCCTATAAGTTCGCTCCTGAACGCGAGTGCACTAAGCTCAAATCGGTGAGCTTTGAGGTGGGACGCACTGGAGTCATCACACCTGTAGCCAACCTTGAGCCAGTGTTGCTGAGTGGCACCATCGTCAAGCGCGCGTCGCTGCACAACGAGGACATTATCCGCCAGCTCGACATCCACGACGGCGACATGGTCTATGTGGAGAAAGGTGGCGAAATCATCCCAAAAATCGTAGGCGTTGACACCAAGCAGCGTGAGCCGGGTGCTGAGCCGTTGAAGTTTGTCACTCACTGCCCTGTGTGTGGCACAGCATTGCAGCGCATCGAGGGCGAGGCCGCTTGGGTTTGCCCTAACAAATGGGAATGTAAGCCACAAATCACTGGTCGCATCGAGCACTTTGTGGGCCGCCATGCCATGAACATCGACGGCATAGGCGAGGAAGTGGCAGCGCAGCTCCATGAGAGTGGACTGGTGAACAATATCGCCGACCTATATGATCTAACTGTCGACAAACTGGTTGGCCTTGACCGCTTCCAACTCAAGAGCGCACAGCGCATTATGCGCGGCATAGAGCAGTCGAAGCAGGTGCCGTTTGAGAGGGTGATTTTTGCGTTGTCGATACAGTTTGTGGGCGAGACTACTGCCAAGGTCCTAGCTCGCAACGTGCACAACATCGACCGCTTGATGGAGATGAATGCCGAGGAGCTTTCCACAATTCCCGAGATAGGTCCCAAGATAGCTCAAAGCATTGTTGAGTACTTCGACATCGACAGCAACCGCGATATCGTGGAGCGGCTACGATGGGCAGGGCTGCAGATGGCGCTCAGCGAGGAGGAGTTGGCAAACCGAACCACAAAACTCGAAGGCAAGAAAATCGTGATTAGCGGTGTATTTCAGCACCACTCACGCGAGGAGTACAAGGCAATGATTGAGCAGAATGGAGGTAAGAATGTGAGCAGCATCAGCAAGGCAACATCCTTTATCCTCGCAGGCGAGAACATGGGGCCAGCCAAGCTCGAAAAAGCCAAGAAACTAGGAATTGAGATTATTAACGAAGATCAATTCCTTGAAATGCTCAATGCATAATTAAGGAAAAAGTAGGAAGTGAACGTACCCGCGCATTATGCATTGTGCATTGTGCATTATGCCTTTAACAAAGGAAATATGTCGTTCTCGATGTAATCGAGGATGGCGGTAAGTTCTGCTTTGGTGTTGGCTCGAAGCATGGCAATGCGAGTGTCGCGGAAGTTCTTAATGCCTTTAAACAGTGGAGTGGCGGCAAGGTGGCGGCGGATGTGCAGGATGCCGCGGTACTCGTCGATGCGGTCGATGCTCTCGTCAATCTGACGGCAAATCAACGCCATTTTCTCCTTTCGGCTAATCTCCGGAATCTCGCCTGTGAGAAGGTACTGCTTCATTTCACGGAAAATCCATGGCGCGCCTATCGAGGCACGTCCCACCATTATGCCGTCTACGCCATAGCGGTCGTAGTACACAGCAAGTTTTTGTGGTGTAGTAATGTCGCCATTGCCAATGATGGGTATTGTCATGCGTGGGTTATTCTTCACCTCGCCAATGAGAGTCCAATCGGCCTCACCGTTATACATCTGCGAACGCGTGCGACCGTGAATCGTCAACGCCTGGATACCACAGTCTTGCAGTTGCTCGGCTAGCTCCACAATTATCTTGTTGTTGCAGTCCCAACCTAGACGAGTTTTCACCGTAACTGGCAGGTCAACGGCCTTCACCACCTCGCGTGTGATTTCGAGCAAGAGAGGCACATTCTGCAACATGCCTGCACCAGCACCCTTGCGAGCCACTTTCTTGACAGGGCACCCAAAGTTGATGTCGAGCACCTCGGGCTTAGCTTCCTGAGCTATCTTGGCAGCTTCAACCATAGGCCCAACCTCACGGCCGTAAATCTGTATTGCCGCAGGTCGTTCGCCAGGATTAATGACCATCTTGCGCAAAGTGCTGTCGATGTTGCGAATCACCGCATCGGCACTCACGAACTCGGTATAGACCATATCAGCCCCTTGCTCGCGACAAATCTGACGGAACGAAACATCGGTCACATCCTCCATCGGCGCCAGCATCACAGGCTTTGTTCCTAAATCTATATTGCCAATTTTCATTGAATGACGTTTTTAGACTGCAAATATACAAAAATTAAGTGAGAAGTAGCTTTTCAGGCTTCGCATGTGCCTTGGCAGTCGGGATAGCCTGAACATCCCCAAAACTGGCGACCGGCTTTTGCGCCTCGCTTGATTGTGCGCTTAATCATCGGTTTTCCACATATTGGGCACTTTGGAGCCCCTTGCTCTATGGACTGCGATGCTTGTGTCTTTATCCGCTCTTTGCTAAGGCCCTCGGTAAATCCTCCTGATGACTTAAAATCTTCCAACTGACGCGAAATCAGTTTTTGCAGCATACTTATGTTGCGATTAATTAGCAGCTTTAATGAATTGACTCTCACTGCAAGATTGTCACTTTCAACCCAAGGAGCAAAACGTTCGCGTTGTGCTTGAACATGCAACCAAGCATCGCGCTCTATATCCTCGCCATAATTTGGGCGCTCAAGTTGTAACATTTGGAACGCATGGTAGTTATCGCTACCTTTTGGCCAAGGTTCTATATTATAGGTAAGGGAAAATGCCATGAAATCACTGAGCAACTCACTCGGTAAGACGCATCTCGGCTTCACGACTGGTTTGCCTGCGCGAACATCCCTCGGCGATATTGGCTGGAGCACTACGTGCTGCCATCACCATTTGGTCATAAAGTCGACCGCTTGGGTCATTGTGTTTGTTAAGATAACGCTGGCAAAAACTAATTGTTGCTTGGTAAATGATGTGCGACATTACCCAGGAATCCAGGTAGTAGTATCCCTTGATTGATTTTATCTCGATTGACATGTTTTTTTATTATTTCTCGATTGAACGAATTCTCGATCGCTCGATTATTCGATAATATTATTTGTCTCTAGTTTTTTCCCCACTTAATTGCCCATATAACGGTTTGGACAATGCTACGAGTGGCGAGGAAGCTGATGAAAGCTGCCCACAACGCGTGGTTGTCCCAGGAGTCAGGAAGGAGATAATAAAGTGAAAAAAACAATGCGCAGGCGATTGAGACCGCCATTAACATACCACGAGAGGCTGTGATGCCAATGAATACTCCGTCCCATACAAACGCTGCCATTCCCACTATGGGTACCACCGAGCACCACCAATGATAGTCCATAGCCACGTCCACAACATCAGTCTGATTAGTGAACATAGTAAAAATAGCATAGGGGAAAAGACTATAGAGTATAACAAAGATTATCGTAATTGACGTGCTCCATATAAAGAGCTGTCGCACACATCGTTTCATATTGCGATAATCCTCAGCGCCGTAATACTTTCCTACAACCGCCTCGCCAGCAAAAGCTATGCCGTCCATAAAATAGCTGAAAAGCAAGAACAGCTGTATCATCATCGAGTTCGCCGCGAGGATTATATCACCACTGCGCGCACCAGCACTGGTGAAAAACAAGGTCACAGCAAGCATAAAGATGCATCGCACAAAGATGTCGCTACTCACTTTGAAAAACTTTCCACTACCCTTGAGCGTGAAAGGTGCTCTAACACGAAGAGCCTTGGAATGATCCAAAAACTTGTGGAAAATGCGCCATACTGCATAAAAAGCACCTACCCACACGGCAGTGAGTGTCCCCACAGCAATACCCTTGAACCCCATGTCGAGGACAAAGACTGCCACGAGGCTCACCACTACGTTGAGCACGTTGACACCAATGGAAATGAGCATCGGACTTCGCGAATCCTGCATACCTAATAGCCAACCCTTTAGTGCCATTGTAAACAATACGGCTGGAGCTCCCCACACCACAATAGAGAAATAGGTCTCGGCAAGGAAGCGAACCTCACTTCCTGGGCCAATAATCCACAAAACAAGCCATCGCAATGGCACTTGAAGCGCCACTATGGCAATGCCTGATGCCAGACCGATAAAAGCTGAGCGACGAAGTGACGCCACTTGAGCCTCAAGAGAATCACTACCGTAGGCTTGAGCTGTAATGCCCGAGGTTCCCATGCGCAGAAACTCAAAATTCCAATAGATAACGTTCATCATCATCGCTCCTACTGCTACAGCACCAATATACTGCGGAGCCCCCAAGTGTCCAGCAATGCCCGTGTCGAGAAGCCCTAACAATGGCTCAGCAATATTGGCAAGTATCGCCGGTAGCGATATTGCCATTATCTCTTTATTTATCTTCGATAGTCTCATCAGTTTCTCACAAAAAACGCTGCAAAGGTAGCACAATTAATGCACAATTCATAATGCACGACGCACAATTGCAACACAGCCCACCTCAACCAAAAAGGTTAAACTTGCTTAATCGTTTGGGAAGTGTGGTTTTAGTTGCTAACTTTGCAGTCAATAACTAAAAAACACAATAAACTATGAAGATTTTTAAATATTTAGTAATAGCATTATTTGCTGTGGCGATGGTATCGTGTGGCGACGATGAGCCTATCAGCACCTTCACACGGGACTTCAATATGATTTATCCTCAGTTTGCAGCTGGGCACAAGTCAATCAGCAAGATAGAGCAAATATCAAACAAAGCTTCAATCGTAGCGACAGCAAACTACGACGGAGACCATCTCAAGAGCGTGAATGTGGTGACCGATTATGACAAGGATGGGAAAAAAGACAACGAGGAGACAATCTACTTCGATTACAAGAATGGCGCAATCATCTGCGACAAGAGCATTCAAGATGTGACCTACTCATTTGAGGTGAACAGTTTAGGAACTATAACCCGTCTCAAAAACGAGTCAACAGGTCGCACAGCAGCCGCGTTGCAATATACCTCCGACAACGAAATAGAGATTGCTCAGATTTTAACACCATCCTCTACCGATGTCACAAAGGTGGCATGGTTAAATGGCAACCTCATGCAATGGGAAAGTTATGGCGTGAACAAGAAGGACAGCGTAGTCTATGAATACGGAGTGGGCGCTCCTTTGAATAAGGGTTGCATTGACGTGGTTGGCAACGAATCATTTACGTTTACCAAATTTGTATGCGCAATTATGCGCAATGCTGGTCTCTTTGGTGCCACCAGCACTTATCTGCCAACTGTGATAAAGAAGGATAGCGACTACACACAAGTAGACGAGACAACACCTCCTGGAGTTATCGAGCTCAAACGCTACAACATCACTTATGAACTTGATGGCGATGGCTATGTAAAGAGCTACACCACCAATGAGTCGCCCAAGTACACAGTATACATTAGCTATAGGTAGATTTCTAAAATAGGAAAGATGAAATAGGAAGGATGAAGTTTTTTCATCCTTTCTTTCTTTTAACTCCTTTAATTCCTTTTATTCTTTTAACTCCTTTGATTCCTTTTATTGCTACACCCCCATCAGGTCACGCAGTATATCTAAAGCTGACTTCATTGACTCTGCATCAATGCTATTGTCAATAGTAAAGCTACCGCACTGCTTCAGCAGAGTACAATTTATCTCGCCGTCAAGGCTCTTCTTGTCGTGACGCATGAGGTCAATTAAGCGGTCGTAATGGTCGCAAGTGATAGCAGGAGCGCCGTAGTTCTCTCTCACAAAGTGAGCCAGAGAGTATAGGTCTCCACTTGGGAAACCGAGCTTCATGTGCGAGAGCACTACCTCAGCAACAAGCCCCCACGCCACAGCATATCCATGGGGCACAGACTTGTCATTTTCCATTGCCCAACTCTCCAAAGCATGTCCTACGGTGTGTCCCAAATTCAAAGCCTTGCGAATGCCTTGCTCGGTGGGGTCTTGCGCCACAATGTCTTCCTTTATCTTGACCGATGCCTGCAGACGCTCCAACAGCTGGTCTTTTTCGATATGCGATAAGTCAATATGCAACAACTGCTGGAACTCGTCACGGCTGCATAGTATTGCGTGCTTTAGCACCTCGGCAAAACCCGACTTGAGTTCTTGTTGTGGCAAAGTATCAAAAAATGTGGTGCTCACTATCACAGCATCTGGCATAGCAAAAACTCCAATCTCATTTTTGAGTCCCATGAAATTGACGCCAGTTTTGCCTCCAACCGAGGCATCTACAGCGGCAAGCAGTGTCGTGGGAACATTTACAAAGTGCATTCCGCGCTTGAAGGCGGCAGCAGCCATTCCTCCCAGGTCGGTCACCACTCCCCCACCCAGGTTCACCAGCAGCGACCTTCGCGTAGCTCCACAGCTTTCAAGTTCTTGCCAAACGTGTGAGAGCGTGTCGAGTGTCTTGTTAACATCGCCAGCAGGAATCTCTATAATAGCAGCATTAGCCAAACTGCCAAGGCGTGGCAGCACGTGCCGACGTGTGTTCTCATCCACAAGCGCTACCACCGAGTGGTAGTTGCCACCCCCAATAATAGTGTTGAGGGTGGCATCCACTTGATTGCTATATTGCACGTTTCTTGTCATTTCTGGATTTTGAAGGCCTCCTGCAAGGTAGGAATAGCCTCAAGCAGCGACGCCATGTCCTTGTAGACCATATCGGCACCAGCCTTGTACATATCTTTTTCAGGAATAGGTCCAGTTGTAACGCCAACAGTAAAGCAGCCTGCCGTGTGGCCCGCTTGAACTCCCAATGGCGCATTCTCTATCACCAAGCACTCATTGGGTTGAACACCCACCTTTGCCATCGCCTTGAGATAGGGCTCAGGATTTGGCTTGCCACGCTTTACGTCGGCAGCGGTGATGCGCTGCTCGTCAAAGATGTCGGGATATTCGGTGTCGATGCGGTCAAGCATTGACTGTGTACCCGAACCTGTGACCAGCACACATTTGATACCAGCTTGGCGCAGAGCCTGCAGCACCTGCAAAGTGCCCTCAATCACCTCAACGTCGCCAAGTTCGGTGAAATATCGTGTTTTAACCTTATAGAGAGCCTGTGCCTCGTCGTCAGTAACATTTTTACCCGCTCCATCCTTGAATTTCATCTTGATAATGTCGCGGCCCGTCATTCCTTCATACATATAGAACTCATCGCGTGTGCACTTGATGCCGTTCTTTTTCATTAGTTTCACCCAAGCTCGGGTGTGATTTTTCATTGAGTCGAAGAGCACTCCGTCCATGTCGATGAGTGCTGTGGTAAAGTTGAACGATTTCTTGCCAGTATATTTTAAATAATTGGCAACTGCTGTTTGTTCAGTCATTTTTTTAATTAGGTTTATGAAATATGTAGTTTCTATAAAGTTTATATTACTGTGATATGGAAGCAGCACTGACCACTCTCGTAGAGAACAGTGCATCGCTTCTTGTTCTTGAAGTCGAGAAGTACATGCGCAAGCACATTCTTCAAGTCCTCATAATTGATGCGGTAGTTATTGTGATAAGGCTCAAAGCGAACCCAACTGAGGTCGAAAGTGGTGCCATACATATGGCATGAGCGTGCCGAGGCATTACCGTTCACCTTCATCAGCTTGCCAACGGTGAATTGAGAACGGGTGCAGCTTGTAACCACCATTTGGTAAGGACTGCCACCACGAGCACACACCGAGTCGGTAAAAGCACACCCTATTTCCTCAAGCAGCAATGCAGCTTTAGGCACCAAATATGGCATCGAGTGAGTGAGCGAGTCGAGTTTATAGGCCTCGCAAGAAGCAATCTTTACTAACGGCTGACGCAAGTGGTAGGCATCGTGTAAATTTTCAATTGGCTCAATACCATTACGGGTGGCATGAGGCAATTGCTCCTTATTGTAATCCACGAAGATTTCTTCATAGTTTCCAGGTAAAGGATAGGTGACGATGCGATGCAATCCGTCCTTGTCAAGCATCGATGTGTCGTTTTGAAGATGCTTGTCTTCAAATTTGGGTTTATTGCCCAACTTATCGATATACTCCAGCTGGCTCTTATCGAAATAGTCGTGATAATGTTTCTCTTTCTTACACGATTCAAGTGTCATCGCCACTACAGCAACGACAAGTAAAGCACCAACAAAAAGGTTTTTCTTTAAGACCATGAGACCAAGGATTACTTACCTACTGTCTGCACAAACAGAATGCGCTCATTGCTTGGCAGCTTCAAAACCTGAGGCAAATTGTCGCGGTCGAAACCTGCACGAACCACAGTCTTGAGACCTGCTTGGGCGCAGTATAGATAGATGTTCTGTGATGCGGCACCGGCAGTATAGGCTTGGAATTCCACTTTGTCCTGCTTTTTGGTGTCTACTGCAAGCACAATGTTGATGGGAGCAATAAAGGCAAAGTCTTGCATGCCCGCAAACTTACGGTAGTCGCCAGTGTTGATAACAGTGAGAGTGTTTGCCTCGGGGTTGTATCGGCTCACCTCGGTGGGAGTGACAACATAGAGCACCAGCTCCTGGCGGTTCATTGCTGTGGCAATGGTGCGCTTGCCATCGTGAGTGATTCCCCAAGCAGCCCACAGCATGTTGCTTAGGTCTTGCTTCGATACTGTTTGGTTCTCCTTGTAGTCACGACTCGACTTGCGTTCACTCATCATTTGCATGAGTGGCTTGCCTCCTGTGGTCTGTGGTGCAGGAAGCTCCTCAGCACCTATTGAAAAACTTGCCATAAGCGAAATAATCCCTAATAATATTAATTTACTTCTCATGATTGATAAAAATTTTTGACAAAAATAATGAATATATTTGAAATATCTGCTTTATTGACGTGAATAATAATTAAAATGACTAATTTTGCATGTCAAACCTACAAATTTTACATACCAATGAAACTTGGATTTATCATTATTCCCATTGTTGCGATACTTGCCAACGTTTATGTTTTGTGGCACATTTATCACCTTCTACCATTCCCCACATGGGCAAAATGGACAGTGGTTGCATTAATGGTTGCTGCACTGGCGATGATGTTCACAGGAATATTTGGAGCCTACGATCGCATGCCACTCAATCTTGCATCTGCAGCCTACGACATTAGCACATCATGGCTCATTGTTTTCTTGTATCTGCTCATCGCATTTATTTTACTTGATTTAGGGCGACTGGTGCATTTAGTTCCCAAAGAATGGCTTCACGACAATGGTTGGACTGCTGGCGTGATTACTGCGGTGATTGCTGGTTTGCTCGTGTATGGCAACATCCACTATAACAACAAAGTGCGCGAGTCGATGACACTTGACACCAACAAAACAATTACCAAACCTATAACTATGGTCATGGTGAGCGACCTGCATTTGGGCTATCACAACCGCAAAGCCGAGTTTCAACGCTGGGTGAAAATGATTAATGACGAAGAGCCTGACTTGATTCTAATTGCGGGTGACATCATAGACGGACATGCGAGACCGCTGATTGAAGAGAACATGGCGGCCGACTTCCACCTGCTCAAAGCACCAGTCATCGCCTGCTTGGGAAACCATGAATATATTACTGGTATCGACAAGACTCTCGACTTCTACAAAGATGCAGGCATCACCCTGCTGCGCGACAGCACTGTAACCGTGGGCGAGATTGTGATAGCTGGACGTGATGACATCTTTAACCGCAAGCGCAAACCGTTGAAACACCTGCTCGAAAATGTTGACAGCTCAAAGTATATGATTCTGCTCGACCACCAGCCCCACAAACTCGAAGAGGCACAAAAGGTAGGTGTTGACTTCCAATTCAGCGGACACACCCACGAGGGGCAAGTATGGCCCATCAGTCTGCTGGTACACCACATGTATGAGAAGGCTTGGAGATACTATGAGAAAGGCGACACTCGCTACTACATCTCATCAGGCCTCGGCATCTGGGGAGGAAAATATCGCATCGGCACTCGCTCCGAATATATTGTGGCGACGATAGAGACAAAAATCTCCAACAATTGATTCCAACAATTGATTCTGGTGACATAGTCAAAAAAGCACAATCTTTTTGCGATAGTAAGAAGAATGTTGTATATTTGCAGTCACAATCAACGCCTATTTTCAAGAACAAATTAACACCTTCACTTATGGACACACAATATAAACTCTTTTTCGGAGGAGCTTTCGGCTTCGACTATCGTGACGAGGATTATGAGATTGCAGCTGCCGAGGACTATAGGTCGCAAATTCTTGGTAGTGTTCAAGCATTGCTCAAACCCAAGGACATGAGTGGTGTTTGCATTAATGATGACGTTATGTATATCGGCCCCTTCTATTTCGAGGCTGAAACCATGAAGGCCGAAGACATTATATTGTGTGAAAAGGAAATGATAGAACGATGTACCGATGCCGTCTTTGTGCTCGACGATGCGGCTTGCCCTGGCACAATCGCCGAAATCATGTATGCGAACTCGCTACAAAAAACCATTCATCTTTTTTATGTAAAGCACAACGACGATGAGGAGACCGAAAGCGACCTTCACACTCCATGCTGGTATCCACTGACTTTTTGCCAACAGACAAACGCATCAACCAAACTCTATGAATGTGAGGACTTAAATGACGCTGCAAGAAAAGTCATCGACCTGATCACCTTCAACTTTACTCCAGAATAACCTCATCACAACAGACTCATGAATCATCATGAATCCTGTATCTATACGTCTTCTTAGTCAGCAGCTTGTTGCGCCACAGTTTGATGACCCTGCCAAAGTAGTGGAGCACATGGGTGCTGTGCAAGCACAGGAGTATCGCATGATGCAGTGGGCGGTGGAGATGCGCACTCGTAAGCCTTCGGCGAAGGCGTTCAAACAGGCTTTCGACAGTGGGCGGATTATCCGTCTGCATTTGATGCGTGGCACTTGGCAACTGGTGTCAGCCGAAGACTATTGGATGATGATTGGTCTCTGTGCGCACAAGGCTATTGCTGTCACGAAGGGATGGATGAGCAGTAACAAGATTTCCATTCCCGATGAGGAACTGATGCGAATCAGAGAAATTCTCGCTCAAACAGCAGCCGACGAAGGGTCTGCAACGAAAGAGGATTTCGTGCATGCGCTGGCATCAAAGGGGCTGCAGATAGATAATCACCGCTTGTCGTACCATATCCGTATGGCGGAGATGTCGGGCACTCTCTGTAGCGGTGACCTTCTGCCGATGAAAGCCACTTACGCTCTGACTGCTGATAAAGTGAAACCGTCGCCAAATATGGACCGAGACGAGGCTTTGATGATTTTCACCCGCAAATACTTTCAGAGTCGCCAACCTACCACGCTTGAAGATTTTGTGTGGTGGTCTGGGCTGAACGTCAGCGACTGCCGCAGAGGCATAGAACTCTTGAGCGACAGAATCCATCTGGAAAAATGGAAGGGCAGAGAGTTCTATCTGACCGATAACTGCCGCACTCGCGGATTCAGGAAAGGAAAATACCTCATGCTTCCACCGTACGATGAATATCTAATCGGATACAAGAGCCGCGACATCGTACTTCCACCCGAATACCGGCACAAAGCCCACAACAATAGCGGCATCTTCCAGCCAATAATCGCCCAGGATGGCATCATCTGCGGAAATTGGGCACCATTCAAAGAAGAACCACAAGCTGAATTCTTTATCGGCAACCACGATAACAGCATCCAAAAAGAATGGTCGAGATACAAGAAGTTTCAAGGAAAGTAGCATGGAGAGAAGTATGGTGAGGAAACAAAGCCGACTTACTATCATCATTTTGAACCTTTTATGCTTGACTATGCATATTGCAATGTGGATGAGAAGTCATTTAAACTACTCGATGCAGACTTAAAAATGAGCGACCACGTTGGGCTTGAACTCGTAATAACTATACGATGAAAGAAAATGCCCCGAAACGCATTGGCAATAAGCGTTCGGGGCAACCTCTTGTATGAAAAAGAATTAATATCTTCCTGAACCGTGGCACATATAGCATCTTCCAGAACCATTACATGAAGGGCATTTTTGGTATGAAGACCCACTTGGGTTAGGATAATATACCGTGCCTGTACCATTGCATTTTCTGCATCCGCCGCCGCCACCACACTCTTTACATTTGGTATATGAACTACTGGAAGAAGAAGATGATGAACCTCCATAGGAACTGCCGCCACCATTGTTGTAGCTTGAACTGCCACCGCCGCTTTGACGCAATATTCCATCTGTTCCTACGTAATAGCCGGTTTTGGGATTGCTGGCAAGAAATGTAATACTTCGGCCAGTACCTCCACATCTGTTACATTTATAAGAATTACCACACATCATACAAATGCCAAATCCATGAAATGCTGAGCATCGTCCAGAGCCAAAACAATAGGCACATTTACCAATAGAAAGAGTCTTTTCCCATCCATTGTCATAAACATAAGTGTAAATAACTTGATCATTCGCTGCTGTACGTCTTGAGGAACTGATAATATTACCACTGACATTGGTTTTATCATACCTCGAATACATGTTTAACTCATCTAAATAATCAACAGCAAATAAACTGCTTGCTGTGAAAAACAATAATAATAAAAGAACAATTTTTTTCATAAAAATAAAATTAAAAAATTAATATTTCTTGGGTTTCTAATTAGTATCAACAATCTCTACCTCCCTAATTCATATTCTAAGTCTGCGAAGTCAAAATTAATGGTACTTCTATCCATCACAAGTATAAATTAGTCACCTGTATAATCCAATAAATTGAAATCCGAATCGTAACCATACCAATGACTAAATTTTCCACAGAAAGAATCTAAATAAGCCTTGTTTCCCGAAATTGTTCCTGATATTTGTCCATATAATTTCCCATACATCCAGCCATGTTCTTCAGAACCAAGATCTCGAGGATTATCAGAAACAGCAATTTCCATATAATCACCGCTTATCTTTATAACCCTTATTTTATTTTTAATGCCATTACTATCTACAAAGTATCCTTTATTGGCATTTATTACCAATGTGCGATACTCAATTCCATAACCGGACAAGTCTCCTTCTAATTTGCAATATACATATTTTATTTTAGAAGAGCCATTAATTCGTTTTTTGGTTTTGGCATCAGCATTGTTCACACTGAAAGCACATATACATAAAACCGCCATTATGATTGTAAAGCATTTTTTCATAATAAAAGAGTTTTAATTCCAACCGCAAATATAATGATTATTGTTAAGCAGTGCAAGTTTTACTGTAGTGGTTTTTAGAATGAAATGAATAAATAGTGTGATGTGGCCATAATAATTTCATCGAGGTTGTCATTGCCTTACTGCTGTCGTACCTGTATAACAATTTCAGGCATAAAGAGTGTATGCGCCGACTGCGTGAGGGAGAGATACCATACGTTGATATGGAGCTCAGCAACTCGCCCATCAACTTCTACTCGGAACTCGCTGAAGCATATAATCTTTAAATCTCAAATTTACTTTGTTTAAACAAAATACGCATTAAGAAAAGACTTCCCCGAAACGGCATCGCTTCTGGAAAGTCTTTCTGTATCAATGGTCTGCGCCTAAAAAATCTCAATTCAGAAAAGCCATGTTGAAGAGGTCAAGAAGGCGGGGTGCATTCAAGCCTCTTAGTCCTGCATTTTTAAAGAAAACGCTGTCAGGCAGTTTCCCTATTCTTTGATAGAAATCTCTCATGTCATTTTTCAATTTCTCGGAGAGTGTGAAGCGCGAGTCCTGTGACAGCATTGCAATCAGTCTGAAGACATCTTTCTTATGCTTTTCAATATCACGGCTATCGACTAGCTCGCCTTCTGCTTTCCTATCTAGCATCTCAGTGTATGCTTTCGCTTTCAGACAAATGAGAGCTTCGGGACTTGCAATATGGATATCCTCAATGATTCTGCTATGCTCTATGGTAAATGTATAGTAGTCATCGTCCATCAAGATAGCAGACAGGCTAGAGAGGTCTTCTCCAATACTTATTGGCTCTATATGAGCATCGGATGGCATATTTAGGATTCCTGTATTCCGCGCAAAAAGCTCTATCTGCTTAGGATATGTCTTATCCTCAGGATTTGTGAAACGATAGTATTCGTGTTTGAATTCGTTCTCTCCTTTGCTTCGGCCAGAGTAATTGGCAGATTTGATAAAATCACACAAACGCAATCCGAAGTCAGGAGTGAGGGCTTCAACCACAAGTATAAGGTCAAGATCCTTCGTCGCACGAGGATTCATGTCAAGTTCATCTTCAAGCAGATTGCACGCAGCACCACCTATGAGCACGTAGTTGTCTTTATAATCCTTGAAGTATTGCTTCCAGCGTTCAATTCCAGTTACCATTTCATTTCTTCAATTAAGGTGTCACATTCGAGTTGTATTCTTTCGTCTTCGCTATCCTTCATGCATAGATAGAGCGAAAGTCTGTCCACCCATCCATCATCAGACAGCAACGCTGGAGAGTATTTCCATACCTCCACCTTTATGTCACCATATTGTTTGTTCATCAAGGCAGCATTTTTCTTAGCTATAGTTTTATCGATTGCTATAATTGGAGTAACAGGTTCTGCTAGCATTGTGTAATGCCCCATTGCAGTCTCGCCTGCCATCAAACTTCCTGCCAGTTTTGTATCGGTGAAGATAATACGTTCGATGGGGGACGACATCAATGGAAGGGATTTGTTCCAAAGCTCAATCTTGCTCAGTGCTATTTGAACATGTTTTTGCTTGCCGCCAACAAGGGTGATGGTGTTATTGAGCTTAAGCCATCGAAGAGCAACATTGATGGTTGGATATGCCAAACCTGTAAGTTCTGCTATCTCAGAAGTGTTAAGCCCATCAATTGTTCTCTTTTCAATATGATAGAGCACAAGCATTTGAGCTACTGGAGGCATCTTATGTGGCATTACTTTGGCGCTGTTTTTCAGTTCGCGTAATACAATCAACAGGCTTGGTATGAAAATAAGTTTCCCTGGTACAATGAAATTTACCTTTGCACGGGTAAGCCGAGATATATTATAGGATTCTACAGACTCTAAGGCAAAGACAACTGGATGGTGGAATATTTCCATCATCTTTGCCTGATGTTTTGCCAGCTGCATTGGAGTAATTTCCTCTAGTTCTGTAGGTCTAGCAATGGTAACTATAGTACACATAAACTCTACATCGCAAAGAGTATAGGAAGAAGCGATTGCCAATGGAAGCTTATCATCATCTCTTCTGGTGTGAGTAAGTTTCCTTATTTCATAGCCTGTCAGTTCAGCAAGATAATCTGTCGTTGTCTTAATATTATATTTCATTTTGCAAATTATTTTACTTGTGAAATTTTGTGCAAATATACATATAATATATTAATTATCCAAGTCTTTAAACAAAAAAAGTTCGAAAATTAACCTTTACTATTGTCTTTCCCATTTTAAGTTTAAATAAAATTGAATAATTTTTGTCATTTGTGGGGGACTCTTAGATTAATTTATATAAGCGAGGTTAAATGAGATTAAATAATGTTTATAGATTATTGTGATAATCAACAATTTAATATCTTTGCCATTGACTAATCAAACCTTTGTTGTCATGGTAAAGAAAACTATAATATCAATTGTGACAGCCTTTGTGGCAATTGTATCGGCCTTTGCACAAGACACAGTGCCAAACAATGTTTTAAGCGATCCTGCTCAAGGTTATATATTTAATCGGCCAAGTGGCTGGGCTATACAAGGATGTGGTGGTCATGGTAGTGTGTATATGGATAAAAATAAAACGATTGTTGTTGATTTAAGGAACAATACAAGAACGACAACTTATCACAGCAAGCCAGTTGACTGTCCTTTTACCCCGGCAAAAGATTCAATAATATTTAATGACAGCATAATGGGCATTATTTTACCACAAAATAGTATGTCTTTGCCATATAAGAATGCTTTTGGTGAACCCAAAGTAATAAGAAATCCATATAAACGAGACGATAGAGTTAGACATCTGCGTGGCATTATTCCAAATAGAGAAGAAGTGCTTAAGAACGGTGATGGCAAGCAATTAGTTGATTATGAGATTTTAAATTCGCTTCTTTTAAGTAATCTATCAAAGAAGAATATCGAAGTTATTATTCCACATCTTGAAGAAGTTGCTGCAAATGAGAAGCGAAACGATATTAAGGCTCTTCTTTATTATGTCGAGGCTCGTGTGCTGACAAGATTCCGTGAAAGGTATCATGGTCAATTTCTATTTAAGGATAACTTATATGAAGAAAACTCTTCGTCAACAGCACCACTATCTCCTAACTATAATGAGTGGACTTTTGATCAAATTAGAAATAAATTAAACGAGTTGGTGCAATTGTCGTTAGCTGACAAGAAAGACCTTCTTACAAAAAAATTGAGTGACTACGAAGGTATCATTAAGCTCAACAGCCTAAATATGTGTCCATCTCTCTATCATTTCCTCGCACTCGAAGGATACAAATTGTGCAATAATGATTCAGTCCTCAGTGACTTACTCGATATGTGTGAACCTGGCAGCACATTCTTCTTCAATGTGTTGATAGATACTAAATGGGCGCCACTACATTCTTTAAGATTGTTTGGTTCTGAATGTAGGCCTGATGTTTTAAGGAAATACTTTGAGCAGTATAAGGATAATGAGGAAGCAGGAGCATTGCTTGTTCAATTAATGCTTGGATATTGCGAAACGTACTACTATGAAGATTATATCGCACAATTTCCCAATAGTCGTTTTATCCCAGCAGTAAAATACGCTCTTGAACAAACAAGAAATGAGTGGATCAATTGGCATCCTTCAAATGATTTTGGACGAGACCAGATGCCAGAACTTAACACTATGGGATATACTTGGTTTGAATCACCTGAGCCCTTAAAGGAGAGTGACTTGAGCTACACTTTACAAGAGACTACTGTCACTAAAGATGGAGACTCCTATATAGTTAAAGGCTACATTTATGGCAACGATGCTTGTGAACCGCTATATAATGTATTGGTTGGTATCACAAGCGAGCTCAATAAAGGAGTAACAACAAACAGAGATGGCTATTTCGAGTTAAAAGTACCCTCCCTTTACACATCTTTATATACAAGATGCTATGGACATGAAGTTTATGAGTTTAACCCTTCTATGCTACCAAAAAAGATCATACTCACAGTTAAAGATGAGACCCTTAAAGATAATTAAGACAACAATAATAGGAGATAGTAGCTATCTTGTATGCTTACACATTTTAAAAGACTTCCCCGAAACGGCTTTTGTGTCGCTTCGGGAAAATCTTTTTTAACCCAAATCGGTCATTAGGATTTATGTTAGAACAGAATTTATTTTTAGTAGGTTGTAAAGATGTTGTTGAAGGCATAGCGGGCTATGGCGAAACAACATCTGAAACAAAATGCAAAAATAAAGCTGTTATGACATAAAAAGACCTAAAAGGCAAACATTCGTCGGCTTAATGACCGATTTGGGTTTAATCATTCAAACTCTTATGAATTACCTTTATTTATTCCCTAGCATAATATCATATAGCATAGTCACATCAGCTGATGTAACGACACCATCACCATTAACATCAAGAGTATCAATATAGGTTAAGTCACCATTTAGCAAATAATCATATATTGCTGTCACATCAGCGGCAGTCACAGAACCGTCGCCGTTCACATCGCCTGGCACTGCAGTAGGCTCGCTGCCACCGTATTCTGCTCCGCCATCATCAAACACATACCAATGTTTGGCTGTTACTGTTGCCACTTGAGTGGTGGTGATGACATTCTGCTCGGTGCTTGAATAAGGAGCAATCGCAAAGAAGTAGCCGTAGTCAGTCATTTCATTGCTTGGCACTGTTGGCAGACCGGCAACCAAATTTTCCATATTCACGCCATTGATTCTGTTTTCATAACATGAAACATAAGCCAAAGCGGGCTTGTTACTCACGTCAAGCGAGGTCAAGCGATTGTTATTGCACATAATTGTTCCCAAATTGGGGTTCTGGCTCAAGTCGAGCATGGTCAACTGGTTGTTAAAGCATTGTATCGCTCCCAACTCGGGGTTATGACTCATGTCAAGCGTGGTCAGCTGATTTTGGCTACAGTCAAGGTAGCCCAAAGCGGAGTTCTGGCTCAAGTCAAGCGCAGTCAGCTGGTTGTTGTTGCAACGGAGGTCGCCCAAAGCGAGGTTGTGGCTCACGTCAAGCGCAGTCAGCTGGTTGTTAAAGCAGTAAAGGTTCGTCAAAGCTGTGTTCTGACTCACGTCAAGCGCGGTCAGCTGGTTGAAGCCGCAGTGAAGCTCTGTCAAGGCTGTGAAATGCTCAATGCCCGTCAAGTCTGTAATATTCTTGCTATGAACATCGATAGAGGTGACACTGGCAATCTCCTCATCGGTGAGCCAACCGTCGCTGCCATAGGAGCGTGTTAACAGCCAATTACGGAAGTTCTCATCAGGGAAATTGAAGGAATCGATAGGCAAACCTAAGGCAATAGGCTCGCTGCCGCCATATTCTGCTCCGCCATCATCAAACACATACCAATGTTTGGCTGTCGCTGTTGCCACTTGAGTGGTGGTGATGACATTCTGCTCGGTGCTTGAATAAGGAGCAATCGCAAAGAAGTAGCCGTAGTCGGTCATTTCTTCGCTTGGCACTGTTGGCAGACCGGCAACCAAATTCTCCATATTCACGCCATTGATTCTGTTTTCATAACATGAAACATAAGCCAATGCGGGCTTGTTGCTCACGTCAAGCGAGGTCAAGCGGTTGTTATTGCAAATAATTGTTCCCAAATTGGGGTTCTGGCTCAAGTCGAGCATGGTCAACTGGTTGTTAAAGCATTGTATCGCACCCAACTCAGGGTTGTGACTCATGTCGAGCGTGGTCAGCTGATTTTGGCTACAGTCAAGGTAGCCCAAAGCAGAGTTCTGGCTCAAGTCAAGCGCAGTCAGCTGGTTGTTGTTGCAGCGGAGGTCGCCCAAGGCGAGGTTGTGGCTCACGTCAAGCGCAGTCAGCTGGTTGTTAAAGCAGTATAGGTTCGTCAAAGCGGTGTTCTGGCTCACATCGAGCGAGGTCAGCTGGTTGAAGCCACAGTGAAGCTCTGTCAAGGCAGTGAAATGCTCAATGCCCGTCAGGTCTGTAATATTCTTGCTATGAACATCGATAGAGGTGACACTGGCAATCTCCTCATCGGTGAGCCAACCGTCACTGCCATAGGAGCGTGTCAACAGCCAGCTGCGGAAGTTCTCGTCAGGGAAATTGAAGGAATCGATGGGCAAACCCAAGTTGTCTGAAACTATGACTTTGGCAGCCGACTTCTCAACAATGTCACTGTTGTTGTAGGATATGCTGCCAAACGTTGCAAAATCTTGTGCCCACACCGTGACGGTTACAAGCATCGCAACAAGAACAAGTAAAATTTTCTTCATAACTTTAAGATTTAATAAGTTAGTATTTCAGTTAATTCAGTCTATTACACAACAAAATCGGCACACTCCAACCATGATGGGCGAAAGGTACCTTACAAAAAACACGATATTGACTGTTTTGTATTACAAAAGCACAAAACATTAAACCTCAATGAGTTACGCAGCTCATTGATAACACTGCTTGGTATATCTACATTCAAATTCATCAATTAAGACAAATTTAAATTGCAAATATATAGAATAATCCTCTATTTTCCGAATATTTTTAGACATTTATCACAAATCGATAATAGATTTTTAAGTTTTAAAAATGCATTAAGACCGAAAAAAGAATCCGCCATTCACATGGGGGATTCTCTCGTGCTGAAGTCAAACAAATAAAACGAAAAATGCGATTTAGCAAGAGCAGCGTCAAGCTTGCTTGAACATTGCCATGCATGAAAGTCAATAATAGTGTTTTCAGTGTATTAGATTCAAGGTGATTTCTTTAGGTAAACAATGAAGCTTGGCGGTATTGGGTGGACTGGGCGAAACCGTGTGCAAGGCGAGGTTGCGCCTGACGGTTTGCAAGTGCCATGTTCATTGTCCAGCCCTGTGTTTTGTTGCGGATGTTGAGTCGTGCGAGCCCCATGAACTTGCCAGCCATTGCACTGATAAACCTCACAACGTCCTCAATGCTCGAGAAGTTTGTCTTGTTGACGCTTGCCATCACTTTGCCACCCACTTCGAGTGTAGCGAAAATCTGGTCGCTGGTCAATAGTGTTGTTTTTGTGTTACTCATAATAATGTCCTCCTTATTTTTGTTTTTACACTGCAAAATTACAACGGAAATGTGCCACAATTTTGCCCAAGAAACACAAACAAGGTTAAATGTCATTTTTTTCGCTCTCATCCCCAACTTTTTCTACGTTTTTGCCTAAATTTGAAACATCAAAAACAAAGCACTATGCGCACAAAACATCTCATACTGTTTCTTGCTGTGATTGCCATCTTAGCTCTCGCATCGTGCCATAGCGAGAAGTATAACAGCGAAGCGGCAAGCTCTTCAAAGGTCGTGAATGTCGACACAATTCCATCAACCGACAGAAAAGCAGGCACAACGGAAACAAGTGAGCAAGTCAATGCCTCTGAGATTGACAAGTGTTTTGTTGTCACTAAGGTGAGCGACTCGCTATGGAGCAAGATGCAAACAGGTTCAGTAGTCAAAAGAGACGACTTGCGCCATATCAAGGTTCTTCATTGGGACCTCGACAAGAAAACTCATATCGGAGAATTGATTTGCAACCGCATCATCGCCGACACGTTAGTGCAGATTTTCAAGGAACTCTACAACGCAAAATATCCTATCCAACGCATGGTGCTTCCTCACCTGTTTGGCAACGATGATGAGGCGCAGATGCAAGCCAACAACACATCATGCTATTGCCCGCGCACAGTGAAAGGCACGAAAGTCATGTCGAAACATGCTCGAGGACTTGCTGTCGACTTGAATCCGCTATACAATCCTTATTATAAATCTCGAAAAGACGGCAGCACGGAAGTCCAGCCTTCTACAGCCACGCCATACGTTAATCGCAGCAAAGAATTCAGCTACAAGATTGACGACAACGACCTCGCCTACGAGCTATTCACAAGTCACGGATTCAGATGGGGAGGCGACTGGAAATCATGCAAAGACTACCAGCATTTTGAATGGAAAGGAATTCAATAGAATCAGAACACCAAACAATGTCTTGAATTCTGATTAAACATCAGAAACCCGCATAATATTTACTGTAAGGGAGCTTGGACAAAAGATGAACAATCAAATAGCTCACCACGATAGCTAAAATTGAAACAATTGGAATTGTGACACCATAATGCATTCCTATCAGCCGCTCTTTCAAGAGCGGCATAATCATGTAATTTATCACAAGCTGATGCACAAGATAGATTCCAAAACTATGCTGTGCGAAGTCATAGACTATGAGCTTCATGCGAGGAGAAAGCTTGACGTGCTTAAGTGCCACAAAGTAACAGCAACACAACAGAATCAGGTTAATTGTACTGTGCTTTTTCACTATCTTGAGTGGAGCACCAGCCCACAGCAGCAAGAATGGCAAGGCTACTATCACAACCACTATTAACAAGTACCACCACTTGAATTTGGAGATGTTGACATACTTGCGCAAATAATATCCTGCAACCACAATCCACAAATAGCCACCAAAGTAATAAAACGAACCATTGGCACTGGTGACAGCCTGAGAAAAGTCCTTATTTATCAATGACAAATAGGGCACAGTGGCAACAAATGCACCCGCCATCAGCAATAATAGCACATCACGTTGAGAGCACTTCTCAAACCAGGTAGCGAGCATGGGCACTAACAGATAGATACCAAAAATCACATAGATGAACCAGTAGGTGCCAAACTGAGGCTTGAATGGCATGAGCATGAGCATAGTGGGAAGCTGCGACCACTGCTTGGCACCCGTGCAACATCCTATTAGCAATACAACAACGGTCCAAATGAACATGGGAAGCATCACACGCATGAAGCGTTGCTTGACAAATGGAACAAACGGCTTGGGTTTATAAAGAACCAAAGCACCTGAAATCATGAAAAAGAGAATAGACGCACCTCCTCTCACAGCATAATACACAGGGTTCACCACAATGCCTCCAACAGTGCCGCCCTTGACTATAGAGTGAGACAGGACAACGCACACACACGCAAACGAGCGTATGAGGTCAATCCAATATAATCTGTTCTCATCAAGTTTTGTCATTAGATGCTATCTTTGAGAAAAAGCGCACAAAAATAGTATTATTCTTCAACATCGGCAAAAAAAACCACAACTACATCAACAAAACCATCTCAATGACATCAATATTTCAAAAAAATGCTTATCTTTGAGGTCGAATAATAATAAAACGACACAGGTATGAGAAGCAGAATAACCAAACTCTTTGGGATAGAATACCCCATCATAGCAGGTGGCATGGTGTGGTGCAGTGGTTGGAAACTGGCGGCGGCAGTGAGCAACGCTGGAGGACTGGGACTGATTGGAGCCGGCTCGATGACACCCGAGGTACTGCGTGAGCACATCACGCAATGCCGAGAGGCTACCGAAGAAGATGAAGAGCAAAGGCCTTTTGGCGTGAACGTTCCTTTGATGAAACCCAACGTTGCCGAGATAATGGAAGTGATAGCCGAGGAGCATGTTCCTGTGGTTTTCACCAGCGCTGGCAGTCCCAAGAAGTGGACCGCGTGGCTACATGAACGCGGCATAAAAGTCGCCCATGTGGTGTCTTCGTCAGCATTTGCGCGCAAGTGCGAGGAGGCTGGTGTCGACGCAGTGGTAGCCGAGGGCTTTGAGGCTGGCGGTCACAACGGCAAAGAAGAGACAACCACAATGTGCCTGATTCCTGCGGCACGCAAAGCCACAAAACTGCCATTGATAGCGGCTGGAGGCATCGCCAGTGGCGAAGCGATACTTGCCGCACAAGTGCTGGGAGCCGAGGGAGTGCAGATTGGCACTTTGTTTGCCCTCACTCAAGAGAGTGGTGCTCATGAGGCTTTCAAGCGTCGCTGCCTTGACCTCAACGAGGGCGACACAAAATTGTTGCTGCGCAAACTCTCTCCTACCCGCTTGGTGAAAGGCGGTTTTTATGACGCTATCGAGGAGGCCGAGAATCGTGGCGCCAGCTCGGAGGAGCTTCTCGACATCATTGGTGTTGGCAAGACCAAGATTGGCATTTTTGATGGTGACATCGACAATGGCGAGCTCGAGATTGGCCAAGTGGCATCGCTGCTCAAGGGCAAAGACATTGAGCCCGTCGAGACAGTAATGCAACGATTGGTAGTGGAATATGAGCAAGCTTTAGCAAGTCTGCAATAAATCCGAAATGGTCATTAACCCGGCGGAAGTTTTAGGTGTTATCAGAAGAAGCAAACAGTTCTTGTCTGAAATCCTGAAGTGTTTTTACTACTTCATCTGAATCGTCGGTCAGAGTTAATCTTAGATTCTTATATTTGCCCGTCTCCATTAGACCTTCGAGCAATGGATAGGCGGGCATTTCTTCGGTCCAGAATTTCTTGCCGAGAAATATCATTGGGCTTGAGAAACCAAACGACAGGTAGTGGTTTTGTACTGCCTCTTGAAAGATTTCTTGCATTGTTCCTGCACTGCCAGGAGCATATATAATACCACCGTATGCTAAGGTGAGAATGCTGTCCTCACGGATGCTGTTCTCAAAGAATTTGGCGATGTGTGTCGCCAATGGAGTTGAAGGCTCATGCCCATAAAGCCACGTGGGGATTCCCAAACTCACATACTGCGATTGAGGATACTTTTCCATGACTTGGAAAGCTGTGTTGATCCATTGACCATCATTGAAGGTGGGCGACTGAGCAAGCGTGCTCAATGCGTCGTCGATCTCCTCCATGCTTCGTCCTGCCATCCATGCGCCCAAGTGTGTGGCTTCCATAGCTCCAGGTCCTCCACCGCTAATCATGAAGAAACCGTTCTCGGTGAGCTGCTTGCTAAGGATAACAATCGTGCGATACATCTCGTCCTCTCGCGTGAGAGCATGGCCACCCATAACACCCACGCAGCAGCGACTGTCATGCTCCTTGAAGAAATCTTTCAACGCGGTGTGCATGGCATGATCATGAAGCGCCCTTGCCAACGACTCCTCAACAGCGTTGGTAATCTTTCCCTTATCAAGAAAATGCTTGTAGACCAAGCTGTCGAAACACGACTTGAGACTATCATCATCGCCAAGCACATATCCTTGATAAAGGCTATGACCATCATAGAGGCACTTAGGGGCAATGTGAAATGGCACCCGTCGCAAGTATGCCACGATGTTATTTATCTCGTTGAAGTTGGGGTCGTTTATCATGTTGAGAGGGAGGATTTTTATCGCTATTCTTGTCGTCCTTTTTCTCTTTCTTCTTGTCGTCTTTCACTGGCCATCGGTCGTGGTTGAGCGGGATGGTGTAATAGAGCGAAATGCCGAACGCCCACTTGCCGTTGCGGGTGCCGTAGCCAGGAATGTACCATGGATTGCCACTGTCATTTTTCTTTTCCTTGAACAAGCCATGGAATCTCACATCCCATCCCAATGCCCAGTTGGTTGTTAGCCCCACTTTCAAACCAGCCAGGAACTCACCCCACAGGGCGTTACCACTCACTCCCTTAAGCTCATAGTTGACATTATTCTCTCCCCAATAGGGATTGTTGATGGTGACATCGGTGATGTCATATTTGAAAGAGCTAAATCCCAATCTCACGCCAACATAGAGTTGATATTGCGGCTCTTTCTTGAAGAGTAAATTATAATTCGCTCCAAGTTTGAAATAAGGCGAAAGATTACCTTTATAAGTGAAGTTCATGTCATCGGGAGTCTCTTTGGCACGCCCCAATCCCACTGTCAGCACTGGTTGGAAGCGGTTTAACATATTGAGCGTTGCTGAGATGTCGAACGACGAATACTTCTGCCCAAAAATCATCAACAAGGCATCACCAAAATTTAGTCCCAGCGACAATTCAGTAAGCGTGGGATAGTGTGGATAAATCTTTGCCAACGAGTCCTTGCGTTCTTGGGCCCTTGCCTGAGCGGTGTCGCCAGTTAGGTACTGCTGGATAATTTTTTCATCAGTACCTTTAGGTGGTGTGAGCACCTTGTTGGTTGAAGGCTTCACTGGAGTGACCTTGCGCTGTAGACCTTGTGCTACCGAGTCCTGTGTTACAAGCTCTTGCGCCATCAGCGGCATTGTCACCAGTAATGCCAGCAGTAACACGATTATTCTATGTAATCTTGTTGTCGTCATCTCACATAGATTTTAATGGTCACCACATCGCTGTTAGTAATCAAGGGATCGGGGATTGTAACAGAGTCAATAGCGTTTTTGGTATAATCCCATGAGGTGATGTTGAAGTTATACATTGCGCCACACTCACGCGACTCAAAATAGGGGATGATGTCGTAGTTTAGTGTAATAGTATCGTTATCAACGCCCTCGGTGTTGTAGTCCATCACATATTGGCATGTCGTGGTGGTGATGCGCAGAGGCAGATAAACCTGATTGGCGCTCGTCTGGCGTATGATTGCACTATCGTTAGGAGCATCAATGCCATATACCGTCAAGTTATTGATAGTGACAGCGTTGTCACCGTTCATAAAAGCAGCCAGCGGTATGCCACTACTGTTGCCTGAGCAGTTATCGTTGTTGCACGAAGTAATGCATATTAAAGCATACACCACTACTGACATTATCGCTATTTTAATCAACTTCTCCACTGTCAAGAACCAAAAACCAAGAATTACTTAATTTCTTCTTCTATCTCATAGTGGTTGCGCCCTGCCGAGTTGCGGGCTATGAGTTCGCCCAAAAAACCAGTCAGGAACAGCTGCGTCCCCAGTATCATGCAGGTCAGAGCAAGGTAGAAATAAGGAGAGTCGGTCACCAGAATATAGTGATTTCCTGCATGCATGTTATAGAGTTTGATGGCACCCACGGCAATCACGGCGATAAGACCGATGAAGAACATCAAGCTGCCAAGTAAACCAAAGAAATGCATTGGTTTGACACCAAACTTCGACTGGAACCACAGCGTCATCAAGTCAAGGTAGCCGTTGACAAAACGGTCAAGGCCAAATTTCGACTTGCCATACTTGCGTGCCTGATGGTGAACTACCTTTTCACCAATCTTGTCGAAACCAGCATTCTTGGCAAGATAAGGGATGTACCGGTGCATGTCGCCATAGACCTCGATGTGTTTCACAACATCGCGTCGATAGGCCTTGAGACCGCAGTTGAAGTCATGCAGGTTCTTGATGCCACTCACCTTGCGAGCGGTGGCGTTAAAGAGTTTGGTGGGCAGAGTCTTCGAGAGTGGGTCGTAGCGTTTCTGCTTCCATCCGCTCACCAAATCATAGCCGTCTTCCTTTATCATGCGATAGAGCTCGGGAATCTCGTCGGGTGAGTCCTGGAGGTCGGCATCCATTGTGATTACCACGTCGCCTTGCACACGCTCAAAGCCAGTGTAGAGGGCTGGAGACTTGCCGTAGTTGCGACGGAAGCACACACCCTTGATGTTCGGATTTTGCTCGCTCAGCTCCTTGATAACACGCCACGAGTCGTCGGTACTGCCGTCATTAATCATCAGTACCTCGTAGGTGAAGCCATTATCGTCCATCACACGCTCAATCCACGCTGCCAACTCAGGCAACGACTCTGCTTCATTATATAATGGTACTACAACCGAAATGTCCATATCTTGTTATTTTGTTATTGCTGATTATTATCTTGTTTCAAGGGTATTTTGCTTGCTATCAGTGCTGTGATGGCACCACCCACGCAGCCCAGGCTCGAAGTGAGCCAAAACATCTGAACGCAATAGTCGAATGGGGTGGGCAGCAGATTGTTCTTGATAGCCTTCTTCATAATATCGACAAACTCATCAGCACGACCACCAGGCAACTGCTTATAGTTATCGACCACAAATTGTGCCTGTTCGTAGACATAGTCTGGACGCAGATATACGATAAGTACATATGTCACCAATCCGCATATCAGTGCGCCACCAATAGTGGTGAAGATACCCAGTGTCCACAATTCGCTGAAAGTGGCAAAACCGTTGCTCTGTACGTAGCGTTTGCGCTGGTAGTAGTACAACACAAATGGCGCAATTACTGCCACAATCAATGCCAGCACCGACAACAACGGCACTCTGTCACCAAAAAGCATTGACACCGATGCCACTATCAGCATGCATCCAAACGGCACGCCCAGCTCGGCACTCTTGATAAATACGTTTTTCTGTGTCTCCATAATCTATTGCTAGTAAAATAGTGGAATAGTTGAGTAACGAACTGCACCACTGCTCTACACTTACAAACTGCAAAGATAATAAATAGTTTTTAGTTTTTAGAAGTTTTTGTAAAACAATTAAGAACAATTAAATTAAAAACAATATCTTTAGACACTTAACTTTTAGCGCAGCCCCATTCCACATTATTGAAACGTAGTGAAAGTTCTGTATTGCGAGTTGTCAACTCGCACCACCCCTCAGTGCAAGTATCCTTTTCCCTCCTCCTTTCCAAGTGTTAAAATAACCTTGTTTCCCATCTCTTCACAATCTACCTTTGTCCCCAGTATTAATTTTAAACCCGAATCGGTCATTAGGATTTATGTTAGAACAG
>CAJOFH010000036.1 GCA_905233845.1 uncultured Muribaculaceae bacterium | reverse complement strand
GCGAGTTGTCAACTCGCACCCACCGCAACAAGCCACCTAAAACTAACAACTAAATTTTTTTTCCAAAAACTGTCCCATACAATCCTGGGAGTTGTCAGTGTATTGCACCGCAGGCGCGGTGTAAAATTTTTTTTCCAAAAAGTGTCCCACACAACATCAAGTGGTTAAACATCACTAATTCCTGTTCATTCGTGGATGTTTTTTTGTGGTTACGGGAATTTCTTGTAATTTTGTGGTTTGAAACGAAAAATGATTATTCGAGAAAATAAAACAACACAAATATAATGAAGAAATATTGTACAGTAATCGTGATGGCGGTGATGGTATTGCTGGCATCATGCGTCAAGGAGAAGAGTATCTATCAGGAGGAGACTAAATACTTGCCTGTGATGTTGAAAGGCAGTGACAAATGGAGTATCCTCAATGTTGAGACAGGCGAGTTGGTGGTGAAAGACGCTTTTAAAGAATCACCTTCACCAGTTACCGATGACATGTTCTGGGTTTATAACGATAACAACCGCATTGACTTCTATAACGTTGCCGACTGCAAGAATCCTGTGAATAAGGAACCTTTTGGTAGCGCTACTTGTTTCTCCGATGGATACGCTGTTGCCAGCAAGCCTGGCAAGCCATTAGAAGTAATCAACAAGCAGTGTGAGACTGTCGCTCAGCTCTCGCCAAGCGTACTCACATCATCGATGTTCAGCCACGGACGAGCGTTGATTCACACCGACCTTGACCAATATGGATATATCGACGTGAAGGGCGATACTGTGATTAAGGCCAACTTGGGCTATGGAGCCACGTTCAATGAGGATGATGTGGCTTTGGTGTCGTTTAGCGCAGCAAGTGACTCTTCTAAGGTTCTGAGCGTTATTGACAAGAATGGTAAGAAACTCTATGACTTGGACATGGAGAAATATAAATTAGTCACTCCTTACTACCGCATGGGTGTACTGATTGTGGCAAAAGGTGACTCGATGGTGTGCCTCGACCACAACGGCAAGGAGGTTGCCAATCCTCATGAGACCCCCAAGAAGATAATGGACGTGAACTATCGCAATCGTGTCTATGCTGGTGATGACAAGTATATGGTTATCAAGGGCGACCGCATGGGGCTCGTTGACAAGGACAATAACACGTTGATTCCCTTTGACTATAAGTTTATGCAGAATTTGTCGTCTACACGCTACGTCGTGGCTAAGGACAGCGCGATGATGCTTGTTGATGACCATGGAAAGCAGGTGGGTAAAGCCACATTTATTGATTTCAAACCGTTCAGTGGCGAAATGCAAGCCACAAGAGGATATATCAATCTGGAAGTCACAGCTGCCAACTTGCTTAGCTTCATCGATGAGGATATGATATGCTTTGCCAAGAAAGGAAACACATTGATGGATGTAAACCAACTGGTGGGTGTTGAGCCATTGCAGTATGTGGGAATGAAACAAGTAGACCGAGCAATGCCCCCATTGATTATCAGCTATTTCTTCGACAGTGAGATAGCACGTTTTATCAGTGCGACACCTGCCTCGGCCGACAGTACTGGCATCGGTTCCAGCCAGCTTGACGATAGCATTGCCTCAGGTTCTGCTGTAGGTCCACAAGCTGAGTTCAACTATGGCGCTAAGGTTCGCGGTGTTGCGATGAACTTCCTGGTACTTGAGTGCGCTCCAGGTACCGAGGAGAAACTTTGCGACCTCGTTGGCCGTGCCATGGGCTCTAAGGGCTTCAACCTCAACTCTGATGGTACATTCACGAGCGAAGCCGGTACAGCAGTGGTGATGGGATATGAGAATGGCATTTTCAAACTCAACTACTACTTCAACCCAGCCGAAATGAAACCGTTGCCACGCAACAGCCGCAAAGTTTAACTTTGTAAACGATTGATAACGAGATGTTTGGCTTGTGTCTTCTTTCAATACAAAATGCAGAATTGAGATTTAGTTCTTGGAATTGGCATGATTTTTGCATGACACTATAATGACGAGTGTTTTGCGATAAACACAACAACACTTGTTACTTATTTACTAATTTTTTAATACTTAAAACTATGTCGTGCTTAAGAGTTATTTTGGCTATTATCTTTCCACCGCTTGCCGTGGTCGACAAGGGCTGTGGATCGTTCTTAATCACTTTTATCCTCACATGCTGTGGATGGGTGCCAGGTGTGATTGCCGCACTCGTAATCCTGAATAAGGATAATTGAAGTAGCAGTAGATATAACTAAGGTTTCACTGAGTAATGAACAGCGATCACATCACACACATGCTTGAGAAGCGTGGAATCAAGCCTACGGCGGTGCGCATACTTGTGCTTCGCCAAATGCTTGCTTGTCCTGATGCGTTCTCGTTGCAGAGCCTGGAAGATAGCCTCGACACGGTCGACAAGTCGACTATCTACCGCTGCATCACGCTGTTTCTCACTCATCACTTGCTTCATGCCATCGACGACGGCACTGGCTCGTTCAAGTATGCTGTGTGTTCTTCGTCGTGCCACTGTGGCGAGGATGGCGACCATCTCGACGACCTCCATGCGCACTTCTATTGCGAGTGTTGCCATCGTACCTTCTGCCTCAGTCGCATACAGGTGCCTGTGGTTGCTTTGCCAGGCAATTTTCAAGTTCATGACATAAATTATGTACTAAAGGGCGTGTGTCCCGAATGTAACTCATCTACACTTTAACCCCATTTGTCGATAAAAATGCCGAGAATGCCTTTTTTAAAGCACTTTACCATTTTTAGGTATTAAACTTCCTCGTTAATTATAGGTCAAAATATCACCGGAAGCAATTCCCGGCATCGAAAAAGTAATTATTTGCAGACAACAAACAATAAACATTATTTATTATGGAAAAAAGAAATTTACATTCATTTGCAGTAGTAGCAGTTGCAGCTGCAGCTCTCGCACTTGCTGTTCCTACAAATGCACAAGGACGTCGCCCAGGTGGTGGTGGCGGTTTTGGTGGTGGACGCCCAAGTAGTTCACACAGTTCTTCGCCGCGCAGTAGCTCATCAAGCATGAGCTCTTCGCCACGAAGCAGTTCTTCACCTCGTAGTAGCTCTCCAAGTATGGGCTCTCCACGCAGTAGCTCACCAAGCATGAACCGCGGTGGTGACCGTCCAAGTGGTCAAATCAATAGTCGCCCCAGCACCCCTAGCAATGGCGGCAATCGCCCTGGTGGAAACATGGGTGGCGGCAATCGTCCTGGCAACAGTAGCAGTTTTGGCAACCGACCAAGACAAAGTGTTAATCCAGGTGCTCCAACCAATTTCGATCGTGGTGTAAGTAGCTATGGTAGTCCAAGTGGCCAAGTTAACCGTGGCGGAAATCCTGGTGGCGGTAAGCCCGGTGGTGGCGGTAAGCCCGGTGGCAACATGGGTGGCGATAAGCCCGGTGGCAACATGGGTGGCGGCAGGCCCGGTGGCAACATGGGTGGCGGCAGGCCCGGTGGAAACATGGGTGGTGGCAACCGTCCTGGTGGCAACATGGGTGGTCCTGGTGGCAACCATCGTCCCGGTGGCAACATGGGTGGCCCTGGTGGCAACCATCGTCCTGGTGGCAATATGGGTCATCGTCCTGGTGGCAACATGGGTCATCGTCCTGGTGGAGGTCGTCCACACGGAGGAATAAACCATGGCGGACCACGTCCAAACTATAACCACTATCGCTGGAACAGCAGTTTCCGTCCTCGCGGACCACGCGATCGCTGGTATGACTACTATCGCTACAACCGTTGGAGCTGGCGTGCTCCTATCGCACCCCCTTATCGCCCTTGGCGTCCCAGTCTCGTTTGGTACTATCGTCCTGTAATTCCAACTGGTTATCGCATCTATGCCTCTGCACCACTTATCACTGGCATTTTGGGTCTGGAGTTTGGCACAATGCTTGATGCTTCGCTCAACTACCTGTACTACAATGGATATAGTATCGATGGATATCAAGACAACGTGGTATATCTTCGCGATGTTGAAATGCTGGGATATAGCTGGCCCGATGTGATGCTGCAATATAACGACAATGGAGGTCTATGTTACGCCGAGTTTGCGACTTCCTCCGACTATCAAGATGACTATACTTTCAACAACATGTACAGCACTCTGTGCTCTACCTACGGAGATCCTATCAACAATGGTAACGGATGCTACTCTTGGTACGGTGGAAATCAAACTGGATTCATCAACCTCAACTCTGTTTACGATAGTGGTCGCTACTACACTGTGATGACCTTCGGAGCATAACAAAGTGTCCTAATCCTTTCAACTATAAGGTTTTAAATATAATGGCATCGCCTCGAGAAGTTCGAAGCGATGCCAAATTTTTTATATAAAGCGTGGCTTTATCCCGGATTAGTCATTTGACCGATTCGGGTTTATCTTGCATTGTAGGCCTCGAGGGCTTTCTCGAGGACGATGAGCGCGCGCTTGAGGTCTTCGATTTTGAGTACATAAGCCATGCGCACCTCGTTCTTGCCGGCTCCAGGAGTGGCGTAGAAGCCGGTGGCGGGAGCCATCATCACTGTCTCGCCCTCGTAGCTGAATTCATCAAGACACCAGCGGCAGAAGTCGTCGCAATCCTCAACTGGGAGCTTGGCCATTGCGTAGAAAGCGCCCATGGGCATTGGAGCAAATACGCCAGGAATCTTGTTCAGTCCCTCAACCAAGCAGTTGCGGCGAGCGATGTATTCGTCATAAACGCCCTGATGATAAGCCTGAGGAGCAGAGAGCGAAGCCTCGGCAACAACCTGACCAATCAATGGAGGGCTCAGACGGGCTTGGGCAAACCTCATAACTGTTGTTAGCAATTCCTTGTTGCGGGTGATAAATGCACCAATGCGGATGCCGCACTCGCTGTAACGCTTCGACACTGAGTCGACAACGATAACGTTGTCCTCAAGGCCTTCAAGGTGAAGAGCGCTTAGGTAAGGCTTGTCGTTATAACGGAATTCTCGATACACCTCGTCGCTGATGAGATAGAGGTCATGTTTCTTCACAAGGTCTCGAAGTTGCATGAGTTCTTCGTCAGAGTAAAGTGTGCCGGTGGGGTTATTGGGATTGCAAATCATGATGGCACGAGTGCGCTCGTTGATAAGCTTTTCAAACTCCTCAATGCCTGGCAAAGCATAGCCGTTCTCAATCTTTGTGGTGATAGTGCGAATCTTTACGCCCATCTCATTGGCAAAGCCCATATAGTTGGCATAAACAGGCTCGGGAACGATGAGCTCGTCGCCTGGGTTGAAGCAGGCAAGGAAAGCAAACTGCAGCGCTTCGCTACCACCGCAAGTAACGATGATGTTGCTGGCATCGAGCTTGATGTCATAGCGGCCATAATAGCCCACGAGTTTGTCGAGGTAGCTCTGGTATCCCTGTGAGGGAGAGTACTCCAGCACCTTGCGGTCCACATTCTTGAGAGCGTCGAGACCCTCTTGAGGAGTGGCGATGTCGGGTTGTCCGATGTTCAAGTGATACACTTTTATTCCCTTCTGTTTTGCTGCCACTGCAAATGGGGCAAGCTTGCGAATTGGAGAAGCGGGCATGTCGATGCCGCGTTGTGAAATGTTAGGCATAGTTGTTTTATAGTTAAATGTTTATAGTTTATCGTTTATGGTGAATCGAGAAACGTTTCCGTTTCAGCAGGCAAAGTTAGTCAAATTTCCCAATCTTGCAAAAAAATGCCTTTAGTTTTATGTCTTAGTTTTTCCAACTATGAAAAAAGTTCTGTTTAGCATAGTAAAGATTCGTGTCAACCATTTAATAATAAGAAGCATATAAATATATATTAAATTTAAAAATAAAAAAGGTGGTTGAAAGTTTCTTTTAGTGATATATTTTGATTATCTTTGCAGACCTATTGTAAACGTTTCATTTAAATAGACAATTATCAACTAATTCCAATACATAACCAACATGAATAAGCTTATTTCACTCGAGCAAGCCGTTGAGAAAGTACAGGATGGCATGACCATCATGTTTGGCGGCTTCCTTGGTGTGGGTAGTGCCACACAAATTATCGATGCCATCGTTGAGAAGGGCGTCAAGGATTTAACCATTATTGCCAACGATACCGCCTATGACGAGGTGGCTCACGGCAAGTTAGTAACCAACCATCAAGTGAAGAAGGCCATCGTTTCACACACCGGTACCAACAAGCAGACCGCGTTGCAGAAGAACGAGGGCACTCTCATCGTAGAGTATGTTCCCCAGGGCACACTCGCTGAGCGCATACGCGCGGCAGGTGCTGGCTTGGGCGGCGTTCTCACCCCAACAGGTATGGGAACCATCATGGCCGACGGCAAAGACGTTGTGACCGTTGACGGAAAGGATTACTTGCTTGAGAAGCCATTGAAGGCCGACATCGCTTTCTTGCGTGCCAACATCGTTGACGAGTTTGGTAACATGGTATTCCTTGGCACCACCAACAACTTTAACCCGCTGATGGCTACTGCTGCCGACTATGTTGTAGTAGAGGCCGAGAAACTGGTGAAGGTTGGCGAAATCAAGCCTGAGTGCGTTCACGCCTCAGGAATCTATGTTGATGGCATCTATGTCGAGAAATAATCTTTGACTATGGAATACAGAACAAAGATTAGACTGCGCATGAGCGCAAAAGACGCCCACTATGGCGGTAACTTAGTAGATGGAGCCCACATGGTACACCTCTTTGGTGACGTGGCAACCGAACTCTTGATTATGCGTGACGGCGACGAGGGTCTTTTCCGTGCCTATGACAGCATCGACTTCCTGGCACCAGTTTATGCTGGTGACTTCATCGAGGCCGAGGGCTGGATTGACAAGGAAGGCAACACCTCAAGGCACATGCAGTTTGAGGCCCGTAAGGTGGCGATTTCTCGCCCCGACATCTCGCCATCGGCTGCCGACGAGCTCGATGAGCCCATCGTAGTGTGCCGCGCAAGTGGAACATGTGTAACCCCTAAAGACTGCCAACGCAAAGGATAACGACTATGGATAAACTTATTATTACCGCCGCTATTTGCGGCGCCGAGGTTACTAAGGAACAGAACCCTAACGTGCCTTACACCGTTGAGGAGATAGTTCGCGAAGCTAAGAGCGCTGTTGACGCTGGTGCTGCCATCGTTCACCTTCATGTTCGCTGGGATGATGGCACACCCACTCAGGACCGTGCCCGCT
The DNA here is from genome assembly GCA_905233845.1 of uncultured Muribaculaceae bacterium. Taxonomy (GTDB): domain Bacteria; phylum Bacteroidota; class Bacteroidia; order Bacteroidales; family Muribaculaceae; genus Sodaliphilus. The sequence continues at coordinate 20,804 of CAJOFH010000036.1, read as the reverse complement.
TCCAGGAGTGCGAAGAGGCAATCCTCAAGGAGTGCCCCAATGTGATACTGATTCCATCGACCGGTGGAGCTGTGGGTATGAGCCCCGATGAGCGCCTTCAGTCGACCGACACCACTCCACTGCCCGAGATGGCAACCCTCGATTGTGGTACCTGCAACTTTGGCGACGAGATTTTCGACAACACCATGCCCACTATGCGTGCCTTTGGCAAGCGCATGATGGAGCGTGGAATCAAGCCCGAGTACGAGTGCTTTGAGATGGGGCATCTCGACACCATCCTTGAGATGGCGAAGAAAGGCGAGGCCCCTGGAGCTCCCATGCAGTTCAATTTCGTGCTTGGCGTGCCTGGATGTACTCCAGCGACAGTAGCCAATCTGTGCTGGCTCGTTAACGGCATTCCTGCAGGCTCGACTTGGACAGTTACTGGCGTAGGCCGTCATGCCTTCCCAATGGCTGCAGCAGCTATCGCTATGGGTGGAAACGTGCGCGTGGGCTTTGAGGACAACCTCTACCTTGAGAAAGGCGTTCTCGCTAAGAGCAACGGTGAGCTAGTAGAGAAGGTGGTGCGCATCGCCAATGAACTTGGCCGTCCCATCGCCACCAGCGACGAGGCTCGCGAGATTCTAGGCCTTCCACCAAGAAAATAAAAGTGCATCGTGCATCAAGCATTATGCATTGTCAAAGCCTCGATATTATTGCAAGCAAATAAAAAGAATATTAACAATAAACAAAAACAAGAGAAACAATGCAAAAACATGGAAATAGATTCGGTACTCACCGAGTAATTGAACCAGTGGGCGTACTGCCACAACCAGCTAACAAGCTTGACAACAACATGGACGAGATCTGGGACAACGAGATCTTGATTGACGTACAAACTCTGAACATCGACTCGGCTTCGTTTACCGATATCCACAACTATGCCAAGAGCCAGGCCAAGAATCCAGATGATGAGGCCGAGGTAATGGAAGAGATTAAGAAGGAAATGTTCCTTAACGTTGAGCTTCAGGGCAAGCACCGCAACCGTCGCACCGGTTCGGGTGGTATGCTCCTGGGTACTGTGGAGAAGATTGGCGACGCCCTCAAGGGCAAGATTGACCTCAAAGAGGGCGACCGCATCGCTACTCTCGTGTCGCTGTCGCTCACTCCACTGCGCATCGACGAGATTCTCAACATCAAGGCCGACGTTGACCAGGTTGACATCAAGGGTAAGGCTATCCTCTTCGAGAGCGGTATCTACGCTAAAATTCCCGATGATATGCCCGAGAAACTCGCGTTGAGCGCACTCGACGTGGCTGGTGCTCCAGCACAGACTGCTAAGCTTTGCCAGTATGGCCAGAACGTAGTAGTTCTTGGTGCTGGTGGCAAGAGCGGTATGCTCTGCTGCTACGAGGCTAAGAAGCGCGTAGGCGTTACCGGTAAGGTGATTGGTCTCGCCAACAGCCCCAAGTCTACTCAGCGCATTAAGGACCTGGGCTTCTGCGACGTTGTAGAGAGCGTTGCCGGCATGACTCCTGTTCAGGTGTATGAGCTCGTTAGCAAGCTCACCGACGGCAAGATGGCCGACGTTACCATCAACTGCGTTAACGTTCCCGATTGCGAGATGACAGCAGTGCTCTGCACCCGCGACGACGGAATCGTATACTTCTTCTCGATGGCAACCAGCTTCACCAAGGCTGCCCTTGGTGCCGAGGGTATTGGTGCCGACACCAACATGATCATTGGTAACGGCTACACCAAGGGTCACGCCGAGTTCACTCTTCAAGAGCTGCGTGAGTGCCCCGAGCTGCGCAAGATTTTTGAGGAACTTTACGCTTAATAAGTCACAATGCTGTAGAGGCGTGTCATTGCAATGCGCCTCTATGGCTTAATTAATACATGAATTTAATCATGGCAGAATCAAGAAGAAAACAATTGTTTCCCGATGTTACCGACGAGCAGTGGAACGACTGGAAATGGCAGGTGAAAAACCGCATCGAGACTCTCGAGGACCTGAAGAAGTACGTTAGCCTCACAGCCGAGGAGGAAGAGGGCGTGAAGAAGACTCTCTCTACCCTGCGCATGGCTATCACTCCTTACTACCTGAGCCTCATCAATCCTGATGATCCTAATGACCCTGTGCGCAAGCAGTGCATTCCTACAGGTCTTGAGACTCATCAGGCTGCTGCCGACTTGCTCGACCCATTGCATGAGGACGAGGACTCTCCAACTCCTGGCCTGACTCACCGTTATCCCGATCGAGTGCTGTTCCTCATCACCGATATGTGCTCAATGTACTGCCGTCACTGCACTCGTCGCCGTTTTGCTGGACAGACCGACGCCGAATGTGGTGCCGACCGCATTGAGAAGGCTATCGAGTATATCGAGAACACTCCAACAGTTCGCGACGTGTTGCTCTCAGGTGGCGACGCTCTGATGGTTACCGACAAGAAACTGGAGTATATCATCTCTCGTCTGCGTGCTATTCCTCATGTGGAGATTATCCGCCTGGGAACACGCACTCCAGTGGTGTGCCCGCAACGCATCACTCCTGAGCTGTGCGATATGCTCAAGAAGTATCATCCCATTTGGCTCAACACTCACTTCAATCATCCTAACGAGATTACCGAGGAGTCGACTCGCGCTTGCGAGATGCTCGCCAATGCAGGTGTGCCTCTGGGCAACCAGAGCGTGCTGCTGCGTGGCGTGAACGACTGTGTTCACGTGATGAAGCACTTGGTTCAAGGACTCGTGAAGATTCGCGTGCGTCCTTACTACATCTACCAGTGCGACCTCTCAATGGGCTTGGAGCACTTCCGCACTCCAGTGTCGAAGGGTATCGAGATTATCGAGGGTCTGCGTGGCCACACTTCGGGCTACTGCGTTCCAACCTTTGTGGTTGACGCTCCCGGTGGTGGCGGCAAGACTCCAGTCATGCCTCAGTATATTATTTCGCAAGCTCCAGGTAGGGTAGTGCTGCGCAACTTCGAGGGCGTAATCACAACCTACACCGAGCCTAACGAATATCACAGCGAGTGCAACTGCCCAGAGTGTCAGGCTGCACGTAAGAAGGAGCAAGTGGCTGTCGATAAGGCTGTCGATGGTGTTATCTCGCTACTTGAAGGCGAGCGCATGAACATTGAGCCTAAGGCTCTGAAACGTCACGAACGCAACGAAAAAAGAAAATAGTTTGTAGTTAGTTGTTCTGCACAGTGATGGCGATGGGCCATGAGGACTATCACCATCCTGAGGCAGACGATAATGCTGGCTGTGCCCTTCATCAATGACATATTGAATTACGACAGCCTCTCGATAGTGGGACTGCAAAAGAACACCGGCAAGACTGAGTGTCTGAAATATGTGCTTGCTCGCCTGCCCTTGGAGCGCAAGAGTGTGGCGGTGACATCGATAGGCATTGATGGAGAAACCACCGACCAGGTGACACGCACCCAGAAACCCGAGATTGTGCTGCGCGAGGGTATGTACTTTGGTACAAGCGAGGCACACTATCGCCAGCGACGCCTGGTCTCGGAGCTCATAGATGTGAGCGATGAGAATACCAGCCTCGGGCGAGTAGTGACAGCAAGAGCGTTGACTCAGGGCAAGATATTACTCTCGGGGCCATCGTCAACCTTAGGATTGAAGCGGTGGATGCGTGACACGCGTAGGCACAACATCGATCTTGCGATTATTGACGGTGCCTTGTCGAGGCTTAGCCTCGCATCGCCAGCAGTGAGCCAGTCGATGATACTTGCCACTGGAGCCGCCTACTCGATAAATATGAGTCAGCTGGTGCAACGCACAGCGTTTGTTGTTGACCTAATTAATATAGGTGTGACGAGCGAGCGCAACTTAGCACTTTTGGCTCCCCTCGAGAGCGGGATGTGGTGGATTGACACCGACGGAGTTCTGCATGAGATGGAGGCAGTGACATCGCTCGCGCAGCAGGTGGAGTTTCATGGTATGGACCGATGTAGCACCATCTATTTGGCAGGAGCTCTGGTTGACAGCTTCCTTGAGAAGGTACGCAAGAACAAGCAGTTGCGACAAGTGGAACTTGTTGTGCGCGATTTCACTAAGATTTTTGTCACACCACAGCAACTGCGGCTGTTTGAGAAAGTGGGAGGGCGCATCAGAGTGTTGCAAAAGAGTAAACTCATTGCCGTTACCGTCAACCCGACCTCGCCAAGTGGCTATGTGCTCGACTCTGAGGCGCTTTGCGACAAACTTACTCAGGCAATAAATCTGCCTGTTTACGACTTATTAAAAAACTAATGCAACTTAAAAACGTCATAGAATCACCTTGTGGACTGCGGTTCATGCTTGACGGGCTGGACCTGCAGTCGGGTTTCGCTCGCCGTTGGTTACTCGATACCGAAATGATGACCAGTGAGATTGAAATTGTGGATTCTTATGACGTACTTCGCAAGTTTGTGGACTTTGTGCGTTCAATCGAACCTTCGTTCCTCAACACACTCTTGTTCAAGTTGCAAGGAGTGAAAGACATTCGCACTACCGTCAAGAACCTGCGTCAGCAGTCCACTCTTGACGATATTGAGCTCTTTGAGGTGAAACATCTCGCCATCCTCTCGACCGAGGTGGTGAAATTGCTCAAGGAGCATAACATTGACAAGGCTATCAAGATTCCGATGCTCGATGAGGTGATTACGATTCTCGACCCCGATGGGATGAAGATAGCCACCTTTTATATCTATGATAGCTATTGTGAGCAACTCAAGGACCTACGCATCCAGATGCGCAAGAATCCCAGTCAGCAGGACGAGTTGCTTATTGAGGCCGCCGAGATAGAGGATGGCGTGAGACGTGACCTCACACAGAAGCTCCACTCTCATGTTGATGACATAGAGCGTGCCCTCATTGCGTTGGCAAAGATTGACATAAGCGTTGCAAAGGCGCGTCAGATGGTGGAGCAAGAGCTTTGTTTTCCCTCTATCTCCAACGATGGTTCAAGTTGTTACACTGCTTTGTTCCATCCGCAGGTGAAAGATGCCCTAATTCGTGCTGGCAAGAAGTTCCAGCCAGTAAACATCAGTTTTGCCTACTGGCCAACACTTATCACTGGCGCCAACATGGGTGGCAAAACCGTGGTGCTCAAGACTCTCACACTGTGCCAGTATCTGTTCCAGTTTGGCTTTGGCATTCCTGCGAGTGAGGCGAGCATAGCAATAAAAGACGAAATAATGTTCTGCATTGGCGATGAGCAGTCGATAGAGCGAGGGCTTTCATCGTTTGCCGCCGAGATGAAGAACATTGATGCCGTTATTAAGGCATCACGTGAAAATAGAAGAATATTGGCGTTGATCGACGAGCCGGCACGCACCACCAACCCCACCGAGGGCACAGCTCTGGTGCAGGCATTGCTCAAAGTGCTTTCAACTAAGCACATGAGCCTCGTGATGACGACGCACTATGATATAGAGCCAGGCACTGCCCATTGCTTGCGAGTGAAGGGTTTCGATAACGGCTCAATGAACTACTCGCTGGTGGAGGTTGCTGGCGGTGAGGTACCCCAAGAGGCACTGAATGTCGCCCAAAGTCTTGGTATCGATCCAGAGTGGATTGGCCTAGCGAGAAGTGAACTTGAAATGACAAAATAACAATACTATATAAATAATGTAATATGCAAAAGAGTAAATTAGGATTAGACTTTGAAAAGGTGGAATATGCCAGAGGCTTGGCCAAAGGCATTGCACAGGATGTGCAGACCTTTGTGGAGCAATACACTACTGTTGCTGTAGAGCGCACCTTGTGCCGACTGATGGGCATTGATGGTGTGGACGACAACGATGTGCCTCTGCCTAATGTCATAGTCGAGGAGCTCAAGGACAAGGGTGTGCTGAGCGAGGGCGCATTGTTCTTTATCGCCAACGCAATGATTCAAACTGGTTTGAATCCGCAGCAGATTGCCGAGAAGGTGGCCGCCGACGAGATTGATATTACAAAGGTGGTGACAACCGACCCTAAGGCTATTGCCGACGCTCTGCAGCCTGTCATTGACGAGAGCATGGCACGCATCCGTGCTCGCCGCGCCCGCCGTGAGCATTATCTTGAGACTATTGGTGAGGGACCCAAGCCCTATCTCTACATCATCGTTGCCACTGGTAACATCTATGAGGATGTCGTTCAAGCGCAAGCTGGTGCCCGACAGGGTGCCGATGTAATTGCCGTGATTCGTACTACTGGCCAGAGTTTGCTCGACTATGTGCCTTACGGTGCCACTACCGAAGGTTTTGGCGGTACCTTCGCCACTCAAGAGAACTTCCGTATCATGCGCAAGGCTCTTGACGAGGTGGGTGAGGAACAAGGACGCTACATCCGTTTGTGTAACTATTGCTCAGGACTGTGTATGCCTGAGATTGCCATCATGGGAGCCTTTGAGGGCCTTGACGTGATGCTCAATGACGCGCTCTATGGCATCCTCTTCCGCGACATCAATATGCAGCGCACACTCATCGACCAGTATATGAGCCGCATCATCAACGGTTTCGCTGGTGTGATTATTAATACTGGCGAGGACAATTACCTCACTACTGCCGATGCCGTTGAGGCTGCCCACACCGTGCTTGCCAGCGACCTTATCAACGAGCAGCTTGCCCTCATGGCTGGTCTGCCCGAGGAGCAGATGGGTCTTGGACACGCATTTGAGATGGATCCCATGCTTGAGAACGGCTTCTTGCTTGAGCTTGCGCAAGCGCAGATGACTCGCGAAATCTTCCCTAGGGCAACACTTAAGTATATGCCTCCAACCAAGTTCATGACGGGAAACATCTTCCGTGGTCACATCCAGGATGCTCTGTTCAACATGATTGGCATCTGGACCCATCAGGGAATCCAGCTGCTGGGTATGCCCACCGAGGCTATCCACACTCCATTCATGAGCGATCGTTACCTCTCAATCGAGAATGCCAAGTACATCTTCAACAACATGAAGAGCATTGGTGACGAGATGGAATTCAAGGAGGGTGGTATTTGCCGCAATCGCGTGAAGGAAGTGCTGGGCAACACCATCAAGTTGCTTGAGGACATCACTAAAGAGGGTCTCTTTACAGCACTTGAGAAAGGTATCTTTGGCGACGTTAAGCGTCCCAAGAATGGTGGTAAGGGCTTAGCTGGCGTGACCATGAAGGGCGCCAACTACCTGAACCCGTTTGTTGAGTTGATGAAAGGTAAACGCTAAAAAATAGGAGACACAAATTATGAGCGAAGGACTATATTCAATGGAAGCTAAGGATTTTGACAAAACCTTAGACTTATCGAAGATTAAACCCTACGGCGACACTATGAACGATGGTAAGGTGCAGCTTAGCTTCACTCTGCCAGTGCCATGCGGAGCCGAGGCTGTGGAGGCCGCAAAACAGATGCTGCGCAAAATGGGCCTCGAGAACCCCAGCGTGGTCTTCTATCAGGAGCTGACTCCTGGCTTTACCTTCTTCAACTGCTATGGCAGCTGTACTCACACGGTGGATTACACCAACATCTATGTTCCCAAAGTGGAGTCGAACACTATGGACATGTATGAGACCGATGAGTACATCAAGGAGAACATAGGCCGCAAGATTGTGATAGTGGGAGCCTCTACGGGTACCGATGCGCACACTGTGGGTATCGATGCAATTATGAACATGAAGGGCTATGCCGGTCACTATGGCTTGGAGCGTTACGATATGATTGAGGCCTACAACTTGGGCTCGCAAGTGCCCAACGAGGAATTCATAGCCCGTGGCATCGAGCTGCATGCCGACGCACTGCTCGTGTCGCAGACCGTGACTCAGAAAGACGTACACATCCAGAATATGACCAACTTCATCGAGCTCATGGAGGCCGAAGGTCTGCGCGACAAGATGATTTGCTGCTGCGGTGGTGCCCGTATTACTCACGAACTTGCCAAGGAGCTGGGCTTTGACGCCGGTTTTGGCATGAACACCTATGCCGATGATGTTGCCTCGTTTGTCGTTCAAGAGATGGTGAAACGCGGCATGAAATAATAGTTGAGAGTTAAGAGGGGAGAGTTGAGAGTTTTTGAGTTGACTCTATTTCCTTTTTTGCTCGTCGACATGTTTACTTGAAGAATATTTAAACAAAATAATATTAATATCATAAACCGTAACTATTATGGATAAACATGAAATGAGAGAGGTCATCGCTAAGCGTGCTGCCAAGGAGTTGCACGACGGTGACGTAGTGAACTTGGGTATTGGTATCCCAACATTGATTCCTAACTATCTTCCTGAAGGGGTAGAGGTAACACTCCAAACCGAGAATGGAGCTATGGGCATGGGCCCAACTCCAGCTGAGGGCGAGGAAGACAAGAACATGATTAACGCAGGTGGTGGCTACATCACTCTGGAACCAGGTGCTTGTACTTTTGACTCGGCAACATCGTTTGCCATTATCCGTGGTGGACACGTGAACGTCTCGTTCCTTGGTGCTCTCCAAGTTGATGAGAAGGGAAACCTTGCCAACTGGATTATCCCAGGCAAGATGGCTCCCGGTATGGGTGGCGCAATGGATCTCGTTGTAGGTGCTAAGCGTGTGATTCTCACCATGGAGCATACTCAGAAAGGCAACCACAAGATTTTGAAAGAGTGTACATTGCCACTTACCGCTGCTGGACAAGTCAACATGATTATTACCGAGATGGGTGTTATGGACATCACCCCCGAGGGAATCGTGCTGCGTGAGCTGCATCCAGAATTCACTGTTGAGCAGGTTCAGGAAGCTACTGGCGCTACACTCATCATCGATCCAAACCTCAAACCAATGGATATCTAATCCACGTCTGTTATGGATTACAATTTCCTTAAGATTGAGAAGATTGATGGCGGCATCACCATCCTAAAAATCTCGGCGCCTAAGTCGCTCAATGCGCTCAACTCCACCATTCTCCAGGAGCTTGACAACTTTGTTGACAGCATTGACCCTGCCACTCGAGTGCTCATTATCACTGGCGATGGCGAGAAGTCGTTTGTCGCTGGTGCCGACATCAGCGAGATGGCGCATCTTGATGAGCAAGAGGGATACGAGTTTGGTAAACTGGGAGCTGCTGTCTTCCGCAAGATTGAGGTGCTACCCATCCCAGTCATCGCTGCCGTTAACGGCTTTGCACTAGGAGGTGGCTGCGAGCTCGCTATGGCTTGTGACATCCGCATCGCTTCGAATAAGGCTAAGTTTGGTCAACCCGAGGTTGGTTTGGGCATTATCCCTGGATTCTCGGGAACCTATCGCCTTCCCAAGCTCATTGGACAGGGGTATGCCAAGGAGATGATCTATACTGGCAAGGTAGTACGTGCCGAAGAGGCATTGCGCATAGGCTTGGTTAACGCTATTTACGACCCCGAGCAACTCATGCCCGAGGCTATTGCTATGGCTAAGAAGATGCTTGCCTGTGCTCCCGTGGCTATTTGTCTCGCCAAGTTGAGCATTAACGAGAACTACGACCTCAATGCACCCGAGGCTCTTGAGCTCGAGAGCAAACTCTTTGGCAAGTGTTTCGCCACTGCCGACCAGAAAGAGGGTATGGATGCGTTCTTGAATAAACGTCTTGCAACTTTCACTGGAAAATAAGCTTAGAGGGTCGCAGTGAAGAAGACTATTAAGAACAAGAACATTTTGCATTTGACACAGTTTATTAATGACAATTAAAAATGTAGAAATGTGAGGCAATTGTCCATAATAAAAATGACAACAACCACATTGTCCTTAATTGTCTACTTTGGACACTGAAAACAAAATTAATAATCATTAAATAACAAAACACTATGAAAATTTGTGTAATTGGAACCGGAACAATGGCTAAGGGTATCGTTAAGGCGTTTGCCGCTAAGATGCCAGTTGTCATGAAGAGCCGCACCGATGCCAGCCTTGAGAAGGCTATGGCTTCAATCTCTAAGGGTTACAACAAACTCGTGGAGAAGGGTAAAATCACTCAAGAGAAGATGGATGCTATCTTGGCAAACATCACCACAACTACCGACTACGCTACATTTGCCGACGCCGATCTCGTAATCGAGGCTGCTGTTGAGAACATGCAGTTGAAGAAGGACGTCTTCATGGAGCTTGACAAAATATGCAAGCCCGAGACTATCTTCGCTACCAACTCGTCGTCGCTGTCAATCACCGAGATTGCTGCTTGCACAAGCCGTCCAGCTCAGTTCATTGGTTGCCACTTCTTCAACCCAGCCGATCGCATGGCACTCGTTGAGGTTATCAAGGGTCAGCTCACCAGCGATGAGACTGCAAAGTGCATCATCGATCTCACCACCGAGATTGGCAAGACTCCAGTGCCCGTTAACGAGGCTCCTGGATTTGTGGTTAACCGCATCCTTATCCCAATGATTAACGAGGCAGTGGGCATTCTCGCCGACGGTATCGCCAGTGCCGAGGACATCGACAAGTGCATGATGCTTGGTGCTAACCACCCAATGGGACCATTGGCTCTCGCCGACCTCATCGGTAATGATGTGAACCTCGCCATCATGGAGGTGCTCTATAACGAGTTTGGCGATCCCAAATATCGTCCTCACCCATTGTTGCGCAAGATGGTTCGCGCTGGCCTCCTCGGCCGCAAGACAGGCGAAGGTTTCTATAAATACTAAGACATAAACTTAAATAATTATATGGATTTTAGTTATTCAAAGACAGAACAACTGTTTCTGCAGATGATTCGCGAGTTTGCCGAGAAAGAGGTGAAACCTTTGGCAGCCGAAGTTGACGAGCAGGAACGTTTTCCCATCGAGACTGTAGAGAAGATGGGTAAGCTGGGTATCATGGGAATTCCAGTGCCCAAGCAGTACGGCGGTGCCGGTGGCACTGTGCAGATGTACATCATGGCAGTTGAAGAGCTTTCGAGGGTTTGTGCCACTACTGGTGTTGTGCTCTCGGCTCACACCTCGCTGTGTATGGCTCCTATCATGGAGCATGGCACCGAGGAGCAGAAGATGAAATACTTGCCTAAGCTTGCTTCGGGCGAGTGGATTGGCGCTTTTGGTCTTACCGAGCCTAACGCTGGTACCGATGCTGCTATGCAGCAGACTATGGCTGTTGACGCTGGCGACAAGTGGATTCTCAATGGCTCCAAGATTTTCATCACTAACGCTTCTTACGCCAACGTTTTCATCGTTATGGCGATGACCGACAAGTCGAAGGGCGTCAAGGGCATTTCGGCGTTCATCGTTGAGCGCGGTATGCCTGGTTTCTCTATTGGCAAGAAGGAGTTGAAGATGGGTATCCGCGGTAGTGCTACCTGTGAGCTCATTTTCGAGAACTGCGAGGTTCCAAAAGAGAACTTGCTGGGTGCCGAGGGTAAGGGTTTCGGCATTGCCATGAAGACCCTTGACGGCGGCCGCATTGGTATCGCTTCACAGGCTTTGGGTATCGCTCAGGGTGCTATGGACGAGACAGTTAAGTATACCAAAGAGCGCAAGCAGTTTGGTCGTGCTATTGCCAAGTTCCAGAACACACAGTTCCAAATGGCCGACCTCAAGACTAAGGTTGAGGCAGCTCGTTTGCTCGTGCGCAGCGCTGCTTGGAAGAAGGACAACGGCATTCCTTATAGTGCCGATGCTGCTATGGCTAAGCTCTTTGCTGCCGAGACAGCTATGGAAGTTACCACCAAGGCTGTTCAGTTCCACGGCGGCTATGGCTACACTCGTGAGTATCCTGTAGAACGCATGATGCGCGACGCTAAGATTACTGAGATTTATGAAGGTACATCTGAGGTTCAGCGCATGGTGATTGCTGGTCATTTATTTAAATAATAAAGGAGGACACAAGATATGAATATTATAGTTTGCGTAAAACAAGTTCCCGATACCACCGAAATCAAGATTGACCCCGTAAAGGGCACGCTGATTCGTGATGGTGTACCAAGCATTATGAACCCCGACGACAAGGGAGGTCTCGAACTTGCTCTCCGTCTCAAGGATGAGTGCGGAGCTAATGTCACTGTGATATCGATGGGTCCTCCCCAGGCCGATGTTATGCTTCGTGAGGCGCTCGCTATGGGTGCCGACCGTGCCATCCTCCTGAGTGACCGCAAGTTTGCTGGTGCCGACACTTTGGCTACCAGCTATGCACTATCTGGCCTGTGCCGTACTCTCGACTACGACCTCATAATTGCTGGCCGTCAGGCTATCGACGGTGATACTGCACAGGTTGGTCCCGAGCTCGCTGAGCATTTGGGATTGCCACAGATTACTTATGTTGCCGATGCCAAACTTCTTGAGAACGGCAATCTGCTTGTTCACAAGGAGAACGAGGACAGTGTGCAAGTGCTGGAAGTTGAAGGCAAGTGCCTCTTGACTGTTCTTGCTTCGGCTTTCGATGCTCGCTACATGAGCGTGAGCGGCATCATGGAAGCCTACAACAAGGAAGTTGAGGTTTGGGGTGCCGACAAGATTGACGTCGAGGAAGGCAAGTTGGGTCTCGCTGGCTCGCCAACCAAGGTGTTCCGCTCGTTCCCCAAGGCAATGAAGGAGCCCGGTGAGGTTCACGAAGTGACTCCCGAAGAGGCTGTAGAGCTTATCGTTAATAAACTGAAAGAGAAACACATCATCTAAAAGTAAGAAGCTATGGAAAAGAAAGATTATAAGAACGTATTCGTTTTTGCTGAACAACGCGAAGGTGTAATCCAACCCGTTGCTTTTGAACTTTTGGGCAAGGCACGTGATCTCGCCGATGTGCTTGAAGAGAAGGTTGTGGCTCTCTTATTGGGCTATGGCATCAAAGATAAGGCTCAGGAACTCATAGAGTTTGGTGCCGACGAGGTAATCGTTGTTGACACTGTTGAACTCAAGGACTTTCTCTCGGAACAGTACTCACAGGCTGTGTCGCAGATAATTCTCGACCGTAAGCCTCACATTGTGCTCTACGGCGCTACCACTATTGGCCGCGACCTGGCTCCACGCTTAGCTTCACGTCTCAAGACTGGTCTCACCGCCGACTGTACAAAGCTCGAGATTCAGCCTGTTAAGGAAGAAGAGAAGGAATTCTGCATGACTCGTCCTGCATTTGGTGGTAACCTCATGGCAACCATCGTATGCCCCAACAACCGTCCTCAAATGTCGACTGTTCGCCCAGGCGTTATGCAGAAGATGCTGCGTGACCCTAACCGCAAGGGTGTGGTTACCATGTTTGAGCCCAAGTTTGACACTTCAAAATTCAAGGTAAAAGTTGTTGAGACCATTAAAGCCGACAAGTCAATTGCCGACATTGCCGAGGCTAAGATTCTCATTTCGGGTGGACGTGGTGTTCATGACAAGGAAGGCTTCGACAAGCTTCAGGCTCTCGCAGACGTGATGGGCGGACAAGTAGCTTCGTCGCGTGCTATGGTTGACAATGGCGTTATGCCTCATGAGTGCCAAGTTGGACAGACTGGTAAAACCGTTCGTCCTAACCTTTACATGGCATGTGGTATCAGCGGTGCCATCCAGCACCTTGCTGGTATGGAAGAGAGCGATTTCATTATCGCAATCAACAAGGACAAGTTTGCTCCAATCTTCAGTGTTGCCGACCTCGGCATCGTGGGCGACTTGCACAAGATTGTTCCTATGCTCACCGAGCGCATCAAGAAAGAAAAATGCGATTAAGCGAGACTAGGCTGAGCTCGCTCAAAGTATTGCGAGCGTGAGCATTTTATCTAACTGGAGAAGTAAGATAACATTTTAAGTTTTTTTTCATAATTGTAAGAAAGAGGGCAGACCAAGTGATTTGGGAAACCCTCTTTTTCTTCCTTAACTATCCTTCTTCGTTTGTGTAAATTAAAAACTTGAAGTTTTGTTGTCAAAATGATGCTGAGTTTAAATTATATTTTGTATATTTGTCAAATTATTTAAAATTTTGAATACTTTTACTATGAAACGTTCATTATTTTTGATTTTGTCTCTGCTTTGGATGTTTCCAATATCGGCCGAGAACGAAGTTGCGGCAACTGATGATACTGATGTTATTGAAAACGTTACTACAACCGAGAATGTGGCAGTAGTTGATGGTTCAGCTATTACTGAGTCGCCACAGAAATTGGAAGGTGAGAAAAAGATTGAAAAACCGCCCATCTTTACCAAACCAAAGTTCAGTGGATATGGAATTGGCTCCTATCAGGCAACATTTCAGGATGGTAATAACAGCAATACCTTCAATGTAAGAATTGTCAGGGTGTCGGTTGATGGCCGAATTCTCAACGAGATATATTATAAGGTGCAAGGCCAAATCAACGGCAACACTTCTACCTTGGGAAGCAGCCCCCGTCTCGTTGACTTTTTCATGGAGTGGCAGCGGTTTGATTTCTTCAAGGTAAAACTTGGTCAATACAAGAGGCCGTTCACATTCGAGAACCCCATGCATCCCCTTGACCAGGGCTTTATGTCCTACTCGCAGCCAGTGTCGAAACTGTCGGGCTTCAGCGATCGCACGGGTGAGCATGCCAGCAATGGCCGCGACATAGGTCTGCAGTTCCAGGGTGATTTCCTCAAAAATAAATCGGGCCGTTACTTGCTTCACTATCAGGTGGGAGTTTTCAACGGACAGGGTATCAACGTTACCGATGTCGACAAGAAAAAAGATATCATTGGTGGCTTGTGGGTGATGCCTGTGGCTGGTCTCAGGATTGGCGCCTTTGGCTGGGAAGGCTCTTACGCTCGCAAGGCTAGTGGTGAGGTGCTGAGTCTCAACAAGCACCGCTATGCCTTGAGTGCCGAGTATAAGAAAGGCGACCTCCAACTTCGTGGTGAGTACATTCACTCCACTGGCCTTGGCTTTGCGACCACTTACCAGAAGCCTGGCGATGCCACAGACCTCACCATAAAGACTTATACCGACCATGATGGTAACTATATTGCCGCCAACAAGGCCGATGGTTTCTATGCCCTCGCAATCGTGCCAGTTATCTCTGATAGACTCATGGCAAAGTGCCGCTATGACCTATATCGTCCCAGTGCCACATGGCTTCATGCAAAGACCAATTATGATATAGGTCTCAATTTTCGTTTTTGCAAATACTTTGAGATTCAGTCGGAATATGTCTTCACCAACGACCGCTCTCTCGCTAAGCACAACTACAGTAGCGTGTATGTTCAGGTGAGTGTGCGTTATTAATACTTGATACTTAAACTTAAAAACTAAAACATATGTCAGCACTCATGATTTTACAGCTCTGCATCGTGCTTGCAGCGTTGTGGCTAGGCTCCCGATATGGTAGTCTGGCGTTAGGTGCCATTTCAGGAATTGGTCTTGCGATTCTCGTGTTTGGTTTCGGTATGAAGCCAGGAACTCCTCCCACCGATGTTATCTACATTATCATTGCAGCCGTTACCTGCGCTGGAATTATGCAGGCTTCGGGTGGTATGGACTGGCTTATTCAACTGGCTGAGAAACTATTGCGCAAACATCCTGCTCGCATCACCTTTCTTGCACCTTTGTGCACTTTTTTCCTCACTGTACTTGTTGGTACAGGTCATGTGGTTTATACTCTGATGCCCATCATCTGCGATATTGCTATCAAGAAAGGCATTCGTCCTGAACGCCCTTGCGGTATTGCTAGTATCGCATCGCAAATTGGTATCACTTGTTCGCCCATTGCTGCAGCGGTAGTAGCTTTTATCACTATCTCTGGTGCCAATGGATATGCAATTACCATTCCCAAGGTGCTTATGGTGACTGTGCCTGCATGTTTGCTTGGCATCTTCATAGCATCGATGGCTTCTTACAAGCGTGGTAAAGACCTGGACAAAGACCCAGAGTTCCAGGAAAGAATTGCCGATCCCGAGCAACGCGAGTTCATTTATGGTAGCACAGCCACTACACTTAACCAGAAGATTGCTCCTGAGAGCAAACGTGCCGTTTACATCTTCTTTGGAGCATTGCTGGTGATTGTGTTCTTCGCTGTCTTTCAGGAATTGCTGCCATCATACGAGAGCATCAAAGCTATTAAGAATGCTCCTGAAGTACAGCTTTTGGGTTCAAGAGTCAAAATCTCAGCCGACCAGTTGGCAAATTTAGGTGTGTCGGTCGATGGTATTACTAAAATAGAATTTACACCATTGAAGATGAACATCGTGATTCAGATTGTGATGATTGCCGCTGCGGCATTGATGATAATCTTCTGTAAGGCTTCGCCCAAGAAGGCCGTTAGTGGTCCTGTATGGCAGAGCGGAATGGTGGCAGTGGTTGCCATCTACGGTATTGCTTGGCTGGCCGATACTTATTTCGCCAATTATCTTGGCGAGATTCAGAATATGCTGGCAGGAATGGTTGAACAGTATCCGTGGTCAATAGCTTTTGCCTTCTTCCTGGTTTCAGTGCTAGTGAACTCGCAAGGCGCTGTGGTGGTTGCCATGTTGCCGTTGGCCTACAATCTAGGCATCGACGGATGGATTTTACTCGGAGTACTTCCATCGGTTTATGGTTACTTCTTTATCCCCAACTATCCATCAGATATTGCCACTGTGAACTTCGACCGCACAGGAACAACCAAGATTGGCAAATACCTGCTCAACCACTCCTTCATGATGCCAGGCTTGATACACACATTAGTGGCATGTATTGTAGGCTACATCATCGCTCACCTTTATCACTCAATGGGGTGGATTTAATTAGATATAAGTTTTAATTGTTGGATTTTTAGTTAATTATTTGTAACTTTGCACGAGAAACCGAAATATCATTAATTTTTTAATACTTTTTATCTATGGGTTATATTCAAAATAATTTGATGGCGGGCGAGAAAGTCGTCCATGAAGCAAAACAGCATAGTATTATCTATACAGGGCCTATCATTATTGCTCTTTTGTCTTTTTTAGTATTTCTTATTCCTGCAGAACCTTTGGTTGTTGTTTGCATTGCAATAGTAATTTGGGCTTTTGCTATTGGATGGGCAATATCTATCTATGGTGGCAGACAGTATGTTGTTACAACAAATCGTTTGATATTCAAGCGAGGAATCATTAACCGTAACTCTCATGAGTTGTTGCTAAAGAAATGCGAAGGTGTTCAAGTTGACCAGTCGATACTAGGTCGAATGCTCGACTATGGCACTGTGAATGTGACAACAGGCGAGGTGTCAAATTCATACAAGTACATCAGCCATCCAATGAAGTTTACTACTAAGATTCATGAACAAATAGCTCACATTAAAGACGATTAATTATTTTGTTTTTTAGGAAAGAATCTTCTTGATAATTATCAGTAAGGGGAGCGCGCTTGCTGTTTAACTGCATCTAAATAAAAACCGCCTTATTGGCAGAATAAGAATGCGCTCGCTTAATTCTGCCAAAGGGTAATGTATAACTTTAATATTTTTTATGAGAATCAATTTTTTAAAAACATTTTTGGTGACAATGTTGTTCTTGTTGAGCGGTTCTACCATCTCTGCAATGTCGTCGAACGATTTCAAGGCAGTCTTGGAGAAATTCTGTAGAGCCCATTATGAAGATTGTTTCGATGATAAGGAGTATATTCAGAACTCGCTGACAGTAACAACAGTCGAGGTTGATGAAGATGCACAGTCTTATATCGTAAAGGGCAAACATTCCTATTGGGGAAGATGGGGGGTCTTTAAACACATTGGAGTTTCGTATAAGGCTGTGGTGAAACCGACTAACTATGGGTTGAAAATTCGCTTCTGGAAAGCCAAAGAGTTAGGAGGGCGTGAAACGGGTTGGGAAGGTCCATGTGAAAAGACAATCATTCCTTAGTGAAAGAATATCTAGTAATTGTTGAGTAGCAGATTACGGTCATATTAGAAATAGACAACAATCTAGAATCTTCATTATATATTTTCAATAAAGAAGATAGATAATCTCCCTTCAAGGGCCATCCAATGAAGTTTACTACTAAGATTTATGAACAAACAGCTCACATTAAAGACGATTAATTAATTTGTTTTTTATAGAAAAGGATCTTCTTGATAATTATCAGTAAGGGGAGCGCGCTTGCTGTTTCACTGCATCTAAAAAATTAATAACAGCCTTATTGGCAGAATCAAGAATGCGCTCGCTTAATTCTGTCAAAGGGTTAAATTCAAAAATGAACATGAAAAGATTTCTGACTATTTTTTGCCTGGTGGCATTTCTCGGTGTTTCACAAAGTTATGGTAATTTTTATAACCATTTCCTTCATTCAAATGGAGGTTTGCCATATAAGGTTTTATTAGCATTTGCTCACCCTACGAATCGATTTGACTCTGCTTATTGTTATGTAAAAACTCTTGACCGTGGCTTGGACTATATGATTATCACAATTTGGTCTACAGAACGTTCTCTATTTGGTGGCGGTGAACATCACAAGACAGTCTTCAATCTTTATGTCACAAAAGACAACATTAGAAAATTGAAAAGTATTAAGGTTGTAAGCGATACTGATGATTGTGCTTTTTGTGTAGCACAAACGATTTCTAAAGCAGCGAATATTTTGCTGAAAGTGCTAATGGATAATCTGCATGTGTCATCAAAATATTTGGATGAGATTTTGGACTTTATGAAACGGAAGATAAGTGAGAATATAAATAAGAAAATAGAGGCGGAAACATTATGTGTGACCTCTCTGCAATACATGTTGACAAAGTATAGAGAAACGAATGATGAGTTTGATTTCTAATTGTATGTCAAAGGCATAACTCAAATTTTTTATCTGAATCAATCGGTCATTAGGATTTAAGTCAGAGAATTAACCTACCGTTGTCCTAATGACCGATTTGCTTTAAACTATTCCAAGTTGGTTTTTCTTGATATTTTTTGGACTTTATTAAACACAAGATTAATAAAGAGTATAAGAGAATAAATGTGGAAACATTATGTGTGGATTCACTGAATTTCTTGTTGGCTTAGTATAGAGAAACAAATGAAGAGTATGATTTTTAAAGGTATGTCAAAGGCACCAAAACAATTGTTTTATTTTGTTTGTTTGATAGCACTTGTTGCTTCTTGCAAAAACAAGAAGTATGATCCTGAGACCTATAAAGTTGAATCGACAGGAGAGAAGTCGAGTTCAGATTCTTTGTCATATTTGAGAAATGAATGTCTCACATTTATTAATTATTGTGACCAGAACAAAACCCCTGATATAAAACTTTTTGCTCGCGACTGGCTCAGAACATGGGATGGCTGGAAAACCGAGGGTGTGAATGAATACAAAGGGGTATATTCTTGCTATATAAATACAAAGAGCAGATTTGGATATAGTGTAAAATCAATTAATGTTGCATTTTATACCGATAGTGTACCTCCTGTTTTTAAAGCTGAAAGATTTTTCTTCAGTACTGAATACAAAGATTTAGTAACAATGGTTAGTTCTATGTATGGTACTCCTGACGAAGAGAAAGAAGGTCGTGATGGAACAATCTATAAGTGGCACATTAGCGACACTAAAACCATTTCAACAATTCCAAGCAACTATTCAAGTGACTTCCAAATTGAATATCGTTTGGATGATACCGATATGAAAGAATAATAAATTGAAGATATGTCTTTTGACTTTTTTAAAAGAAATTGCTTATGAAAACTCTAGCTGTACTTTTTTTATTTTCTCTGGGTATTATTTATTGGGGATTCGTGGCTATAAAAGAAGTTATTGAGGAAATCAATTATAGATTGAAGCAATCATCTTCAATAATTGAGAAATCATCTCCAAAGAAAATCGTTTATTGTGTGATTGGGGTTGTTTTGGGAATTGTGGGTGCTGTGTTCTACTATAAAATGTGTGTCGCAGGTGTGGAGCATTTTTTGGATATTCGAGATCCTGTTGAAGAACCTGTTCCCTACGGTATCGGCTTTATCGTTTGTTCTTTAATTTTTTCAGGAGGCTTATTTGGTGTTGCACGTATTCTTGATGGAGAGAATGAAACATTGTCTAGCAAAATTGCCATCATCACAGCAATAGTTTCACTTGCAGTATATATTACTTTAAGGATGTTGATGATAATATTTTGACACGCTTTGGTTCATTCTTGGTATACGTTTTTTATGTTTATTGCAATTGTTAGAATATTAATTCATAATCATTTTATAAAAATTAAGTTATGAAAATTGGTAAAATTCTTTTGTATTTGCTGGCAATTGGCTGTATTGTTGGTCTTTATGCCTATAAAGCTTCGGAGTCGAATAAACGTGAGATGGCTCGGGTGAATCGACAGTGGGAGAATGATAGACGTTTGCAGGAGTTACGGGATGCTAAAGAGAAGGAAGAGCGTGAGGCCGAACGTGAAGCTCAAAGGCAACAGGAACTTGAAGATAATGCCGACAATGCTGAGTATCAAGTAGGTTACTGGCACAAAGAGTATTCTAAACTTCATGAAAAATCATTTAGTGTTAAGTTGAATAGTGTTCAGCGAGATGAGATAAATAGAAACCTTGAGATGGCTAAGTCAAAATTGCAGTATTGGGTGGAGAAAAGGCTTGAAGAAATAGACCCTGAGCAAGAGCCTGAGGAATATGACAAGTTAATCGCTATCCTTGACAAAATCGGTGTTAGTCAAGACGATAGTTCGGAGATTGAAGAACATAATAGTGATGACAACTACAACGATGACTTGTAATAGTCGACCTCGGCAATAATTATAGTTGAAATATTAAATTATTATCGCAGTTGAGGGTGGACCATATGTTATGGGGCAACCCTCAATTTGCTAGTTTGTGGGGATTACAATCCGCACATGCCATTGAGGATGACTTTCTTATCGTAGAGGGTACCACGCAGTTGGTTGCCGCCTTGGTACATTTCCTGACTTTGCCGTTGGGACACCCAAAACATTTTCCATTAAAAGAGTGGCTCTATTAGTTTCTGCTCGTCTGTCAGGAACAAAGTCTTCGTCTCCT
>CAJOFH010000035.1 GCA_905233845.1 uncultured Muribaculaceae bacterium | reverse complement strand
GAATTTCAAAAATGTCAATGATCTTTATGGTTCAAGTGAACCGAGTTTATTTGATAATTATATTTTTTAACCGTCCACATTTTTTAGTGGACAGCAATGCTTTGAACTCACAAAAGACGTAGGATTTATACAACTAATACCGCTTGGAACCCCCAACGATATAACTACACCAAAATAACTTAATAAATAACCTGTAGAACAGAAGAAATCTTGCGATTGTCTTTTATGTAAAATTGTGTGTGCCGCCCACCCATCGTGAGAACTCGTTCTCTGTCTTTCCCATTGCCTGTGAAAGTTGATTCTGTGCCATGCCTTTTCTTTCAAGACGCTTGCTCAATCTTCCTAAAACGACTCCAAAACCACATCATGGTGGATAAAATGACAAAAAACGATTCACCATTTGGTCAGGCAAGATAATTTATTACTTTTGCATCGTTTTAATATTGCATTAAAATGAAGCATTGTTTTTATGGATAAAGAAATTGTCAAGACGTTTCTTCAATAGCATTATTGTCTAATTTATTTTCTCATTGCAATCATCACCAGTAAGCAAAAAGAGAGAGGGCCAGTCAGTGTGACCAACTCTCTCTCATCGTTAAAATTCAGTCCCTAATCCATTAAGTTACTTCGCCTCGCTGCAGTTCTCATTGAGCTTCCGGTTGATTGTTTCTCGGCGACGACCCATGATCTCTCCAATTTCCTCTTGCGTGAGTTTGGGATTGGGGTTGAAAGAGAGCAGCAGCTTTATTCTGTCGATTTCGTCGTCAAGTTCCAAAACATGTTTAATCTGTGTCTCATTTAGACCAGCTGCTTTCATTCTTTTCTCAAACTGTCCAACATCGTCAGTCTTACCTGGAGTAGAAGCTTTACTTGCCTTAGTCTCGATTGGCAAAGCCTCAGCCTCGCTACAGGTTTTCACGTACTTGAAGTGATGATAGGGCTCTTTAACCATCTTGACAACCAACACGGTATCGTCGGTTGGAAAATTGCGTGAGGACACTTTCTTAATCATGGTCTTACCGTCTTTAGCTGGAGCCAAAGCAATTACACCTGTTGAGAATTGAGAAATTTCGACCGAACTAGCGGCATCTGAAGTTGAGATCGGTTTGTATGGATTGTAGCCTTTCACAGTGTGGTTCGCTACGATTATTGTAAGGGTTATGCCTTCCTGACTCAACTCTTTTTGCAGTTTTTGGAGTGCTCTGAAGATATCATTCACCTCATGGTGGTTAGTGGATCTTTCCGCCATTTTCTTCAAATTGTCAAGAATAACTACGCATTCAGTGCAGCCTTTGATGTTCTCACGAATATAGCTAATGAGAGAACCTATACTGTTTATTTCTGACTCCCATAGCAAATTGGTTGGAATAGCTATGTTTTTTAAGCGCTCTTTTAACTCTCTTATCTTCATCTCAAGGTCTATATAGAGTACTTTAAGTGGAGAATGATTTTTCTGTTCATTCTGAGAAATAAATTCGAAGTATGCACCTTTTGCTATATCAATCGCCAATTGCATCAAGAATGTTGACTTGCCAATCTTTTCCTTGCCAAGCAGAACAATAAAGCCACCTAACTCGATTAGACCTTCCACCAAACATTTCAATCTAGCACCAACATTTCTGAGCTGATCATCCAACGACCTCCCTTTGGGTGTGTGAACTTCCTCAGGAGTCGCTTCCTGATTCTGGCTTGATTTATACTCCTGACGCCTACGCCTTGCATACTCTTCCCTCTCTGCACGCTCAGCTTTACGATGCTCAAATTTGAGGTTCTCCAACTCTGTCATCTGTTTGGCATGTTTCTTGTTAGTCCTTCTTTTATTCCACTCAATTATGCTGTTAGCAGCGGCTTTGCATAATTCCTTAGTGCCACATACCGCAAAAGTGACTAATGTAATAATTCCAATGACCTTTTTGGGGTTCTTACACCTATCTATTGCTTTCCAATCGGGGGTTGTCATGATTTCTTAGTTTTGAAGTTAGTAACTAGCTTTGCTACATATACGACTGCTGCGATCAAAACGATTGTTCTCACTTGTGCCTGTTTCGCCGGCTCAATGCGTGCATTAACAAGGTCCTTGACCTCGTGAATGTCATAATTCGCTTTTTTTGTCATAATAGAAATTATTGGTTATCATTAGATTCAACAATTACAGAAGCCAAGCTGCTTGGCAAAATACCCTCATAAAATTCTCGATAGCCTTCGGGAACGATTACTTCCTTGAGTGGGCAACCGGTAAACACGCCATCGCCAAAAGACTCCAACTCTTTACCTAAAAATCGTACCATTTCAAGATTCGTGCAACCTGCAAACGCTTCATCGTCCAACTCAAGAAGAGACTCGGAGAACACGAAGTGTGTTAGTGACTTACATCCCTTGAATGCTCTATTGCTGATTCTGAAAACGTAATCAGAAACTTCTATTTCGGCCAATGATATGCATCCTTCAAACTCTCGACTGTCAATATTCAAATCATGCATTCCATGAACACGCTTAAGATACTTGCAATCCATGAATGCTCCCTGTTGGACAATCAACCCAGTTCGATTAACAGGTGTTAGGTCAATTTCTTTGAGGTGAGTGCCAGCAAAGGCGTAAGCGCCAATGAAATCACAGCAGTCAGGAACACTAATCTTCTCAAGTGAAGACTTGGTGAAACTAAATGGCAACACTTGCTTAACTCCATCACCATATCCTGGGACCAAATCGTCGGCCAACTCAACCTCTTTCAGGGACTTCATACCCATGTAGGAGAATGGCGCTGTATCTTTCACATCATACGCTTGCTCAACATCCTCTTTGAGCGGATTAAGTTCCTCTAAAGCCATGAGTTTCTCGAAGAAGGCCTCTTGAATAATCTCAATCTCTTCAGGAGAGATTACGCTGTTTTCGAAATCCGCCAAGTTCTCATTGTAGTACTCCTGCAAGCTTGTAAGGTTTGCTGAGCATTTGTTCAACATTTCTAACTTTACGAGAGCTGGATTCAACTCCAGGCCCGCACTCTGTCGGTTTTCTGTCTTCACGCATCCAGCGTGAGTTGTAAATTCTTTATTTTTCATTTCTATAAATTTTTATGCCTCAGCAACGTCGCATCGGCTTTCACTAATAGGGAGAAATGGAGGCTTTTGACAGGCTACAGAGAATTATTGCCAAGAAAAAAAACATTTCTTGGGGCAAACAGCAGTATATCAACACCTTATCTTAGCTTATTTTTCTTTGACGTGAATGTTCAATTTTGACAGAAACTAATTTCTGTCATAAATATGCTTAGAAAATCGTCTGTAATTTGTACCTTTGAAGCATCAAATTGCATAACCATAGTAATTAGCACCATAACATGAGAACAGCGGAAGAAATTTTGAAGGGCATAAAACAGGATATAGCTCACGAAGACGAATATCTGGAAAGATCGTTCCCTAAGAGCATTAAGGCAAAAATTGAGTCTTGGCATGAAATCTATGATACCGACAATAGCCAGTCATTCACCAATCAAGACATCCAGGAGTGCTTTTTTAATGAAATAGTAAAGCCTCTCTATATGCTCAATTTCTTCCACATGCTTGTATTCGACCGCGATTACATTAGGACGTATATCAAGAATTTTACTGTTGACTTCAACATCACATCGGCAAAATATGCTTTTGAAATTTTAAGGTTACTGCCTACTGATTTCCGGAACACCATTCTCTCATTTGTTGATAACCAAGCTGCATTCGACCATGCTGTTTTGGAAAACGACTGCGATACTTTTACAAGTCTATGCTTTGAACATAACCACGAGATTGGCGACATGTTGAGGATTTGCAAATTACTTCAAACAGACCTTGAGATTACAACACTCATGGATTATGCCTATGAGACTGGCGAAGAAGATTCAACTAAAGAAGCTCTTGAAAGGCACACTCAACCTATTCAGAGCGGACTGAAACGTAACAACATCAACTCTTCTGTAGCAAATGATGAGACCGTTCTGCTGTCACAGTATTTCCTTTATTTCTGCTACGAGTCAACCTACACTACAGCCGAGCGTGAGAAGTTGCAACGCCTGTTTGATAAGGGAGATAAATACTATTCCAGTCTTCAAGAGAGGTACTATTATAGAGGTTATATTCATTTTTTAGTCGAAGCCCAGCAGGTTGATATTGAAAGCCAGATAACCCAATGGACTGAAGAATTTGGAGAACAAGACTTGAGAGTACGTTATGCCAAGGAGTTTCTTGAAAAGGTGAATCCACCACAAGACGAATCACAACATCCTGCTGAGGCCACAGTGAAAAAATCATCAGGGGTAGGCAGAAAAAATGGTTCATGGCTTCGAAATATCGAGGATTGCCCCGAAAAGAGCATAGGTGTAAAGATTGAGGAGATTATCTGGCCCGATCTCAAAAAAGAGCTTGAAAAGATTCACTATGGTTCTATTGCAGGCAAGTCACGAGAAACAGCAATTGCCACATTAGGAGCAAGTTTATTATACTATGCTTATCTTGAAATGAAATGGGCTAAAGATTTCAATGAGGCGGGAGTGCAGATATCATTCTGGAGGACTATAAAGTTCTTGAACGTTTCTCGTAACAATCTCAAGGAATATATTAAAATGATGCTCGCCTATGACAAAATTAAGTCACTGGTAGAAGAAAACGGTTCAGTAGGATTCAGCATTATGGAGTTCTGCAAAAATGAAGGAGTTGATGACATAAGAGCCAAACTTCTTACTCGTAACGATGGAAAGAATATGGCCATTATCAACGACATTGTTAAGAAACTCAAGACCAAACTACCTCTAACTCTCGTTGATGCATGACATTAAAAGATTCACTTATTTACTATGGAATACAAAACTTTAAATAATGGCCTGAAAATGCCGATAGTAGGCCTGGGTGTCTATAATATCTCTGAGAGGGAAACGCAGCGGGTTGTAGAAGATGCAATATCGGTAGGCTATCGGAGCATCGACACAGCTGCTATGTATTACAATGAGAAAGGCGTTGGGGATGCAGTTCGGGCATGTGGTGTTTCCCGTGAAGAATTGTTCATCACAACCAAGATATGTGATTCGTGCTACACAAGGGAAGAAACCCTGCTTACAGTTGACCATTCCATGAAGCAACTTGGCCTTGACTATGTGGACTTGATGCTGATTCACTGGCCCGTGGGGAATCCTGCCGTCATGTGGCATACACTCGAGGAGCTATATGAGCAAGGCATGTTCAAGGCTATTGGTGTATCAAACTTTTACCCCAATACATTTCCTGAAATAGCCAATGACGCTAAAGTAATGCCCGTTGTGAATCAGTGCGAGACACATGTGCTTTATCAGCAGCGGGAAATGCTGGATTACTTGAAGCCATACAACGTGGCGCTGGAGGCTTGGAGCCCGTTGGCCGAAGGTAGAAACAGTATCTTCAAGAGCAAGACTTTGGTTAGCATTGGTGAGAAATATGGCAAGACATCAGCTCAAGTTGCCTTGAAGTTCTTGATACAGAATGGAGTGATTATTATTCCCAAGACCACCCATAAGGATAGGATGATTGAGAACATAGATCTCTTTGACTTCATCCTGACTGATGATGACTTAACAAATATACGACGACTTGATACCGGACGAAATGTTACAGGTTGGCCATCAGATGCTCTAACTTATAAAGTATGAATGAGCGAGAGTGAGACACCCCAAGAGTGTCTCACAATATGGTATTATAAGCAGCAATATACAAAAAAAATGCGATTGATCAACCTATTAAAAGGTTAACCAACCGCTTGATGTTTATTGTTTTGTGTTCTAAAGCAACTCTATTGCTTGTTTGCCTGTGAGGTGCTCGATATCGAAGAGCAGCAGTTCCATGTGGGCGAGGCTTTTCTCTATTTCGTGAGTGAGGCCTGCTTCATCGCCTGGATTGTATTTGCGGCCTAAGAGCTTTGCTCCTTCAAGTTTCTCGTCAGGTGAAGAGACTATTGTTACGCGCCCAAAGGCTATAACGCTGCGGAAGTAGGTCGTATACTCCTCACCATGAATCTCGTCCTTGGCAATGACGCAGAATGATGCCTTGTCATGATTATTGATTGCATCTATCTTATGGCCACTTTTAGCGCTGTGGAAATAGATGATTCCATCGGCATAGACGAAGCTCAATGGCACGGCATAAGGATAGCCACCATCACCAAGCACAGCCAGCGTTCCCGATGTGGCATTTCTCAATATTTCTTCGCAGTCCTCAGTTGTGAGTTGCTGGCGCACTCGGCGCATTGGTCTGAATTCCATAGTCACATTTTCTTTCGCTGCCATTGTAAATAGATTATTAGTTGTTCTGGTTAATTAAATTCACGACCACCTTCACCATCACGTCTTTTTCCTCAGTTCTGCTCTCGGCAATCATTAGCGTGAGAGCCACGAGGGTATTGTCGGCTATGCGCTTTGAGCCGTCTTTATTGTAAAGGATGCCATTATTGTTTAGGAACCACAGGAACAAAGTGGCTGCTATGCGCTTGTTGCCATCGCTGAATGAATGGTTCTTGGTCACGAGATACAGTAACATGGCGGCCTTCTCTTCGACACTTGGATAGAGTTCTTCGCCACCAAACGTCTGATACATCTGGCCAATACTACTATGGAATGAGTCGTCTTTCTCGTTGCCAAAGAGAGTGCTTCCACCAATTTTTTCTCGCAGGGCATTAATCTCTCTCATGGCGTTCTCGTAGGTGGCATGAAAACGTTCTTCCTGTGTGGTCTTCTCAATAGACAAGCGCTGATAGTCATAATTATCAAGCGTGTCGAGAGCGTAGGTGTAATCAGTAACCACATCAAACAGAGCCTGGCTTTCATCGGTTGACAATAATGGTTGGCTTTGAATAGTTCGTCCGAGCATTCCCACCAGTTGTCTTAGCTCACTCAATTGCTCATGACGAAGTTGCTCATTTATGGCATATCCTTTTATAAGATAGTCTTTGAGCACATTTCGCGCCCAGATACGAAAAGCAGTACCTCGCTGACTCTTAATACGATAGCCAACAGAGATAATCACATCCAAATCATAAAACTTCACTTTTCGTCTAACCACACGTGCTCCCTCAGTTTGAACTTGTAAGAATTCCTTACAAGTTGCTTGTTCGTCCAATTCACCTTCTTTAAAAGCATTTCTAATGTGCATAGTAATGTTTTGTGGTGTTTTCTGAAACAACTCAGCCATTTGAGCCTGAGTGAGCCAAACAGTGTCATTCTCAAGGCGGACATCAATTCGAGTTTGTCCGTCTTCGGTTTGGTATATTATAATCTTATTGTCTTCCATAATCGACTTTTATTATTGCAAAATTAGTAAAAATCAAAATTCAAGCAACAGTATAACAAGAATAATAATTGAGATTTTTGGCAACAACATTAAAAAACAAAAAAATAGCCGCTAGTGCAACTATTAACGTTACACTTGCGACTACTATCACGATATAGATTTCCCATATTGCATGAGTACCATATCAATTAACCATCATGCTATTAGCATGGTGAGAATTTGTTCTATCTCAGCGCTGTTTTCAGGGAATAGGCGCTGGAGTTTAGGACGGTAAAAGTCAAAGGTCATTCCGCCCTGAGTTGGGGAACACCACGACATGTCGATGGTGTTGGTGGCGATGAACGACTTCGCTTCACTGACGATGCTCATGGGATTCATGAAGTTGTTTAGCTTTTCGTCAACGAACCTAATGAGGTCGATCATTCCTTTACCACCAGAATTGAGCTGCTTAGGCTTAGTGTCGTCCACATCTTGCGCTTCAACAGCTTTTACTTCGATAACCTGCTGTTTCCATGATGTTTGAGGCATGCCACTGCTTGGTGGATAAACAGCAGGTGCCACTTGTGGACTATAGAACTGCTGATAAGGTAAAGCCTGTGGCTGGGGTGGAATAACTGGTTGGGGGGGAATTGCGCCTAATCCAGGCTGCGAGTATGGCGACACCATGTATCCATGATTCATGTTCACGGCGCTGCCAATCATTTGCAATCGGAATTGCGGATCGGTAGCGTTAAACTGCGCCATCATCGCTGGGTTACCCTTTGACTTGTCGTAATGCATAACAGTCTTGGGATTCCTTTGGCCTGTGTACTTGCCAATCTTCTCGTAAGTCCAGCCTCTAAGAGCTAGAGCAGTAACAAATGTGCGTCGGCCAGTGTGACTGGTAACACATTTCCATCGGTCAACTTTTACAGTGGTGGGCTTATCGTGACCAGCATAATGGTAAACTTTAAGTTCTTGACCTGAAATCCCAGCGTCCCGAGCTATTTGCTTGATGTTGTGGTTGATTTTGTCTTTCGTAGCATGATCATCCTTTCCTAAACTTGGAACCGTGAAGTCATATTTCTGCAGAATCTTAAGTGCCACATCAAAGATTAGATCAAAGACTATAAGTTCACTGGTCTTCTTACTCAAAAGCTTCACGATATAAACACCATTTACTTGCTCAATACAATCGTCAAGTTTCACCGTGTCGCTAATGCGCTGCCCAGTTACACACTCGAGCACGAACACATCTTTAATCAGTTCATCATCTTCATTATCACACTTATGATGATATAGCATCATTACCTCTTCATCGGTCAGAGCTATGTCATCGTCAGATGCTTTGTTTTTCAACGAGATATAACTGATTCTTTGTGCTTCCTCATACTTGAGTTCACCAAGATCAACCGCAGCTGCTCGCACTAGGCTGCAATTAAACTTCAAGAAATCGTTCAAAGTTGCCACCTGATAGAGACCACCTCCATTATGCCTCGTGTAATTATTCAACATCCATCGGCCCATCTCAATGAACAACTCAGTGTCAATTTGGCTAAACGACGTAATTTTCGGCTTACGCGCATCAAGGAAGGCACCAAACGCTTTAATAGCGCGGCCATAGTTTACTTTTGTGCTAAAGGAAATATCTTTCCTGTCACGCACATACCGTTTGATTCTCGTGATCAAATCGAGTTGATCTTCTACCGGTTTTACCGGTTTTCTACACTGTTTACTTTCCATCAAATATAAGAATTTGGACAGTGTGGAGACGAGTTTTTCTGGTTTTACTTTTTCGGTCTCTACATAGGTGCAAAAGCTCTTGTAAGCATCCTTGTAATCTCTAATTACTGAATTGACCATCAGATTGTTAGTCCTTGTCTTTTCATTGTAACTTTTCTTGATTATTGCTTGCTGTGAGTATGGATCCCAACAACGAGTCTCAATTCTCACCCCAAGCGAACGCTTAATTTGCACACCATTTACACGGCAAAAGAAGTAAATCGGGGCACCTGTAACTGAAGCGTCACCAAGAAAGAAACGGCATGATTTTGAAATAGTTGCATCCTTGTCTTTCATAAAATGCTACTGTTTTGAAGTTAAAAATAAAATTGTAACAAACTGGTAGCAAAGAAGGCTAAAATGCACAAAAAAACGAACTGAGTGGTTGTTGATACTCAGCTCGTTAGGTCTTGTCAGTTTTTGATTTGTGGAGTATAGCAGACTCGAACTGCTCACCTCAACACTGCCAGTGTTGCGCTCTACCGGATGAGCTAATACCCCGTTTTTGAATTGCGAGTGCAAAATTAGTGTTTTTTTTTGAAGTGACAAAAAAATATCTGATTTTTTAAGATTTTTTGCAAAAGAGTGGCCAAGAGTGGCCATGTTTGTTGGAATATATGGCCACTCTTGTTTCAGATTAATTGTTGATTAGTTAATTATTTTTGTTGCTGTTTGTGTGCCGTCATTGTAGCGTGTCACGACAATATTGACTCCCTTGAATGGCTTGCTGCTTGCCATGCCTGCAATGTTGTAGTAGGTGTGAGACACGGCTTGCTTGCTCGTATCGATTGTGTTTATGGCAGTGACAGCTGAGTATTTAAGCAACGGTGAGATAGCCATTGAGATTGGATTATCATTGTTTTTGTACCATCTGCCAGTTTCGAGATAGTTATAGTTTTCATCCTCGTCGTAGACGAAATGGAATCCAGTGCATTTCTCACCCTCGTTGCGTCGATATAGTAAGATTGCTATATCGTCACCATTGGCGTTGGGGAATGGTCCCACAACAGCAAAGAATTCAGTTCCGGCTTTAATCTCTACAGGGTTGTCAAAGACGAACTCTGTGGCATTGACGGTTGTTGGGTCATATGCTAGTTGGCTGGCTTTAAGGCTTGTTGTTCCCAATATTTCTCCTGGCATCTCATCGTCGCCTGCTGTGGCGATTGAGACATTTATGTCGGCATTGGCCGAAGCAGCAGTGGTCTTGCCAAAGTAGATGTTCACTTTGCTGATGGTAGCATCGGCGAGTGGAGCATCGAAGTGCTCGGCAAATTCTCCTATTCCGAGCCAGTTGGTGCCGGCATAGTTGCCATACAGTCCCATTTCCATCATCATAAGGTTACTATTCTCCTCGGGCGCAATGTTCCAGATTTCTTGTTCCCCTCCCGCTTGGATGGCGTTGTCAACAGTTTCATAAACGTTGCTGCCAAGATCGTTGAACACTTCAAGACGTATGCCATAATTGCCTTCTTGAGTGTAGGTTACGGTTGGATTCTGCTCGTAGCTTGTTGTTATGTCGGTTCCCTGGAAGGTCCAAACCCATTGTGAGGGGTTACCAGTTGAGGCATCCTTAAAAGTCAAAGGAACATTAGTTGGTACAAACATCATTACCCATGGAGATTGGTATGCTCCATCGGGCAGGTCGATATTGGCTGTTGGTGACTCTCCAGTTACGTTGACATATGCTTCGCGAGTTGCTGTGTTAGTGCTGTTCCCGTCTCCCACGGTGAGTGTAACGGTGTAGTTGCCAGCCTTGTTATAGGTGACTACTGGGTTCTGCTCGGTGCTGCTGGCAGGTGTGCCTCCTTCGAAGGCCCAGTTCCAAGATGTAACGTTACCTGTGCTAGCATCGAGGAAATGCACGCTCTCGCCCTCCTTTATGTTGATGGTGGCGTCATCACCAGTATTGGCTTGCTTGATTTTGAACCCGTCGATGGCTTCATCTTCGCCATAGTCGCCTGTATATACGAATGAGAATTGTACGTTCTTGCCAGCATAATCGGCAAGGTCAACGGTGTACTTTTCCCAACTGGGTCCATCATAACCATTGTCCTGCGCCCATTGGAATTGGTCTAAAAGTAGGGTAGAGGTACCATCGGCAATGGCATAGAGTTTCCATGCACCCCATACTAAGTAGATGCCGCTGGCATAGCAGTAAAATTCAAGTTGACTGTATTCGCGGATTTCTATAGCAGGAGACGTTGCCACCTCATTTTGTCCATTGGCATAGTATAGAGGATCATAGACGACTGGCTGTTGCTGTCGATGGTTGAAAATGGTTTGTTTGGATTGCCCAACTTCCAAGTCGAGGAACTTGTGTTGGTATAAGTCCAGGTGTTGAACTCAGCTTGACTGTCCCATCCCATCTCATAATATGGCACCATGGCCTCGGTTGCTCCAAAGGCAGCTATCACCTCTTGTGCATTAGTACTCAGGCTCATTAGGGCCGCACATAAAAGTAAAAGTGTAAATTTTTTCATAAGCAGTGTTATTTTTTTAATTAATTTTTTGCAAAGTTAGGAAAAAGATTTCAAATAATACATCAACAACGCTTGCACAACTAATATGGAGTAAGTATAGGGGCGATTTAAAGAAAAAATATATAAAAATGTGTTGCTTTTGGTGAGTTTTTTGTAAGTTTGCAGTGAAATAAGACAACAATATGGATAATCGTAAGATACCTCATCCACTGATAGCAGCAATACCGATAGTGTTTCTGATAGGGTTGCTGGTAGTTATTATCAATATTTTTGGCAGCGACGCTTTGAGTGGTGGTAGCCAGATTGCTTTGATAATGGGCATGGCGGTGTGCGTGCTCATCTCAATTGTGTTCTATCATGTTCCGTGGAAGACGTTCGAGAAGCAGATGGCAAAGACGATGAGTGGTATCTTTGTAACGCTGATGATATTACTGTCGGTAGGTATGCTTGCTGGCTCGTGGATGATAAGTGGTGTAGTACCTACATTAATATATTATGGTATAGAATTGTTGTCACCCAAGTTCTTCCTTATCACAACGTGTGTGATATGTTCGCTGGTTTCGTTGCTCTCGGGCAGTTCATGGACCACAGTAGCGACGATTGGCGTTGCGCTACTGGGAGTGGGTGAGGCGTTAGGCATTGATAAAGCATGGACTGCAGGTGCAATAATCTCGGGAGCATATTTTGGCGACAAAATGTCCCCATTGAGCGATACCACGATATTGGCTTCGTCGGCTACGCGTGTTGACCTTTTTGTCCATATCAGATATATGATGCATACCACAGTGCCTGCTCTCACAGTGTCGTTAGTAATATTTTTGATTGCCGGCTTGGGTCATGATTTGGGAACCACGGTCAACGTTGCTCAGTATACTAACGGTCTGTCGTCAACATTCAACATTTCGCTATGGACATTGCTCGTTCCGCTAGTGACTGGTGTGCTTATCGCGCGTAAGGTTCCATCTTTAATTGTGCTCTTTACGTCATCGATACTTGCAGGCATTATGGCATTGATTTTACAACCTCATATTCTTTGCCAGATTGCCAATGATTCTTCACTGAGCTTTCCTGGCGCGTTAACTAAGGGATTGGCAATTACCTTTTATGGTTCCACAGCAGTAGACACAGGTTGTGCCGCGTTGAACGACTTAGTCTCGACAGGAGGTATGGCAGGTATGCTCAACACTGTGTGGCTGATTTTATGTGCAATGTGCTTTGGCGCCTCAATGGTAGCAAGTGGAATGCTTGAGAGCATTACTCGCAAAGTGATAAGCTGGATAACGTCGCGCTTCAGCCTTGTGGCCTCGACAGTTGGCACTGGCTTGTTGCTGAACCTCACTACTGGGGACCAGTTCATAAGCATTGTTTTGAATGCTGATATGTTCCGTGAGGTTTACCGTCAGCTGGGCTATGAGCCACGACTTCTGAGTCGTACCACTGAGGACTCGGCTACAGTGACATCGGTGCTCGTGCCGTGGAACACGTGCGGTATGACGCAGGCGACAGTTCTTGGTGTTCCTACACTTACTTATCTTCCTTATTGCTTTTTCAACCTGCTATGTCCAGTAATGACGCTGTTGGTTGCCGCGATTGGTTGGCGTATTAAACATATTGAGCCAGAACAAGAAACAATTAATACAACTAACAATGAAGAATAAATTGTTGCTGTTTCGAGGAACATTAATCTTGACATTGTTCTTGCTGTGTTTTGTTGCAAATGCTCAGGATGCAGTGCGGATAGGGCTGGCGTGGAAGCCTGGTATCAGCATTGATGATCGCGTGGTGATGGCTGTTGAGTTCGCTGGTGGCGAGGCGGTGATACTCGATCAGGTTCGTCCAGCTGGTTTTGACTATGACAGCGTTTCGTTGCAACAAAAATATATGGATAAAGATGGCGTACTACTTTCTCAATATGCCGAGCAGGTGAAACGTACCACCTGGCTTGGTTCAAATGCAGGTCAAGTTTTAGAAGGAATTGATGCTGTAGTTTTCCTTGGCGGTCAAGACATCAGTTCTACTTTGTTTCGTGAGACACAACCATGGGGAGGTGAGGAATGTGATGCCACTCGCGACCTGTCGGAGTATCTAACAATGGCTTATTGCCTTGACCACAACATACCTGTGCTGGGTTTGTGTAGAGGAATGCAGTTGCTGGGAGTGGTCTCTGGGGCAACTATGGTTCAAGACTTAGGCACATATTTCAGTGCTCAAAACGTAGAATATAATAACCTGCATCGCTCGTTGCGCGACGAGAATGGTGAGCGTCACTACATGTGTCATGATGTGGTGATTATTGACCGTAATTCATTGCTTTACAGTATTGCTGCGGCTGATACAATCAAGAATGTGCCATCGTGGCACCATCAGGTGGTGGGAAGCGTGGCCGGCACAAATCTCAAGGTCACAGGAGTAACATTGACTCATGGCATGAACATTATCGAGGCCATAGAGCGCACCGATAAGACTTTTGCTTTGGGCGTGCAGTTTCATCCTGAGGAGGTAGTGCGCAGGCATTTGGTTAATGCTCCTAATGCATATGAATTTATGCCTCTTTATGAGGGAGTTAGCTACTTTAGAGAACTAATTAACTATTCAAAGAAACATAAAAACCAAAAGAAATGAAAATTGATTGGGCCGAAGGTTTGCATTGTGCAGTAACAGTGTGTGACACCGAGGGTAAAGTGATTTATATGAATGAGAAGTCACGTGAGACGTTTAATAAAGGAGGAAAGTCGATGGTGGGAAAGAACCTCTTTCCCTGCCATAATGAACGCTCGCAAGCAATGATACGCCACATGATGGAGAGCGATACTATCAACGCTTATACCATCACCAAGAATGGGCAGCGCAAGATGATTTATCAGACACCATGGCGTGTGGATGGAAAGGTTGCTGGCATGGTTGAAATTTCGATGGTTATCCCTAATGAGATGCCACACTATGATAGGGACAAGAGATAGTCAAGTGTCAAGTTGTTCTATACTATTGGCATTGGAGGCATTTTTTGTGTAAAAAATGCAGAAAGTTCTTGAACTTGTCCTGCCATGAGCCATTGTGTCATGCCTTGTCTCCAAACGAAGCTTTGAGTCGTGATTTGGCCACTTTGAGCCATTTGTTCAAGTTGTTGAATATTGAATGGCCCTGCTTGCTGGTTGTTGATGTTGACGTAGTAATTACTTTGATCCACAGCAATTGGCATTTGTGGCATTGATGGTGGTGTCGCAGCTAGCTGCTTTTTGGGGAAGATTCTTGCCATCATTTTCACCTCACGGGCAGGTTGCCAGTCAAGCATACCTTCGGCCCATACGAGCGTGTCGCCACTTGCCAGATCGTTGTCGACCAATCTCTTGAACTGAGTCTCGTTGTATGGCCCACGTTGTACATTGTCGATTAGAGCATAGAATGAGAACACAGGAGGTGGTGGTGGCGAACCAAAACCTGTAGTCGGTGTTGAGGGTGATGGTAGTGGTGGAACTGCAACGAACTGCTGTGTTGCAGGTTGTTGCTGTTTAAGAGGCTGTGGCGCGAAGAAATGTTGCCGCTTTGCCAATTCATTTAAACGGTCTTCATCGAAATCGGTATCACCTAAATCTATGACTTGATTGTTGTTTCCAATCAACTCAAGCAATGCCTGTGGATTTCTCTTTCCAATCTCAATAAGCAATTTAATGGTATTAGCATCGGTCTCACTATCAAAATTCAAAACTAAATCTGCTCTATCATCAATGAAGAACTCAGTGAACAGAAATTTGAAGTTTATCCTCACCGAGCGCACGTTGCTGTAGTAGTTAGAGTAAACTTCCTTGAATATTTCGGACCAAGCGGAATGAGTCTCAATAATTACACCCTCAAGTGTGAGTGTTATCTTGAAACTTTGTTTTATGCCATCTTCTTCAAATATTAACATAAGCCGTGACGGTTATTTGGGCCTTACACATCTTTAATCTTTGACATAGAGTAAAGAATTCCTAAATAAATGAGTGCAATAATACCAACAATTATGAAATAGAGATTCAGTTTGCTGGTAGTTATGAAGCACATAAAGCCTGCGATTATCACAAATAAAACAAAGAACAACGTGGAGAGGATCTTAATGTTCACTTGAAGCCGCCTATTCTCATGCTTTATTCCCATAATAGGCAATAAAGTGAGAGCAAAAGATAAACCGCTCGTGATGCCGATTGATGTGGCATAATCGGTCGAAGAGCATATAGTATAGACAAGATACCCTAATAGTGCAGCGAGAGTAACAGCAATAATTGATAAAAATGGATTTAACTTCATGCCTGTTAGGTGTTTTGGGGTAAGTCTTGATCGTTGGGTTGAGCAAGTGGTGGAGGAGTGAGAGCAATAATCTTCAAAATCTCAGGCACTTGCTCAATGGGTTTCCATGCAGGCATCCCTGGCATCCATGCGAGAGTGTCTTTGTTCACGCTGCGGTTGTTGATCATTGTGATGAGTTCGCTCTCGTTAAGCGGCCCCACTTGCTGGCCATTTATTCCTACATAGTAGATATTTGCCTTGGGCTGTGGCATTGACTGAATTGAACCAGGAACATACATTTGTTGCATGCTCTGGTTCATCATGTTAACCATTTGCTGGGCCATTGCTATGCCCATGCCAAATTCAACCAATCGGTCAACCGAAAAGAAATTATTGTCGTTCATAAGAAATATTTAAATTGTCGATTATTTTACTTTAAACTCTTTGGCATATTTCTCTATCTGACACATAGCAGCTTGGTCATTATTAAGAAGCATACGTGCTTTGATGATCACTTGAGCGCATTTTTCACGCCATGCTTTACGTATTTCTCTTTGATTATCATCTTCACCGGAGAATATAGATCTCTTTGCTCCAAGTGGAGCTGCCAAAGTGAGAAAT
Organism: uncultured Muribaculaceae bacterium; assembly: GCA_905233845.1. Lineage (GTDB taxonomy): Bacteria > Bacteroidota > Bacteroidia > Bacteroidales > Muribaculaceae > Sodaliphilus. The sequence continues at coordinate 12,350 of CAJOFH010000035.1, read as the reverse complement.
TCTAGAATCTCACTTTTAGAGTTGCCGATAGGGAAAGTTTTGATTATGTTTATCTTTCTTTTGGCATAAACATTTTTAATTGAAGAGTCAACATCTATGCTTGTTAAAGATTCTGTTATAGACCCTAACACTCTTCCTACTACTCCACGTTGAATGAGTTTCTGATTTAGCTCATCGTCAAGTTCTTGGAGTTTGTTAAACAGGGTTGTAATGTTGGAGGATGCCTCAACATTAGAATACTCAAACCCGCACACTTCACAATTAGTGGTAAATGTTGAGACTGGCGCACCGCAGTTAGGGCATTTCTTTATGCTGCCATGCTTATTTGATGGCATTTGAGGCATAGCAGGAGGAGCTGCTAACTGCTGTTGTTGCATTGGAGGTGGTGGTGCTGCCTGTGGAGTAGCTTTTGCCAACCGAGCATTAATTATGAGGTCGAGTTCGTCGGGGTCAATACCTTCTTTCATGGCGCGACGGTGCAAAGTGGCACGTGCAGTATCGCTTATTTGTCCATTGATGATCGCTGAATTAAGCAGTTGCTCCATCTCAGACGAAAGAATATTCGAACCTTTGAAAGAACTCATGGCCTTAGAGGAAATGTCTCCAATCTGTGAAGTGATTCCCTCTGTTTTCTTCTTTATGTTATCTAAAAATCCCATATCAGTAATAATAAGACATTAAATAAACTACATTAAACGCTTGGCATGGGTGGAGGAGTGTTTCCACCGTCGGGCATCTGTGGCATCTGAGGCATTGCTGGAGCAAAGATTGATTGGAGTTCAGCTACATTGCCAGCTGTATCCCATTGTGGCATGCCTTGCTTCCACACGTAGCTTTGTGCCGTCACTTGACCATTTTGTGCCAGTTGTGCCAGTTGCTGGAAGTTAAAAGGTCCAGCTTGTTGGTTGTTGATGTTTACGTAGTACATTGATTGTGGCATATTCGGTGGTTGTTGCATGCCCATTTGCATGTTCTGTCCCATCTGGTTCATCATTCCACCTATTTGCTGCCCAAGGGCGCCGCCCATTGCCATTCCTGCCATCATTCCAGCGGGGTTCATGCTACCTCCTGTGCCACCACTCATTTGAGCCATGTTCCCTAGTCCAGTCATACCAGTCTTGAGCACATCGGTCTGCTGGTCAATGGCATGAGCGCCAATGAAGTTGGTCTCGGTCTGCAGTCGCTGAGCACGTTGTGCCTCCTCACGTTGTATGCGCATCGTTTCGGCCATGTTCTCACGGTTGAGAGCTTGCATGTCTTTCATGTTCTGGATGTTGATGTCGGTTTGCGCTTGCATAGTGCGAGCGGTGTTGGTGGCTGTGAGTTGCCTGAGTTCCATGTAATATGGGCTCTCTTTGTCGATGTCGATGGCATCGATGTCTAAAGCCTTGAGGTTGATTCCGAAATCTTCTTCTACTCTTGCCTTGAGTTCTGCTTCGATGCGCCCGTTGATGGCATTGATTTTACGTTCCATTTGCACCAAGGGGATGCCTGCCTCCTCGGGAATATTCATAATGATGCCTTTAACATAACGCACTACCGCAGCTTGGATTTGATCTCTGAGTTGTTCTAGATTGAAGTTGATGAGTCGGTTCAGTTTTATAAAACCGCGATAGTCGGATATGTTGAAGGTGATAGTACCACGCACAGCCACAGGGACACCATGGTCGGGCAGTCGTGGGTCAAACATGTCGAAGTAAGGCACTCCAAATCTTATTTGGTTGTTGCTTTGCAGGTTGATGAAGTAGACCTCGGCTTGGAACGGTGATTCACCGCCAAAGGCCATGCCTACGATGCCCGCCAGGATTGGAAAGTTGGCGGTCTTTATTGTGTCGTCATAAGGTCCTTCGATGAAGTCTTGCATTACTCCATCTTTTTGTTTGTAAACAAAAACTGCCACTTCACCGTCTTTCACACGCAGACTGCTGCCGTAACGGATGGAGTTTTCACGTGATGTGGTGTTGGCCTCTTGTCCAAGTGGTGTCCATTTCCACACAAGGTAGTTCTCTTGGTCGCAGCGTATCACGTTCATCAGTCCGCCGCTTTTTCCTTTTCCAAAAATGCCCATAATTAAATATCTATTTATGATTTAGTGTTTATGTTTACTTAAGAGAGAGCATATCCTATAGAACCCAAAATAAGGAGTAACAGGAAATATAATAAAATCGGGAAAAAGATGGAGTGTCTCAATCTTATCCACCATCTGTTGTCTCTGTCGGCTTGCTTGAATAATGGTTGGAATGAGGGGTCGTTGGGATACCAGATGCGCGCTTTGGCAATGCTCTCGTCATATTTTGCCCGATAGGCGTTCTTTAGGTCATCGTCTAGTGTGCCTGTGTTTTTCCAGCAGGACTGCATGGAGATGATGAATTCAAGAAGGTCTTCTTTTCCTCGAGGAACGGGGAACGAGGTGATGATGGTGGGCTTTTTGTCGTCTTTTGACGCGTTGAGCGCGCTCGACAGTTTCACCATTGCCGTCCCTTCTTGGATGGTGGTTATCTCGTGACCGCATTGAGCGCAGCGCGTCTGCAGGCTCGACATGATAGCGCCACACGCGGGGCACTTCCTGACGTTAGCGTTCTTTGCCTTAGCAGCGTTAAGCAGTCTTTCTTGCATTTTAGATTGTATAAAGACTTCCACTTCGTCGGGGTCAATGCCCGCGAGCAGAGCGTGTCGCTTGATGACTTCTCGCTCTTGGTCGGTGATGACTCCATCAACTAATGAGGCTTCTATTAGTTTGTCAAGGCCGGGTGAAAACATAGTTGTAGTTTCGGTTTTATTGCTGCAAATGATAATTATTTGCTCAATGCTTTGCAAAGGTAGAAAATATTAATGGAACTAACAAACTGTTGTATTATTTTTATAGCTGATTATCTTCATGAAAAGCCTCGAACCAGTGTTTCCTTCAGTTAAATTTAGCAAGCGATCCTTGGGGTGTCAAGAATCGCTTGATTTATTGTTGAGTATGTGTGTCGTTTAGTCGTTCATAGTGCGCAGCAGTTCGTCGTTGTCGCGCGTGCGTTCCATGCGTTCTTTGATAAACTCCATAGCTTCGATGGAGTTGCGGTCGCTGAGGAAACGCCTCAGAATCCACATGCGGTTGAGAGTGTCCTGCGTGAGGAGCAGGTCGTCACGTCGGGTGCTTGACGCCATGATGTCGACAGCAGGGAACACGCGTTTGTTGCTAAGCTTGCGGTCGAGCTGGAGCTCCATGTTGCCAGTGCCCTTGAACTCCTCGAAGATGACCTCGTCCATCTTAGAGCCCGTCTCAATGAGTGCAGTAGCGATGATGGTGAGACTACCTCCATTCTCGATGTTGCGCGCAGCTCCGAAGAAACGCTTGGGTCGCTGTAGAGCGTTGGCATCTACACCACCACTCAGTATTTTGCCGCTTGCTGGAGCTATAGTGTTGTAGGCACGTGCTAGACGAGTGATAGAGTCGAGCAGAATCACAACGTCGTGTCCACACTCAACCATACGTTTAGCCTTTTGGAGCACAAGGTCGGCAATTTTCACGTGACGGTCGGCAGGCTCGTCGAATGTCGACGCGATAACCTCGGCATTGACGCTGCGCGCCATGTCGGTCACCTCCTCAGGGCGCTCGTCGATGAGCAGGATAATCATATAGGTGTCGGGGTGGTTCTCCGATATGGAATTAGCTATATCCTTAAGAAGCACTGTTTTACCGGTTTTTGGCGGAGCTACGATTAGGCCACGCTGTCCCTTGCCAATGGGCGAGAACATATCCACTATGCGAGTGGAAATGTTAGGGTGAGTGTGGTTTACAAGGTCGAACTTCTCGTTGGGGAACAATGGAACCAGGTGCTCAAATGGGATGCGGTCGCGCACAAATTCAGGGGTGCGGCCGTTGATGAGACGCACATCCACTAATGGGAAATATTTCTCACCCTCTTTTGGTGGACGAATGGTACATTCTACCACATCGCCAGTTTTGAGTCCGTAGTTTTTGATTTGAGCTTGTGGCACATAGATGTCGTCGGGCGAAGTGAGGTAGTTGTAGTCGCTAGAACGCAGGAACCCATATCCATCGGGTATTACCTCAAGAACTCCTGAGCCGTTGATGATGCCGTCAAAGTTATAGGAGATTTCGGAGTAGGGCAGAGCCGACTCGGGCTGTTGTTGAGCCTGCTGGCTTTTTCCTTTCTTTTTCTTTGACTGCTTGGAAGGTTGAGGCTGTTCTTTCTCGGCTTTAGGCTCTTGAATGATAATAGGAGCCTTTGCTGCTTCTTCGGCGGCGATGCGTCGTAGCTCCTCGGCTCGCCGTGCCGCTTGCTCACGTTCCTCGGGAGTGCGAGGCTTGAACGTCATAGGACCATTGCCATAGAACTGCTGTCCACCATTATTTTGATTGTCGCCACGTTTAGTCTTTTTCCTAATCGATGCGTTAGGATTAGTGTTGAACAGACTCATGAAATCGTCCTGATTGGGGTCGAATTTTGACGGCTCACCAGGTTCCATCATGTCTTGACCTGGTTCCATATAGTAGTCTTCGTCATTGTAGAAGTCGCCCTGTATGCCATTGCCTTCAGTCGCCTCGGGAGTAACAGGTTCGTTGGGCTGTGGAATGTTTTCGACATTGGGTTCTGGCTCCAAGGCTTGATTTTCATCATTGCTTGGAGAAGAAGATATGACTTCGTTGTTAACACTATCGGGATCAACGGCATTACGCTCAATGCGCTCACGACGCGCGCGTTTTGGTTTTTCAGCAGTTGGTTCTTGCTCAGTTGAGATGACCTCGTTTTGTGTTTCAGATTGAGGCTCCTCTAGTCCTGGCAATCTCTCTTGCTGAGTAACCTTGGCTTGCTCACTTTTGCGTGGGCGTCCACGCTTGCGCTTTGGAGGTTCAGGAGCATCGTCGGTGGTTGGTAGCGCCTCGTCTTGCTGTTGATTGGAGTTCTTCACTGCAGTTTTTTTCTCTTTGGTTTTCTTAGGCTTGTCTTCACTGCTTTTAGTTGATTTCTTCTTTTCTTTGGTGACATTCTCTTTTTGAGAGTCATCGGTTGTTTCTTTCTTGGCTCGACCTCGACGTCGCTTAGGTTCCTCAGGAGCATTGTTTGCAGCATCAATAGCTTGCTGGTCGATAATTTGATAGATAAGGTCTTCCTTGGGCATTGAGTCAACTTTCTTCAATCCCATCGATTTGGCCAAATCTTTCAATTCAGCCTCGTTCATTGAACTGAGTTGAGATAAAATATACATAAGCTTGAAAAATAATCATGAAAATCTTAACTCGTCTTGCAGCGATAAACTTCATTTATTTACAGATTAGCATGTACTATGTGCACACACATCTCGATAGCTGCAATACTCTGTCAGAAAAAGATTATTGTATTAAATTAGAAATAATAATATAAATGTGGGAAATGTACACAATAGTTAATAAAAATAGGGTTAGTGCCTTAAGGTGGCATTTGTTGTGCACATAATTCGGCTGCAAAGGTAGTAAATTAATTTTAAATACCAAATTTTTTTGGCAACAATACTTTTTTGTATTAACTTTGGCAACAAAAATGCGATGAAATCATGAAAAAACAAGTATTAATATCATTTATCTTTATGGCCATAGCACTTGGTGCATGGCCTTGTACTTCGGCTATAATTTCAGGGTCAAAGACTCTTTCGGGAAGAGCACTCATGTGGAAGCATCGTGACACTGGTTGCCCCGACAATCGTGTTGAACTTATCAAGGCACATGATGGCTGTTTTGAGTTTGTGGCGATTTTTGACGCCACCGACCCAAATGACACCGCCGCGTGGACTGGTTTCAACGAAAAGGGCTTTGCTATCATGAACACAGCTTCCTATAACCTTAATAAAGATTCGGTTCCAGAGAGCGAGATGGATCGTGAAGGCGTGGTGATGAAAATGGCACTTGAGCGTTGCACAACTGTTGATGATTTTGAGCGCTTGTTGCAAGCCATGCCCAAACCAATGGGTGTGGAAGCGAACTTTGGTGTTATTGATGCTCAAGGAAATGGGGCATATTTCGAGACAGGTAATTACACATATAAAAAATATGACCTTGCTGATGCAATTGATGGTGTTTTGATGCGCACCAATTATTCCTACAGCGGGCGAGCTGATGATGGCTATGGCTATGTGCGCGAGGAGAACGAAAAACGGTTGCTTGCTCCACACATCGCTGCTGGTGATTTCACCCCAGCTGTGTTTACCGAGGAAGTCTCTCGCACATTCTATCATAGCCTTCTTGGCAAGGACTATACACATAGTGGTGACGAGTGGCTTGTGGACCAGGATTTCATACCTCGTCGACTTTCCACAGCATCTATAGTCATTGAGAGTATCTTTCCAGGAGAGCCCGTGGCTATGACAACGATGTGGATAGCCCTGGGTTATCCTCCTTGTGCCGAGACCTTTGCAGCTAGGCTTGGTGTGGCTGGTGGTGTGCCTACGGTGCTTAAAGGCACTGGCGATAACAATCACAGCCCACAATGCGATGTTGTGAGAGCTCGTCAAGCCGAGGTGTTCTCCATTGTGCGTGGCAACGGCAGCCATTATCTCAACCTCAGCAAGTTATATAATGACGAAGGAACAGGTTACAGTCAGCAACTTGTTAAGAAGAACATGGATATGTATAAAAGAGAGTATGAAAATCGTGAAGCTTTGAAAAAGCAAGTGCTAAGAGCGACGAAAAAGTAAAGTTTTATTAAAGTTGATTTCGTCAAACTCAATAGCATCGAGCACTTACATGTCGATACTTTATCGTTTGTTTTTTGCTCAACGTTGGTGGTTATTGGTGCTGCCTGTGGTTGCCTGTCTTGCTTTGATGGCCGTTGATGTGCGATTTGCATACGTGGCCCTTATTGTCGCAATGGCTATGGTGATGATTTCTTTACCTATAATGTATTACTATGCTTTGACGCAAGAATCTCGATGGTCTATACTGGAAAAGACAGTGACAATAGCTGACAATGGTTTGCAACTCGACTTCATGAGTGATAAAATGTGTCGGCACGTTATTCCATGGAGCGACATTTCCTCGACCACTGCGGTTTGCGAGTGTCTGATAATTAGAATACGAAAGAATCGCTATACTTTTCTTGCTGTTCCTTTAAAAGTATTTGACTCAAAAGAGGCTCTTCGTGAGTTTGTGCTCACTATTCATCATCACATCAGTGCGGGTGAGGCTTGAATAAACGGCTTTTTGTCGGTAAAAAGAGGTCATTTGTCTATATCTCTATTTTTGAATGTGCTTGGTGTTTAAACCTTAAGGCCAGTTAGATGTCAAAGATTCGAACAATGTTTTTTATAACCCATTTAATTGTTTTAGAAATGAAAAAGAGAAAAACTTTACTTTTGGCTTTATTGCTCTCGATCGTAGCATCGGTTGCGGTAACTTCATGTAGCCCCTATTGGTATGACGATGGTTACTACTATGACTATCCACATCGTGGGCATCATGGCCCGCCACCTCCACATCATCACCCAGGTGGTCATCATCCAGGCGGTCCACACTAATAGATAAACAACTGGCACTTGATAGTATAATCAGGTGCCAGTTTAGTTGTATTCATTTCAAATTATTGTCTATGTTTGCTTTTTTCTCGATGTGAAGCTTTCTTGTTGTGATTGCTGTCGTTTAGTGTTAAAGATAATAAAAGGTATTTGCCGTCATGCTCCACAATTGCAGTCTCAACACCCTTGCGTGAATATCGTCTTGCCATCTTCTTAGCCTTGCGCTCCGAATGGCAAGAGTAAAGTGCCATGTTTTCGTCAATGCTTTTCCTCTCCAAAGTAGATTCCTTTGCTTTTGAATGAGAAGTCACAGGAGTTTCTTTGCCATTTTCGTCAATCACCGCAAACTTCTTGTCGCGATTAGTGCTCTCGTTGGCAGGCTTAATTGTCACTTGAGGAGTAGCAGGTTTCTTAACCTCGGCAACATTTAGGCTCGCGGTTTGCATCGACTTGTCGATTATTACAGGAGTAGACAACAGTAGTCCTACCCCCACGATAGCGGCTATTGAAGCGGCAACTTTAAGACGTTCTCGCAAAGTAACAGTCACTGGGGCAATAAATCCGGCATCATTAGCGTCATCTTGCGAGAGTGAAGCTACGTTGAAATCAGTAAGACCATAGTTTTCGTCGCTCATCACATGGCGTTGCATGGGGTTGAATTCCAACTGTTGTTGAGCACCTAATTTAAAGTATCCCAAATGTCCGAATGCGAGCTCAGCACCTGTCTTCAAATGATGATCAAAGGTCGTTAACGTATTGCTAATGAAGTCGCATGCTTGGTTATAGCTCATGCCATGACGGCGCATCAGTGATGTTGCAAGAAGGCCATCGTTATGGGTGATGGCCGCGTTGAATGCTATGGTGCGAAAAGGTCGATGAATAATACCATTGTATACTGCTGAAGGTCGATAGTTGGCAATCAAAGCTCCCCATCCTGGCACTACTACGCAGTCGTGATACATCATCAAGTACTCAATATGTTGTTCAAGTGAAATCATTATGCAAAAGTACTACTTTCTGCCCACTCACGCAAGCATTGTTGAAAACTTTTATTGGAAAAAACGATGTCAAGAAAGTAAACTACTCACCCAAGAGTGCACGTGCTTCGGGTTCAGGTAATCCATGGGCAGCGGCGAGTTTTATATCACGTTCTACATCAGTGCGGTTATAGCGCATCTTGTTGAGCTTTGCACGTAGGAGGTAGATATAAGGGTCGTCAGGGTTGAGTTCGAGTGCATTTGCTATATCGAGCGATGCTTCGTTGAGTCGCTTAGTAGCTAAGTAGCAATCGGCTCGGTTGGCAAGTAGGGTAGAAGTGGGTTTAACCTTGATTACCTCGCTAAAACACTCCGCAGCTTTTTCAAATTCTCCAGCGTGCTTGTGAACAAAACCTTGCCCTTGTTTTGCTAACCCTGAGTTGGGGTTGATTCGTAGAATATCTTCGAAGTCATTCTGAGCAGTCTTGGCGTCTCCGGTGTTTAGGGCTAGCATGCCATGATTATATCTCGACTCCACATCGTGGTCGTCGAGCATCATGATGCGTTCATAGTCGGCCTGTGCTAGAGCTATACTGTCGATGAGAGTATATACTGCTGCGCGGTTGAGCAGCAACGTTACTGCATTAGGAGTTAGGTCTATAGCCATGGAGTAATTCCTGATAGCCTCATGGAGTCTTCCTTGGCGTCGTTGTATGGTTGCGATATTGGATAGCAGCAACGAGTTGCTCGGGTTGCTTGGTTCGCATCTGATTGCATCGAGCAAGAACTCTTCGGCCTTGCTCCACTGCTTGCTGTTGATGTAGTTCTGGGCCGAGTCGACAAGTGCGAAGTAGACTGTGTTTGTGTCAACAGGAATAGATGAGTCAATGGTGGGTTTAACCTTGGTGGGGTCGGGTTTGACGCCCTTCTCAAACTTCATGTTCTTCTCGTTAATAGACTGAATGGCCTGTGCCGAAGCACCAAAAACCACAGTAATCAAGAGTAATATACTGAGAATTCGTTTCATGCGATGATGTGTTTGAATGTGACAAAGTTAATCACCATAACTTATATGCTGTGTATCGTTTTAATATTTTTAGATAAATTTTGCCTTCTTTGTTCGTCAGTTCTCAAGAAAATAGTATTTTTGTGCCCATAAATTAAATCGAATATGACATTAACGACAATATTGCTACAGAGTCAACAAGCTGTTGCCGATACACTTGCGAACCTCACTAAGAAGTTTTCCACACTTCCTGACTCGCTCGCTAACGTTACACCCGAGAAGATTCATCAAGGAATCAAGAATTTTGACTGGAACGAAGTGATTTCGCAGCTCACCGATACGGGAGTGTCGCTTGCCTTGCGTATCATCGCTGCAGTAGTGGTGTTCATTGTGGGGCGTTTCCTCATAGTAAAGACTCATAACTTGCTTCGTTCAGTAATGATGAGTCGTGATGTGGATCGCTCGCTCACGACGTTCCTTCTTAGCTTGTTTAAGATAACTTTCTTCTTTCTGCTTGCCATCATCGTCATTAGCATTTTGGGCATAGAAACAAGCTCATTTATTGCCATTTTTGCCTCGGCGGGAATTGCAATAGGTATGGCTTTTAGTGGCACGTTGCAGAACTTTGCCGGTGGCGTGCTGATTCTTCTTTTGAAACCTTATCGTGTTGGTGACTACATTGAATTCGATAAATTTCAGGGAACAGTCAAGGAAATACAGATTTTCCATACGATCATAACTACTTATAATAATGAGTCGATAATAATCCCTAATGGAGGTTTATCAACGGGTACTATAAATAATTATTCCAAGGAACGTGCACGTCGTCTTGAATGGCGAGTGGCGATTAGCTATGGTGACAATGTAGATGTGGCACGCAAGGTAATTCTTGGCATTGTTGACTCCAACGAGTTGTTACTTAAGCCTGGCACCGAGAATGACAATAATCAGCCTCAGGAAAAGAAAGAAGAACAAACCGATGAACAACAGTCCCGTAAGGTAGGATGGTTCATCCGCTGGTTACATCGTCACAAGGAGTTGCAAGCAAAGGCAGCCGAGTGGCGTGAAGAGAAGCGCCATGAGTTGGACGATAAGATGCCTAAGATAGACTATACACCTAGTGTTAATGTTGAGAGTCTTGACGACAGTTCGGTTACTTTGGTGGTGAGAGCATGGTGTATTCATGTTAATTATTGGCCTGCATTCTATCAAGTAAATGAGGCTGTGTATAAACAGTTGCCACAAAGTGGAATTCATTTCCCGTTCCCGCAAATGGATGTTCATCTCGATAAATAAATCATGACAAAATGAAAGGATTAATTAGAATAGTGTTGGCAAGCGTTACACTCAGTATAATGAGTGGTTGCGTTGAGTGGCTCAACCACACAAATTACCAAGTTCTATGCTCTGTTGATAAGTCGTTGCGTGTTGACAGTATTTCGCTGATGCTGCTTGAAGAACAATACGACAAAATCAAGCTTGTAGAGGCTATTGGTGCTGATAGTGTGAGTGGAGCCTTCCTTTTTGAGGGTCAAATAGAACAACCATGTGTTGCCTTTCTTAAGTTCAGCAACGACACCACTCCATTCTACTTTGTACTCGAACAAGGTGAGACAGTGGTCAATATTGGAACTCGAGGAATTGTGATAACAGGTGGAGAGTTAAACCATGAGTACTTCGATTTTTTGAAACAACGGCATCGCATCTTATCGGCACGTAATGACTTGAGGTCACAATATTTGAGAATGGCGGCACCAGACTCAATTGTAAATATTGCTTCTGAACGCGAACTTGCTATGCGAGATAGCTTGCTTGTTGACTCTCTTGATGTCATTACTGTTAATCTGATAAATCGCGGAGGTCCAGTCTCAAAGATAGTTTTTGACCGTTTTGTTAACTCGTTGAGCCATAATAACCTGTTAAAAATAAATAAACAGTAGTGTTTTTTTACTTTTTGTTCTTTTCTTTTAGCTATTGATAGAGTTATTTTTTTTGATTTTGAAAATAATTCTTACCTTTGCAAAAATAATAGATAATGAATTAAAAATTTTTTGTTATGAAAAAATTGTTTTTATTCCTTGTGAGTTTGGCTATTGTGTTGGTGTTCACTGCTTGTGACAAGTCACCACAATATATTTATGTTGATAACATGAGCGATGAAGCTAAGGTGAGCTTCGTAGATGGTACCGATGATAATGATGCCTATAGCAAGGCCTTTGAAAACTATTCAAACTCAAGGTTCTACCCCATATTCTCAGAATTTGAGAAAACAAGAAAGTACATCGCCGAGAATGATAGCGCCGACGAGGCATGTGAGGGTATTGAGGGAGATGTGCTTCCTGTGGATGAAGGCGAGGGTGGTGATATCATTTCAACCGATGATGATGTAAACAGCCTTGAGGCTATGGGCGATGGACCTACTTATGAGGAATTGTCGAAATTTAATACTCCCAACTTTACACTTTACAAGATTACAGGCTCTGGCGCTAAAAATGCCGCTCAGGACTTTATCGACAAGAAAATCACCTACGAGGAGTTCCAAAAGAAAATTCAGGATAACGTTGAGGTCATAAATCTGTATGATAAGAACTTTGATGCGTGTGTTTCTATCGACCGAAAAGTTTTTGATAAATTGCAGACCAAGCTTCAGGCGGCAATCGAAAAAATTGATAAAGACGCTGCCAACAAGACAGGTGATGCTGTAGAATAAAACAGCAAACCCATACAAAAGAAATACTGGGAATCGACCTTCTGGTTGACTCCCAATATTTTACCCGAGTTCGGGATAAGCTCTATCAAAAAATCGACAATTGAGGCGACTGTTCAATGTAGAACCCTCTAATGGCAGTGGGTTTGTTGTCAAAGAAGCA
>CAJOFH010000034.1 GCA_905233845.1 uncultured Muribaculaceae bacterium | reverse complement strand
GGTGCTGACGGATTCGAACCGCCGACCCTCTGCTTGTAAGGCAGATGCTCTGAACCAGCTGAGCTAAGCACCCGTGCTTTTTTCGAAAAGCGATGCAAAGGTACTGCAAGATTTTGAACTGTGCAAATTATTCGCGATATTTTTTTGAAAAATCGACAATTTTCTCAAAAAAATCACGAAAACGCATTAATTCTTACTGTTTGTCTCAATATTTTTTATGGTTTTGAGCAGTTGCTCGCCAAGATGGATGGTGTAACCTTCCTTGATGAAATATACATTTCCGTCCTTGTCACACAGGAGGAAGATTGGGTCTGTCTTGCCATCAATGCCCATTTTATCTGCAAATTTATAGAAGAAGTCGAGGTCTTTCTCAATGACGCCCCATCTGGTGGTTGCTGGGAGGTTATTGAACTCACTACTATTAAAAGGTTGTTTCCAGTGGTTGATCAGCACGATAGAGCAGTTTATGTCCTCAAAATCTTTGGCATATGTGGCAATGTCTCGCAGTGCGTGGTTGGTGGGTTCATGATTGGGTCGTATATAGCCCACAATAGTGAAACCATTCTTATTGAATACATCTTTTATTGTGTTGTCATTGATGTCGCGGTATTTGTCTTTAGCGTCGATTTTTCCTAAAATTTCTACTTTTACGTCATTTCCTCTCAATGCCAAGTCAACGTAACAGTCTTTGTTGCTTTCGATTTCAAATGTTGTTATGCTGGCAAGCACGCTGCCGTCGTTCAGGCGGTTGCCGGTGGTTAGGATGTAGGAGCCTGGCTCAAGTTTCACTCCATCCTTGAAAGTGTTGCTCCAAGTGGCATCTTCGGGGTAGGTGAGCAGTTGTGGACTGTTTTTTACTAATTTGCTGAGTGTGAAATGGGTGTAATATGCGAGGTCGTTGTGCGTGTCGCTTGGTGTGAAATTCAGTTGCAAAGTGCCAGAAGGCTCGGTTTTGAGGGAAGCTTCCTCATCAAATTTCACTTCATGCCAATCGTAGTTCAAATAGTATTCGAGCTTGCCGTTCACCTCATTGATGCGTGCGGGCCACCCCATGCTGCGAGCCGCACTCACGAAGAAGATGGCGCGTCCCAGTTCGTCGGTCTCGTGTATGCGATAAACGCTCATAGGCTGCTGGCGCAGGTGTTGGGGATTCCTCCAGTTTGTAATATAGATATTTTCCTTAGTCCAGTCAATGAGTTGGATGATGTTTTTGACCTTGCCCTCAAATTCTTGACGGAAGAATGCTTTATAGGGTGTGAGCCATTCGTTCTCCACCCGTGGACACAGCACGTAACGGCAGTAGAGTTCGGTGGTGTCTGTCACTGCCACTTCGTTGTCACGTAGCACATCAAGGTTTATGTCGCGTAAGTCTTTGGCGCTGATGACATCAAGAAGTTTTTGTGCCATCATTTTGTTTTGAGCCTCATCTAGGAACTGCTGTATGGTGCGATAGTTGCCTCGCCACGCCTCAACTGGCATCGTGGCTTCGTAGGCTTGGCGTATGGAGTCTTCCTGTGCCTTTCGGCGGTCATTAATTGCACGTTGGTCGTCGGTGACTTCTGGTAGCACTGCACTTGATGGTGGCGGCACTATGTCAAATTCAAGATACTTGGGCAACGACTCATCGAGTAATTTTATGGAAGCGAAGTCAACACTGTCACCTGCCCACGACACTTTTTTTACTGCTACCTTGTCATCTTTGGTCACCCAAACTAGTAGGTCTCCTTTACCGGCACTAAGATACAATGGCGGTGGATCGCTGGTGTTTTTCTTGGCAACGGTGTAGAACTCGGCATAGTTGTAAAGCTTGAACTCCACTGTAGCATCAGGAACGTCGTTTCCTCTTTTGTCAGTGACATCAATGTATCTGAGGGCGGTGGGAGCATAGTTGTTGGTCACGTTTATTTCAGTGTAATACTTGTTGTGACTCATAACCTCTTCGGGACCGTGGTAACGACCGCCCGCCACTTTGGTGTGCATGAGCATGCCGCGCGAGGCGCTCTCGTTGAACCATCCGAGGTTGAGCACTGGCTCAGGTTCGCAAGCTCCGAGAAAGTACCATTTGCCACCTGCCCATGCCTCGACCCAGGCATGATTGTCGTCGGTATGCGCCCAGCGTGGGGTATAGACTTGGCGGGCGGGGATGCACACCGAGCGCAGAGCAGCTACCAGGAATGTCGATTCCTCGCCGCAACGACCGTAGGCGGTGCGCATCGTTGCAAGCGGACTGCTAGTGCGTGCGTCGCTGGGTCGGTAGCTCACCTTCTCGTGGCACCAGTGGTTAACTTCAAGGATGGCATCTTCCATCGAGAGATTTTTCACGCGCTCTTTGAGTTCGCGATAAAATACCATCCTAGCAGTGTCAAGATTCTCGTTGTTAACCCTCACTGGCAGGACAAAGTGCTCGAATTCTCGCTTTGGAATGCTCTTGCCCCAAGGCATCTCGTCACGGGCTTGCAGTGATGTGAGGTAGTTCTGGTAATAGAACTCGTCGCTGTAATCGAATCGGTCGGGGGTAGCCAAACTGGTTCTTAGTTTATTCACATATTGCCAAGCAAGGTCGCTGTTGTCGGTTGCCATAAGGAAACCGACTCCCATCACCGCTATCGCAGTTGTTATAATGGTTTTTTTCAAAAGATTCATGTCGTAGTATTTCAATTTGTTGCAAAATTAGCAAAATATTGACAAAATAGCATAATATTTCATGTGTCGTTTTGCGCTTTCGCTATATTTTATTATCTTAGCAACCTGAAAAAACTTATGAACTAAAAAACTAAGAACTAAAAACAATCATGAGACCAAGTTACGTAATGTTTGCCGACGGCTTCGAGGAGATAGAAGCCCTGACGGTTGTTGATGTGATGCGCCGCGCAGGAATGCCAGTTGTCACGATGTCGATTTACGAGACTCCCGAGGCCATCGGAGCTCACGGAGTAACAGTAGTTGCTGATGAGGCTTTCAACCCCGACTTGCTTGAGGATGCCGAATGGCTGATTTGTCCGGGAGGTATGCCTGGAGCTACCAATCTTGCTGATAACGCTACCCTGTGTGAGATTCTCAAGGAGCAGGATGAGAAAGGTGAGAAAATCGCCGCCATTTGCGCCTCGCCATCAGTGATTTTTGGCCCACTGGGTCTGCTCGAAGGACGTAATGCTGTGTGCTACCCTGGCATGGAAGACGGCATGGAAGGTGCCCAAGTGCTTAATCAACCTGTAGTAGTTGACGGCAACATTATAACTGGCATGGGACCGGCATCTGCTGCCAAGTTCGCGCTGGCAATAGTGTCAAATACTGTCGGTGAAGACGTTGCCAACGAAGTGGCTGCAGGAATGTTGCTATAGCCAATAAATTCCCCAATAAAATAAAAAATCGTGGAAATAGTTCTCCACGATTTTTTGTTGTCTTTATCTATTGACCTTCATATTTTATACTTTCTACTTGATAAAGTATGTTGCCTGTATGAACCATGTTCGGTGTTTAGCAACGTGATCGTCAAGAATCTTCGTTCCCAAGTTCTGGCCAACGCTAAAGCTGAAGCCACCGCTCACTTGTACCTTGTTAAACAGTTCAACGCCTATGCCAGCATGTAGCAACACATTCACTGTCGTGTATTTGAGCGCGTCATTAACCTTGTTGTGACCTGCAAGGAACGAGAATGTGGGACCAACATAGATAAACGGCATGAGCGTGCTCTCAAGACCTCCCAGATTACTATATCGGAACTTCAAGTTGAGAGGTACATCAATATAGTGCTGGCGGGCAGCTTGGTTATCAATGCCTTGCGACGACCAAGCGTACTTGTCACCAAGATGAATTTTGCCCTGGCGCATAGTGTAGAGGATTGACGCATCAATACCAAAACCCACTCCAGGTATCATCATGTCGCCTGTCAAACCTATAGATGGGCCAAACATGCGATCACTATTAAAGATGTCAGTCTGCTTGAAATGAATTTCGTTGTAATTGCCGCCAACTGTCACGCCCCAGCGTCTAACTGGTTGTGCAACTGATGATAGAGCACTCAACAGAGCTAAGCAAATAATTATGAGTTTTATGTGATTTCTCATCTTAATTGTGTGGTTTCTATTGTTTGAGACTGCAAAACTAACACATTTTCCCGTCACAACCAAAGATTTCAATTTTTATAACACAAATTTCACATCTGTCATGAATGTTTATCTTATTCAGTGACATGATTAGTGTTATTGTTTGTTTTTTCTGTAAAACAGCTCTTTCGCATAGCTTAGGCAGAGATGCGCTATTAGAAAAAGTAGGCTGCGGTGATGGTCCAGAGCTTGTCTTTTCCGTTGATGGGTTTTGAGTCGATATCTTTGCCAATGTATTTGAATGCTTTGGTGAGTCCAATGCCGTAGTTTGCGTGGATTTGTACTCTGCGGAAGAGTTCGGCACCGAATCCCACGTTCCACGAGGTGTTCCACTGTCGAGTCTTAAAATCACCCGTGTCACTGTCACCAAGTACGAGAGCGAAGTCAGGCCCTGTTGTGACGAATGGCGCGATAACCTTGCACAACACAGGGATTTGGAGTTTGTACTTGACGTTTACAGGAATATCAATGTAATCACGTTTGAGCTTAGTCACTTTTGGGCCTTCTTCGAGGTAGATATCATCTTGTCGATGTGCATAAAGAAGTGACGCGTCGATTCCGAGACCTACAACCTTCAAGTTAAACTCCACTATCGCACCTGCGGTGAATCCGGCTTGATTCTCCTTGTTGATAATATCCTTGTCCCATTTGAGATCATTGATGGTGATACCACCTTTCAGTCCAAATCTCACTTGAGCCTGGGTCGTTGCGCTGGCGATAATTGCCAGAGATAATATAATTATAGTTTTTGCTATATTTTTCATTGGTTTTGATGATTTGTTGTGGCAAAGTAAAATAAAAAAAACGAAAATGGCAATTTTTTGTTCAGTGGTGACACGTATTTAATGTTATTTAGTTTATCTTTGTAGACAAAATAATAAAGACCGATATGCTTAAATCGAAGAAATACTATGCAGTGCTGTTGGTGTTGCTATTGTTGTTGGTGGCACTGCCATTTATGCGTAGCCGCAAGAAGTTTGTGACAAACACTGGTGTGGTGTGGACTACTGAGTATCACATCACCTATGAGGCGCGTGACGACCTCAATGACTCTATCCAGCTACTGCTCACGATGATAGACAACAGTGTGTCGCCCTACAACACACAGTCGCTTGTGACTGCCATTAACGAGGGAAAGAGCGACGTGGTAGACCGTCTATTCAAGGCGCTGTACACCAAGGCGCTGGAGGTGAACAAGACAAGTGGTGGAGTCTACGACCCCACGGTGATGCCACTTGTCAACGCTTTGGGTTTCGGCTACAAGAGTGGACAGCTTCCCACCAAGGAGCAGATTGACAGCATCCTCGTGTTTGTTGGTATGGAGCACACTAAGTTGCAGGGCAATAAGGTGGTGAAAGACGATCCAAGGGTGCAGTTCGACTTCAGCTCTATTGCCAAGGGCTTAGCATGTGACGAGATAGCAGCGATGCTTGCTCGCAATGGTGCCGAGAACTATATGGTAGAAATTGGCGGTGAAGTTGTGGCTCATGGTGTGAATGAACGCGGCGAGACATGGCGCGTGTCGGTCGATATGCCTGTCCCCGACGATGAGAATGGCGCTGTGCATACCAATGCTGTGGTGCTAAACCTTGATAGCATGGCAGTTGCTACAAGTGGCAGCTATCGCAAGTTTAAGGAGGTGGATGGCAAGAAGGTGAGCCACATTGTTAACCCCAAGACTGGCGCCAGTGAAACCTCGAACTTGCTGAGTGTGTCGATAGTGGCTCCCGACTGCATGAGTGCCGATGCATGGGCTACAGCGTGCATGGCAATGGGACTTGAGAAAACTCAGTCAATGATGGAAAAAAACAGTAAACTTGGCGTGATGACTATCAGCGTAGACGAGGAAGGGAATTTCGTGGTGTGGTCAAACAAGCTCTTCGCCGATTTGATTAATGTTTAATGCATAATATACAATTCAAGCATTCTCGAAATCACGACTGTTCCTTATGGTTATTAGATAACGCTTGCCAGAGGGGCTCGTGAGGGAGTGGTGCAGTTACATCAACCTCGATTTTTGAGACGGGATGGATGAAGTGGATGCGGTGCGACTGTAAGGATATTCCTCCATCGGGATTGCTGCGTGGTGCGCCATATTTTAGGTCTCCCTTGATGGGACATCCCAAGTGGGCGAGTTGAGCGCGGATTTGGTGTTTACGTCCCGTGAGCAGGTCAATTTCAAGCAGATAGTAGTTGTCGCTCTGTCCGATTATACGGTAGTTGAGCACTGCCTTTTGTGCACCTGCAGTACCAGGTTTGACTACATGTGTTTTGTTATTCCGCTCTACCGAGACGAGATAGTTGGTAAGGGTGTCGGCATCCTTGGGGGGACGGTTCTTAACTATAGCCCAGTAGGTCTTGTGCACCTCGCCGCGTCTGAAGAGGTCGTTCATGCGCGAGAGACCTTTGCTGGTGCGTGCAAAGACTACAAGACCGCAGGTTGGGCGGTCGATGCGGTGAGTTACGCCACAAAACACATTCCCTGGCTTGTTGTACTTGACCTTAATCCATTGCTTTAGTGTTTCGACCAGTGGCACATCGCCCGTGCGGTCGCCCTGTACAATCTCTCCGCAAGCTTTGTTGACAATGATGATGTGATTGTCCTCGTAGACTACTTCCATTGCTTTGATGTTGTTAAGAATAGGGTGCAAAGATACTGAGATTTTCCCAAAAGAGCAAAAAAAGACCAGCATGCTTGTTGGCGTGCTGGTCTTGATGAGTTTTAAATGTCTCTTTTTTAGCGACGGCGGCTGCTACGCTTGCTGCTCTTAGCAGCTTGTTGATTGTTGTTGCCGGCGTTGTCGCTGCTGTTTTTGTTAAACACGTAGTGGTCGCGATGAGTGTGTCCGTTTACGAAGTCAAAAATCTTCTCAGGATTGATAGCCACACCCATGTAACGAGTCTCAAAGTGGAGATGTGGGCCTGTGCTGCGACCAGTGTTACCGCTGAGAGCGATAGGAGTTCCGTACTTAACATATTGACCTTCTTTCACAAGGAACTTAGAAAGGTGGCCGTAGATAGTCTCGAGACCATTGTCGTGACGAACAATTACATAGAAGCCGTAACCGTTACGCTCAAACTTGGTTAGTCGTACCTTACCGGTAAAAGCTGCATAGATAGTGTCGCCAATGTTGGCCTTAAGGTCGGTGCCCTTGTGCATGCGTCCGAATTGCTTGCGATATCCAAAATGAGAAGTAATCATTCTGTGTTTTACTGGCATCGCATATTTCGAAACGTCGATATTTTTAGAAGAAGGAATGTTAGAACTGTTGTAGGGGTTAACTGAACCACTGTTCCAGCCTTCCTCGTAAATGTCAGAAGAGTTGCTTGTTACATCTTTGTCGCCATAGAGGTCACGTGCATAGTTCTGTGCTTCCTCTACTTTGATTTTGTCTTTCACGTTGGTTTGTTTAGCAATAAGGTTACGGTGTTTAGCGCGATACTCGCTAATGGATTGTGCATTTACTGCGAAGCTAACTGATATGATCGCCATACCAAGGAAGCTTAATTTCAAACTATTAAAAAACTTCATATCTTTCTATTTAAAAGTTTCAAGAAGCCTCTAAAAATTCAGTACATTTCTTGTGTGGAGTGAGGTGCTTGGCCCAGTTTGTGACAGCCAGCCTCGGGCTTCTTGTTGACCTCAAAAATGGGTCACTACATGAATTTGAACGCACAAAAGTAGGCATTTATTACGACATGGGAGCAATTTTTTGTGATAAAAAGTGTAAAAATGTGTCTCCGTTACTTAAATATTTTGCCTAAGCGATTGTTTGATAGGGCTTTGCGTCGAGACCAAATTTTGCTTACAAATTGTAAGTAAAAAGTAGGTCATAAAAAGGAGAAAATGCGTCTTCAAATGCCTCTGCAAAGGTAAGGAAAATAATAATAATTTCCAAAAGTGAGGATGAAATAGGGGTTGTTAATAATTATATTAGTTTAGTTATTTCACAAATTAAAAAAAAATACTATATTTGCACCGCAAAAGAGTTAGTCTTTTGAATAAAAGACTTTACTCTTTGGCGAAAATTAATTGCAATTAATGAGAGATGCCTTAAATAACAATGAAATGCGTTCGCCTCGTGAAAAAGCGTTGGCGTGTGTTATTGTGCATTCTCTAAGTGATACTAATACACAATTATTTCTTAGGCAAGGATGAGGCATGTAATTTCTCTTCTATTTTAGAGTATATGTTTCATCCTTGTTTTTTTTGTAAATAAATAATTAACCACATAAACAAATAGAAATTTTATGGTTTTACTTGGTATTCAGAATACTACTCTGGCTGTTACCGCGGTTATAACTGGCGCAGTGCTGGTGTTTGCCGCCCTGTTGATAGCCAGGCTGATTGGCCCTCGCAGCTTCACCAAGAAGAAAGGCGAGACCTATGAGTGTGGTATTCCTACTCGTGGCGAGAGCATGGCTCAGTTCCATGTGGGTTATTATCTTTTTGCGATTCTGTTCCTCATGTTTGACGTGGAGACAGTGTTCCTGTTCCCCTGGGCATCGATTGCGAAGTCGATAGGTTCCACAGCTCTGTTGGCGGTGGGAACATTCTTGTTTATTCTTGTTTTAGGTCTGGCTTATGCCTGGAAGAAAGGAGCGCTGCGATGGAAGTAAAGATAAAGAGCATGAAGCACGAGGACTTCAAGGACAACGAGTACATCGACCAGCTCGTGCAGGAATTGAACGCCAGCGGTACCAATGTGGTGGTTGGCAAGCTCGATCAGTTGATAAACTGGGGCATCAGCAATTCGCTGTGGCCATTCTGCTTTGGTACCAGTTGCTGCGCCATCGAGTTCATGTGCTTGGGTGCAGCACGCTACGACATGGCCCGTTTTGGCTTTGAGGTGGCTCGCAACTCTCCTCGTCAAGCCGACTATATCATGTGCCAGGGCACAATCACCTACCGCATGGCTCCAGCCTTGAAGCGCCTCTATGAGCAGATGGCCGAGCCCAAGTATGTGATAGCCTGTGGCGCTTGCACCGTGAGCGGTGGCCCATTCAAGAACAGCTACTGCGTGGTGAAGGGCATCGACGAGATTATTCCGGTGGATGTTTATCTGCCTGGTTGTCCTCCTCGTCCCGAGGCAATGTTCTATGCCCTGATGCAGCTTCAGCGCAAGATTAAGGTTCAAAAGTTCTTTGGTGGCGTGAACCGCAAGGAGAGCCGCAAGAAATTCTTTGAAAAGACCAGCGAGAAATAAGAAAAGTAAGAAAAAAATCAGATACACATTATTATATATGGCAGATTTACAAGAAAAAATCGGTAAGTTTTGTCCCGAGGCGCAATGCGACGCCAGTGGCGAGTTCTTGCTGGTTACCGTGCCCGATGCACAGTGGCACGATCTTGCCCGCTCGCTCAAGGAAGAGCTTCACTTTGACTACCTCACTGCACTTGTTGGAGTGGATTGGAAAGAGGAGCTTGGAGTGATGTACTACTTGACTAACACCGATACCCAGGAGATGATTCACGTGAAGGTCGCCACAGCCGACCGCGAGCAGCCACGTCTGCATAGTGTGAGTGACTTGTGGGCAGTTGCTAACTTCCAGGAGCGTGAGGTGTATGACTTCTACGGCATTGAGTTCATCAATCATCCCGATATGCGTCGTTTCTTCTTGCGTAATGATTGGGTGGGATATCCGCTGCGCAAGGACTATGACGATGACCCCGAAAAGAACCCCTTGCGTCTTGATGACGAGGAAAACGAGGACAACACCTATCGCCTGGTTGAGGACGAGGACGGCAATGTGACACGCATCGACGGCAAAGTGTTTGATGACGACGAATATGTGGTGAACGTTGGTCCTCAGCATCCATCAACCCACGGTGTTATGCGCTACCGTGCCTCGATTGAGGGTGAGCTGGTTAAGAAGGTTGACGTGGTAAGCGGCTACATCCATCGTGGTATCGAGAAGATGTGCGAGAGCTTGACTTATCCTCAAACACTGCTCTATACCGAGCGTCTTGACTATATGTCGGCCCACATCAATCGCCACTGCCTGTGCTTGTGCATCGAGAAGGCTATGGGGCTTGAGGTGCCTCACCGTGCTGAACTCATCCGTATGATGATGGACGAACTAATGCGTATTTCAAGCCACTTGCTCAGCTACGGCTGCTTGACCATGGACCAGGGTGCTACCACAGCGTTCTTCTACGGATTCCGTGAGCGTGAGCTCATCTACGATATCTTTGACAAGACCTGCGGTGCCCGCATGTCGATGAGCTATCTGACGATAGGCGGTGTTAAAGCCGATGTTCATCCCGACTTTATCAAGGACGTTCGCAACGTGTGCGACACTGTTACCGAAAAACTTAAGGAGTATCACAAGCTCTTTACTGGCAACATCATCGCTCGCAACCGTATGGTTGGCGTTGGTAACCTAGGCAAGGAAGATGCTATCAATTATGCTATCACAGGTCCTTCAGGACGTGCCAGCGGTCACCACTGTGACGTGCGCAAGTGCCACCCTTATTCGCTCTACAACGAAGTGGAGTTTGACGAGGTGATGTACGAGACTGGCGACTCTATGGACCGTTACATGGTTCGTATGAAAGAGATGGAAGAGAGCATCAAGATATTACGTCAATGCTGCGACATGCTGGAGCAGGAGGGCATCGAGGGCGAGTATATCGCCAAGGTTCCCAAGCTCATAAAGTTGCCGGCTGGTCATTGGTATCAACAAGTTGAGGGTAGCCGTGGCGCCTTTGGCGTTTATCTGGAGAGCGATGGCGATCCCAAGCCATTCCAGAAGCCTTATCGCTTGCACTTCCAGAGTCCTTGTTTCAACCTGGTGGGCGTTGTTGACCTCACTTGCAAGGACAACCTGATTGCCGACCTTATTACCATCACTGCGTCAATCGACTTTGTGATTCCCGATATTGACCGATGATAAACGGTGCAGAGAAAAGAAACTGAATATAAACACACATATTATTATATAGATTATGTTTGACTTTAGTGTAGTCACAAATTGGTTTAACGACCTGCTGATAGGAGTGATGCCACAATGGCTGGCAACGACTATCGAGTGTGTGATTGTTGGAGTACTGCTGTTGCTTGTCTACTCATTGCTCGCGATGTTCTACATCATGTATGAGCGTTGGGTATGCGCATGGTTCCAGTGCCGCCGTGGTCCACTGCGTGTGGGACCTTGGGGCTCTTTGCAGATATTCGCCGACGTGATAAAGATGCTTATCAAGGAAGTGGTGGGTCTGTGGAAGACCGATAACTTCCTCCACAAGCTGGCACCTTATTTTGTGCTGATAGCATCGGTGGTGGTATTTGCCTGCTTGCCTTGGGGCAAGGGAATGCAAGCCATCGACTTCAACATTGGCATCTTCTTCATGACCGCCGTGTCGTCGCTTGGCGTAGTGGGTATTCTGCTTGCGGGCTGGTCGAGTAATAGCAAGTATACCATGATTGGTGCCATGCGTAGTGGTGCTCAGATGATTAGCTATGAGCTGTCGATAGGCATTGCCATGCTCACCATTGTGTGTCTTGCTGGCACCATGTCGGTGACAGGTCTTGTTGAGGCTCAGCAGAACGGCTGGTTCATCTTCACAGGTCATATCCCTGCAATCATTGCCTTTATCATCTATGTGATAGCCGCAACCGCCGAGACTAACCGTGGCCCTTTCGACCTTCCCGAGGCCGAACATGAGCTTACTGCTGGTTACCACACAGAGTATTCAGGTATACATTTCGGCTTCTTCTATCTTGCCGAGTATCTGAACCTGTTTATCGTGTCGGGCATCGCCTCGCTGCTCTTCTTGGGTGGTTGGATGCCATTCCACGTGAGCGGTTGGGATGGTTTCAATGCCGTGATGGATTATATTCCTCCCACTTTGTGGTTCCTGGGCAAGGCGATATTTGTGTCGTTCATCATCATCTGGTTCAAGTGGTCGTTCCCTCGTGTGCGTATTGACCAGATGCTGGCTTTGGAGTGGCGCTACTTGATGCCAATTGGCCTGTTCAACCTTGTTCTCATGGCAATTATCGTGAGCATGGGTTGGCATTTCGCAGGATAATTTAGAATAATATACACCATAAATAAATTCTCGTGATTATGAACGAAAATTTTGGAAAAATAACACAGGTGATTGGTCCTGTTGTTGACGTGACCTTTGAGGGCGAGGGAAACCATGTGCCCGAAATCTACACCGCTTTGAGTGTGGCACGTCACGACGGAACTGAGCTGATGCTTGAGGTGGAGCAGCACATTGGTGAGAACACCGTGCGCACCGTGGCTATGGACAGTACCGACGGCTTGCAGCGTGGCACCAAGGTGAAGAACCTGGGTCAGCCAATCTCAGTTCCTACTGGTGAACAGGTGAAAGGCCGCTTGCTGAACGTGATAGGTGAGCCCATTGACCACCTTGCCGACCTTAAAGGTGGCGAGCGTCGCCCCATTCATCAGCCAACGCCTGATTTCAGCGACCTGTCGATTTCTCAGGAGATTCTCTATACCGGTATCAAGGTGATTGACCTCATCGAGCCATTCTCTAAGGGTGGTAAGATTGGTCTGTTTGGTGGTGCTGGTGTGGGTAAGACGGTGCTCATCATGGAGCTCATCCACAACATCGCCCATGGCCACAGTGGCTTCTCGGTGTTCACTGGAGTGGGAGAGCGCACACGTGAGGGTAACGACTTGCTCCGAGAGATGATTGAGAGTGGCGTTATTAAGTATGGCGAGAAATTCAAGGAGGAGATGGCCAATGGTGAGTGGAACCTCGACAGCGTTGACATGAAAGAGGTTGAGCAGAGCCAGGCTACATTGGTGTTCGGTCAGATGAACGAGCCTCCAGGCGCACGTATGCGTGTGGCACTTTCGGGCTTGACTGTTGCCGAGCAGTTCCGCGACCAGGATGGTGGCGGCCGCGACATCCTGCTGTTTATGGACAATATCTTCCGTTTCACTCAGGCAGGTAGCGAGGTGTCGGCACTGTTGGGCCGAATGCCGAGCGCCGTGGGTTATCAGCCAACGCTTGCCAGTGAGATGGGTAAGCTGCAGGAGCGCATCACTTCGACCAAGAGCGGCAGTATCACCTCGGTTCAGGCTGTGTATGTGCCTGCCGATGACTTGACCGACCCTGCGCCAGCTACCACCTTTAACTTCCTTGACGCTACTACCGTGTTGAGCCGCAAGATTACCGAGTTGGGTATTTATCCTGCCGTTGACCCATTGGCCTCGACATCACGCATCATGGATCCACACATCATTGGCGAGGAGCACTATAACGTGGCTCAGCGAGTGATTCACTTGTTGCAGAAGTACAATGAGCTTCAGGATATCATCGCCATCCTCGGTGTTGATGAGTTGAGTGATGAGGACAAACTCGTGGTATCGCGCGCGCGTCGTGCACAGCGCTTCCTCTCGCAGCCATTCTTTGTTGCTGAGCAGTTCACGGGTGTTCCAGGCGTTATGGTTCCATTGAACGAGACCATCCGCGGCTTCAAGATGATTCTTGATGGTGAGGTGGACGACTTGCCCGAGCAGGCATTCCTCAACGTGGGAACTATCGACGACGCTATTGCCAAGGGTAAGAAGTTGCTTGCGCAAGTGGGCTAATAATTTAGAAAACTGAAAAATAAAGACACTATGACACTGAAAATCATATCGGCAGAGCAAGTGGAGTTTGAAGGCGAAGTTGATCAGGTGACCCTGCCTGGTGCATTAGGCTCTTTCCAAATTCTCAACAATCATGCTGCGCTCATCTCGTCGCTGATGCCAGGCACCATGAGTTACTTGGTGGGCGATACCACCGAGGAGCGAGAGATTAAAGGCGGCATTGTCGATGTCAAGAACAATGTGGTGAGTGTGTGTCTTTATTAAAAAATGATATAGTAACTCTTCTATTATGAAGAAAGTAATTACAGCAATAGTCGCACTGGTGATTTTCGCGCTCATGGCGTGGGGATATGTCCAGAATGCCACTCATGAAGGTCATGGTGAAACCAAGGTGAATCCCAAGGAGACAATCTTTGAGCACCTGGGCGACACCTATGGTTGGGAGGTGCCATTCTCGCACACCAAGAAGATACCATTGCCAATCATCGTTTTTGCAAAGGGTGGTGGCCTGCATTGCTTCATGTCGAGTCGCGTGACTGGCGGCGACACTTGGCAGGACGGCGACGCTACCTTTAAGATTCCTCACGAGGGAGACTACAAGGGCAAGCTTGTTCAAGTGCTTGACGATGGCACCGAATACCGCCCATGGGACTTCTCCATCACCAAGAACGTACTTGGAATCCTTATCGCAGCCGCTTTGGTTGTATTGATGGTGATGGGCCTGCGCAAGTGGTACAAGCGCGAGGGTATGAAGGGGCCTAAAGGCTTCAAGGGCATGCTGGAACTTGTTGTTGACTTTGTTTATACCGACACTATCAAGCCCATTATGGGCAAGGAGGCACCCAAGTATGGTCCTTATCTGTTGACGGCCTTCTTCTTCATCCTGACGATGAACTTGCTGGGATTGATAGTGATATTCCCTGGTGGTGCAAACCTCACGGGCAACCTTGCCGTGACAATGGTGCTTGCACTCATCACTTTTGCTGTCACCAACCTCACCGGCACTAAGCATTACTGGAAAGATATCTTCTGGCCTGATGTGCCCATCGCTTTGAAATGTCCAGTTCCCATGATGCCGCTCATTGAGTTCTTGGGAATCTTGACAAAACCTTTGGCACTGATGGTCCGTCTCTTTGCCAACATGCTTGGAGGTCACATGGTGGTGATAGTGCTAATATTGTTGATAATGGTGTTCGCGCAGATGTTTGGTACTGCTGTTGGAGCCGGTACTGCCGTGCTTTCGGTGCTGTTGTCGCTGTTTATGCTCGTACTCGACACGTTAATCAGTTTCATCCAGGCATTTGTGTTCACTCTATTGTCTACAATCTTTATATCAATGGCTCACATTCATGAGGAGCCAAAACCGGTAACCGAATAATAAAATACAAAATAATAACAATTTAAACATTTAAGATTATGTTAGGATTAATTTTAGCTCAAGCAGCAGCTGGTGTTGGTGTTGCAAAATTGGGAGCTTGCATTGGTGCAGGTATCGCTGCAATAGCAGCAGGTATTGGTATTGGTCGCATTGGTGGCTCGGCAATGGAGTCTATAGCTCGCCAGCCTGAGTCGACAGGTGACATCCGTACCAACATGATTGTGATTGCAGCCCTTATCGAAGGTGTTGCCCTTATCGCACTCATCGTTTGTATTCTCGCTCTCTTCGTTTAATCACCATTCAAAAAGAAAGGTTTTTAGATGGAACTGTTTAAGCCTGAATTTGGCCTGGTCTTCTGGATGTTTTTGGCATTTGCTTGCCTATACTTCATCCTGGCAAAATGGGCGTGGCCTTTTATCATCAAGAGTATGGACGAACGTGCCTCCTTGATTGATAAGGGTGTGGCCTATGCGCAGGAAGCGAAGTCGAAGCTCGACAATGCCAAGGCCGAAGCCGATGCTCTTGTTGCCGACGCACGCAAGCAGCAGGCCGACATTTTGCGCGACGCAGCCAAGATGAAAACCGAAATCATCGAGCAGGCTAAGGCCGAGGCTGCTGTCGAGGCAAAGAAGGTGACCGATGCCGCTCAAGTGACGATAGAGCAGTCACGCAAGGAGAGTGAGCATCAGTTGCGCCAGGATGTAGGAGAATATGCCCTGCAGATTGCTGAGCAAGTGATACGCCGCAACATGAGCGACGACAAGGCACAGCGCGACCTGGTGAAGAAACTACTAACTGAGGTTGAATCGAATAATTAACCATCACGATGAACGACGGACTTATTCCAAATCGGTATGCCAAAGCGCTTTACAAGCTCTCTCAGGAGCGTGGCGACACTGCACAAGTTTATCAAGAGATGAAGCATCTTGATGTTGCCTATGCTTCTGAGGCTGGTTTGAAAAAAGCTGTAAACAATCCGTTCTTGCCCATCGCCGATAAACTCAAGTTGCTGTGTGCAGCATCGGGGGCAAAGCAAGATGGCACTTCGGCACGGTTCATGGAGTTGGTTATCAAGAACAACCGAATCGACTTTATGCGTTCCATAGCTCTGGCTTTCATGAAACAATACCGTGAGCTTAATGGCATCGCAAAGGTTGAGGTCGTCACAGCCACCGAGCTTGGCGATGACGAGATAAATGATATTGTCGATGTGGTTAAAGGGCAGCTTGGCGGCAAGACCATTGAGCTCACTAAGAGTGTGAACCCCGACATTATAGGTGGTTTCACGGTCGACGTGGACTCACGCGTGCTCGACGCATCGGTGAGAAGTCAATTAGAAAAATTGCGTTTAAAACTCCTAAGTTAAAAAGAGTGAGATGATAAACCCAAGTGAAATATCCGACATACTGAAACAGCAACTCAGCGACATCCAGAGCAAGGTGTCGTTTGAGGAGGTGGGAACGGTGCTTGAGGTGGGCGACGGCGTGGCTCATGTCTACGGACTGGAGAACGTCGAGGCCAATGAGCTTGTCGAGTTTGAGAACGGTGTCACTGGCGTTGCCATGAACCTCGAGGAGAGCAACGTTGGTGTGATCCTGATGGACAAGGTCGACAGCGTGGCCGAGGGCATGAAGGTGCGTCGTACAGGTGAGATTGCCTCCATTCCTGTTGGTGAGGGACTGCTCGGACGTGTTATCAACGTCCTGGGTGAGCCTCTCGACGGCAAGGGACCTATTGAGGGCGAACTCGTGCGCTTGCCACTTGAGCGCAAGGCGCCTGGCGTTATCTTCCGTCAGCCTGTGAACCAGCCGTTGCAGACCGGTCTTAAGGCAATCGACTCAATGCTTCCTATTGGCCGTGGGCAGCGCGAGCTCATCATTGGTGACCGCCAGATTGGCAAGACAGCCATTGCTGTTGATACTATAATTAATCAAAAAGCAGGTTACGAGGCAGGCAAACCAGTATACTGCATCTATGTGGCTATTGGTCAAAAAGCCTCTACTGTGGCAGCTCTCGTCAACCAGCTCAACAAGCATGGCGCGATGCCCTATAGCGTAGTGATTGCTGCTACTGCTGCCGATTCGGCTTCAATGCGTTACTACGCACCCTTTGCCGGCGCAGCCATTGGCGAGTACTTCCGCGATACTGGCCGCGATGCCCTCGTGGTTTATGACGACCTGTCGAAGCAGGCTGTCGCCTATCGTGAGATTTCGCTGATCCTCAAGCGTCCTTCGGGTCGTGAGGCTTATCCTGGCGATATCTTCTATCTGCACAGCCGTCTGCTCGAGCGCGCCGCAAAGATTAACGAGAATCAGCGCGTTGCCGAGGCAATGAACGACCTCCCAGCTGCTCTTAAGGGCAAGGTGAAGGGTGGTGGTTCGCTCACTGCGCTTCCCATCATCGAGACTCAGGCTGGCGACGTGAGTGCTTACATTCCCACCAATGTAATTTCGATTACCGACGGACAGATTTACCTCGAGACGGCGTTGTTCAACAACGGAATTCGTCCTGCTGTGAATGTGGGTATTTCGGTATCTCGTGTGGGTGGTAACGCCCAAATCAAGGCTATGAAGAAGGTGGCTGGTACGTTAAAGATTGCCCAGGCGCAGTTCCGTGAGCTCGAGTCGTTCACCAAGTTTGGTGGCGACATCGACCCCGTGACCGCGCGCACCATCGATACTGGTCGCAAGAACGAGCGACTGCTCGTGCAGCCACAGTATCAGCCAGTTCCCGTTGAGGAGCAGATTGCTGTGATTTACTGTGGTGTGAACGGTCTGCTTGAGAATGTACCCATGGACAAGGTGTCAGAGTTTGAGCAGCTGCTCATCCAATACTTGCATGCTAAGCATCAGGACGATGTTCTTGACGTGCTCAAGAGCGGCAAAATCGACGATGACGTGATGGCTAAGCTCAAGGACGCCGCGGCCGAGATTTCAGGTAAATATAACGCTTGACAAAATTGTTGATTTAAGGTTTTAGCTTATTAATGGCAACACTTCGAGAACTTAAAGGACGCATCAACTCGGTTGCTTCGACCGAGAAGACTACAAGCGCGATGAAGATGATTTCGTCGGCCAAGATGCACAAGGCAACGGGCATGTTGCAGCGCCTCAAACCCTATCGTGGCATGGTGCGTAACGTGCTTAGCCACTTGCTTGTCACCGACCAGGAATTCTCGTCTCCATTGCTCGATGAGCGCGAAGTAAAAAGCGTGGCTCTGGTGGTCTATGGTAGCGACGACGGCTTGTGTGGAGCGTTCAATATCAACATCTTCAAGAAACTGCTCGATGCAATCGACGAGCTTCGCAAGGAGTTTGGCAAGGGATTGAAAATCACTGTGATTCCTGTGGGCAAGAAGATGTCGAAAGCTGTACACAAGATTGAGTCAAAGAGTCTCAAAGTCGAGGATGTGCCCTTCATGAGCACTCGCAGCACCATGGAGCAGCTCACCGACTTTACTGAGCTGTTGCGAAGCCGCTTTGTCGACCATGTTTACGACCGTGTGGATGTCGCTTACATGCAGTATGTGAGCTCCAGCCGCCAGGTGATGCAGCGTGAGCAATTGTTGCCGTTAAGTGCCAAGGCTTTGGCTAAGGACGTGGATCCACGCGCTGCTGCCAGTCCTTGCATCTTTGAGCCCGATGCCAATAGCATCTTCAACAGCGTGTTGCCGTTACACATGCGCTCAACTATGCAGGAGATATTTGTCTCGAGCACAGCATCTGAGCAGGCATCACGCGTGATGGCGATGCAGACTGCCAGCGACAATGCTGCCGAGCTTCTCGAGGAACTGAACTTGGAATACAACAAACTGCGTCAGCAGAGCATCACCACCGAGCTTCTCGACATTGTGGGAGGCCAAGTGGAACGTTAACAAGAGAAAAGATGCCAATGGCAGTCGATCGTTTATGCCTGTCGACGCCATGGTACTACAATATAAATTTTTAAGGCATAAAAGTAGTTTTTAGTGTGTTGCATTAGCACAGCACCGAAATAAACATAATTATATGAACATCAAGGAGTATTTCTCTTCACTAATTGAGGGAACTCATAGCCTTATCAAGGGTATGGAGGTGACAGGTAAAGAGCTTTTTACCAAAAAAGTCACCGAGCAATATCCCGAGAACAGGGCTGAATTGAAAATCCCCGAGAGATTTAGAGCCACGTTGCAGTTCATCTATGACGACGAGGGCTACCACAAGTGCATTGCCTGCAAGACTTGCGAGCGCAACTGCCCAAATGGTACCATCGAGATTATCACGCGCATGGTTGATCTGCCCAATGGCAAGAAGAAGATGAAGCTCGACAAGTACATGTACGACTTGGGAAGCTGCACCTTCTGCGGACTTTGTGTGAGCACTTGTCCAACCAATGCCATTGAGTTCTCCAACGACTTTGAGCAGGCGGTGTTCCGTCGCGAGGCGCTTCTCAAGCAGCTCAACTATCTGCCCGATAAGGAAAAGCCGGCACCAGCACCTAAACCCACTCCTGCGCCAAAACCAGCAGCAGCCCCCGAAAAGGCAGAGCCAGCCAAGGCCGAAGAGCCTAAAGCCGAGGAACCCAAAGTGGAGCCAAAGCCCGAGGAGCCCAAGGCAGAACCTAAGGTCGAGGAGCCCAAGGATGTTCAACCCAATGTAGAACAAAAAGAAACAGAATAATATGGAGTCACTCGGAAATGTAATCATGTATGTTATAATTGCTTTGACAATTATAGTATTTTCGGTGCTTGCAGTGACGACAAAGAAGATTTTGCGCTCAGCAACCTATCTGCTGTTTGTCTTGTTGGCAACAGCTGCCATCTATTTCCAGATGGACTATGAGTTCCTGGGTGCAACGCAGATTGCCGTCTATGCAGGTGGTATCGTAGTCTTGTTTGTGTTTGCGATTATGCTCACGCACAAACCTGGCGAAGACGCCGCACCCCTCACTTCCCACAAGCGAGTCCTTGGACTGGTGGCTTGTGGTGCTGGTGTGATTTTGTGTGGCGTGGCACTGTTTGGATATGCTAAGTTCTGTGGTCAATCCCTTCCTTCGATGAGCGATTTCACCATCGACAGGCTGGGAGAGATGCTGCTTAGCACCGACAAGTTTGGTTATCTGTTGCCATTTGAGGCAGTGAGCGTTTTGTTGCTTGCTTGCATCATTGGTGGCGTAGTAATAGCACGCAAACGTTAAAGAAAGGAGGACGAAATGGATTTAACTTTATTAATGTATCTCATCCCCAGTCTTATAATGTTTGGCTGCGGTGTTTATGGGTTTGTCACCCGCAAGAATATGATAGCAATTTTGATTTCGCTGGAGTTGATGCTCAACTCGGTCGATATCAATTTTGTAGTGTTTAACCGTTATTTGTTCCCTGCGCAGCATGAGGGCATGTTCTTCACATTGTTTGCCATTGCCATAGCGGCCGCCGAGACAGCAGTTGCCATCGCAATCATCATCAATGTGTACCGTCTTGCCAAGAATGTTGACATCAACCAAATAACCAAAATGAAATTCTAAACAGTTATGCCACTAAGTAGTACAATATACGTTCTTGCCATACCGTTTTTCATGTTCCTCTTCCTGGGACTTGTGGGCGTGAAGATGCCTCGCAAGATAACAGGTGTGATAGGAGTTATAGGTATGGCTGTGACAACAGTATGGGCCTATGCCATAGCGTTTACTTATTTCTTTGGCAACGGCGAGGGACAAATGCTTGACGGAGTGCGGCAGCAAGTAGTGGCCACCGATTGGACATGGCTTTCATTTTATGCCGACAAGCTTGTGGTGAGACTAGGCGTTCTCGTTGACCCCATCTCAGCAATGATGCTGGTGGTAATCTGCACAGTTTCGTTCATGGTTCATCTCTATAGCCTTGGCTACATGAGCGACCACCACGGCAACCCCGAGAAGGGTTTCCAGCGTTACTATGCTTTCCTGGCATTGTTCACCTTTTCGATGCTCGGTCTCGTTGTTTCGACCAACATCTTCCAGATGTTCATCTTCTTTGAGATGGTGGGTGTTTCGTCCTACTTGCTCATTGGTTTCTATTACGGTGAGCAACCAGCCAACCACGCGTCGAAGAAAGCGTTTATCGTTACACGTCTTGCCGACTTGTTCTTCCTAATTGGTATCCTTATCCTCTCGTTCTACACCGAGACTTTCGATTTCAAGGAGATTATGGGTGCCAACGGACACGACGTGTGCAACACCTTCACCAGTGCTCAGGGGCTCACCTTCATGGGCTGCTCGGTGACTGGATGGGCATTGACATTCATCTTCATTGGTGGTGCCGGTAAGAGTGCGATGTATCCACTGCACATTTGGCTACCTGATGCGATGGAGGGCCCAACTCCAGTTTCGGCACTTATCCACGCCGCTACCATGGTTGTGGCTGGTGTGTTCCTGGTGGCTCGCATGTTCCCGCTTTATGTGCTGGAGCAGGGCGCTATGGACATCATCTGCGTGGTGGGTGCGTTCACCGCTTTCTATGCAGCAGCTGTTGCATGTACACAGAGTGATATCAAGCGCGCGCTTGCATTTTCGACCATTTCTCAAATCGCCTTCATGATGACCTCCTTGGCTGTAAGTTCGGCCAATGGCAAGTTGATTGGTGGTCATGAGGCTGGTTTGGGCTACATGGCGTCGATGTTCCACTTGTTCACTCACGCTATGTTCAAGGCGTTGCTCTTCCTGTGTGCCGGTGCTATCATCCACGCCGTTCACAGCAATGAGAACAGCAAGATGCACGGTTTGCACAAGTACATGCCCATCACCAGCATTGCATTCCTCATCGGTTGTTTGGCAATCGCAGGTATTCCTCCATTTGCAGGATTCTTCAGTAAGGACGAGATTCTCGTGGCTTGCTACGAGAAGGGCATTGGATGGGGACTCTGGATGAGCATGGTGGCTGGTATGACAGCGTTCTACATGTTCCGCATCTACTACCTCATCTTCTTCTGGAAGAAACATGAGGTACATGGCGAGCACAAGCCCAAAGATCAGCCTTGGACTATGACAGTGCCACTAATCATTTTGGCGCTCATCTCGTGTGTGGCAGGCTTCGTGCCATTTGGCAAGCTTGTAACGTGGGATGGTGCTCAGCTCGAGACTCACTTGAATCTGCCAGTGGCAGGTGCCAGTGTGGGTATTGCTCTCATCGGTATAGGACTTGCTACAGTGATGTACTGGAAGGAGAATCCGTTGCCCGACAAGCTCGCGACAATGTTCAAGGGCCTGTGGACTGCAAGCTATCGTCGCTTCTACATGGACGAACTTTACCAGTTCATCACCCACAAGATTATCTTCCAGGGTATCAGCAAACCCATTGCTTGGTTCGACCGCACCATCATCGATGGTTTCTTCAACCTGCTTGGTAATGTTACCAACAGCGCCTCCTTCGGCATCCGCAAGATGCAGAGTGGTAGTGTTCAGGGTTATGTTTCCTACTATATCATCGGTGCTGTACTGCTTGCAGCTATTACTGGTGTAGTGATTTTATGCTTTTAATCAACGGTTCTAAAATACAGTAAAGATTATGGAAATTTTCTCTAATATGCTTATTTATTTCGTGATTATTCCGGTGCTCACGCTGGCAGGCCTCGCCTTGACCAAGAACAAGGGCATCGACGCGATTAGAGCCGTTGCCGTTACTGGTGCTACAGCCCTCGTGGGACTTGCGCTCTATCTGGTGGTTTACTTCCTGCACGAGCGTGCAGCAGGCAACACTGCCGACATGATATTGACAACAAGCGTCACTTGGTATGAGCCGTTAAACATCAAGCTCGCTCTTGGTGTCGACGGTGTGTCGGTGGTGATGATATTGCTTTCAGCGTTCATCGTCTTTGCGGGAGTCTTCGCATCGTGGAAGATGGATCCGCTGCCCAAGCAGTTCTTCCTGTGGTTCTTCCTCTTGTCGACTGGTGTGTTTGGCTTCTTCATCAGCGTGGACTTGTTCACCATGTTCATGTTCTATGAGGTGGCACTTATCCCAATGTACCTCTTGATTGGTGTGTGGGGCAGTGGTAAGAAGACTTACAGCGCCATGAAGCTCACTCTCATGCTGATGGGTGGCTCGGCGTTCTTGATGCTCGGCATTATTGGCATCTACTTCCACTCGTCACCCGCTGGGCAACCTCTCACGATGAATATCCTCGAGATTTCTCAAAACAATGCTATACCGCACGAATGGCAGTATTATCTCTTCCCTCTCACCTTCGTGGGATTTGGTGTGCTGGGAGCCATGTTCCCGTTCCACACTTGGTCGCCCGATGGTCATGCCAGTGCGCCAACAGCCGTGTCGATGCTTCACGCTGGTGTGCTGATGAAGCTGGGAGGCTACGGCTGCTTCCGCATCGCCATTTACCTGATGCCATTTGCCGCACAGCAGATGGGATGGATATTCTTGACATTGACAGGTATCAGTATCGTCTATGGCGCCTTCAGCGCATGTGTGCAGACCGACCTCAAGTATATCAATGCTTACTCATCGGTTAGCCACTGTGGTATGGTACTCTTCGCCATCTTGATGTTCAACAAGACAGCGATGACTGGTGCTGTGCTCCAGATGCTATCTCACGGCCTGATGACAGCCTTGTTCTTCGCCCTCATTGGTATGATTTACGGCCGCACCCACACTCGCGACATCCGCGAGATGGGAGGCTTGATGCACATCATGCCTTATCTAGGCGTGGGATATGTGATTGCCGGTTTCGCTTCGCTGGGTCTGCCGGGATTGAGCGGCTTCGTTGCCGAGATGACAATCTTCGTGGGCTCGTTTGAGCACACCGACATGTTCCGTCGCGTGCTCACTATCGCTGCTACCACTTCGATAGTGATAACCGCTGTCTACATCTTGCGTGTTGTGGGCAAGCTGCTTTATGGAGCTGTTCAGGATGAGCATCATCGTACCCTCACCGATGCCGATCTCACCGAGCGCATCTCTACTGCCACCCTTATCCTTGCTGTGGCAATCATTGGCTGCTTCCCCAATTTCTTCATCGATATTATTCGTGACAGCTTCACTCCAGTGGTGAAGGCGTTGACAAGTGTTATGTAACAATAGTGTTGAATTAAAAAAACAGATAATATACTTATGGATTATTCTCAATTTTTAATGATGCCGCAAGAGATAGGGCTATTGGTAGTCTTCTTGCTAGTATTCTTATATGACACTTTCATGCCATCCAAGACACTGAAGGGGTTGCCACTCTTCACTACTATTGTCTTTGGCATTTTCACGATATTCAGCTTCTGTCCAGTGCATGTTCAAGATGGAATGGCGTTTGGTGAGATGTTTGAGTCAAACAAGGCTACTTGGGTGATGAAGAACATCCTCAACATCGGTATGTTCATCGTGCTGCTGCAGTCAATCAAGTGGGCCAACAGCGACTTCGTTGCCATTCGACGTGGCGAGTTCTACGAACTGATGCTCTTGACGCTATTTGGCATGTACCTGATGATTTCGGGTCGTCACTTCTTGGTGTTCGTCATCGGTCTCGAGACAGCCTCGCTGCCACTTGCAACGCTTGTGGCCTTTGAGAAGAAGTACTACGAGAGCCATGAGGCTGCTGCCAAGTATGTGCTCACTGCCGTGTTCTCGTCGGCAATTATGCTGATGGGTCTCTCTTTTGTTTACGGTCTCACAGGTACGCTCTATTTCAACGATATAGCAACAATGGTTGTTGGCGACAAGTCTTTGCTGTTGATTGTAGCTTTGGCGTTCCTTATCGCTGGTGTGGGCTACAAGCTCTCGCTTGTTCCCTTCCACTTGTGGACTGCCGATGTTTATCAGGGTGCTCCTACCATGGTCACCAGCTATCTGTCGGTAATCAGCAAGGGCTCGGCGGCGTTTGCTTTCTTCGTGATTCTGGTTCAGGTGTTTGGCGCTGCCTATGCTCCAATTTGGGAGTGGATGCTCTATGCCATCATCATCATAACCATTACCGTTGGTAACCTCTTCGCTATTCGTCAGCGAAACCTCAAGCGATTTTTGGCGTTCTCGTCAATCTCGCAGGCTGGTTACATCATGCTTGGCGTGATAGCAGCCAACCCCGTGGGTATGGCTTCGATGATGTACTACATCTTGGTTTATATCTTCAGCAACCTCGCAGCATTTGGCGTGATTGCTGTTATTGAACGCAAGACTGGCAAGGTTACAACCGACGACTACAACGGCTTGTTCAAGACCAATCCATGGCTTGCTTTTGTGATGATGCTTGCGATGTTCTCGCTCGGTGGTATTCCACCGTTTGCAGGTTTCTTCAGTAAGTTCTTTATCTTCCTGGGAGCGGCGCAGACTGGCAACGTGGCAATCTACGTTCTCGTACTCATCGCATTGATCAATACCATCATCTCGCTCTACTACTATTTGCTTGTGGTGAAAGCGATGTTCATCCGTCAGGATGAGTGTGCTATCCCCACTTTCAAGTCGCATTGGACCGAGCGCGCTGGTTTGATTATCTGCGCTTTGGGCATCATTTTGATTGGACTCGTGAGCTGCATCTACACCAGCCTGAGCGACATCACCACATCCCTGACCAATATGTTCTCAATGATTTAAGAACATAAAAGGAACATAATAATGGGGAGAGGTTTCAATCAAGCCTCTCCCTCTTTTTTTGTTCCGTTTCAGGTTAAAAACCTAAGACTAATGTGGAGATTATTACTGTTATTGATGGTTTTAACTTTTATTAACTGTAGATTGTGGACTATTTGTAAAAAAACGTTTAATTTTGTAACATCCTATATTGTTTAGAGGCTAAAACTGATATTAATTGGAATTATTAACATAAAACATAGACGATTATGAACAAGAAAATTTTACTTTTACTAATGGCTTTCGGCATTACTGGCATGATAGCCAGTGCCGCCACCAAGTATGAAATCAACGTGGGTGGCGTTGAGGTTACAAGCGACAACAAAAACAACGTCACTGGCGGTGACATCACTGTTGCCAGTGGACATAGTGGCTATGTGAAGTATGATCCAAGTACTAATACATTGACGCTCTACAACATTGAAATTGAACGCACAGGTAGTGGCGATTATGCCGTTCACAACCGCAAATGCGACAATCTGACAATAAAAATAATGGGTAGTTGCCACTTTATATCTGATAAAGATGCAGGAATGAAGCTCCAGAGAAATACCACTATCTATGTGGCTGACGACGGAACAAATATGACAGCTGCCCTTATAAGTGGTGGCAGGAATAATGGTAATTGGAATGGAAAACCAGCCATTGCCATCGACAACGACCGCACGTTGACATTTGATGGCACAAGAGGCACTGTTGGTCAAGAGAACTTGTTATTGATATCTGGTGGTAATGCCTCAAGTAACACAAATTCAGTTATCCAAGGCGGCTCGAGCATCACCTTTAAAGGGGATTGCAAGATTGATATTGACATGAGTCAATTCGCATCCTCCTACCAAGCCTATGTCTTTTGCAATCAGACTATTAATTTCCAGTCGGGTTGTGACGTGAATATGAGTGCCGACAGAGGTGTTGTTTACAACTGCAACATTACCTTAGGCAGCGGTTTGAAAGTCCTAACTCCCTACAATTCGCCCTATACAGGTTACACGAGCAGTGGTTTCTTCTGGAACAACAATGGTTCGGTAGCTACAAAAGCACACATCACAAACCATTATCTTGCAGTCCTCAATTCCACCTACTTCCCAGACAACAATTTCAGAAATATTCTGCTTAATATGTATTATGGTGGAGCTGATTTAAGTAAAGGCTACATCACCGAAGGTGACGTAACGCGTATTGACAGGATAAATGTAAACAATGAGAATATCTCCAATCTCCAGGGAATCCAATATTTCACATATCTAACAGAATTGGAGTGTCAAAACAACAGTATTTCTTCGCTTAACGTGTCTACGTTGACGAAACTTAGAACACTTAATTGTTCCAATAACTCAATCTCATCACTCAACCTAAACAATAACACTCAACTTTATGCTCTATATTGTTACAATAACTCGCTCACATCACTCAACCTAAATTATAACACTCAACTTGCTTATTTTGAATGCTACAATAATCAAATATCCTCAATCTCTAATTTCCCGTCGCCGCTGATGGTCATAAATTGCAAAAACAACAAACTGACATCATCGTTAAATCTAGGTAACAGAAACAACTTAGTGTATTTGGATGCCAGGAACAACCCAAACCTGACTACTATAGATACCCACTTCGACAGCAATTTGTATTCTTTATATGTGTCAGGATGCTCATCATTGGAATTGCTCAATTGCTATGGCTGCAAACTCACTAACACTCCAACTCTTGACGTGAGTGGCTGCACAAAGCTGCAGGGGCTAAACTGCTACGACTGTTCTAATCTTACCGCTATCAGTGGTCTGGGCACTTGCACTTCGCTCAAGGTACTTGACTGCCACAATACCAAGATTTCCTCGCTCACTCAGCTGTCGGGCACTTTGCAAGACCTGTACTGCTACAACACCAATTTAACAGGGTATTTCAATTTTTACAATTCCAGTGCCTTGAGAGTGGTAAATTTAAGCAACAACCCTAAATTGACCGAAGTGAATGTTTTCGGCAACAGCGCTATGACTATGCTCAATGTGTCGGGCTGCTCAACATTGACTGCTGTCGACTGCTCAAACTGCAAACTTACTTCGCTTACTGTCAATAATTGCCCGGCAATGACATCGTTGGATTGCTATCTCAACCAGCTCTCGTCGCTCAGCCTCTCGGGTTGCTCAGCACTCCAATCTCTTGATTGCTCAAGCAATAATTTAACGTCAATTAGCTACCTGCCTTCCTCACTAAAACACCTCTGGTGCAGCTACAACAAATTTACGGGGACGTTCTCATTGACATATAAAAGTGAGCTGAAAACTCTCGCAATAAACAACAACCCAAGCATAACAACGCTGAATTGCAACAACAACTCACTGACCTCACTCAATGTGGCAGGCTGCACGGGACTGACAAGCCTTGACTGCCATCAAAACCAGATCACCTCGCTCGATGTTAGCACCTTAAGTAACTTGACTTTGCTTTATTGCTATGATAATAAGCTTACATCTCTTAACGTGGCAAACAAGACAAAACTCGGACAATTGCAAGCATATCGCAACCAATTGACTTCAATAAATGTACAAGGGTGTTCGGCATTACAA
Source organism: uncultured Muribaculaceae bacterium (assembly GCA_905233845.1). GTDB lineage: Bacteria > Bacteroidota > Bacteroidia > Bacteroidales > Muribaculaceae > Sodaliphilus. Next base: position 610 of record CAJOFH010000034.1, on the reverse strand, counting down.
AACTTAGGATGTGCTGAGAACAAACTCTCCTCGCTGTCAGTTCAGGGTTGTAACGCACTGACTACAGTCAATTTCTGGGGAAATCAGATTAAGGAATCAGCAATGACTTCATTTATTAATACCCTGCGTACTATTCCAGCAGGTAGCACAGGAGAACTTGACGTTATTTATCCAGGTCAGTCAATCGAAGGCAATGTCATCACCGATGCCCAGATAAGGACCGCCCGCAACAAGCGATGGATACCTAAGAAGTACGTTAGCGGAACTGGTTGGGTTGAAATTCCCGTCAGCTCAGCTATTCCAGGCGACGTTGATGGTGATGGAATTGTTACCTCGGTTGACGTTACTATTCTTTACAACTATCTGCTTAACGGCACAACCGAAGGCATGGTCAATGGCGACCAAGACGGCGACGGTATCATCACCTCGGTAGATGTCACCATCATCTACAACATCCTGCTCGGAAATTAATACATAAGGCACAATCCATAATCAAAAAGGCGCTCATTATATGAACTGCACCCCAAAAGTTAGACACAAAACTTTTGAGGTGCAGTTTTATGATACATTCGTATGAAGAACGTCTTGAAGTGGTCAAATTGATTCATTC
>CAJOFH010000033.1 GCA_905233845.1 uncultured Muribaculaceae bacterium | reverse complement strand
AATAAAACTAAGGTTAAAAGGAAAGAGCCCGGTTCAATACCGAACTCTTTCTCTAAACCAATAATGTTTAACCCGTCCAACTTTTTGGGGTCACTTCAACACGGGCGCTTTCTTTGTTTAACCCGAATGCATTTTTGTGATTTTTCAACATATTCTTGTATAAGTGAATTATTATTAGTAACTTTGGCAACTTTTGTAAACAACATTTTTTTGTAAAATAATAATCTAAAAACTAATATTTTTATGAAAAAGATCTTTACCCTACTAACCCTTATGATGGTTGCGTTGCAACTGATGGCTGTCGACGGCACTGCCAGCGATGCCTATCTCAACATCGCCAATTATGCCACTATCGACCAAGCAGGTGCTACAGTAAGCGGCATGTCGAAGATTTACAAGTACACCGAGTATGAAAATCAAGGATGTGCTTGGCTCACTGTTTCCTACTATGGAGCTCAACGAGCCGATGCCACACAGAACTGGCTCAACTATGAAGGCACCGAGAAGAACGCTGAAGGTTCTTGGACCGCCACCGATATCTTCCCTGGAAGCAGCAGCTACTTCACTGGTACAGCTTATTACTGCAACTGGAACGAGGCTTATCAGAACTTCTATGTGACCAACTGCTCTCAGGTTAAGCAGCTCTCCTACAACATTCAGTCGTCTTACAACACGAGCAACGTCTATCCATTGAAGATGGAAATCTATGAGTGCACTCTGAATGCCAACGGAACTCTTACCGAAGGTTCTTCCACAGTTGATTATAAAACTACTCAAACTACTAACCAGAACGAAGTCCTCTCGTCTATCGACTTGGATCCAAGCAAGATTTACAAGGTAAGAATCTACAACGACTATTCTCGCTTATATGAGATTGCTTTCAAGACTCCTTTACAAAACGAGACACCGGCAGAAATCACCAAACCAGTGGCTATTGATGCCACTAACATTAACACTGCCAGCTTCACTGCCAACTGGGACCCATGCGAGGGTGCCACAAGCTACACCCTGCGCGTGATGCCTAAACACGACGGCGAAATACTTATTGCCGAGGGATTCTCAAAATTCACCGAAGAGGGCACAACCAATATTGGCAACAACCTTGACGACTATATGGACAATGCTGGATGGTGGGGCTCTGAGATTTATAGTGCTGTAGGTGGCATGCAAATTAGCTCCAGCACCACAAATGGCTATATCATAAGCCCCATTTTTGAGTTGCCCGCCAACAACCAGAAGATTACAGTTCAATTCAAAGCAAAACCCAATAACGCCGACGCTTACTGTGGGATGGATATCGTGTGTGGCGGAAGCAGTGAGTCGATAGTTATCACTGGCGACAGCGAGCAGGAATACAACGTTGTTCTTGACTGCGACATGACGTTTGGACAAGTGGTTTTCTCGTCAACAACTTTACCTGATGGACGCATTATAATGTCCGACCTCAAGATTTACGCTGGCGACATCACCGATAGTGAAGCAGGTCGTGCCGACGTGATTCTCGATGGTGAACAAATAACAGTTACTGGCATTGCTGCTACCAGCTACAACGTTACTGAATTAGCTGCTGGCACTACCTACGTCTACGACGTGAAGGCCATCTATGGCGAAGAGGAGAGTGACTGGTCTAATCAAATCACTATCACTACTCTTGAAGATGGCACTACCCCTCTTGATTTCGTTCTTGAGAATGGTGTTGACGGTGAGCAGTACACCATCAGCAACCCTCTTGCTGTGGTAGACATTGCTGATAATGCCAATTATGCCTTCCTCACCGATGGCAAAGAGAACTGGATTTGCGTTACTGCTACCAACAACAATTACTTCCAGACATTACGCAACATGCAGTTTGTTGAAGGTGGCACTCTCAAGGGCACATTGAGCGGCATGGGTCTCAATCCAGTGCTCACTATCAATGCAGCACCACAGAGTGCCGCCAGTGTGGTTGATTTTGAGATTGAGAAAATCGACCTCAGCGACGGAGAGTTTGCACCAAAGGTAAATCAAGTTATTGACGTAGTGGGTTGGTGGAACAATGGTGCCTTATTTGCTAATGCACCATCTACTGGCGACCAGGGTCAGAGCATGACGCTCGACTGGACTTGGGGTGCCGAGTCTTGCACTTTGCAGAACAAGTGTCAATATGAAGTGCGCTGTGCCATGAACATTGACGAGACCGAGAACTACATTGGTTATGCTCTGCGTCTACCTGAAGAGCCAATAGCTGAAGATATTGTCGTTTCAATTGTTGGCGACGTGAATGGCGACGGCGATGTTACTTCGGCCGACATTACCGCTCTCTACAACTTCTTGCTCACTGGCGATGACAGCGAAATCGTAAACGGCGACCAAGATGGCGATGGCAACATTACCACCAGCGATGTCACCCTCGTCTACAGTGTCTTGCTCGGTGTTATCTAAGAGTCGAACAATCATTGTGTTTGTCACAAGCACAATTAGGACATAAACTAAAAAGCCGCCCTACGATAATCGGTGGGCGGTTTTTTTTGTTTTTTTCAACATATTCTTGGATAAGTAAATTATTATTAGTAACTTTGACGGATTTTTGAAACAACTATTTTTTTGTAGTAAAATGATAATAATTTAAAAACTAATATTTTATGAAAAAGATTTTTACTCTTCTGACCCTTATGATGGTCTCATTGCAACTGATGGCCGTCGACGGCAATGCCAGTGATGCCTATCTCAACATCGCCAATTATGCCACTATCGACCAAGCAGGTGCTACAGTAAGCGGCATGTCGAAAATCTACAAGTACACCGAGTATGAAGATCAAGAATGTGCTTGGCTCACAGTTTCCTACTATGGAGCCCAACGAGCCGACGCCACACAGAACTGGTATAACTATGAAGGCACCGAGAAGAATGCTGAAGGCTCTTGGACTGCGACCGATATCTTCCTCGGAAGCAGCAGCTACTTCACTGGTACAGCTTATTATTGCAACTGGAACGAGGCTTACCAGAACTTCTATGTGACCAACTGCTCTCAAGTTAAGCAGCTATCCTACAACATTCAGTCGTCTTACAACACGGGCAATGTCTATCCATTGAAGATGGAGATTTATGAGTGCACTCTTAATGCCAACGGAACGCTTACCGAAGGTTCTTCTACCGTTGATTATAAAACGACTCAAACCACTAACCAGAACGAAGTTCTATCGTCTATCGACTTGGATCCCAGCAAGATTTACAAGGTGAGAATCTACAACGACTATTCTCGCCTCTATGAGATTGCCTTCAAGACTCCTCTTGAGAATGAGATTCCTCCTATCGAAATCAACACTCCTGTGGCTGACGAGGCTACCGAGGTTACTGCCGATGGCTTTATCGCTAACTGGGAGCCATGCGAGGGAGCTATCAGCTACACTCTGCGATTCTATCCCGAAGCAGTTCGAGGACTGGTATTCCATGATGGGTTCTCAAAGTGCCACACCAATGGAACCGTAGAAATCGGTGAAGATATGGACAACTACTGCGACAGCACCGGATGGTGGGGATATGGTCTTTTCGAAGGTCGAAGTGGACTGATTTTTGACTATGATGGACATCTCGAGACTCCAAGATTCAAGATGCCTTGCTACGACAAGAAGATGACCATCAAGTTCAAGGCTAAGCCACTTGATAGCAACGAGCCAAATTGCAACTTGCTAATCTCTTGCGGCTCCCTCTATGAGACTATACCCATTACTGGCCCCGAGAATGAATACACCATCGTGACCGACTTGAATGTAACAGCTGGTGGATTAGTTGGAAGCATGATTATCGTTAATCCGCATTACACCGATGAAGGCCGAGTCCTAATGACCGATTTCAAGATTTATGCTGGAGATATTACGCAAAACCATCAAAAAGCGCCAACTCTGAGAGAGAACGTACACTTCGATGGCGACACTGTTTTCGTTGAAGGCGTTACCGAGACCAGCTACCCATTTATCATACCTACCAATAACGCTTACTGGTTCTATGACGTGAAGGCTGTCTATGAAAATGGACAAGAGAGTGATTGGTCTAACCGCATCATGGTTACAACTTACGTAGATAACTATCCTGAGGATATTGATGACGCTGTTGCTGGCGACGTGAATGGTGACGGAGAGGTAACTTCGGCCGACATCACCGCCCTCTACAACTTCCTGCTCACTGGCGATGACAGCGAAATCGTCAACGGTGACCAAGATGAAGACGGCAGCATCACAACACACGATGTTTCCGTAGTTTACGGTATCGTGCTTGGTGTTCCCGAATGATAAAAAGATGACGGTGTTTTCCAAGCACCAATAAACATTAACTCAAGAGCCGCTCCTGCTATTAATAGGGGAGCGGGCTCTTTATTAGTTTTTCCATAGTAATGTTGTGAGAGCCACTAAAAATCCGTATCTTTGGCCGATTTTTGTAAAACAACTATTATTCACAATTAATTTTTATTATATGAAAAAGATTTTTACACTTTTTACTGTCATTATTGCATCACTGCAATTGATGGCCACCGCCGAGGTTACAGCTCCTGTTGCTTATGACGCAACCGGCGTTAACCTACAAGGCTTTACTGCGCATTGGAGTGAGTGCCCAGGCGCAACAAGTTACACACTGCGTGTACAACCAGCGCCCCTGAAAGGTTTAATCTTCCATGAGAGTTTCTCAAAATGCACTGCTGAGGGAACAACCGATATTGGCGACAACATGGCCAATTACTGCGACACCACCGACAACAGTGGGGGATGGTGGGCATGGAGTACCTATGAAGCTCCAGGTGGAATCCGCCTTGACCAAGATGCTATGTGTGGATCCCCAAACATCTACATATATCAGTTTGTTAGAAAGTTCACATTAAAGTTCAAGGCAAAACCCTACATAGATTACTACACTTGTGACTTGAATGTCACATTATATGCCAATACTAAGTCATTTGAAATTTCAGGTCCAGAACAAGAATACACTTTTGAGATCGAAAGGTCACAGGGAAATGGATATTCTGACTTATATACCCAATTCTCTTTCCAGAATAATGCTGCGCCTGTCGTCATAACCGATGTCAAGATTTATATTGGCGATATCAACGAGCCACAAAATGCACCATCAACAAGGGAGCAATACTCTTGGGACGGCTACACGACTTTTGTCGAAGGCATTACCGACACAACCTACACGATAAATCCCAATTTGGGCAAAGGTTACTGGATTTACGATGTGAAGGCAGTGTACCCTGATGAGCAAGAGAGCGATTGGTCTAACACAATACAAGTCACCAACGAACCAAGCTGGCCCGTATTCCTTGAAGATGATGATAATCCTGCAGTGCCCGTTCCTGGCGACGTTAATGGTGACGGAGAGGTGACTTCGGCCGATATTACCGCCCTCTACAACTTCATCCTCTCTGGCGACGACAGCAGAATCGTTAACGGTGACCAAGATGGCGACGGTGATGTTACAACTCACGATGTGACCGTTGTTTACAATGTAATGCTTGGTGTTATCTAATAATCGAACAATTATTGTGTTTGTCACAAGCACAATTAGGACATAAACTAAAAAGCCGCCCTCCGATTATCGGTGGAGCGGTTTTTTTTGCTTTTTTATCCAAATTGTTGCACATTTGAATAATAATGAGTAACTTTGGCAGCTTTTTAAGTTTGAATACACTTTTTAAAACAACTTTTATATTAACTAAGATGAAAAAACACTTTCTTTTACTAACTGCCATCATGGTCGCATTGCAAGTGATGGCAGCGGGCGGGACTGCAAGTGACGCCTATCTGAACATCACTAAGTATGCCACTATCGACGAGGCTGGAGCCACAGTTGATGGAATGGAAACCATTTACAAGTACACCCAGCAAGGTTCTGGCTATTGGCTCACAGTTTCCAACTATGGCGTGATGAAAACCGATGAGACACAAAACTGGTTTACCAACACAATCACTGATTCGGACACTGGTTCTCAGTACACTACCGCATGGGCAGCTACCGACATCTTCCAAGGCCCAAGCGCCTATTTTGGAAACAATCCAGCTTATTCGGCAAAATTCAAACAACCCACAAAGGCACAGACATTCTATGTGACTTTCTGTACTCAAGTTAAGCAATATGCTTACCATCGCAGTAATGCTTCTTACTACGTCTTCAAGATGAACATCTATGAGTGCACACGCAATGCCGACGGAACAATCACCGAGGGTACTACTCCCATCCAAACCCTACAGAATCAAACTATTGGAGCCGAGGTGCTCACATCAAGCGAGCTCGACCCTGAAAAGATTTACAAGATTGAGCTTCTTAACAACTATTCTTATCTCTATGAGATAGCATTCAAGACCCCAGGTGTATTTGACGGTGAGATAACTGCTCCCGAGGCTTACGATGTAACCAATCTTGCATCACAAAACGTTACTATGTCTTGGAGTGCATGTCCAGGTGTAAAGAGCTACACACTGCGCACTTATCCTTGCCCATTGAAAGGTTTGGTTTATCGCGAGACATTCGATAATTTCAGCGATGGACAAACCATTGAAGACTGGTCATCACTGGACGAGTATACCGACCATCCAGAATGGATAGGCTGCGCCCTCGGTGGAGCCAATGGTGGAATCGTAATTGGAAACAGCGCACTTCTCTACTCACCATCGTCTGGCGTTAGGATTCCTTGTAATGTCAAGACTTACACACTTAAGTTCAAAGCAAAACCCGCCGATGGTGTTGAGAGTGGCGAATTGATGGTTACTTCGGGCAGCTATTCACAGACATTTGAAATATCAGGTCCCGAGAAGTACTATTCCTTTGTTATAGAAAGATCTCCTAGTACTAGCACCCTTTATACAACCTTCAATTTCCAGAACACTTATTACTATAATCCTTATAGTGGCGAAGAAGAAGAAGACCATCGTGTAGTAATGACCGATTTCAAGGTTTATTATGGCGACTACAGCGATAGCAAGTATGTGGTTCCCTCATGGAGTGGAGACACTACTTTCGTAAGTAACATCACCGATAACACATTCTCATTTGGAACTGCAATAGATCAGGTTTCACACTATAATGGTGATCCTAATAATCCTAGTTATGGTATCTACTACTGGTCATATGATGTTAAATCGGTATATTATGATGGACAGGAGAGTGAATGGTCTAACAGAATTGACTACTCTCTCTTCCCATGGCCTGAGTTCCTTGAGGATGACGATGATCCCGTTGTGGGCGTTCCTGGCGACGTTAATGGTGACGGTGAGGTGACTTCGGCCGATATTACCGCCCTCTACTCATGCATCCTCTCTGGTGACTTTAGCCATATCGTGAATGGTGATCAGGATGGCGACGGCGACATCACTACCCACGATGTGACAGTAGTTTACAATGTAATGCTTGGTATTCAATAATAACAACATTAGAGCATAATTTAAGAACCGCATCTCAAGAAATTGGGATGCGGTTCTTTCTTTCAACAACATGGTTTGGAAGGCAACCTTTTTTAATAGTGCAGAAATAAGTGTTATCTGTTGTCAAAATAAAATATTTTTGATAATTTTGTTGGGTTTTCTAATATTTGCATTCACATGAAAAAGTATTTGTTTTTGATAATGGCATTAGGCTTGTCAATCATTATGATGGCCAACGACAAGCTAACAGCACCCACACAGGCATTTCTCGTTGAGCATTCAAGAGGGATTCAAGACTATAGCTCAACGCTTGCAAAGCCTCGAGCAATTAATGGTGTGGAGTGTGTTGACTGCTTCATCTTCATGAATGGCACGTCGACAACAGAACTTGAAAAATCTGGTGTGACAGTCACTGGCAAGTACTCCCACTTTGTAACAGCTCAAGTGCCTATAGGCAAGATTGAGCAAGTGGCTGGATTGAAAACTGTGCGACAAGTGGAGATTGCCCGAAACATGCGACATTTTACCGATGAGGCTTGTGGTGTGACCAATGCCGACAAAGTGTGGGAGGGAACTAATTATGGTATCCCCGAGAATATCACTGGCAAGGACGTGGTGATAGGCATCATCGACGAAGGAATCGAGTTCAACCACAGGGCTTTTCTTGATGACAACGGAGTCTCTCGAGTAAAAGCCATTTACAAGCCTAATGAGACAAATGCCGGCACTGGAGGCACAAAAGCCACGGTCGATGGCGTAGAACTGCCTGGATTTGTTTACACAACAACCGAGGCCATCGCAGCCCAGACTACCGATGACACCAATGCCGACCATGGCACACACACCACAGGATGCGCTGGAGCATCTAAGGTCGGGGCTTATTCGGGCATGGCACCAGAGTGCGACCTTGTTCTCTGCGGTTTAGGAAACAGCCTTACCGATGCTGCCATCCTTTGTTCGGCAAATTATATTGCCAGCTACGCTCAGAGCGTGGGCAAGCCATGTGTAATCAGCATCAGCCTCGGTAGCGATTTGGGGCCACACGACGGCAAGAGCGGGATTTGTCTCGGTTTTGATGAAGTGGCTCAAAAGTATGGCGCTGTAATACTTCTTGCAGCAGGCAATGAGGCCGACGCAACTGGCTATGCCACTAAAACACTCGAAAGCGATGACGACGCTATGGCTGTTGTGCACACTCCTTCAAGCGGGACTACTCTCTTTGGCAACTGCGACATATGGAATAGTACAAGCGATGAACTTAAAGTGGAAGTGGTGGTGCTAAATTCCAGCGGTGCTGTGAAATATCGCAGTATTCCCATGTCAAACGGCACAATCAATGCCTCTACAATGGGATTGGAAGGAACAAGCATCACACTTAGTGGTGGAGTGGACCAAAGCAACAACCGTTACAACATCTACATAACAAGCAAAGTGTATACCTACTCCTCTTCAGGAACTGGTAATAACCGAGTGGCATACATTATCACTGGCAAATCTGGTAATGTGATAAACGTCTTCACCGACAACTACGGCACTGAGTTGGCAGCCACGGGCAACAGCATTAGCGGAACTCCAATCTCGTGGGGTACTGCCGAGGGTTCTTTCAGCGACGATGTCACGGCAAGCAAGGTCATCAGCGTGGGTGCCATGGCATCGCGCTCCACTTCCAATGGCTCTTATAGCCAAGGCGACATCGCCTATTTCTCAAGTTACGGCACCGACTTCAATGGTGTTGACCATCCTTTCATTACAGCACCAGGACACTATGTGATTGCACCCATCAACAGGTATTACAAGCAGTCAGGGGTCTATTCAGTCACTTATAATGGAAGGACCGACTATTGGGACCAGAAGAGCGGTACATCGATGGCGACTCCCATCACTGCCGGAGTGGTGGCCCTTTTATTGCAAGCCGATCCCACTCTCACTGTCGATGAGGTGAAGGCAGCGATTATGAACACAGCAACTGCCTATGAAAACCATCTAAGTCCACCCAAGCAACGAGGTTACGGCATTGTCAACGCTATTGAGGGAGCAAGGTATGTTGTAGTTAACAGCACAAAGCCCAAGATGTTTGTTACTCCAACCTCACTCAATTTTGAGACCTGGGTGGGCGATACATGTAACAGCACTATCAATGTGAAGGGTAAAAATCTCATCGGAGATGTCTCTATCACCTCGAGCAACAGCAATTTCATCGTCACTCCATCCACTATACCTGCGGCTCAAGCCGAGGATGGTGTAGACGTGACCATCAGTTTTGTTCCCGCCACCGCTGGCAACCATCAAGCAACAATCACAATCTACAGCGATAGCATCGAAAGCAAGTTTGTGGAAGTAAATGGTGTGGCCAACGACAAGATTCCTGTCTTGAACATAACTCCTGAACTGTTGAATTTCTCAACAAGTCTCACAACAACCTCCACTAAGTACATTGAGGTCTCTGGTATGTTTGTCAGCGATGATGTAACTATCACACTTAACGATGATAACGGTGTGTTCTCAGTTTCGCCATCAACCATCAGTGCTGAAAGCATCAACGAGAACAACCCAGTGCCTATCGAGGTGACTTTCACTCCTTCGGGCGAGGGCAATTTCAAGGGGTCTATAACTCTTGACTGTCCTGGAAATGTGAGCAAGGTTGTGATGTTAAACGCCACGGCAAGCGATTATGCAACAGCAAGCGACGCTTTTCTCGATGTTGCTAAGTATGTGACAATCGATGAGGCAGGATGGAACACAAGCGACATTCCTAACCTATATAAATATAAAGATTACCCTGAGGACGAATGTGGCTGGCTCACAATCTCCAACTATGGAGTTGTTAAGGCCGATGACACACAAAACTGGCTCACCAACTCGATAATTAAAACCTACGAAACAACATGGAGCAGCAACGATGTGTTCTTGGGTAGCGAGAGCTACTTTGGCAACACAACAAGCTACGCTGCCAATTTCAATGGCAATTATCAGCGATTCTATGTCACCAACTGCACCCAAGTGAAGCAGTATGGCTACCACCGAAACGTGAGCAACTATCCATTGAAGATGAACATCTATGAGTGTACCGTCAACGACGACGGTTCTATTACTGCTGGGACTACAGCCATCGAAACTCAAAAGAGCACCATCAATGGTCTGCAGGTTGTAGCTTCCAGTGAATTGGATGCCAGCAAGGTTTACAAGGTGGAAATCTACAATAACTACTCCTATATTTATGAGATTGGTTTCCGCACTCCATTGCAAGGATTAGATATTCCCGTCGCCACCGATGCCACTAACGTGACGGCCCATTCATTCCTTGCTAACTGGGAGCCATGTTACGGAGCCACAAGCTACACCTTGCGTGTTACGCCAAAACCTGAACCCGCACTGCTCATGACCGAGACGTTCACCAAGTTCACCAGCGAGGGGAATTCAAACATTGGTTCCTACCTCGACAACTACATGGATAACATGGGGTGGACAGGACATATAGTTTACACCTACAACGGAGGCATTCTTATGGCTACTTCCAACGCCAACGGTTATATCACAAGCCCAGAGCTTGACTTGTCAACCAGTTTTGGCAAGATGACAGTTAAATTCAAAGCCAAGACCTACGGCACCTTGACTAACGCTGGGCTTCAAGTTTCCTGTGGCAGTTCTTCGCAGGCAGTAATCGTCCCCGATAAAAACGAGAATGAGTACATCGTGGTTCTTGACTGTGACGAGGCAGCAAACCATAAAATCACTATCGAGACAACTGACAAAAAACGCGTGGTGATTACCCATCTTGAAATATATTCTGGGGAATTATCCCTCGTTGAGCCACGCTCCTACCCAGGCGAATTTATTATTTCTGGCATCAACGACAACAAGTACAACGTTACTGGTCTGTCGCCAGCGGCAACCTACCGATATGATGTAATTGCTATATATGGCGACTCGCAAAGCAAGTGGTCAAACCAAATCCTGGTTACAACTCTCGATGGTGGTGGCATTATGGGAGACGTGAACGGTGACGGAGAAGTAACTGCTGCCGACATTACTGCTCTCTACTCTTTCCTGCTCATTGGCGACAACAGCGAGATAGTGAACGGTGACCAAGATGGCGACGGCTACATCACCACCCACGATGTGACTATAGTCTACAACGTCATACTTGGAACTGAAGAATAGCACAAAACAATCAGAGCATATATCAAGAGCCACTTTCTATTATTGTGAGGTGGCTCTTTTTCTATCTCATTCACAGGCTCTCACAACATGAACACAACACTTTTCCTAAAAGATTTAAATAATAATAAAAATTTATGTAATTTTTGTGTAATCGATTGTTTTTTTATATTTTTGTCAACCTTTTGAAAAAACACAAGTAATAAATTAGTAATCTATAACTAATCTTTTTATATACACAATTATTTATTATGAGAAAGCTTTTATCTCTATTGACTGTACTGGCTGTTGCATTGCAACTGTCGGCAGCACCTGTTGACCCCTCAACAGCAAAGACTAAGGCCGAGCAATACCTTGCCAACAAGGTTTACACCGGCAAAATCATGGCTCCTGGAGCAACCGAAGCGAAACTCATCAAGACTGAGATGGGTGAAAATGCTCAAACTCCAGTGTACTACATCTTCAATACGGCTACCACATTCGTGATTGTTTCGGGTGATGACCGTGCCGAAGAAATTCTCGCCTATGGCGACAAACCTCTCATCCTTGAACGCATACCTAAGAATATGCAAGTGTGGCTCGACGGTTACAAAGAGCAGCTCGACTGGCTGCTCACGCACACCGATGCCAAGGTCAGCAAACCCACAACCTTCAAGTCTCGGGACCTTGTTAACACTATCACAGGTCCATTGATGACTGCACTCTGGGACCAGACTGCACCCTACAACAACCTGTGTCATTTCACTTACAGCGGCACCAACTACGAATGCTATACCGGTTGTCCTGCAACCTCGGCTTCGATGGTGCTTTACTATTGGAAATACCCAACCGATCCCGTTGGTCCTGTTCCCGCTTATACTGCCACCCTTGATTTGGGTTACTGGAACAGCGTGACCTATACCTATGCCGCTCTTCCCCAAGTAACCTTCGACTGGGACAACATGAAAGACAAATATGGCACTTGGTATGACGAAAACGGCGCAACTCATAACGAGACTTACACTACCGAGGAAGGTGCAGCAGTAGCTACACTGATGCGCTATGTGGGTCAAGCCGAGCATATGATGTATGGAACTGCTGCCGCTGGAGGTAGTGGTATCTACACAAGCGATGCACAGAACGTTGCCGACATGTTCATTGGATTTGGCTATGATGAGTCAACTACTCAGCTAGTTCTGAAGTCAAGTTATAATGAGACAAACTGGGCTAATCTGCTTCAGACCGAGATTGCCGAGGGACGTCCTGTAGTATACATGGCAGTAGACCCAAGCGCTGGCGGTCACGCATTCAATGTCGACGGCTACAACTCAAATACCAACAAATATCACGTGAACTTCGGTTGGAGTGGCGACGGTAACAACTGGTGTGTAATGAATGCCTTCTCCGACGGCGGTGGCTACACCTTCAACAGCGACCAGCAGATGGTTATCGGTATTCAGCCACCAATGGGCATGATTAAGGCCAATCCTTCTGAAGTAAACTTCGATGGCTTTGCTGGCGAGACCTACACTCAGACAGTTAAAATCAGTGCACGCAACATTGAGAATAACATCACTATTGCAAAGAGTGGCTCTAACAACATCACTGTTAACACCACTACTATCACTCCCGCACAAGCCGCTAATGGTTATGACGTGACTGTGACCTACGCGCCCACCCAGGCAGGCACCAGTGAGGCAACCCTCACTCTTAGCTGCGCCGACGAGGATGTGGAGAACGTCACAGTGCCCATCACTGGTGTGGCTGCTCCACGAGTTCCCACTTTGATTGTTTCTGCCGAGAGTCTTGACTTCAGTGCAACACTTGACAGAACAGTGACAAAGACCATCGACGTCACTGGAGCATTCCTTACCAACGATGTTACCATCACCCTCAATGACACTCATGGTGTGTTCACTGTTTCACCAACTTCAATAGCACAGAGCAGCACCGATGTCAACACTCCTGTTACAGTTGCTGTATCATTTAGCTCGGCAACTGAGGGCACATTCAATGGCTCAATCACCTTTGCAAGCCAAGGCGCCGAGAGCAAGACTGTCAGTCTCTCTGCAATAGCTCGCGATGGTGGCACTGCTGCCGACCCATTCCTCAACATTGCCAATTATGAGACCATCAACGAGGCTGGAGCTAATGTAGCAGGCATGAGCACCATCTACAAGTACACCGAGTATGAAGATGAAGAGTGCGCTTGGCTCACACTTTCTAACTATGGCGCTGCTAAGACCGATGCTAACCAAAACTGGTTCACCTGCGCATCTCTCACTGAATACTCCAACACATGGGACGCAACTGATGTATTCCAAGGCGTAAACGCATACTTTACCAGTCAAGGCTATTCTGTTTATGGAAGCAACTCTCAGTCATTCTATGTAACAAATTGTACTCAGGCAAAAGCTTATGTTAAGGGTGGTGGTTACTCAAGCTCTAACGCAACGTTGGCTATCTATGAGTGCACACTCAATGCCAATGGAAGTGTCACTCCTTCAAATACTGCTGTTGACACCAAGACGGGCTCTAATGGCGTCATTACATCGGCCGATCTTGATGCCTCTAAGATTTATATGATTAAATTGACTGGTGGTGGTTCTTATCCCGACCTTTTAGAGATTGGTTTCCAAACTCCACTCAACACCATCGAGACTCCTGTAGCTACTCCAGCTACCGAGATTAAAGCTAATGGCTTCACCGCCAACTGGACACTCAGTCCAAGCGCTACAAGCTACACTCTGCGCGTGATGCCTAAGCCTGCTGCCACACTGCTCATGACCGAGACATTCGCCAAGTGCACCACTGCTGGTTCACAAGACATCGGCACCAATCTTAACAACTATCTCGACAATCCTGGCTGGACTGGCAGCAAGCTTTACACTGCTGTAGGTGGAATCCGCATGGGCACTGGTAGCTCTACCGCAACTCTCACAAGCCCAGCTCTCGACCTCTCGGCCGACAACAAGGTGAGCGTGAGATTCAAGGCTAAAACCTTCAACAACGACACCAACTGCGACCTCAAGGTTTCATGCGGCGACGCTAACGAGACATTTACTCTGCCCGACAACAACGTGGCAGAGTACACCGTTGTCCTTGACTGCACTAATGCCGACCAAAACGTGACATTTGAGACTGTAGCTAAGAGCAAGCGCGTGATTATCACTGAGGTTGAGCTCTACTCGGGCGACATTACCAAGCCCGTTAAGGCCTTCGACGAGACAATCTTCACAGGCATTACCGATCTCAGTTATGTTGTTACCAACCTTCTTCCTGCTACAACCTATCTCTTCGACGTGAAGGCAGTGAATGGTGACAAGCAGAGCAAGTGGTCTAACAAGATTGAAGTTGTCACTCTCGCTGGAGGTGTTCCAGGCGACGTGAACGGCGACGGAGAAGT
The DNA here is from genome assembly GCA_905233845.1 of uncultured Muribaculaceae bacterium. GTDB lineage: Bacteria > Bacteroidota > Bacteroidia > Bacteroidales > Muribaculaceae > Sodaliphilus. Next base: position 14,639 of record CAJOFH010000033.1, on the reverse strand, counting down.
TACCAGTGCCGACATTACCGCTCTCTACACCTTCCTGCTCACTGGCGATGACAGTAATATTGTTAATGGAGACCAGGATGGCGACGGTGATGTAACAACTCACGATGTGACTATTGTTTACAACATCCTGCTCGGTGTTTAAAAAAAACATCACAACTTGCACGTGAATCAAAGAAGGCGCTTCAGTCATGAAGTGCCTTCTTTGCATAGTTAAATTAACGTGAGTTCGATAAAAGTAAAGTGCTGATTATCAACTACTCCTCTAAGATAGAGGAGCTGTCGCGAAGCGACTGAGGAGTATGACAGCCATTTAGTATTCAAAAATACTTTATCATTATCCCCATATATCCCCCTCTATATTAGAGTGAGAGCTTAAAATGCTGAATACATCAATTGTGCATTATGCATTGTGCATTATGCATTATTTGGAGTTGCCTAAGAGGATATTGTATATTACTGTGATGTCGACCGACGTGATGATTCCATCACCGTCTTGGTCTCCGTTGACGATAGCACTGTCATCGTTGTTGAGCAGCCAGTTGTAGAGCGCAGTGATATCGACACTACTCACAATGCCGTCACCGTTAACGTCGCCAGGGAGGACCGAACGTTTGATTTCGACATGACCTTGCCATTCAACACCATTCACAGTGATGTATCCGTAATTGCTAACCACTCCATTGGCAGGTGATGCCACATAGCAGTTGACGAGATTCAGACCTTTGTAACCGTTGTGATCGCTGCCCACACTCAGGTATTCGGTCGTCACATCAGCATTGTCGATGGTAAGGCACTCCTCATAACCCTCAGACAAAATATTATCAAAATACACCGAGCAATCCTTGATGTAGGACACTGTGGCATCGTTGGTCAAGTGGTCGTGTGCATCAAGGTAGAGTGCGCCGCCACAGTCGAGGGTGCCTGAGCCATAAAGAGTAAAGCCCTGCGATTCTTTTGCGTTTATGGCGATGTTATTTGTGTTAGCAAGAATCTTGTTGTCGCCCACAAGTTTAATTTTTAGGTTGGTAGGGCCACCATAGGCATTTTCGATTGCGCACACCGAGAGCCCCCTCCGGTCGATAGTGGCGTTGTTGAGCGTCAGGGTGTTGGTGCTGGGGGCGTAGGTTACCGAGCCACTGATGCCAGGACCGGTAACGCCGTTCTGGTTAGCGCAGGTGACCTGCACTCCATTAATCCACAAATCGTAGGTTGCACCCGTGAGGTAGCCTGGATTGCTGGGGCCGCCGTCGATATGGGCATAAGAGGCATCGGTGTAACTTGAACTATAGGTGGTTCCTGCACCACCCACGATTTTGAAACAACTATCGAACATATCTGTTGAGATGGTTACTGCCTCTGTGCTCCAAGTGCTGCCCACGGTAATTGTTTTAAGTTCATCACAATTCTTGAACATGTTTTTCATGTTGGTCACCTTTGCTGTGTTGAAGCTACTCAAATCAAGTGATGTTAGATTATTGCAACCATAGAACATACTCTCCATGTTTATCACATTTGCTGTGTTGAAGCTACTCAAATCAACTGATGTAAGATTTTTGCAACCATAGAACATACTCTCCATGTTTATCACATTTGCTGTGTTGAAGCTACTCAAATCAAGTGAGGTCAGATTTTCGCATTTATTAAACATAAACCTCATGTCGGTCACATTTGCCGTGTTGAAGCTACTCAAATCAAGTGAGGTAAGTTTGCCACAGTTTTCGAACATAGCAGCCATGTCGGTAACATTTGAAGTGTTAAAGCTGCTCACATCAAGTGAGGTAAGGTTTTTGCAATTCCAAAACATTGCCAACATATCAGTCACATTTGCAGTATTGAAGCTACTCAAATCAAGTGAGGTCAGATTTTCGCATTCAGTAAACATAAACCTCATGTCGGTCACATTTGCCGTGTTGAAGCTAATCTCATCAAGTGAGGTGAGGTATTTGCAATCCCAGAACATTCCGAGCATATTTGTAACTTCGCTGGTATTGAGGTAGTTCAATCCCGTGATGCTGGTGAGGTTTTCCATTTGGTAAAACCAGTAAGCGGTAGTGGTGGGGCGTGCTTGGGCAAACGATGGATTAAAGACCACTCGCTCTACAGCGGCATAGGTGCCGTAATTGTACCATTCTGGATAGTTGATGCCACTATTCAGGCCAAAAGCCCCACTGGGTTTTGTGCCGTAATAGAAGGTGAGGGTGTGGTTGCTTTGGGTGTAAACTGCGTAAGGTTCGGCTGCCCATGCTGTGATATTCAAAGTGCATATCAGGGTCATCAGCATGGCTGTCAGTCTTAAGTGTAGTGAATTGAGTTTCATAAGCGTTTCGTTATTATTTGGTTTCACATAAGAGAATGCCTGCGACGGCGAGCCGTCGCAGGCGAGATGCTTTTTTGTATTCGTAATCGTCCCCAAATTTAAGGAATTTTTTCCAGTTTCCCTCAAAAAATCAAGGAAAAAATGCATTATTGTCCTATAAAAAGCCGCTTGTTTACTCGTCCACTTGTCAACGTGTTTACTATTAGAAGTTGAAATGAAGCTGTAGGCGTATGCCTGAACGGTCCACGCCTGGCGTGTCGCGGTAAGTGAGCCGCCACACATAGTCAGGTATTGAAGTTACTCAAGTCAAGACTGGTGAGATTTTTACAGTTACGGAACATAACATTCATATCGGTAACATTAGAGGTGTTAAAGTTGCTGACGTCAAGAACCGCCAGATTCTCGCACCCATTGAACATGCTATTCATAGAGGTCACCTTTGATGTATTGAAGCCACTCAAATCAAGTGAAGTAAGTTTGCGACATTCAAAGAACATTCCATGCATATTTGTAACTTCGCTGGTATTGAGGTAGTTCAATCCCGTGATGCTGGTGAGGTTTTCCATATCGTAAAACCAGTAAGCGGTAGTGGTGGGGCGTGCTTGGGCAAACGATGGATCAAAGACCACTCGCTCTACAGCGGCATAGGTGCCGTAATTGTACCATTCTGGATAGTTGTTGCCACTATTCAGGCCAAAAGCCCCACTGGGTTTTGTGCCGTAATAGAAGGTGAGCGTGGTGTTGCTTGGGGTATAAACCACATAAGGTTCGGCCGCCCAGGCAGCGATGCACGCCGTCATTGTCACTAAGAGAAAAAGTAATCGTTTCATAAGTATGTCGTTTTTGAGTTAATAAGCTTGATTCTATATTCTCGCTTCAAAGTTAATAAAAAATTTAATTATATAAGAACAAAGCTGTAAAATGGTAAATAAAATTGAGAATTCGTTGAATGATTGTCAAGAAAATTGGCATAATAATAATTTTTTTGTATTTTTGAGGGCTATTTATTCTGCGAGAGTGTGTCAAAATGCTGAGCCTAATGAAAACTCCTCCTCTAAGATAGAGGAGGTGCCCGAAGGGCGGAGGAGTATGACGACCACTAAATGATTGGCAATCAACCCTTTTTATTTATATCGCAATTATCATACTCCCCCCAACCCCCTCTATCTTAGAGGGGGAGCTGTTACAGATCGAGACTTTTGTAACACCTTCAGTTTAAATACAGCACGTTATTATTCATCAAACTCATGTTAATAACAAACTATATTATACAAACATCAATGAAAAAGCTATTATCACTACTCACTGTCATGGCATTTGCGTTGCAGCTGATGGCAGCGCCTGTTGATGTGCCAACAGCCAAGACCAAGGCCGAGCAATACCTCACTCAAAAGGTATATGCCGGCAAGAACATGACTCCTGCTGCTGCCAGTGCCACACTTATCAAAACCGAGATGGGCGAGACCGCCAAAGCTCCTGTGTATTACATCTTCAACACCGAGACATCATTTGTCATCGTGTCGGGCGACGACCGCGCCGAGGAAATCCTCGCCTATGGCGACAAACCCCTAAACCTTGACCGCATCCCCGCCAACATGCAAGCATGGCTCGACGGCTACAAGGTGCAGCTCGACTGGCTGCTCACACATCCCGAAGCAAAGGTTGAAAGGTCCACGACCTACAAGTCACCAAAAGCCGACAACACCACCATTGGCCCACTGCTCACTGCCCTTTGGGATCAAGAGGCGCCTTACTGGAACCAATGCAAGTTCAACTACAACGGCACAAACTATATGTGCTACACCGGTTGCCCAGCTACCTCGGCATCGATGGTGCTCTACTACTGGAAGTATCCCATCACGCAAGTGGGACCAGTTCCAGCCTACGATGGAGTGCTTGAAATAGGACCTTGGTCCAGCGTGAACTACACCTATCCAGCCCTGCCCGCTGTAACCTTCGACTGGGACAACATGATTGATGATTACACCAGCTCTAATGCTACAGGCTACACCGTAGCACAAGCCAACGCCGTTGCCACCCTGATGCGCTATGTAGGCCAGGCCGAGCACATGAAGTATGGTACCCCTGATGCTGGAGGCAGCGGCATCTACACCACCGACGCCCAAATTATCGCCGACATGTTCATCAACTTTGGCTACGATGAGAACACCACGCGCATGGTTCAAAAGTCAGATTACACCGATGCTGACTGGGCAGCTCTCATTCAAGAGGAGATAATAGAAGGACGACCTATAGTTTACCTGGGCACTGCCGGCTCTGCTGGTGGCCATGCCTTCAACGTCGATGGCTATGACTCCGGAACCAACAAGTATCACGTAAACTTCGGTTGGAGTGGCGAGGGCAACGCCTGGTGTGCCTTGAACGCCTTTATCGATGACACAGGCGCCAACTTTAACCTGAATCAGATAATGATAATGGGAGTTCAGCCTTCACTTGGCATTATCAGGGCTACCCCCTCCACAGTCTATTTCCAGGGTTTTGCCGATGAGACCTACACCCAAGTGGTGAAAGTCAAGGCTCACAACATCGAGAGCAACGTCAATGTCGCCCTCAGTGGCAGCAATGCCTACACTGTGAGTCACACTACCATCACTGCCGAGGAGGCTACAAGCGGCGTTGACGTGGTTGTGACCTATGCTCCAACCGAGGCTGGTGAATCCAGCGCGACCCTCACTCTATCGTGTGCCGACGAGGATGTGGAAACGGTAGTTGTGCCTATCACTGGCGTAGCGCAGCCTCACGTGCCCACCCTCATCGTGGAGCCCACATCGCTCGATTACACCACATCGCTCAAGCGCCCCATCACTAAGACTGTTAGCCTCACTGGCGTTTATCTCACTAGCGACGTGACTCTCACCCTCAACGACAACAACGGCGTGTTCATCGTTTCACCAACGACTATTCCTCAGAGCAGCGTCAATCTCGACACCCCAATTGAGGTGGCTGTAACATTCCATCCATCGGTCGAGGGCCGATTCTCGGGTTCACTAGTGTTTGCTAGCGAGGGCGCCGAGAGCGTAACAGTTGAGTTAAGCGGAAAAGCTAACGAGGGCAACACTGCCAGTGACTCATATCTCGACATCTCAAAATATGAGACTATCGACGAGGCTGGCTGGAATACCAGCGACATTCGCAACCTGTACAAATACACCGAGTATGAGAACGAGGAATGCGGCTGGCTCACCCTCTCCAACTATGGTGTGATAAAGGCCGACGCCACACAGAACTGGTTCACAAATGGCGGCACTGTCAGGACAGGCTCCGATACATGGACCGCCATCGACGTGTTCCCTGGCAGCGCAAGCTACTTTGCCGGTGAAGGACAGTTTGCCGATTGGAGCGATGATTTCCAAACTTTCTTCGTGACCAATTGTATGCAAGTCAAGCAGTTATCCGTAAATCGTGGCAGTAGTGTCTATCCATTGAAGATGTTCATCTATGAATGCACCCTTGAAGACGATGGCACTCTCACTTCAAGCGAAACTGCAGTACAAACCAAACAGAGCACCACAACCAACACCAAAGAGGTGCTGGCATCGGACGAGCTTGATCCGAGCAAAATTTACAAAGTTGCCATCTTTAATGCCTTCTCCAAGCTCTATGAGATTGGTTTCAAAACTCCGCTAAGCACTTCAGTTGCTGGCGACGTGAATGGCGACGGTCAGGTTACCTCGGCAGACATCACCGTGCTTTATAACTTCCTGCTCTCTGGCGACACCAACCACATGGTGAACGGCGACCAGAATCAGGACGGCGAGATAACTGCGAGCGATGTGACCTTCGTTTACAACATCCTGCTGGGTGTCAATCAAAAGTGACTATTCTAAAAAACATTTTACAATGAAAAAACTCCTATCTTTTCTTGTCGTCGCAATGGTTGCGGTGCAACTGATGGCAGTGCCTGTTGACGTGTCGACAGCAAAGGCTAAAGCCGAGCAATATCTTGCCAACAAGGTGTATAACGGCAAGTATATGGCACCTGGAGCCACCAATGCCACCCTAATCAAAGCTGAGATGGGCGACAATGCCAAGACTCCAGTGTATTATATCTTCAATACTGCCACTACGTTTGTAATAGTGTCGGGTGATGACCGTGCCGAGGAAATCCTTGCTATCGGTGATAAGCCCCTCAAGCTTGAGGGAATGCCCAAGAACATGCAAGCGTGGCTCGACAACTACAAGCATCAGCTCGACTGGTTGCTCACTCACCCCTACGAGAAAGTTGACAAACCCACAGCCATAAAATCACCGATGCTCAAAGGCAATCAACCCATAGGGCCTTTGTTGACAGCATTATGGTACCAGGCAGCACCCTTTAACGACATGTGCCATTTCACCTACAATGGCACCACCTATGAGTGCTACACCGGTTGTGCTGCCACCTCGGCATCGATGGTACTCTACTACTGGAAGTATCCCACCCATCAGGTAGGCCCCATCCCATCTTACACCACAACTCTTAACTTGAGTGAGTATAACAGCGTGACCTACACCTATCCTGCCCTTCCCGCTGTCACCTTCGATTGGGACAACATGATAGACGACTACACAGGCGACTACACTCCCGAGCAGGCTGCCGCTGTTGCCACGCTAATGCGCTATGTGGGTCAAAAAGAGCACATGATGTATGGCACCGAGGGCAGTGGCATCTTCACCAGCGACACTCAGGTTATCGCCGACATGTACACCAGCTTCGGCTATGATGCCACTATTTGCCGTTTTGTGCGAAAAAGCGACTATAGCGAGGAGCAATGGGCACAGATGGTGCAAGAGGAAATAATCAGGCACCGCCCAGTAGTTTATTGTGGTGTTGACGTTGGTGGTGCAGGAGGACATGCCTTCAATGTTGACGGATATGACCCAAACCTCAACAAGTATCACGTGAATTTCGGTTGGAGCGGCGAGGGCAACAACTGGCTAGCCATGAACGCTTTTTCCGGAAGAACCTACAACTTCAGCGACAATCAGCGCATGGTGCTCGGCATCCAGCCACCTATTGGTAGACTAATTGCCAACCCTGAGGAGGTGAATTTCAATGGCTTTGCCGGCGAAACCTACACCGAAGTTGTGAAAGTTAATGCAGTCAACATCGAGAGCAATATCAACGTCACCTTGACCGGCTCAGGACTCTATAGCATCAATGCAACAACAATTACTCCTGAGCAAGCAGCCAACGGATTTGACGTGACTCTCACCTATGCTCCCACCCAGGCAGGAAACAGCGAAGCATTAATCACACTGAGCTGTGCCGACGAGGATGTTGACGACGTTACCGTGCCCATCACTGGTGCAGCAATGCCACTCGTCCCCACCATCTTAGTTGAGCCCGAATCGCTCATATTAACGACTACTCTATCGTCACCCGTGACAAAGACTATCACCCTCACTGGCGCTTTCTTGACCAATGACGTGGCAGTAACGCTCAACGACGGGAATGGTGTCTACACCGTTTCACCAACGACCATTCCTCAAAGCAGCACTGGTGTTAACACCCCACTTACTGTGACTGTTACTTTCAATCCTCGTGTCGAAGGTGATTTCAACGGAACAATTACATTTGCCAGCGTGAACGCCGAGAGCAAGACTGTTCAACTCATTGGCAAGGCTGTTAATAGTGGCACTGCAAGTGATCCCTATCTCGACATCTCTAGATATGAGACAATTAACAACGCAGGATGGAGCACGAGCGACATACAGAATCTATATCGATATACCGAATATGAGAATGACAATTGCGCTTGGCTCACCGTTTCCAACTATGGTGTGATAAAGTCCGACGCCACACAGGAATGGTTCAACAACAACATAAATGAAACTTATAGCACTTCATGGGGCGCTACCGATATATTCCTGGGCGATGACAGCTATTTTGGTTCAAAAACCAGTTATGCTTGCGACTGGAACGGCCTCAACCAGTATTTCTATGTAACCAACTGCACACAGGTTAAACAGTATGCCTACAATCGCAGCTCTACTTTTCCGCTGATCATGCGCATCTACGAGTGTTCAGTCAATCCCGATGGTTCAGTCACAGCAGGAAGCACTCCTGTCGACACAAAGCAAAGCTCGGTTTACAACACCACCGAGGTAATCACATCGAGCCTGCTCGATGCCTCCAAGATTTACATGGTTCACATCTACAACGACTATTCCTACCTTTATGAAATCGGTTTCAAGACTCCGCTCATAACCTCAGTTGCTGGCGACGTGAACGGCGACGGAGAAGTTACCAGTGCCGACATTACCGCTCTCTACACCTTCATCCTCTCTGACGACGACAGCAGAATCGTTAACGGTGACCAAGATGGCGACGGCGATGTAACAACTCACGATGTGACTATTGTTTACAACATCTTGCTCGGCATCACTGAATAAAACAACGCCACAACAAGCCAAACAATGATAATAGCGCTTCCACACAACGGGAGCGCTATTGTTGTTGAACAATAATTGAAACAACGAAAACGCAAGAAATTTTGGTTTTTCTCACGGGTTGCACTATCTTTGCACACTGAAATCAAGTAATGCGAGTTTTTCGACACATATTGCACTATGTCACACTATTGTTAGTGGCTATCGCCATTCTCGGTTGCGCCAACATTGGCCAACCCGAGGGAGGACCTCGTGACTACACTCCACCAGTGATGTTGCGCAGCAACCCCATGCCTGGTGCCGTGAACTTCAAGGGCAAAAAGGTAGAGATAAACTTCGACGAGATTGTCAACATCAAGGACCAGACCACACGTGTTGTGGTCTCGCCCGCACCCAAGGAACAACCCACAATCAGGGCACTGGGCAAAAAAATCACCGTCGAGTTCCAGGACGAGCTAGAACCTAATACTACCTACGTGATTGACTTCACCGACGCCATCGAAGACAACAACGAAGGTAATGTGCTCGATGGGTTCAGCTTCGCATTATCTACTGGTGACCACATCGACTCGCTGCAAGTGTCAGGAATGGTGCTCAGAGCCAATGACCTCGAGCCCATGAGGAATGTTTACGTGGGACTGCACAGTAACCTCAACGACTCAGCGTTCACCACCCTACCCTTCGACCGCGTGAGCCGAACCAACAGCCGGGGCGAGTTCACTCTGCGAAATGTGGCACCAGGCGAGTATCATATTTTCGCCCTGCGTGATGCCGATGGCGACTATAAGATGGCTCGCACCGAAGACATCGCTTTCCTCGACCAAGTGATAGTGCCCGAGACTCGGGAATTCTCATCTCAGGATACCGTTTTCACATTCGACCACCGTGTCGACACCATCATGACTGCATCTCACACCGAATTTCTGCCCAACGACCTGCTGCTTAGCCTTTTCAACGAGGAATACCGTTCTCTCTACTTTAAGAAAAATGAGCGACAGGGCGACAACAAACTCTTCGTCTCGTTCTCGGCACCTATGCCTGAAATGCCCACTGTTAATGTCTTGGAGCCTTCAATCCACCTCGATGATTGGTACAAACTCGAAACACGAGAGGCGCAAGACTCCCTCGTCTATTGGCTCACTGATTCTATGCTCATAAAAGCCGACACCGTGCGTTTGGAGATGACTTATTGGAAACATGACGACAAAGACTCCTTGACGCTAAAAACCGACACTCTGACTTTTGCCAAGAAACGTAACGCCAACGAAAAAAAACAGCAGGAAAAAGCAGCAAAAGAGCGTGAGAAACAAGCCAAAGAGCTCGCTAAGCTGAAAGAGAAACTCGAAAAGCTGCGACGCGAAGGAAAAGATACTACCGACGTAGCTATTGAGCTCGAAGGACTACGCGACATGACAAAAGTCAAACCCGTGACCCTCAAGCTTGAAACAACCAAAGGACAGACCGAAATCACCGACTCGCTGTGGATAAAAGCCGAGGCGCCCATCGGTGACATCGACATGAACGGCATTCACTTGGAAAAGATGAACCGAGACAGCACGTGGACTACAGTCGAGGTGCCAACATTAATCCCTGCAAACAAATGGGATCTCTACCGATATGTCGCACCTATGAAGTTGGAACAGAATACCGACTACCGAATCACCATCGACTCGCTTGCCGTGAGGTCAATCTACGACATCGCTTGCGACACAATCAAGGAATCTTTCAAAGTGAAAAGCGAGGAGGAATATGCCAATCTACACGTCCACTGCATCGGTTTTAATGGAAAAGCATTTGCACAAATCATGGATAAAACAGGCAGAGTGCTGCGAAAAGTGGACGTGGTGAACGGATATGCCGACTTCTTTGATATGTTGCCCGAAACCTACTATCTTATGATGGTAAGCGACAGGAATGGCAACGGACGATGGGACACAGGAAACTACAGCCAGCATCTGCAGCCCGAAGAGGTGTTCTACTACCATAACAATATCAAACTTAAGAAATTCAGCGACATAACGCTCACTTGGAATGTATATGAGAAGCCTGTCGACAAGCAAAAACCTGAGGCCATACGAAAGTTCTTGCCTGAGGACCGCAACTCCAAGCTAAAGAAAAAGGACGACAACAAGAAGAAATCAGGAAACAACGACGAAGATGAAGACGACGAGTTTAACAGCAACGGATTCATCAACAATAGCAGCTACTCTGGAAACAAATACGATGACGTAAAACGCGGTGTCGTGAAGTAACAGTTTAGCCTCACACTATCGACCACAAAGCCACTCGATTACTCGGAGAATCGTCCAATCAAAATCCTATTTTTGATAAATTAGTTCTCCTAAAAGTTCAGTTAAATCGTGGTTTTCCACAACATCATTGAAAAAAAATTTTTCCACGTTAATAATTTGTTGTATATTTGCAGGCTGAAATCGTGGCGATGTTTCTAAAATATACCCAAAAAGTGTCGGAAAACGCTACTATTCAATGGAATAAATAAACACAATTATTAATAACATTAAGAAATGCAAACTAAAGGTTTTATCGTAACTATTGCAACTGCACTGGTGTTGATATGCATTTTCTACCTGTCGTTCTCGTTTGTCACTAGCCATTACGAGGGTGAGGCTCAAGCCAAAGCCTTGAAGGCGGCCAAGATTGCGAGCCCCGACATGTCGAATGACACATATCGCAAAGCCTACAATGACTACATCAGTGGCATTGAGAAAAAGAAAGTGTGGCTCGGCTACACCTATCAAGAAGTGCGAGAGAAGCAACTGGGTTTGGGTCTTGACTTGAAGGGCGGTATGAATGTAACCCTCCAAATCTCGGTACCCGACATCCTCAAGGTGCTCTCAGGCAACAACCAGGACAAGAAGTTTAATGACGCTATCGCTAAGGTAGACCCCAGCAGCGAGAACTTCGTAGGCGACTTCTGCAAGAACTACAAGCAGCTCGCCCCCGAAGGCAGCCTGGTACAAATCTTCCGTAACCGCGTCCAGAAAATCAAGGACAACCCACAGGCCACCGACGCCGAGGTTGAGAACTACCTCAAAGAGGAAGTTGACAAGATGGTCGACAACTCTTATAAGGTACTCCGCACCCGTATCGACCGCTTTGGTGTGGTTGCTCCTAACATCCAGAAGCTTCAAAGCACTGGCCGTATCTTGCTCGAGTTACCGGGCATCAAGGAGCCTGAGCGTGTTACTGCACTGCTGCAAAGCACCGCAAACCTTCAGTTCTTTGAGACATATAAGGGCAATGAGATTGCTGCCGACATCCAAAACCTGAGCAATGCCTACGCAGGAAGTGGCGCAGCTGTTGCTGATGCCGACTCTACAGCCAACGAACAGGCTGCTGCCGACTCAACAAAGACTGCCGAAGCTACCGACTCTACCAAGAAAGCAGAGCCCGCCAAGGCCGACGCTAAGAAGAACGCTGGCAAGACTCTCATGGAGCTCTTGGGTGCCATGGACGGTGAGTCACCCGCTATTGGCCACGTTGCCGAGAGTGACACCGCTGCTGTAAATAAGATTATCTACAGCGACCTCGCCAAGAAGACTCTCAAGAGCGACCTTAAGCTCTGTTGGACTAACAAACCCGAAAGTCGTGGCAATGCCAAGGGTAGCGAAACATTCGCTCTCGTAGCTCTCAAGTGCCACCAGCCCGAGGAGGCTGTCCTCACCGGTGATGTGGTAACCAGCGCTACCAGCGAGTATGACAACCTGCAAGGTAACATGGTATCGATGGTAATGAACGACGAAGGCGCCCGCAAGTGGTCGTCAATCACCGCTCAGAACCTGCGCCGTGCTATCGCCATCGTGCTCGATGACCAGGTTTACTCTTATCCTAACGTTAACCAGCAGATTGACGGTGGACGCAGCCAGATTACTGGTAACTTCACTCCCGAGGAGTCAAGTGACCTTGCCAACGTGCTCGAGAGTGGTAAGATGGACGCCAAGGTTAACATCGTTAGCCAGAGCGTGATTGGTCCTTCGCTCGGTCAAGAGTCAATCCGTAAGGGTCTCGTCTCGTTCCTCGTGGCTCTTGTGCTGCTGATGATCTTTATGATGTGTGTTTACGGAATCAAGGCTGGTATGATTGCCAACTTGGGTCTGCTGTTCAACCTGTTCTTTACCGCTGGTATCCTGGCTTCGTTCCAGAGCGTGCTCACCCTGCCTGGTATCGCCGGTATTGTGCTTGCGCTCGGTATGGCGGTGGATGCCAACGTGCTTATCTTCGAGCGCATCAAGGAAGAGCTGCGTGCTGGTAAGGGCCTCAAGGCTGCCGTTGCCGACGGTTATGGTAACGCCTTCTCAGCAATCTTCGACTCGAACTTGACTTCTATCATCACTGGTATCATCCTTGCTATTCTGGGTACTGGCCCAATCAAGGGTTTTGCCGTTACAACCATCATCGGTATCTGCTGCTCGTTCTTCACTGCAGTATATGCTACCCGTGTTATCCTTGAGTGGCTCATCAACAAGGGATGGTATTCTAACATCTCTTTCACCACTCCTTGGACTCGTCATATGCTTGAGAACGTGAAGTTTGACTTCATGGGCAAGCGCAAGGTGAGTGGCACTATCGCAGCAATCGTGATTGCAGCCGTAATCGCCATGTTCTTCATTCCTGGACGTGGACTGAGCTTGGGTATCGACTTCTCAGGTGGTCGCAACTATGTGGTACAATTTGACCAACCTGTTCAGACCGAAGCTTTGCGCACTGCTGTAGCTGCTAAGCTTCCAGGTGCCAACACCTCGGTTATCACCATCGACAACAACACTAAGGTGCGTGTTTCTACCAACTTTGGTATTAAAGATCCCGACAGCAAGAAGGTTGACAAGCAAATTGAGGACGCTCTCTATGAGAGTCTCAAGGGTGCCTTCAAGCAGCAACCCACTCGCGAACAGTTTGACGTTACTAACACCGACATCGGTATTCAGCAGAGTGAGCAAGTGGGACCAACTATCGCAAGCGACATGACACGTGCTGCCAGCTGGGCAGTGTTCTTCGCACTCCTCGCTATGGCGCTCTACATCCTCATTCGCTTCCGCAACGTGGCATTCTCGGTTGGTGCGCTCGCAGCAGTAGCCTTCACCGCATTCGTGGTAATTGGCTTCTACACATTGCACGGAATCTTCCCATTCTCAATGGAGATTGACCAGACCTTTATCGCTGCTATCCTGACCGTTATCGGTTACCAGGTGAACGATACTGTGGTGGTATTTGACCGTGTGCGTGAGTACCGCAAGCTCTATCCCAAGCAGAACCTTTATGACACCTTCAACAATGCGTTGTGCTCGACCCTCGCCCGTACGACCATGACCTCAATCACCACCTTGCTGGTATTGTTCGTCATCTTCTTCCTGGGCGGTGAGTCAATCCGCAGCTTCATCTTCGCGATGATTCTCGGTGTTATCATCGGTACCTGCTCGTCACTGTTCATCGCTTCGCCAGTAGCTTATGCTATTGCTAAGCGCAGCGAGAACAAAGACAAGAAGAACAAAAAATAAAGAGTGACAACACTCTAAGAAAAAAAGCCTGATGTCGCATTGACATCAGGCTTTTTTCACTTTAACCCATATAATAATGTGTATTTACTGAAAATGTTGTATATTTGCACTTTATTTTATATATATACTAAAATATATACAAAATAAAAATGAATTGTTAATGGTGAATTTAATTAATTATATCTAATATATGAAAATTAAAAGATTTTTTTACCTACTAGCACTGATAACAACGATGTTGTTGTCACCGCTTGCGGCACATGCCATTTCGGGTCAATTCTCCGACGATGGTGGTGGCACCTACTGGTGCAACGTCTATGTCGCCGAGGTGAGCCATGGCAAAAGCTATCAATGGTGCACCGGTATTGACGAAACCACGGGTATGAACAATTTCCGCGGCTTTGAGACTGATA
>CAJOFH010000032.1 GCA_905233845.1 uncultured Muribaculaceae bacterium | reverse complement strand
AGCATACTGCTTTTTCCCTAAGAAACCAATGCTACAATTAGAACGAGAATTTGATAACCAGCTCACACTCTTTTAATTATTTTCGTCGAACTCACGTTAGTTATTTTGCTGATTGGTAAGTTCTTATGAAATGTCCTTCTTGCACGGCGGCAAAGGAGGCGACTGCGGAAACAACGGCGAGTGGGATGATTGACCAAAATGTCAACGGAATTGCGATGAATAGCAAAAATCCCGTTACCTTGTTGGCGATTGTGTGAGGAAAACTGCATTTTCCATGTATTACAAGGGCCAAAATCTGATTGATGACTTTTATCACGACTATCACTCCTGCCCAAATCCACAGCCATAAAGGAAGTTCAAATACTGGCAGTAGTTTCCATGCACAACACACCACAAAGCAGATATCGGCCATGCTATCTAGCAATGCCCCTGTTTTGGTTGCGCAGTCGAATTTTCGTGCCAGCCATCCATCTGCCATGTCGCTGATGCCGCATGCGAGATAGAGGCCCCAAAACACCACACTCGTCACGTCACAAAACAGGAGACCGATAGCTCCCACTATCCTAAGTGACGAGAGGATGTTTGGCAAAAGTCTCATTTCTTGAACATAGTCATCTTAATATTTTAAACATCAGGAAGAAAACGAAGTGTTCTCTGTAATTCTTCAAGAAAATGCGCTGCCTGTCCACCGTCCATCTGAACATGGTGGAACTGGAAGGAGATGGGCAATGTCGTTCTCAGCCAGCCTTTGCGGTATTTACCCCACATCACCATTGGATTGCAGAACTGGTCGGTGTACTGGTTGACGATGCTGTCTAGTTCCGTCGCTGTCATTGCTGAGGTACCTATCACCATCGCATCTTCCACAAAGGTGCTCTGACATGAAGTAACTGCCGATTGCGTTAAGTTCATATAGTCCAGACTGAACTTTTCCAAGTCATCAGTATAGGGAATATCACATGAGTTGATGCCTCCAGCGACGTTATTCACTATCACATTAATGGCCAAGCGGTCATACTTGAACAACAGTCCTTTTTCTGGTAGCAGGTAAAACTCGTCTATCATGCTTGCAGCCTTGCCGATGCAATAGCACATTAGCAGATTGAATTTCATGCCCATACGATGACTGATTTTCACAAGTCGTGTTACGTCGAGAGTCTTGGTGAGTGTCACCATGGGCATGGGCGAGCTCATCCACAGTTCAAAGGCATCGGCACGAGCAGTCTGCCTAGGATCAATTTCCTGTTTCATCAATCAATTACAAAGTTTCTTGGATAGTAGTCACTGTAGAAGCGGCCGTCGGTAGCAGTGAACTTCAGGACGCAGTAGTTCGGATCGGTCACGCCACCAGGATAATATTCGGTATCGCCGTCACGCCAAATCAACTCCTTAGAGGCGATATCGGTCAGCACTTCCATTGTGCCACGCAACATCATGCCCTTGAAGCCTTTCTCATCGCAGAAGTAGATTGAGGCCTTTGGATTTGCCTTATAGTGAGCCACCCGAAGCGAAAAAGTATTGGTAGTGAAATAAAACACCTTGATTCCCTCGCGAACACGTGGCGACAACATCGCCTTGGTGCAAGGGAAACCATCTTCATCGACCGACGAGATAAAGGTGATGGGCAGCGTGTCGGCCATCTTGGCAATCAAGTCTTTCACGCCCGCCAATGCTGGATTTTCTGGAACTGCCTCACCGATGGTAAGTTCCTTGCGCCAACGCTTCAGGTGCGGGAAATACATTTTCATTTGGCCAATATATTCTTCCTTTGTGATGGGTTGTGGCATACCCTTGTTCACCTCATCGACAAACTGCGCGCAATGCTCTATCATCTCCTCCATAGTGCACTCTTGAAGGAATTTGCCGTCCTTGTAGCAATAGATGCAATAGTATTCGTTCTTACTACCGTCGGCATTAGTACCGAGCACGTTCCCGGTGAGCGGCATTCCGCAGCTCTGACAAAACTTCATTTCTTTTTCCATTTTTTTATTTGTTGTTGATTATTCTAATTTCTCATTCGCTGTTGGGCATTCTTGCCTGCGCCAGTGCCACGGTACTTGCTTGGGGTGACGTTGAAGCGGTAGAGCAGTGTGAGTTGTAATTTGTGGGTTGAGTAGCGGTTGTTCTGCTGGATTTTGTAGAAACCCATGTCGCCATACTCGTTCATGTGGTTGCGCTGCAGTATGTCGGTAACTGAAGCGCGCAAGGTGAGGGCTTTGTTGCAGAGGCTCTTCTGGAGCACTATGGCAAGTTGCACGTTGTTGTAGTCATTATAGAAATTTTGAGTGTGACCACAAGACTTGAACATCATGTTGACATCGATGCGCCAGTCGTGCTTGAAGCTTAATGTGTTGAAGGCATTGACAACGAAGATGGGCTTGTTGAACGTCTCACGTCGCACGCCACAAGGAGCGTTAGGGTCTTCAAGGTCAAGGAAGAAATCCTGTTTTTCAAAACCAGCTGTGGCGTTGAGCGACCATGGCCCAACTTGTGGCGCAGCCGAGATGTACATGCTGTAGGAGTTGATGGGTTTGTCGAGGTTGATGTGCTTGATGAGCACGGCATCATCATCGCTGACAAAGGACCATTGTGTAATGCCGTTCTTGCAACGGTTGTAGGAAGCCGAGAACGTGAGCCAACGCCATGTGGCATTGAAGGTCAAGTCCTGGATGCGCTCGTTGAGCAGTTGCGAGTTGCCCGCCTGCATCGAGTAACGGCTAATATAGGTCACCGCATCGTTCATCGCAAAGAAGCTGGGACGGTTGGTCTTGAAGCTATAAGCCAGCGACATATTCACTGGGCCCACACCAACAGAATAGGATGCTGTGGGGAAGAACTCGTCCTGATTCCTGTGTAGAAAATCGCTGTTGGTCACGTCTTTGTAGTCAAAGAGGGTGTGCTCATATCGCAGTCCCACGCTTGCTTGTCCCCATCGTTCAAAGTTGATGCCATATTGAGCGAACGCGGCGATATTGTTCTCTTTGATGTCGGCATCGGTGTTGGGAATTGTAGGTTTGTCGATCCAGTAGGTGCTGTGGCGCTTGACAAACGTCATCTCGGTGCCCACTTCAAAGGAACCTTTCCACACCGGGTAGGAAAGCACCAGCTTGGTTGCATAGAGGTGACTCCTAGTGCCTGATGTGCTTTTCACGAATTCTTTACTCAGGAGGCTGTTCTCCACATTCTCACGGTCGGTGTCGGTGCCCGACGACATGAAATCGAAGTTGAAGTCGATGCCCAGTTTGCCAGCCTTGCCGTTGTAATAGGCGTTGGTGAGAAAGCTTAAAGGTTTTGTCTCCTTGCTAGTTTGTTCGGAATAGAGGTGGTCGAGGAACACGTCATTCTCAAAGATGTCCTCGTCATAGATGACCATGTTGGTTCCACCCAGGAAGTGTGTCATGTCGGCACGCACTCCCACCGAATGGTTATCGTTGATTTGCCAATTGGCTCCCGCAGTATACACCAGTTGGTTGTTCTTCCAAGTCATTGTGTAGGGCCCTTCCTGATGGAACACCTTGCTGGTGCTTGTAGTCTCTTCAAGCCAACTGTACTGGTGGTAGTTTTGACGGCGATAAAAAATGCCGCCAAACAAGTCAACATTGTCCTTGCGGTAGTTGATGTTTAGTCTGCCGTTAG
This sequence comes from uncultured Muribaculaceae bacterium, assembly GCA_905233845.1. Taxonomy (GTDB): domain Bacteria; phylum Bacteroidota; class Bacteroidia; order Bacteroidales; family Muribaculaceae; genus Sodaliphilus. The sequence goes on along the minus strand of CAJOFH010000032.1, from coordinate 26,696 downwards.
GGGTATTGAAGCCATAACGCAGGTCTTGCTCGTCGGTAATCGCAAGATTGATGCCCACACCGTCGCCTTGCTGACGGCGAGTGCGGATGCGCACCACAGCCCTCACCGTGGCGTCGTATTGCGCGCCGGGATTGTTGATGACCTCCACATCGCGGATGTCCTCGCTGCGAAGTCGCTTCAGCTCGCTGTCATCACGCATGAGTCGGCCGTTGATGTAGATGAGTGGAGTGCCTTTGCCCAGCACTTGAGGATTTTCCTCGGTGCCAGTCATTCCTGGCACCTTGATGAGCATTTCGCCCACCGTTCCTGAGGCAGCGAGAGAAGTTCCCTCGATGCGTGTTACAATAGCATTCCCTTTCAGATGGGTGTTGGGGAAGTAGCCTTTAACGACTACTTCCATCAACTCCACCATCTGGTCGGGAATGGTGTCTTGTCCTATGGCGGGTTCTTGTGCTTGCGCAAAGAATCCCAAGCCAAACAAAACCCCGATTATAAGAAATTTATTCATTAAAAAATTGGTTTACCACACTACAGCGCGTTTCTCTTTGGGAATATACATCTTGTCACTCTTCTTGATATTGAATGCTTTGTACCAAGGATCAATCATGGGGAGAGCGGCGTTGACACGGAGCATGTTGGGTGAGTGGGTATCGGAGTCCACAAGATTTGCAAGCGATTCGGGAGTGCTGTTGCTTGCCCACACGCGTGCGTTGGCAAGGAAGAATCGCTGCGCTGGTGTGAAACCGTCAATTGTCTTGAGAGGCTCCACCTTCATGCGGTTCTCAAAGGCACGGTAAGCGATATTCAGACCACCATTGTCGCTCACGTTCTCACCGAGGTTTTTTTCGCCGTTGACTTTCACGCCGGGAAGAATCTCCTGTGCGCCAAACCAGTCGGCAATCACCTTAGTGCGCTGGTCATAGTTGGCCTTATCCTCTGGAGTCCACCAGTTGGCGAGGTTTCCGTCCTTGTCGAAGAGGCATCCCTTGTCGTCAAATCCGTGAGTCATCTCGTGACCGATTACCATACCGATGGCTCCATAGTTGCTGGCATAGTCGGCCTCAGGATCAAAGAAAGGAGGCTGCAGAATGGCAGCAGGGAAGTTGATGCTGTTGAAGCGAGAGTTATAGAAGGCGTTGACAGTCTGTGGAGTGCATGCCATCACGGTCTTGTCAACAGGCTGGTGCCAATGCTTGCGCAGGTTGGCCTGAGTGGTCTCTTGCGAGATGCGGATATAGTTCTCTACCAAGTTCTCATTCTCGCGGATGTCAATATATTTCTCCATGTCCTGCCACTTGTCGGGATATCCCACGTTGATGTGCATGGCGTGGAGCTTCTCGATGGCTTTTGCCTTGGTCTGCTCACTCATCCAGGTGTTGTCTTTCAGGCGGTCCTCAAAAGCCTGCTGCAAGTCTTTCACGAGTTTCACCACGCGCTGCTTACTGCTCTCGGGGAAGTATTTCTGTACATAGAGTTTGCCAATGGTCTCACCCAGACTGCCGCTGATGAGGCCCACGGCGCGCTTCCAGCGAGGCTGCTGCTCCTGCACGCCCGAGATTTTCTTGCTGGCCTCGAACGAGCGGTCGCTGAAGTCGTCGGAAAGGAATCCAGCGAATCCCTTAATGATGCTAAGTTCCATGAATGCCTTCCAGTCGTCGATGCTGGCATTGGCGAGCAGGTCTTCCGCTACATGCAGTGGTTCGATTTGCCCCACGTTCACGGTATCGATATCCTGTGGATATTTGATGACATCGCGATAGGTCTCCCAGTCGATACCCTTGAAGTCATTTTTCAGTTGGTCCCAAGTCATGATGTGGATGCGCTTGTAGGGATCGCGTGCTTCCACCTGGTCGAGCTGGGTGAGGCCAATCTTGCTTTCGATTGCCCACTCGGCCTCCATCATGCGCTGTGCCTCCTCATCGCTGTGGCCCACCATCTTGAAGAAGTCTTTATTCAGTTCTTTGATAGTGCTGACTACTACCTTTTGCTGCTCGCTGGGGTTGTCGTAGTATTCTTTCGACAGCGATGCGCCGCCATGGCCTGCACCCATCATATACTCATCGCTGTTAAAGGGGTTCATACCCAGATAAATGCCAAATGGCGCTGTGCCAAAGCCCTTAGCGTCGAGCTCGTACATTACCTTGAGCATTTCCTCGCGAGTCTTGATTGCACGCACTTGATTGAGATAGGGCAATATGGGTTTGTAGCCCATCTCGTTGCGCTTCACAGTATCCATATACATGCGGTAGAGGCTGCCAATCTTCTGGCCGTCGGTGCCTTGGGGCAGGTGTTTGCCGGCATACTCCAAGATAAGGTCGTTGATGCGGTCGTTGTTCTGCTCATAAAGGTCCATAAACGCACCATTCTGGGTGTGCTGTTTGTCGAGGGGATTAGCTTTGAGCCATCCACCCACGGCATACTGCCAAAAGTTTTCACCAGGTTTCACACTAAGGTCCATATTGGCCTTGTTGATTTGTGCCATGCCTGCCATACAAGTTGCTGCAAGGGCTGCAACGAGAATCATTTTGTTAAGTTTCATATTCGATATAGATTTTTGTGTTGATTTTACAGAAAAATACTCTTTTTATCTGCTTTCATTTATTAGACGCAACAACTCACAAAAAACTTCAAAAAAATCTTTACTTTTTTCTGTTTATTTCAAAAAGCTGCGAACAAATTCGTCTAAGAACCTGCTCGCGCAGGATTTGTGACAGTGAGGCTTGATATGCACCCACTTTTGGACAAAAAACATTCGATTTTCGTCCAAATCTATACTTTTTACCCCACTTTTGGACAAATTATTATATAAGTAGCGTGCCTGTGGCGATGATGGCAATTTTGCCGCCTACCCATATTGTGCCGTCGTTTAGCAAAGAAGTTTCCACTACTGATGGCCTGCCCATGGCTTCGCCTTGCATGAAGCGACACTCGGCAGGGCAGCCAATCAAACCATTGTGACGAAGATAGTGGGTGAGGGCGGCATTAGCGGTGCCAGTGGCACTTTCTTCGGGAATGCCGTAGAGAGGTCCGAAGTTGCGCACGTGGGCAGTGTAACCGTCATCGCTCAGCGCAAAGGCATGTATACCAGTAACCGCCAATTCCTTACTAAGCTGTGCTAAAGCATCCATGTCGGGACTCAGCGAGTTCAGTTCTTCAATGCTTGCCACGGGCATCATAATGTCGGGTAAACCAGTGCTCACCACCTGCACAGGCAAATCCACACTGGCAACAGCTCCCATAATGTGGTGAAGTCGCTCCACGTCAATCTTGACGGGTATAACCTGTGGCTTAGCCATCTCCATCATCACCTTTTTCCCTACTCTCACCTTCAAGTCGCCAGCAAGGGTGTGGTTCAGGCACAACGTGTCATCAGCGAGAAACCCCATCTGGTATAACATCCCAAAGGTGGCTATTGTGGCATGACCGCACAGGTCCACCTCGCCGCACGGCGTGAAATAGCGCACCTTGAACTCCGTCTCTCCAATCCGTTGCACAAATGCCGTCTCGGAGTAACGCAATTCGGCAGCCACCTGCTGCATCAAATCATCCTTAGGGAACTCTTTCGCCTCGAGCAACACCACCCCTGCAGGATTGCCACCAAAAGGCACATCACTAAAAGCATCAACTATATAGTATTCCATAGCCTAAAAAAATCTTATAAGTCGCTGTACTGTATAGTATAGCGGCAGCACTCGGTTCCGTCGGGGTAGTAAAGGACGTCGCGCACGTCGGGTCTCAACGGTGCCATGGCTTTCATGAGCGAAGCCGAACCGTGTAAAGCCTTTTTGCGGGTTTCGGAGAGCGATTTTTTCAACTCTAGCACGAGCGTGGGGTCGGCTTGGGCAGCTTCCTTGGAAAAGATGTGCTGCGTGAACTTGAATTCCACCACATTGGTCGAGCTATAATAAAACGCCTCCTTCATCAGCATCTTGTCATTGCCAAACTTCAATCCATTACCAAGTTTGAGCACATTTTTCAACTCGTTGACAGGATCGGCAGAGGTGTTAGCAGTGCTGGGAGCAGTTGTACCAGCATCAGTAGCCTGTGATGTGGTAGTGGCATTAGAGTTGGCAGCATCGGTCGTGGTAGTTGTGCTACTACTTGATGGTGCAGCACTCTTGGCTTCGCCAGCTGCCCTCGACCCTTTCCCTGAAAATGTGTATATGACGGCATTGCCATCGATTGTTTGGGTTACTGAGAATCGGTTCCTCACTGCGGCACTACTTGGAGCAGTATACATCACGCCATTATTTATATATAGCTCACATGTGGTGTCGCCCATTAGAATTATAGGCTTGCCCAATGCATAATACTCTCTGGAATCCTTAGTTCGTGTAACTCCACACACACGATTTCCCGCTGGGTCATATAACGCTCCATCGGCATATTCGATGTAATTTTTTGCCTCATCGCAAACAACCAACAAATACTGATTGTCGCGTAAATAACTCTTGAAATCGATGGGTTCTATCGACTTATATTTCTCCTTTATCTCGTCATTCTTCAAGTGAAAGTAATAGTATCGCGTACCATCTAAGTCCTGCACTTCCACAGGCTTCTTATAGCTCTCAACTTTGCTGAATTGGTTAGAACTAATTTTACCATCGGCGATAAACAATTTGTGAGTTGAGTAGCCCAAGATTTTAAGCTCACGAGTTAACTGGAAAATATAAGTCTCGTTTCTCACATCATCGAGTCTCACACCACATATTCGGCCGCCCTGCGGATTCAGGAACTCACCAGTACTGTCGTTGTAGATTACCAAAGAGTATTTATTATCATCACTGTCAACCTCATTGTCTCCTGCAAATATAGACGAGCTGGAGCCATGCGAGTCACGGCACCCGTAAAAGAAACCATAGGCACCTATCATTAAAAGAAGAACGCCAAATACAATGATAGCTGTAATGCCACTTGATGATTTTCTTTTGGAAGTCTCGGATGCATTATCATCGCCTGTTGGGCCAGTCTCAGATTTTTTGTTTCCTTTAAATAGTGCCATGGGACTTAAAAATGTTTCTTCTATGTGTGTGGTATTACTTTAACTGCTCAGATGGGATGAGTGAGGGGTCGAACATCACGCGGGAGTGGTTGTCCCACTGGAGCTTGCGCTCGAGCACCTCGCCAGTGGCGCGGTCAAGGGTCTCGCGGTAAATCTTCGAGATGCGATAGTAGTTGCCGCTGTCCTCCTTGTGGAAGTGGTGGCCCTCCTCCACGAGGCGATAGGTGGTAGGGAACTCCTCGGTAGTGCGCAGCTCGGTGCAGAGGTCATCACCATCGCACCAAGCGCACATCTGCACTGGTTGCTTGGTGTCGTTGCGGAAACGATAGTCCACGAAGTTGTAGTTCACCGATGTGCCAGCACTGTAAGGCACTCGCACTCCACCTGGATCAGGGGCGAGAGCATCGCTGTGGTGGTGCAACTCGGTAATGGTCATGGGACTGTGCATCACCAGCAGGTTGATAGTGTTGGCAAGGTTACACAAGCCACCACCCACACCAGCCACGAGTTTGCCGTTGATGATAACTCTACCTTCGGCAAAGCCATTTTTCTTTGATGTCTTTCCCACGAGTTTCCAGAACGAGAACGTCTCGCCGGGATTGATAATGAGGCCGTTCATGCGACTGCAGGCGAGCCTGATATTGTCGGCCTTGTTGAGCTGCAGCTGCGGGTCGATACCTGGTCCGCGCTTTATCATGTTGTTGCTGTTGCTATAGGCCACGACTGGCAACTTCTCTTCCTGACGGTGTGTAGCAAACTTCTCGCTACTTGTCCAGTTCTTGATGTGGCGAGTTATGATTTGCTTCTGCAAAGCTATGGCATAAGTCGTGGGACTTATCTCGCAAAACAGTTTTCTTTTCTTTCCCATAATATAAAACAACTATCAACAAAAAACTCTTAACTCTCAATTCTTAACTAACGTGAGTTCGATGAAAATAAAGCACTGAGTATCAGCTGTTCCTCAAAAGCTCTTTTTCATACTCCCCCTGTATCCCCCTCTATCTTAGAGGGGGAGCTTAAAACGCTGAATATAAGGATAAAAATCATCAAACTCACGTTAACTAACATAATCACACACCTTGTCAACTTGTTCGGCAAAGGTGCCGTCAAACTTGTTCTCAAAGAAAGCGCCACCAATGGTGAACGCCCAAGGAGCGGCACGGCGCACCTCGTCAAGACGCGCATAGCTGTCGATGCTGCCAGCGATGCACACGGGCGCGTCAACACCTGCGACAAAAGCTTCGTTCAAAGCTATGGCATCGCCAGTGAATCGGTAGCCCAGCAGGTCTATGCCGTAGGCTCCGCGCTTGATGTAGCTACGCGCCTCGGCAATCATTCCCTCGATGGTGCCTTCCAGCACCGATGGGCGACCTGTGACCTCGCCCACGAAGGGCATATACTTGATGCCGTGCTCACGGCAGTAATAGTTGATGGAGTCAAAGAACTTGGTTCCCATAAGGATGTCGCAACCGCATTGTGCCGCAACTTTTGCGCCTTCGAGCCCTTCCTCCTCGCTGTAGGCTACCACTTCAAGGAAAGTGGTCTTTCCGCACTCTTTCATGCGAGCATATATCTTCTTCATCTCGTCAAGTGGCAGCGGATGCTCCTTGAATCCCCAAAAGCGTGCCTTGGAGTCCTTGCATCGCTCAAACACCAGAGCGGCATTCTCCATGGTGTAGTCGTGCCACGTGAGCATGACAACCAGCTCGGGATGATGCGTTTGTTTAGTTTTCATTGCATAATATAGTTTAGTTGAAATCTTCGGTCATTTTTATCAGGGTGAAGATTCCCTCACGCCCTTCGTTCATGAGCAGGTCGAAGATGCTGAGACTTGGTGCGAAGCTTCCACGACGCTGCGACCACATCTGGTAATAAGGAACATTGCATATAGGCAACTTGTCGCCACGTTTACCACCAATCTTGCCTCGCAGATCTAACGCACCTCTTTTCAACACCTCGTCAATCTGCTGCTCGGTAGTCGCCACCTTTGTGATGATGGGCAAGTCCATAAACTCCACAATGAGGTTGTGCAGTTCCATGTTAAGCTCCAGGAGCGATTGTTGAGCGCCGTCGGCGATGATGCGATGAAGGTCATCGGCGACAAAGTCGAAAAACGGACTCTTGCCATAGGAAGAGAACAACGCCCCCCAATGCAAATGCCGCCAGTTGCCGTGTTCGCTCACCAGCATGTCTTTCATCATCACTGGCATGGCATTGGTGCTGCCAAGCAAAGGCACGGTGAGCTTCACCGGACCATTGGGCGCGTCGATGAGGTAGCGGTGGTGGCTGTGACGCAGCGGTAGCCTGTGCTCGGTGGCGTCAATCACCACCTCTCCAGCCTTGACCATAGCGGCATAGCACCGCACGTCGCCCGCACACATGCTCCCCATCAGCATAGCAATCAGTTATCAGTTTTAAGACAATTAAGGACAATAGTCTTTGTTTCTTTTTATTAAGGACAATTGCCGCGGGTAGTTGTGGTTTTTTTCCAGAAATTCTAGTAATTCTAGAAGCTCTAGATAATCTAGATAGTCTAGAAAGAACTCTCAACTATTCACTATTCACTTTCAACTCTTCCCTCTCCACTCTCCACTCTTAACTACTTATCTGGATTTGCGTCGATGAAGACGCGGTTCCAGCGAATCTTGCCGTTGGACAATGGGCGATCCTTGTCAAACGAGACAATCACAAACATTGGAGTTCCAACGATGTGGTCCTCGGGCACGAAACCCCAGAAACGTGAGTCGAGCGAGTTGTCGCGGTTGTCGCCCATCATCCAGTAGTAGTCCATTTTGAAAGTGTACTTCGACGCGGGCTTACCGTCGATAAAGGCCTTGCCGTCCTTGATTTCAAGATTGGCACGCTCATAGTCCTTGATGCAGCGTCCGTAAAGCTGCAGGTTCTTCTCATTGAGGTCGATTGAGGCTCCCTTCTTTGGAATCCAGATAGGGCCGTAGTTGTTGTGGGTCCAGCCGTAGTCCACACCCACTGGGTAGGTGAGTATGCCCTCGGCTTCGCCATACTGCAATCTAGTGATGCTGGTCACCCAGTCACACTTCTCGAGCTTAGATTTCATCTCGGCGGTAAGTGGCAGATATATCTCTGGCGAGATTAACTGCTGGCCGGTCATTGGGTCGCTGTTTATATTGCGCCCGATGTCATCATTAGAAATTCCAAGCTCTTCGGTCAGGAAGTCATAGTCGGGTGCATTGCCGTTGACTTTTACAGAGTAATTATACTGCACATTCTTAGGGTCGGCGATGGTTTTCCCGTTGATGTTGACCATGCCATTCACAATCTTCAGGGTCTCGCCTGGAAGGCCCACACAACGCTTCACATAGTTGTCGCGACGGTCAACAGGGCGATATATCACCTCGTGATTAGCCCACACGGCATCACGACCCTGCTCATAGACTTGGGTGTAGTAGTCGGGATTGGGCTCGTCAACACATACAGTGTCACCGGCAGGGAAATTGAACACGACAATGTCGCCACGCTCCACATTGCGGACGCCCTTGAGACGGTGGTAGTCGAGCTGTGGATGCTCTATATAGCTCTTGTGGCCATACAGCTCGTTCTGCGCCAAGGGGAAGTGAAGTGGAGTTTGGGGCACACGAGGGCCATAAACCATTTTGTTCACCCACAAGAAGTCGCCAGTGAGCAACGTCTTCTCGAGCGACGACGACGGTATCTGGTAGTTCTGCCCCACAAAGATAAACAGGAAATACACAAGAACCAGAGCATAAACAATGGCATCAATCCAGCTCATCACGGAGCGCAATATCTTGTTATCGCTGAACTTCCACCAGTTCCAGGGAATAAACTGAGTAAGATAGATGTCGGCAAGAAGGAACCATGCCAACGCTACCCACCAGTTGCCAAGCCATGCCACCCAAGCAAAAAAGATGACGCTAACGATGCCAAAGCGTATCCAGCGGGTCTTTTTCACGCGACCCAGACGCTCCTTCAACGAGCCCGTTTGTCTAACTCTTTCCTCTTTTTTATTCTCACTGCCGTTCTTGGCGTTTTGTTTATCTTCTTTCATATTTGTGATTTTGATTGTTCAGAAATAACCTGCAAATTTATTGAAAAAAGTTGATACCACCAAATTACATATTTTATCACTTAATTGCGAATCGGCCTAATGCCTACGAAATCAGAACTCCACGCCAGCTTTCAGGAAGAAATTGTGAAACATGGCGTTCTTGTCGAGATAGGAGCTGCCACTCTTGTCGGGGATAGCACTAGGGGTGTCGCCAGTGCACCACAGTTTATAGTGGGCAGTATGCAAGGCATAGCCCACTCCCACGTTGAACGAGAAGAACTGGTTGCTCTTGAAGTGGTAACCAATGCTTGGCGAGGTGTAGAATCCCTTATGGTTGATAAAAGTGGCACCTACTTTGAGACTCACCCATGGCGTGTTTTGGCTCTCGTTCTTGAAGCTATAGCGCCCCTCAACATAGAGAGGGATGAACGGATACCGCCAATTGGGGTCGTTGTCTTCGGGCTGCGCCTTGTCGGTGCGTTTGGGATAGCTCTTGAGAATAGCGTTGAAGCTGTGCAGACCAATACCAGCACCAATGTAAGTCTTGGGAGTCATGGCATAGCCAAAGGATGTCCCAACAAGCCAGAAGTCGTTGCGAGGCGCTCCCACTCCCAGGGAGTAACCCAGGTCGATAAATCCGCGGAATTTGGCAGTGTCATAGTTTTTCTTGCGTGCTTCATGGCTGATATAGTCCACCTCGTTCATTGAATAGGAGTATTTTACACCATCGGTGGTTGTGATTTCCACTTGCTTGTTGTTGCGAGAGGTTATCACGCCTTCTACAGTCTGCCCATTGCGCAGGTGTATGGTGGATTTCTTGCCGCCATCATCGGCAGCAGTGAGTGGTAAAGCGATGGCAACCGCCATCATTAAGGTCAAAACTATATTTTTCATGTTTCTTATTATAAAAAATGAGTTAAAGGAATCAAAGGAATTAAAGGAATAAAAAATGAATAAAAAATATATACATTGTGCATTGATTAAAATGATTGCATATCTACCAGGTGCTTGTAGGTACCTCCCAGGGCTATGAGTTCGTCGTGACGGCCTTGCTCTACCACCTTGCCTTCGTGCATGACCACGATGAGGTCGGCATTCTTGATGGTTGAGAGGCGATGGGCAATCACCAGCGTGGTGCGACCGTGCATCAGGTTGTCGAGGGCTTCTTGCACCAGATGTTCGCTCTCGGTGTCGAGGGCCGAGGTTGCCTCGTCGAGGATGAGGATAGGCGGATTCTTGAGGATGGCACGGGCTATACTGATGCGCTGTCGCTGGCCGCCCGAGAGTTTGCAACCTCGGTCGCCAATGTTGGTGTCGAAGCCCTGCTCACTTGCCATAATAAAATCATAGGCATTGGCGATGCGCGCTGCCTGTTCCACCTCCTCCTGTGTGGCGTTCTCCACGCCAAAAGCAATGTTGTTGAAGAACGAGTCGTTAAAGAGAATCGCCTCCTGATTCACGTTGCCCATTAAGGCGCGCAGGTCAGCAACACGGTAGTTGCGGATATCCACTCCGTCAACGGTAATGCTGCCTTCGTTCACGTCGTAGAAGCGCGGAAGCAAGTCGGCGATGGTGGTCTTTCCCGAACCGCTCTGGCCAACGAGCGCCACCGTCTTACCGCAAGGAATGTCGATGCTCACGTCATCAATGACCCAAGCGTCCTCATAGCGGAAGCGCACGTTCTTGTAGCTGATGCCTTGCTTGAACGAGACGAGTTCTACAGGCTGCTCGGGGTCGATGATGGGGTTCGTGGCATTGAGAATCTTGTCGATGCGCTGCATCGAGGCAAGGCCGCGTTGTATGTTGTAGCTCGCCTTGGAGAAGTCCTTGGCGGGATTGATGATGCTGTAGAAAATCACCATGTAGTAGATGAACTTGGGAGCGGTGATGGCATTGGTGCCGTTCAGGATTAGCGTACCGCCGAACCACAAAACTATTGCGATTGTGGCGGTGCCCAAGAACTCGCTCATGGGATGTGCAAGCTCATAACGACGGTTCATGCGGCGCGACAGGTTGCGGTATTTCTCGTTCTCGCCGGCAAAGCGGTTCCTCACCTTGTCCTCGGCGTTGAAGGCCTTGATGATGCGCAGGCCGCTAATGGTCTCCTCGATGTTGCTCATGATAATGCCAAGTTGGTTCTGCTGCTCGAGCGACGCGCGCTTGAGATACTTGCCCACACGACCCATGATGAGTCCGGCAATAGGAAGCAGAATGAGGACAAAGAGCGTAAGCTGCCAACTCACAAAGAGCATCATCGCCAAGCAAACCACTATCATGATGGGGTTCTTGAACATCATGTCGAGTGACATCATCACCGAATTCTCGACCTCGGTAATGTCGCCACTCATGCGAGCCATCACGTCGCCCTTGCGCTCGCTGGAGAAGAAGCTGATGGGCAACGACACCATCTTGTTGTAAATCATCGCACGCAGATCACGAACTACACCTGTGCGCAAAGATATCATAAAGAATGCAGCCATATAGGCGCAACCGGTTTTTAGCCCCGTCATCACCACCAGCGCCGCAGCAATGCACGCCAGCGCCACGCTCTTGCCGCTGCTGGCAATGATGGTCTGCACGTAGTAGTAGAAGTTGTTAATCACCACCTTGTCGATGCTCGCCGAGCCCCAAGGGGTGTAGCTATAAGTTTCAGTGTTGATGCCGAAGAGCATCTCCAGGATTGGGATAATCAGGGCAAACGAGAACAACGTGAGCAGCGCGGCAAGAATGTTGAACAAGATGTTCAACGCTAGCTGCTTTTTATACGGCGGCACAAACCGCCTCAATATCTTGAAAAAACCTTTCATATTTAAGAGAACATGGCTACGATGCCCATTTCGCAGAGTCTTAAATCAGTTCACGTTGCAAAGATACAAAAAAAACGTAACTCTCAACATTGTGCATTATGAATTGTGCATTATGCATTCACAAGATTAGCGCTTGAGGCGGATAGTGTCGCCCTTGTGGAGCACGGCAGCGGGGGTGAGTTTGTTTAGTTTTGCGAGGTCCTTGAGTCGGATGCCGAAGAGTTGCGAGATGTGCCACAACGTCTCGTTGTCGTCGTAGACTACATATTGATCCTGTGTCCCCTGTGCCTCGTTGTGTTTCTTATTAACGTAGATGATTTCGCCCACCTCGGGCTGAATATTGTCACTTGTGAGGTCGTTGTAGTCGAGGAGTTTGCTTGGCTTGATATTAAACTCGGTGGCGATGTCCTGATAGGTGTCGCCAATCACTGCCATGATGTAATTGAGCCCATAGCGACGCTTTACAGGATGACGCAACACGGGATGGTGCCAGTGCTGATTGTTAATATCCTGCTTTGGTTTATCAACCTTGGGAGATGGTGTTTCCCCCACGAGACGGTCAAGCCCATAGGTTTCTATCATGTTAATGAGCTTCTCGGCATAGAGCGAGTCGGTGGCATAGCCGCAGCGCTTGAGGCCGTGTGCCCAACCGCGGTAGTCGGTGAGTGGCAACGAGAAAAGTTCTTTATAGCGTTTGCTCTTTAGGAACCGTGAGTGGTCGATGTAGGAGTCGTGAACCGTGAGGTACTTGCGATAGCACATCTTGCCAATGAGGATGCTGTCGCCCTTGTAGCTGCGATGACACTTCACCCCGAAATGGTTGTTTCCCTCGCGTGCCAAGAGACTGGTGCCAGCAGCACTCTCGAGCAATCCTTGAGCCAGGGTTATACTCACCGGAATGCCATTGTCGCGCTGCTCAATAAGCGCAATATTTTTATACTTGTCGATATAGTTATACACCTCATCACGGGTCACTGAGAGCCCCAAAAGGTTAAAAAACAATGAAAAAATCAAGCAAAAAGCAGTTTTTTTCTTGATAATTGAAAAAATATCAATATATTTGCGATTGCTATTATAAATCTTAAACATCATGATAGAAAAAGAATTTGTCACAAAGATACAAATTTACTCTTATAATGAGCTAAATGACGAGGATAAAAATCTCGTTGACATGGCTAAGGAGGCGACAAAGGCAAGCTATGCTCCCTATAGCAATTTCCATGTTGGGGCAGCTTTGTTGCTGAATAATGGAGTTATGATAAAAGGAGCAAACCAAGAAAACGCAGCTTTCGCAGGAATTTGCGGTGAACGCAGTGCATGCTATAATGCTGGAGCCAACTATCCTGGAGTCCCCATCAAAAAACTTGCTATCGCCTCGTTCACTCGTGGCGACTTTGTGGAATCACCCACCGCTCCCTGTGGTGTGTGTCGTCAGGCTTTGTTGGAATTTGAAACCCAAGCAAACCAGCCAATGGAAGTGATTCTTGTTGGCAAAGAGAAGATTTATAAGGTTGATAGCATCAAATCATTGCTCCCACTTGCATTTAGCGAATTTTAAACCATAATGAGAACCACACTACGCTTTTTCATGACAATTGTGCTTGCAGTTGTCGGCATCGGCGTGCTTCATGCGCAGCAGCGTCCTGCCATGCACATAATTAAAGCAGTAAACGACAGTGTTATAGAAGAAGGGAATACTCTTTATCTGCACGATAAGCTCACCTGGGTGATGAGCGATGCCTACAAGCAGATGTGCTCCTCAAAGACAGCATCGATGTCGGTGGTGGGAACGCTGAACGACACGCTCATGAGTGGCATTATGATTGACGTGGACCAAATGAAATGCGTCTTTGAATGTCGTCTCAACCTCAACACTGGCGAGATAGAGCCGTTTAACCTTGTGAGAGGCTTGACTCCTAAGGAGATAGCTCGAGCTGAGCTAAAAGTGGATTTGCTTGAAAAAGTGGGCGAGCTCGACGGCATTGTTAACATTAAGGAGGCGGGTAGCCTCAATGCCGATATTGTGGAAATCAGCCCAAATCTCACTCGTGTCTACCTGCTGCAAGGCACCAACAAATCGAAGCTAATCCCCTTTGGCAATGACTATTCTTTTGACTTTGACGACAAGGGAAATCTAATTGCTCGACGCAAATATCACAACTCGTTTATCCCTATAGACTTCGCCAGCAAAGAAGGGAACATCCGTAAGTGCACCCACTCGCACCTCGATGATAACCCTTACATCACTCCCACCGACATCGCCACCTTCCTGCTCTATGGTCACGACCTCTATGGTATGAAGACATTCTCGGTCTACAGCACAGCCTTCGGTTGCTACTTCACCTACAATGTCGAGACTGCCACCATCGTCCTTGTCGACGATAACGAAGACATGAAACAGGAATAACTTGCTACTTGATATTACGTTGATTATCGGTTGCGAAGCATTTCAAGGACTTGGTCCACTGGAAGAGCGTCGACGTGATATCCGTCACGGCCTGTCATGCTCTCGGCCATGAAGAGGGAGTTCCAAAGCGCCTCGGCAGTAGCTTCGATTGTAGCGGCAAAGATGGGCGACATCTGGTTGTTGGCAAGCACGGTTGTGGTGAGCATTTTTGCCTTGTCGTTGATAAGATTATCGGGTGCAACCGAAAGAGTTATCACATAGTCTCCACTACCATTACTAGCAATGCCGCCAGTCTTTGCCATGCCCATCATAGCACGTTTTGCCACGCGTTCGAGATTGCGTGAGTCGAGTGGTGCATCGGTAATCACCACCATCATGCATGAGCCATCCACATTCTCAGTTTTGCGCACATGGTCGATGAAGTCGTGCTTCTTCAGCTTTTGCCCCACCTGCACACCGTCAATCTCGAGGATGCCGCCGTAGTTGGTCTGCACCAGCACGCCAATTGTGTAGCCACCCAACGACTCAGGCAGCACGCGCGACGAAGTGCCAATTCCACCCTTGAACCCAAAACAAATTGTTCCTGTGCCAGCACCCACGTTGCCCTGTTCCACGGGTCCACCATGGGCCTTCTTTATAGCGTCAATTACCATTTGTGGGGTTATGTACATTTGGCGAATCTTGTTCAGTCGACCGTCATTGGTCTCACCCACGATGGCGTTAACCGAGTTCTCGCGCTCACAGCCTGGCTGCATCAGCGTGTAGCGAATGGCACCTTCCATACCTGCCGCCACGCTTAGCGTGTTGGTGAGGATGACTGGCGTCTCTATGTTTCCAAGTTCACGCACCTGCGTCACGCCAGCGAGTTTGCCAAATCCGTTGCCCACATATATAGCTGCTGGAACCTTATTGCGAAAGATATTACCCTGGTGGGGCACGATAGCTGTCACGCCAGTGCGTATGCTGTCGCCCTCGATGCAAGTTACATGCCCCACAGTCACGCCAGGCACATCGGTGATGGCATTGTATTTTCCTGTCTCAAAAATTCCTATGGGAAAACCCCACTCACGCAACGTCTTGTGCTCCTGAGCGGCAAGCGATAGGGTGCCCATCATCACCAATAATATAATAAGGTGAAAGTTGTGTCTTGAAGTCTTTTTTATCATGATCTCACTTTTTATTTACTGCAAATATACAACAAATAATGTGAAATAAAAAAACATGAATTATTTGCTGTTCATCTTGGCAGCCTTCGTTAGGTCTTGTTAGGTCTTGTTTTAACCAACAATAAAGCATAAAAAACAAAAGATTCACCATTGATATGCAGAATTTGAAATAATTTTTGTATCTTTGTGGGTTGTTAAACATTTTGACCTGAATTTCCACCTTTACTGTTAACATTTTTAATTGCAATATATCGATGAAGCATTATCTGAAGAATTTAGAGGAGACCATACGCGAATGTTGGAATCAAAAAGCGCTCTGTGACTACGGAGGCGAGTCTTTCACCTATGCTGACCTAGCAACTAACGTTGAGCAGTTCAAGATTTTCTTTTCCAATGCTGGGATAAGTAAAGGCGATAAAATCGCTATCTGTGCCCGCAATTCAGCCCGCTGGGCGATGACGTTTTGGGGCATCAACGCTAATGAATGCGTGGTTGTTCCTCTCTTGGCAGACTTCCACCCTGATAACGTTGCAACCCTCACCAACCATTCAGACAGTGTCGTGCTCTTCACCGACGAGGAAATTTGGAAGAAAATGAATTCTGAGGAAATGCCCAACCTCAAGGCCACTATCAATGTCAAAGACGGCAAACTGCTTTGGCATCAGGATAAGGATGTGGCTGATGCTTGGGAAAAGCGCGAAGAGGCTTTCGCGGTCAACTATCCGAACGGAATGTTGCCTGAGCATGTGTCTTATCCCACCGACAATTTAGACAACTTGGCAATTATCAACTACACATCAGGAACCACAGGCAATCCTAAGGGCGTGATGCTCACCTATGGCGCCATGAGCGACACCGATGATTTTGCCAACACCAACTTCCCTAACAAACATGGCGAGACCATTGTTTCGATGTTGCCTCTGGCACATATGTATGGACTGGCTATAGAATTTATCCATCCCAACGTTGATGGTGTGACAGTGTATTTCCTTGGAAAAACACCATCGCCCACTACCCTACTGAAAGCGATGAAGGAAATCAAACCTTATATGGTGGTTACTGTGCCTCTAGTGATGGAGAAAATTTATGCCAACTCTATCAAACCTGCACTGGAGAAAAGGAAAAAGCTATTTATTGTTCCAGGCATGAAACAATTGGTATATCGAGCAGCAAAAAAAACAATTTTAAAAGTGTTTGGCGGACAAGTGCGATGCTTCATCATGGGTGGCGCGGCGCTCAACCCCGACGCGGAGCGATGCTTCAAGAAAATGCGACTGCCTTATACCGTGGGTTACGGAATGACCGAAGCCTGTCCACTGTTGGGATATGAATGGTGGACGAAGTTTGTGCCAGGCTCTTGTGGAAAACCTGTACACGAGGTACGTATTGACTCTGATGACCCAAGACATACCGCAGGCGAAATCCAGGCTCGAGGACGCAACCTCACAATAGGATATTATAAGAATCCCGAGGCCACTGCAGCATCATTCACCGACGACGGCTGGTTCCGCACTGGTGACCTGGGAGTGATGGACAAAGACAACAACATCTTCATCCGCGGACGCATAAAGTCAATGATTCTCAACTCTTCGGGACAAAACATCTATCCAGAGGAAGTGGAAGCAGTGCTGATGAACTGCCAAAATGTTGACGAATGTCTTGTAGTGGACCGCGAAGGTAAGATTGTGGCTCTTGTATACACCGACCTTCCCGAAGATATGGATGAAGAGACTAAGGCTGCTCTCCCAGCAACTATACGAGACGAAGCCAACCAATCTCTCCCCGTTTACAGCAAAATCACCAAAGTGGAATTCATGGACACTCCCTTCGAAAAAACTCCAAAAATGAGCATCAAACGCTTCTTGTATAAGTAAAATAATAAATATTTGATACCACTTTCTTCTGTTTCTAAGCCGGGCTCTCATGAAGAAAGCCCAAAGTCAATGTGTGATTTCCTATTCGTCAGCTGTATCTGACCAAAATTGGTTGTGCAAAGCCATACCTATTTCACCCACTTGAACAGCATCTCAAAATCATCGAAAGTGGCGGTTTACTTCACTGGGAAGTTGTAGAAAGTGCTGGGGTGGGGTTCATTTTTGAGGGTGAAGTGCCACCATTCGGTGTCGATAGCTTTGAATCCGTGGCGTGTTATCACTCCTCTGAGCATAAGGCGGTTTTGCTTGTTGGCAGCGGTAATTTGTCCCAGTGGATATTTTCCAGTGAAAGAGGGGTGTGAAGCCGCTCCGAAGTAATCGAAATGTCCTCCCATGTCTACTTCTTTTCCTGTGTCCTTGTAGCAGATTGTCATATCGACCGTGCTACCGCGCGAGTGTCCTGACTTTCGGGCGATGTAGGGCCCAAAGAGGCTTTTCTTGTTTTTCTCAGGATAATAGTAAGCTTTAGTGCGCTGGTCGGCCGATTTGGACCAGCTAACGAAATTATTGACAGCGCTCTGCGGGCGATAAGCATCATAGATTTTTATCACATAGCCTTTGCTCCTAAGCTCGTCGGCAGCACCTTTCAATGCTTGAGCAGCTTGAGTTGTCATGATGGCACGGTTGGCGTGATAACCATTTACACGTACGCCAGTGAAGTTGTTGGTAGTGTAATACCGCATGTCTTCGATAATATCAGGGATAACATCCTTGACGTAGACAAATCCTTTAGGAAGAGAACTTTGCGCAAAAATGCTCAAAGAGCATAACACACTCAAGGCCAAGCAGAACAATCTATATTTCTTCATGAGTTAACTATTCGATTTTTTAGAATGTGAGATAAATTTAGAACCACTAGTGTCCGGTAAAGATGAGATAGCTGCTCCTACAAGTTAGAGGAGCTGTCACGAAGTGACTGGGGAACATGTCAAACATCTTGACAAACAACATCTTACCCTGTCATACTCCCCCCAACCCCCTCTAGCTTAGAGGGGGAGCTATCCAAAACATCGACATCTAAGTCCAAGCCCTCATAATAGTTGAATGTCATTCTAAGCTTATTGTCAGTCTATTATATGGCTTTTACAAATTTTTAGCGGACACTAATGATTTAGAACACATCAAAAGAGGACACACTATCCACTCAAAAAGCAAAGGAAGTCATGCCCTCTATTCTCATAGCGTTAGGCTATAGAAATCTCCTTGTTGGAGGAAGATTTTTATCGCCAATCACTGTTAGGATTTACTCGGCGGATGCGGCTGGTGTGCATGTAGCCCATGAAAGTGTTACCTCTTACGCCAGAATACACCTTGCTCCAACCATTACTCTGTGGAACGTAGTACAGGTAATCACCCGAATTGTAACGTCCAATGATAGGAGACTTGGTCGAAGGACCACGACGGATGTTGGTGTAACCGTCTGGGTCAGAAACGCGGCCATAGCGCTTGATTGTTTGCTGCTGGTGAGGGCGGCCATAACCATCGTAATAACGACCATAAGGACGCTGAGCATAACTGTCGACGGAGGAGATAGACATGACACCTACGAGCAGAGCTGCTAAAAACAATTTTTTCATAATAAGAAACATTTTTGCCTTATAGATTCCTCGGATTAAGGCGTTTAAAAAGAAAGAGACGTAGGAATCTGTACTTTCTGACTGTTGCAAGCCATAAACATTTCACTATAGCAAGCAATCAGTGTAAACGTCATATTTAAAAATTTTTCTTGTCTTTCTGCCCCCGAAAGTTTTTATTCAACTTTCGGGGGTATTCTGTTTTGGGATTTGGAACTTAGTTTTTATTGGAATGCGTTCTCGCTCAAACCCTTGCCACCAATAGCAAGATCCTTCATATAGGCTGGGACGGGCTTGCCCAGATACTTGTCGACATAGAGCTTGGCAAGATACTGACCGAGCATGAAGCCATGTCCACGCAGACCTGTGAGTAGTCCCACCTCGGGATCGATGATGTAACGTGGCTCGATGTAGTATCCAGCCCATACGGCATGGAAGCCTACTTGCGCCAAGTTGGGAATCCACTGTGCAAACATCTCGCTCACAATCTTAAGGAAGGCCTCACTGTTGTATTTCAGGTTCTGGCGTGCCTCGTAGGGGTCGCAGTCGGGTGACGCGCAACCAATGATCTGTCCGGTGTGCAGAAACTGCTGTCCGTAGACGGCGTTGAAGCCCTTGTAGTGACGACGGTCGATAATCATGTCGAGCGAGTCGCCGTTAACGCCCATATTGGGCAGCCTACGGGTGATGAATGCCTGATGCTTAACAGGGAAGAGCTGAGTGTCGATGCCGAGCATATCGGTAAACTTCTCAGAGCCCCATCCCATAGCGTTAACAAAGTGGTCGCAGGTGTATTCCACGTAGTGCTTGTCGTGACGACGCACGAGCACGCGGAATTTGTCGCCCGCTTTCTCCACATGCAGTACTTCGCAGTCTTCGAGCACCTCACCGCCATGCTGCTTGCCCACGGTGCGCACATACTCGATAGTGCGACCCGGTGTGGCCTGCCAGCAGTTCTGTGAAATCAAGGCGTGGCTGTAGATGTTATCGTTAGGATTCCAGTAAGGCGAAATTTCCTTGGTGAAGTCCTTGCGGTCAATCATGTAGGCCTCACTCCAAGCACGAGAGGCGTCGAGTGAGCGATAGGTAGCGTCGTCGTGCACCAGGTTGACATAACGCGTCATCTTCAGGTCGATGTTGCAGTGCTCCTGGTCGTCGCGGAAGATTTCCAGGTTGTGCATAGCGATGTCGCTAATGTCGGGGTTAGAGAACGCTGGACGTCCACCACCGATGCAGCGCCAGGTAGAACCACGGTCGTAGTTAACGAGGATTACACGCTTGCCGGCCTCGGCAAAGTAGCGGAATGCCGCACTACCAGCCATACCACCTCCAGCAACGAGGATTTCGGTCTCGGCTTTCTCAATCACTGAACCATGCTCGAAGACGAAGGTCTCCTTAGTCTCACCATTGTAGACATCACCCAGCGTCACCTGATTTGCAAGTGGAGCACGTGGAGTGCTGTCGCCAGTCACCTCGATGCCGTGAGCACGCAGGATTTGCTTTGCACGCGAAACACAGCGCTTGCCACGGCAGGGACCCATACCCATGCGTGTGGTGTGCTTAAGTTCGTCGACCGAGATGTACTTGCGGTCGCCAACCACAGCGAGCAGGGTCTTCACATCCACGTCCTCGCAGTGGCATACGAAAGCCTTGCCCTCCTCGGGATTTGTGAGTGGACGCAAGTTCAGTGGTTCTGGATAGCGTTCCTTGAGGATGAAGCCGTTCACCTTATTCAGGTCATCAGCCTGAGTGGCTTTGACGCGTGCCACATTGGTCTTATTATCTTTCTTGAGAACCTTCTCGATGACGCCTTCGCCCACCTTGGCTCCGTTGTCATCAACGAGGAACACCTCTTTGCCCTCTTCCACCTCATATTCTACTGGCAGGAACATCACATTCTTGCGCTTGTCGTAGCCAAAGATAGCCAGACCTGGGCAATGGTTCACGCACTGCATACAGCCAATGCACTTGTCATAATCGACAATGGGCACTGACGATGTGGTAGGTTTGCTAATCGCGCCCTGTGGGCAAGAGAATGTACAGGGATTGCAAGCGAAGCCATAGAGACAGTTAATCTTCACATAGGGCTTAAGGGCCATGCGCTCCTCGCTTGGGATGCGTGGCTCGTCAAGCAGACGCACGGGACGCTGCTGCGAGTCGATGTACTGACGGGAAACCTCAAGGTAGTCCTCATAGGGGAAACGCATTCCCATCTCTTGAGCCACCTCATAGGCCACCTGCTTACCACGAAGCACGGCACTGGTGCCCTCGCCAATGCGAACGGCATCGCCTGCGCCATACACGTTGCGACCGAAGACCGAGCGGCCCTTCACAAGCAGCTGATTGTCAGGAATCAAACCCGTACATATATTGATAATGTCAATATCATCAATCACCTGCTCAGTGCAAGGTATAGGCTGGAAATTGCGGCACTCGGCAATCACGGCGCCAGTAACGCCAGTGTAGTCATCGTTAGGGATGGCGCGGATGAGCACGTGTGAAGTCATGATGGGGATACCCAGACGGCGCACGCGGTTGGCCTGAACGGGGAAACCTCCCTCGTGGTCCATACCCTCGATAATGGCCTTGATGGTTGCTCCAGCCTGCATAGCCTGGTAGCTGGTGAGGTAACCGATGTTACCTGCGCCCACAGTGAGCACTCGCTTGCCAAGCAAGGTGTGCTCCTGGTTCATCATCTTCTGGAACACAGCAGCGGTGTATACGCCTGGCACGTCATCATTCTCAAACACTGGCATGAAAGGCACAGCACCTGTAGCCACTACCAGATGGTCGGCATCGATATAGCTCACCTCTTGGGTTACTATATTCTTCAGTGCTATGCGGCGACCTTCGAGCAGGTCCCACACGGTGTTGTTGAGCAAAATGCCGTCGTGGTTATCGCCAGCGAGAGTCTTGGCGATGTCAAAACCACGCATACCACCAAACTTCTGCTCCTTTTCAAAGAAGAAGAACTGGTGGGTCTGCATATTGAATTGGCCACCCTCGGTAGCGTTGTTGTCAACCACAATATTGGGAATGCCCAACGCTGTGAGCTGCTCGCGGCATGCCAGTCCGGCAGGGCCGCCACCGATGATGGCTACTGTAGTCTTGTAAATCTTGGTCTCACGAGCTCCACCGGCTTTGCCCTCGGGCATGTAGTCCTTTGGAATCTCGCGCACCTCTTTCACACCGTCAACGCTGGTGATACAGATGCGGCGCACCTGACCGTCGACGAGCATTTCGCAAGCACCACACTTGCCAATGCCGCACTCTAGACTGCGGTTACGGCCTGTGGTGCTATGGCTGTGCACAATAAGTCCTGCTTGATGAAGGGCGGCAGCGATTGTTTTACCTTTCTGCCCACGAACTGTTCTCCCTTCAAACTTGAATTCTACATACTCTTCTTTTGGAAGATCTAGAATGGGATGTTTGTCAATTTTATACATAATGACTAGTTTTATGGTTATTGTTTTTTAATTCGGCTAACTATTAAACGCAAATCGGTCATCAGGCCGACGGCAGGTTATTTTTTTAGTCTTTTATGTCATAACAGTTTTATTTTGGCATTTTGTTGCAGATATTGTCTCACCATAGCCCGCTATGCTTTTGACAATCTCTTTACAACCTGCTCAAAATAAATTCTGTTCTAACATAAATCCTAATAACCGAATTGGGTTAAAAAGTCAAGTAAACAAAGCATGATGCTGATTTAAAACATTTTATGGTAAAATTTTTTATGTTCCAAACCACCATATGCGCAACTTGTATGCAAATTTCGTCAAAATTCTTGATGTATGCAAAAGTTTCCCTGAAAAACTCATTAACGAGCAAATCAGGGAGTGACGAAATCTCTCAAAAATAATTCACAAAACAAATTGGGTTAAATAGAAACTATCCCCACGGTTCTATGTATTCTGCCATGCGCCATGCGCCTCTCATTTTGGCATGCGTTGAGACACAGTTTCTTTAGTTTGTTGTTAAATTCATCCTCATTATTCACTTTTTCGACTATATTCATCCAGCTCACGAGAAACACATTAAACGCGTAATCAGCCGCATCACGTAACTGATCTTCTCCAAGACCATCTTTGCAGCTGTCGTCATTGGCTATGAATTTTAGCATCTCAAACATCACATCATCCTTTATGTCGTCATCGAGCTCACCACCTACTGCGAGCGCTTTCTTCAAATCTTCTAATAACGTTGTTTCCATAATCGTTTTGTTTTTGAAGTAAAATACAGTTACCAAGCGTTTCGGCGGATTATTCTATTATGATATTATGCTAATTTAACAATTATGCTTTATAAGCCTGTTGAAGTAGTTCTTTTACCTTATCAATCTTTTCATGCACAAGGATTTCCATAATATGTGGTTCTTGTGGTTTGACAAGAGGCACAAGGCGAATTCTCGTCACCCAAGTTGTTTCATACAGCGGTTTAAGAGCAGTACGGACAGAGTCTGAACGATATCCTTCTTCTTTGTCAATCTTTACCGAGTCGACTAGAATAGGAATTCCAGCGCCAACATTGTTGCATAATTCTTTATTGATGTTCACATTAAGCAGTATAGAACTTGAATCCTGCCGCTCATAAAGCTTGCGGTCTAAATCAAATACTTGTGTAAGTGTAATCACACCTTTTTCAAAAACTCCATTCATAGCCTTTGGACTTGCCAAAATGATGTTACGTCGTCTCCCCTCTCTTCTATCTTCGTACCACATCTTCAACACTTGTTGACTATTATCATCGAGTTGAGACAAAAGACCATTCATTCTGAAAATGCATTTGAGATTGTCAATAGAACCATTTTCGATATGAGTGAGTTGACCCTCAAAAACCAAATGAGAGCAAGGAGCAGATTTCCACTCTTTGCCTAATCTTTTAAAGGTTTTCGGAAAAATTATTGTTTTCACATAAACACCATAAAAAGCACTATCTTCCATCGATTTGAGATTTTCGGGTGCTTTCCATTCTTCTCTGTTGCGACCAAAAAGAAGCAATTTTGTTTTCTTCTTATCATACAAGCACCCATCTTCTCCTGATGATAAATACGGATTATTATCATCAACCTTAAATCTGGCATCTAGAAGCTCCTGGTCATACTTTTCAATAACAGGATGAACGTATTCAACCGTTTTAGGTACAATAATAAATAACTTATCTAATTTATCATATGTATTATTTGAGTATGTTAACCAAATCGCATTAACAGGGTAAGAGACTCCTTCAACCATGATAGAATCTTTTACTCTGATTTCCTTTTCATATTGGGTATTTGAATTGTTATTCAATATAATTGCAATACATTTTTTTGAAGGTAGAACTAAATAATGCAACTCTTTGCTTTGTTTATCATCTAATACTGGGGTGCTTAAGTTTTCTTTGATTTTCCAAAACGAACCACGCTCACGCTCAAGATATTCACGCTCAAGATAATTAGCAGGAAAGAGATTATTGTGCTCATCCAATTTGTATCTATCAATATATGACATAATTTAATAAATTAATATTTTTGCCTACTCCCTTTCAAGCGTTTCGGCGGTTTCTTTAGATATTGTTAATTATAAAGTTAATCAAGCTGGTTTTGCTTGTTGCAATCCAGTGATTACAAAGATAATAATCACCGCTTTTTGTTCTGACCGGTCTAATGTAATATCTACTGGAAAGCTCTGGTGGTATGTTTTTTACTAATGGCATAAAACTGCCAGTCAATCCGTTAAGTGTACTAATCATTTTTTTTGAGATTGTCTTATTTCTCAAACAAGCTCTCAGTGCTTTATTTGCAATTTCGGCAACTCCACCAAACTCATCAAATGATTGAGGGTTGGTCAAGTGACTCTTTATGTTTAGCAATCCAAGCAAGTCAACAAGTTGGAAACTCCTCAAGAACAATTCGCTGGCATCATAAATGCCTTTGCACATGATGTAGACGGGGTCAATAAATACATATTTAAAATCATCGTTGGTTATGAACCTAAATACATAATTGAGCTTATTTGATATTGCCCAGTTGTTTAAACTGTCAACATCAGTTTTAATTGCCTTTTGCAATGTGGGATTTGTTTTTGGAGTGGCGAATATTATTTCAGCTTTTAAATTACCAAAATTTGAATAAATACAAAGAGCAGTCATAATAAGTTTCTGAACCACTTTTTGCTGCGAGTTATTTGTGTAATTTTCATTATAGTGTAAGCCATCTTTATGATAAGCCACTTCAATTCCAAATACTTTGCCCATGTCTGTCATACTGTTTTTGGCAAGCCCCATTACATCACACTCAGTTTGGTATAGAGCTTGGCGGAAGTTTCTGACAGATAAAAATTTGCTCAATTGTTTGTAATAGTTTTCTGCTTGAGAAACATAATTGGGGTTCAGTTCCCAGCATGACGAGATTCTCCAGTTCGTTTGTACAAATCGGCATTCTTTTACATGTCTAAGCCAAGAATACATTAGGGATTCACCCATTTCTTGTGTCATAATTACATCATTTTTATAAATAATGCCTACTCTCTTTCAAGCGTTTCGGCGGTTTCTTATGTTATCTCGTTGCAAATATAGTTGTAAATTTTATTTCTCACAAGCGACAACTCGATAAATATGCAATTTGCAATAGTGTCTTTATTACTTCTCATAGTTGTTGTCCTTGTTTTGAGCATTGTTTTCATCAGGGGGATTTTCTCGTGAGAAAAAGTTATCTACTTCTTCTTGAATCTCAGCGATTATGTTATTCTTCAAGTGCCAGATTTCATCCTTGACAGTCTCATGAACGATTCGCCACATCCTGATGTCGCTGATAAGCGTTTCGCTTGCGGGCTGCAGGTCTTTGATTTTCTCCAGGAACGAGTCGGAGCGAATGAGTTCATCGAGTTTCGCCAGCGCTTTTCGTCTCTCAAAATAGAATTGTTCTGGTTCGGGAAGACGTGAAAGAGTCTTCTCGTAATGTACGGAAAACAAAATCTTCTGCGTAAGTTGGGCGTAGCGAGTATGATGCAACTGGTCATATCTCGCTATCGATGCCAGCGAGTCGATTATATTCTCGGCATAGAGAAAGTCCACGGCATCACGGATAAACAGTTTCACATAATCCTTATAAGTTTCAATTCTCGCATAGGTCAAGAATCTAAACCCTTTCAGCCATTGCTCATAATCTTGGAGCAAATCTTTAGTTGTGTAAGTAAGATTATTATCCATAATTGTAAGTATTATATTTTAAGTTCGTCAAGAATCCACATGATGATGTGTAGTATGGCATATAGCAGCCCCAACAGGGCGGCAACCACGATGCCACCCACCAATATGGTGCCCAAGAATCCTAATATTGCGAAGAATATTGATGTCATAATATTCCTATTTGAGAGAAAAGTCTATAAAGTCAGAACTTGGCGGCTTAATCCCAACCACTAGGGAAATTTATCAAGCCGCGATCTTCAGGATCGATAAGATACTGTTGACGTATCATTTTTTTCTTCCTCTCGATGTGGCAAGCGTTGATGCACAGTTTTTCTATTGCAACGAGAAGCGACCTAGCATTTTCGTTTTTTGCCATCGCTTGCCAAGTCTCATTAAAGAGTTTGCTGGCGTTCTCAATAGCATCGAAAGTTTGCTCTTTGTTAAGGTTCGTGCGCATAGTCTCACTGCCCATAATGGTGTTGAAGATTTTAACTAACGTGAGTTCGATGAATTTTATTTAGCTGAAAATTAGGAACATAGCGAGATTTTTAGTAATTTTGTAGTGCAAAAAACATTATTAAAAAAACACGC
>CAJOFH010000031.1 GCA_905233845.1 uncultured Muribaculaceae bacterium | reverse complement strand
CCATGTCCCTGACCGACCGGCACAGGTCAATCATGCCACTTTTCGATGATGAAATTACCAAAAAATAGATTTGGGTGGCGCATAGCCGAAGTCAGGATTAAAACCGACGGGCGTTATTTTCTTATATCCACTGGAAGTTTTCTTTTCCAGCACCAATTTCAAAGTGGTATTTCACTATGCCAAGGTCTACTTTGGAGTAAAAACCAAAACCAGCTTTTGCACTAACTTTATTCCCTTCATGAAGTGTGAACTTAAACTTTTGCTGATTGATGGCTGTGGGGGCGAGTAGGGCACAAGCAACACCTTGCTTGTACCATTGTGGGGCGGTTTTTACATCGGTCTCACTTACTTTATCAGGTGATTTGCGTTTGTGGTCCACACCTTGCGTTGCCCCAACACCCACTGAGATGAGACACACCAGTTTTTCTCCTTCATCTATGTCGAGCACTGATCCTATTTTTTTGTAAGACAGCCCCACCCAGCAGGTGTTTAGCCCCATAAGCTGTGCTGCGAGCACCAGTTTCTCACCATAGTATCCAACAGTCTCATCAAGAGTGTCGCTTTTCTTGCCAATCATGGCAAAGTAAGAGGTCACGTTGGTGAACTTGCCATAACGAGCCAGTATACTCTCGCCAAAAGAACGAGGCTCGTTAGTGATGAGCTGAATGTGGAGTCCGCTTTGCTCGTTACATTCATCCACTAGCTTTTGTAGCTTTTCGGTCCTTTCGCTATCGATTGCGACTATGGTGTAATGTCTTACTGAATGTCTTGCTTTTATTGCTTCAATTAAGTCCATAATTATTAATAATGTGAAGTGTGAAACGAGGAATGTTGAAGGAGTAAAGAAGAAGTAGGAAAAGAAAACTCTCCACTCTACACTGTCCTGCTATAATATTGTTTCAAGATAGGTCTTCATTGGTTTCATGCCACAGCTGTCATAGAAAGCACGGGCTCTGGGATTACATTCCCACACGTTGAGCGTGACGTTGTAGAAACCATTATTTCGAGCGAAATCAAGAACATAGTCATAGAGCTGCTTTGCGATGTGCTGCCTGCGATAGCTCTCATCTACACACAAGTCATCGATATAAAGTGTTTTGACATCAGTTCGATTGTTGTCGTTGATGAACTGCTCCACTTGACCGAAACAATATCCCAGCACCATATCGTTTTCGTCGACAAAAACAAAGACAGGGGAGTGCTCAATATCGGCAATTATTGCCTCAAGTTGCTCATCGGTGTATTTGCGCCTTCCGCCCTTAAAAAGGTCAGGTCGGCCCTCTGCATGAACATTGTTGACCTGCGTCAATAATTCATGGATGCGTGGAATGTCACGATTTTGTGCTCTGCGAATTTTCATTATTGATAATTTTGTGGCAAATTTACGGAGTATTTCTTAAAGTGAAAATCAACATTTAACAATTAACATTTTTTTCTTAAAAAAAAACTACGTAATTTTGCAAAATCAACCAAAAATAAAGAAAAAACAGTTATAAGAAATGGCACAAAAACCATCAATTCCCAAAGGAACAAGAGACTTCTCGCCACTCGAGATGGCGAAACGAAACTATATTTTCGATACCATAAAGAGCGTTTTCTTGCTCTACGGATTCCAACAAATAGAGACTCCTGCAATGGAGAACCTTTCTACTCTTATGGGCAAGTATGGAGAAGAAGGCGACAAATTGCTTTTTAAGATTCTAAACAGCGGCGACTACTTGAAATCGGCACCTGACGATTTGCTGGCAAGTAAAGATTATATACACTTGATTACCAAGGTGAGTGAAAAGGGCCTCCGTTATGACCTCACAGTGCCTTTCGCAAGATATGTTGTGCAGCACCGCAATGACCTTCAGATGCCTTTCAAGCGTTATCAGATTCAGCCAGTGTGGCGTGCCGATCGTCCACAGCGAGGCCGCTACCGTGAGTTCTATCAGTGCGATGCCGATGTTGTTGGTAGTGACTCGCTTCTTAATGAAGTAGAACTTGTGTCGATGATTGACGAGGTATTCAAGCGCTTTGGCATTAACATCGTTATTAAATTAAATAACCGTAAGATTTTGAGTGGCATCGCCGAAGTGATTGGCGCTCCTGACAAGATTGTTGATATTACTGTCGCCATTGACAAGATTGACAAGATAGGTCTTGACAATGTGAATGTTGAATTGGCCGAAAAAGGATTGACTCAAGAAGCTATCGACACGTTGCGTCCGTTGCTCACTCTGAGTGGAACTAATGAAGAGAAATTTGCCACTTTGGAATCGTTGCTTGCCTCGTCAAAGGATGGCTTGAAGGGAATTGAAGAAATAAAATTTGTGCTAGACAACGTCACTGCCCTCAATCTCAAATCAAATGTTGAGCTTGACGTGTCACTTGCTCGTGGTTTGAATTACTATACTGGCACCATTCTTGAGGTTAAAGCCCTTGACGTTGAAATGGGTAGCATAAGCGGTGGTGGTCGTTACGACAATCTCACAGGTGTGTTTGGAATGGACGGCCTTTCAGGAGTTGGAATCAGCTTTGGTGCCGACCGCATCTTTGATGTTCTCAACAGTCTGGATTTGTATCCCGCCGACACTATTGCTACTACTAAGGTGATTTTCATAAACTTTGGCGATAAAGAAGCTCAGGCCTGCTTGCAGCACATGGCGCAACTGCGCGCTGCAGGAATTTCTTGCGAGCTCTATCCCGAATCGTCAAAGATGAAGAAACAGATGAATTATGCCAACGCCAAGGGTATCCCATTTGTGGCAATGGTTGGAGATAACGAACTCACATCGGGCACAGTTTCTATTAAAAACATGTCTACTGGTGAGCAACAAAGTTACACTATTGAAGAAGCAATTAATTTGCTGGAGAATTAGTTCGTGGAACGAGGAAGTGAAAACTCTAAACACTCAATTACTCAACTCTCAACTGTGAATTATGGATAATATGTTTGACAAATTGCTTCATTTACCTCTTTTTCAAGGGGTAAGTCATGAGCGGCTTAGCGAAATCGTGGAGAAAGTGCCTTTCCATTTCTTGAAGTTCAAACGTGGCGAGAAAATTATTGATCGTGGAGACTCTTGCACTCACGTTCGTTTTATTATCTCTGGCAAAGTTAGAATGACCTATGAGAGCCGTAGGTTGAAATTCAACATTTCACACGAGCTCACTGGCCCCGAAGTGATTGCCCCCGACTATCTGTTCGGACTTGATACCAGCTACCCCTTCACCTTGAAGGCGGTGGAAGAATGTGGCATGCTTCAATTGTCAAAGAATGACTATGTGAGAATATTACAGACCGATCATGTGTTCATGTATAACATCCTTAACTATCTGTCGAGAAACTCTCAGGCTTTTAAGTCGCAACTATTGAATGCCGAGCAGCTCTCAGTGACCGAGCGCCTTGTGATGCTTGTGAATGCTTTCACTTCTCAGAAATCTAAAAATGTGGTTTTAGAGTTCCGCCAGCGAGATTTGTGTCGAATTCTTGGAGCACGACGTCCGGCACTAATCACTGCTATTGAAGATCTAGCGACAAAAGGCTTGATTATAGCACCAAACAACTCATCGATAGAAATCGTTGACCGCAAGCAACTGCTTGATTATTTCAAGAAATGATAGTATGAAACACACTTATTACACTCATGGCACATGCTCTCAGATGATTGACTATGAGATTGACGATAATGGTTGTCTGCGAAATGTGATGTTCACAGGGGGATGCCATGGGAATTTACAAGGAATTTCTCGACTTGTTGAGGGGATGAAAGCTCAGGACGCCATTGATAAGCTTGAAGGCATAAGGTGCGGCTACAAGGCAACTTCTTGTCCCGATCAGCTGGCGAGAGCCATTAAAGAAGTATTGTGATTTATATCTCGATTGTCGAAGAGTAATATCGATAGTCGTTCAAGACCGTATCGAGGAAGATTTCGTTATTGGCGTTAATGAGTGGTGGGATATTCAAATACTCCCTTATTTTATTGCTCAACTCATCAATGTAAAAAGCACGATTACTGCTATTGTTCATGAGGGTCTCCCTCACGACCTCGGCCTGTCGCATCGAGAGGGTAGCAACTTCGGGATAACAGGGCTTGTATCCTGGATTGACGTATCCGAAATTGTTCAAGTCAATTAGTTGCTTTGAATAATCATTGTTTTTGATGACCATTGTTCCCGCCATCATGTCGCCAAGCCGCTGTCCCTTCTTGTTGAAGATGATGCACAATAATCCAATTCCTGGCAATATCATACATTCCAACAGATACATCATCCACCGCATAATAAAAGAGCCAAGAGTGGGTGATGAGCCATCAACCATAACGACTTTTAATTTGAGAATCTTCTTGCCAGGGCTGGCTCCATTGAAAAAGAATTCAAAGATTAGATGGTAAAAGATGGCAGGCAAAAGTAGTGCAATATAAATGCAGATAAAAAGTCGTTCATAATAATTTATCAGTGAGGATGTGGCCGAGAAAAAAATCATAGTGACAAAAGTGGTGTAAATCCACATGAAAAGCCAATCCAGCATCTGTGCAAACACACGGTCGCTGACGCTTGCCATGCGCTGCTCAATGCTGACATACTGTCCTGTGGTTATTTTTACATTAGCCATGAGAAATGTCACTGAAATATTTTTGCAAATATAGTAAATTTATTAATTTTGCAAATCAAAATTGTTCAACAATTTATTTGATATGCGAGAATCGGTTTTCATCAAACAAAATATCAGCAAGTGGCGCGATTATGAATACATGATTAGCCGCGATCAGTATGAATCCCCTTCTCACAAAGCCGATGTCTATGTTGATGTGTCGAGCGACCTCGCTTTTGCACAGTCTCATTATCCCAACGCCGAGATAACAAGTTATCTTAATGACCTCACGGTCAAGCTTCACAACGAGCTTTACAAGGAGAAGCATGAGAACTGGCGCCGAATTATCACCTTCTGGACCCGTGAGATGCCTTTGACTATATGGACCGAGCGCAAATATCTGCTCATTTCGTTTGTGATTTTCATTGTTTCCACTGCAATTGGCGTGTTCTCATCGTTACATGACGAGAAATTTCCTCGACTCATAATGGGCGACCACTATATTGAGATGACTCTTGATAACATCGAAAAAGGTAAACCCATGGATGTTTATGCGTCAGACTCAGACATGAATTCTTTCATGGCGATAATGTTCAATAACGTTCGCGTTGCTTTCCTGGCATTTATCTTTGGCATATTCACTAGTATTGCAGCTGGATATTTTTTGTTCTCTAATGGCGTGATGCTTGGAGCTTTCTTCACATTCCTTTATCAGCAAGGAGTACTGGGAGTGTCGTGGATGTCGGTCATGCTTCATGGCACATTGGAGTTGTCGGTGATAGTTGTTGCCGGAGCAGCAGGCATTGCATTTGGTAATGGCTGGTTATTCCCAGGCACTTATTCTCGCATGACATCACTCAAACGTAGTGCTAAGCGCGGCTTAAAAATAGTTGTAGGGACTGTGCCAATATTTATTGTAGCAGCGTTTATCGAAGGCTTCTTCACTCGTCATTTTGAGTGGCCTGCATCTGTGAAACTCTCCTTAATAATTGCATCGGCGATTTTTATTGTGTTTTATTACATTGTCTATCCCTACTGGTTATCGCATCATGGCAGCAAGGAATGAAATAAACACTCGCATCCCGCTTTATGCGCGTCG
Organism: uncultured Muribaculaceae bacterium; assembly: GCA_905233845.1. Classification (GTDB taxonomy): domain Bacteria; phylum Bacteroidota; class Bacteroidia; order Bacteroidales; family Muribaculaceae; genus Sodaliphilus. The sequence goes on along the minus strand of CAJOFH010000031.1, from coordinate 24,845 downwards.
CACTCTGGGTGAGAAAATCAATGCCGCTATTGATTTCTTGCGCCAGAACTGGCGTGTGGCATTGCGTTTTTCAATATATCTGTTGTTGCCACTTGCATTAATACACAGCGTGGGCTTATTTTCTTTTTTTAGATCTCTTACTAATCATACCTACAATTCTGTTGATTCTGGTTTTATCCTTTCTGCAATCATATCAGTTGTCAGTTTAATCCTGGTATATACTTTAATTCTCACCTTGTTCCAATATTATCATGGCAGTGACGATGGCGAACTGTCGATGCTTACTTTCAAGGATGTGAAGGGGCAAATGTGGTTCAATTTCAAAAAGGTACTTGTTATTGTTCTTGTAATTCTTGTCTTTGTTGTGCCAATCTCGATACTGATGTTAGTCTTAATGTTTGTCCCTTTTTTCTCGATGATAGTGTTTGTGGGATATGCGATAATAGTATTTATTTTGATGATGGCTCCCATTCATTATGTGTTTGAGAACATCAATGTTTTAGGTGCTTTTGGTCGCAGTTTCTCACATGCCCGTGAATCATGGGGAAAGTTGTTTGGATTAATGTTTGCCTTGCTTTTAGTGGCAGGAATAATAGAGTCGGTAGCAGCATTACCAATGATGGTTTTTGTTTTTACTAGCGATACCCTTACCCCCAGTAATGGTGTGAATCCTGCTATAACTATGACTTTAGACATCATCTTATATGTGTTTCTCATTCTTGAGACTTTTTTCACTTATCTGTCAATGACTTTAGTTGTTACTACATTAGTGTTTCACTATGGCAGCAACACTCGTGAGCTCGACGATCTTGCGATAGCAAGTGATATTGAAAATTTCGCAAATTTATAGTATACTATTTAATTATGAATGTACAGATCACCGATACTATAGTTTGCGACACCAATAAGTTGGAAGCTTTTATTAGAAGTGGCAACTACGACTACAGCTCTGAGATTGCCGAGACCGAGAAGTCGATCTTCGAGAAAATCATGAGTGACATCAAACAATGGATTAAAGATCTGTTTGATGGTGTATTTAATGCTGCCGATTCCATTTTTACCACAAATGAGAAAATGCAGTATGTTTGGCTGGGCTTGGGTATCATCGCAATATTGGTCCTGTTGTACGTCATGTACAGGAAAAAGATGCTCTTCTTCGCCAAGAAGGAGAAGAAAGAGGATGATTATGAGGTTGTTGAGGACACTATTTATGGTATAGACTTTGAAAAAGACATTTCACGAGCCTTAGGTTCAGGTAACTATCGTGAGGCAATAAGACTGCGCTATCTTCAATGTCTTAAGTTGCTAAGTGATAGTGATAAGATAGAATGGCGTATTTATAAAACGCCAGCACAGTACACTCGAGAATATAAGAATGATGATTTCTCAAACCTCACGCGTCGATATGTTCTTGTAAGATATGGCGACTATGAAGCAACTCAAGCCATCTTTGATGACATCAGTGACAAATATAAATCTATTGAAAACCAATTGAGTTTGGCAATGCCATCAAATACTGTTGAGGAAGGAGGTGGTGATGAAACTTAGTCGTGGATTCATAGTGGTGATACTCATCCTTTTTGTTCTCATGGTTCTCATTGAGGTGAAAATTCCCAAGCGTTTCTCTTGGGAAGAAAAGACTTATTGTCACACCGATTCTAACCCCTTTGGTGCCAAGCTCGTAGATAGCATACTTGAGGCGAGTTTGAAGGGCAACTATGAGGTCAAAAATTGTTATCTCTATACGGTCTACACCGACAGCAACTATAACAATTCAACAATATTGCTTGTTGATTATACTATTTACAACTATGAAGATGATGTTGAACGTATACTTGATATGTTGAAACGAGGTCAGACGATAATATTTATCAACAACTACTTCCCCGACACGTTGTGCGCCTCACTTGATGTAGCTTTTGAATATAATTATGATTACGGTTATATTACCGACTATTTCACAAAGGCCGATTCAACGACTTTAATCTGGGGAGAAGACAGCATTTACAATAAAGCCAAATATCGGTTCCGAATATTTGAGCCCGATGTCTCCCATTTAGTTCCGTATGTTAAAAATGGTAAGTCTGAATGGACATCTTTGCTCAAGTACAAACAAAGTTTTGGCAAAGAATTAGTAGTTGCTGCAAGTCGCGATTATGGTAAAGGGAAACTGATTCTGATGACATGGCCACAAGTGTTCACAAATTATAATGTGTTGTCGCAAGGTGGCGCACAATTACTCATGCGTCTTATAACGCAAGCGGGAAACAAGAAGGTGGTCAGATGTGATTTCAGGGAGACTGTTGAGTATGAAGTCGAAAATAACAAATCAAAATCTCCACTTCGCGTGTTTCTCGACAACCATTCGCTGCGATGGGCCGTGTATTTGACATTGCTCACCATTTTGCTGTCACTCTTCTTCACCGCTCGTCGCAAGCAGCGTGTGATACCAGTCATAGAACCTCCACAAAACCAAACTCTAACAATGGTGAAACACATAGGGTTGATGCATTTCCGCTATCACGATAATGCTGGTTTGGTGCGTGACCACTATCACCACTTCGGTCAAGAGATGATGCGTAAGATGCTAATTGATGTCAACGATGATGTGGACCTGAGTGAGAACCTGACATTAATAAAGAGTAGGACAGGCATTGACACCGAACAACTGATTAATGCAATATCAAGAATTAGAGAGATAGTTGCCGATGACGAAATAAAGTTAAGCAACAAAGAGACGAAATATTTGATAGATTTGATGAACAGCATTACCTACAATTTATAAACGACAATAATCAAAAAACACAATAAAATGGATACTACTTATAGCAGATTTGACCTGAGCGATTTTCAGGAGAAAGTAAATAAGTTGCGAGATAAAATTGCGACTGTGATTGTTGGGCAGGAGAGGGCTATAGACCTTATCCTCACTGCAATTCTTGCTGATGGTCATGTACTCGTTGAGGGTGTGCCCGGTGTCGCAAAGACATTGCTCACACGCCTAATTTCAAAACTCATCGATGCCGATTTCAAACGCATTCAGTTCACCCCCGATTTGATGCCAAGCGATGTGCTGGGGACCAATGTGTTCAATATCAAGACTCAGGAGTTTGAGTTTCACAAAGGCCCCATTTTCTCGCAAATAGTTCTTGTTGATGAGATAAACCGCGCTCCGGCTAAGACTCAAGCAGCACTCTTTGAGGTGATGGAAGAAAGACAAAGTACTGTAGATGGTGTCACTCGCCCAATGTCTCCACTCTATACCGTCCTTGCCACACAAAACCCCGTTGAGCAAGAGGGCACTTATCGACTCCCTGAAGCACAACTCGACCGTTTCATGATGAAGGTTAACATGGGTTATCCTTCCTATGAGGAAGAAGTGAGAATCCTTGAGCGCCATCAGAGTAATTCGGCACTTGTTAAACTTGACGATATTGAGCCAATTTTAAGTGTCGAACAACTTTTGCATTTGCGCTCCTATCTTGATAAGGTGGTAATTGACAAATCGTTGCTCAATTACATTGCTCAAATCTCACAGCAGACTCGTTTGAGTCAAGCCATTCAACTTGGAGCGTCGCCACGAGCCTCAATTTATATCTTGAAGGGAGCAAAGGCTTACGCCCTGCTGCAAGGTCGCGATTTTGTGACCCCTGACGATATCAAGACCATCGTTCCTCCTGTGCTTGAGCATAGATTGATCATCACTGCCGATGCCGAGATGCAAGGCTTTACCATCGAGAAGCTTGCTCAGGCCTTGCTCGACAAGATTGAAGTGCCTAAATAAAAATAACAATCGAAATGTTCTTAACACGCCGTTTTTATCTTTCGATGACAGTGATTGTCCTGCTTTTTGTGGCAGGCTTCTGGTGGCGTTATTGCTACTGGGGGGCTTTTGCCTTGCTTGCACTGTTGGGACTTTTGCTCATTTTAGATATTGTGATGCTCTATCACAAGCGTGGTATTGATGCTAACCGTTCGTGTGCTGAGCGTTTCTCAAACGGCGATGACAACAAGATAGAACTGCGTGTAGAAAGTTCTTTTAACTTCCCTCTGCGACTGAATGTTATTGACGAAATACCGTTTGTGTTTCAACGTCGTGATATTAACTTTTCGCTCTCATTAAATAGGCTTGAGGGAAAGACTATAATCTACCACCTTCGTCCTACCAAACGTGGTGTGTATGGTTTTGGCAAGATAAGAGTATTTGCATCATCGCCCATTGGGCTAATACAGCGTCGTTTTACTTGCGGAAATGATCAAGACATTAAAGTCTATCCAAGTTACTTGATGCTTAACCAGTATGAGTTGTTGGCTATTAGCAATAACCTTTCGGAACTTGGAATCAAAAAGATTCGCAGAATTGGCAACAACACCGAGTTTGAGCAAATCAAAGACTACGTGAGTGGCGACGACTATCGCACTATCAACTGGAAGGCAACGGCTCGTCGCAACAAGCTCATGGTTAACGTCTATACCGACGAGAAGTCGCAACAGGTCATCAATGTGATTGACAAGGGAAGGGTGATGCAGCAGGCCTTTAATGGCATGACTCTTCTTGACTATGCTATTAATGCCTCGCTGGTGCTCAGCTATATAGCCATGCACAAGGAGGATAAGGCTGGAGTCATCACTTTTGAGCGGCAATTTGATTCTTTTGTTCGTCCCGAACGAAGCGACAGTCACATGCAAAAAATACTTGACAATCTTTATCATCAGGAGTCAACTTTTGGAGAGAGTGATTACTCATCGCTGTGTGTGAATGTTGGGCGATATGTCACAAAGCGCAGCCTGCTCATCATCTACACCAACTTTTATGGCGTGAACGCGCTCAACCGTCAGCTCTCTTATTTGAAGCAGTTGAGCAACAATCATGTTGTGCTTGTGGTGTTCTTTGAGGACACTGAGCTTTATGACTACAGCCGTGAGCCTTCTCGCGACATACAAGACTATTACTGTCATGCTGTTGCTCAGAATGTCACTTATGAAAAGCAAGCAATTGTTGCGAGACTGCGTCAAAATGGCATTTTTGCTCTTCTCACTAAACCCGAGAATCTCACTGTGGGCGTGATAAACCGTTACCTTGAGATGAAAGCCGCACATTCGTTCTGATAGCCCACAATCAGCCTGATTTGTGTCACCTACTTATAATTTTTTTGCGCAACAAATAATTTTTTGTATTTTTGTGCGAAATTTTAAAAAATATACCGAAAATGAAGAAAAGAGTAATGCTCGTGTTTGGGACACGTCCCGAAGCCATTAAAATGGCTCCGCTGGTAAAGTGCCTTCAACAACGAGACAGCGAGTTTGAGCCTATAGTTTGCGTCACAGGTCAGCATCGCGAGATGCTTGATCAAGTGCTCAGGATATTCGATATCAAACCCGACTACGACCTCAACATAATGAAAGCGGGCCAAGACCTTTACGATGTGACAAGCCGTGTGCTGCTGGGCATGCGCGATGTCCTTTCGCAGGTAAAGCCTGATATCGTGCTGGTTCATGGCGACACAACAACCAGCACAGCAAGCGCTCTCGCTGCTTTCTATCAGCAGATTCCTGTGGGGCATGTCGAGGCAGGACTACGTACCCATAACATCTATAGCCCATGGCCCGAGGAGATGAACCGACAGATTACCGGCCGCATAGCCACACTCGACTTCGCTCCAACACCATTAAGTCGCCAAAATCTACTCGATGAGGGAGTAGGAGAGAATCACATCTTTGTCACAGGCAACACTGTGATTGATGCACTCCACATTGTGGTCAACAAAATCAAAAACAATATTGAGCTAAACGAGAAATTGTCGCTCAACCTGTTGGAACAAGGCTACGATGTCAAAAGGCTCGACAATGGCCGCAAATTAGTGCTCATAACTGGTCACCGTCGTGAGAACTTTGGTGACGGATTCCTCAACATCTGTAATGCTATAAAACACTTGAGTGAGAAGTATCCCGATGTTGACTTTGTATATCCCATGCACTTGAACCCAAACGTGCGCAAACCTATTCACAAAATATTTGGCGAGAATCTTGAGAACTTGGGCAACTTGTTCTTCATCGAGCCGCTTGAGTATCTCGACTTCGTGTTCCTCATGGAGAAATCCTCGATTGTACTCACCGACAGCGGTGGCATTCAGGAGGAGGCTCCAGGACTAGGCAAGCCTGTGCTTGTGATGCGCGACACCACTGAGCGCCCCGAAGCCTTAGACGCAGGAACTGTCAAGCTCGTTGGTACCGACTACAATAAGATTGTCAACAATGTATCATTGCTGCTTGATGATGAGAATGAATACAACATCATGAGCCGTGCCAATAATCCTTACGGTGACGGTAAAGCATCTCCACGCATTGCCGAGGCACTATTAAAATCATATAGGAAGTAGGAAGTGTGTCCTCATTTTTCTTATTCACAATCAAGTTGCTCGTTTCCCATTTGACTTTTCAATAACAGAAAACACTAAAGTACTAAAATATAATGAAAGGTAAAATCTTAGTCGCTGGTGGCATGGGCTTTATTGGCTCTCACACCACAGTAGAGTTGCAAAATGCAGGATATGATGTTGTTGTTATGGACAACTTATCCAATAGTAATGTTGAGGTCCTCGATGGAATAGAGAAAATTACAGGCATCAGACCTGTTTTTGTTGAGGGCGATTGCACCGACATCAATGTCCTTCGCAAAATGTTCAGCGACAATCCCGTCATTAATGGCATCATCGACTTTGCTGCCTATAAGGCTGTGAATGAGTCGGTGCAGAAACCAATCATGTACTATCGCAACAATCTCAACATCTTGCTCAATCTGCTTGAGCTGATGCCAGAGTTTGGTGTGAAAGGTTTTGTCTTTTCCTCGTCATGTACCGTATATGGCGAGCCTGACCAGAACCCAATTACCGAGGATGCACCCACCAAGAAAGCCACTTCGCCCTACGGAGCTACTAAGCAAGTGAGCGAAGACATCATTGCCGACGTGATAAAGAGTGGTAGTCCCATCAAGGCTGTGCTTCTACGATATTTCAACCCCATTGGCGCTCATCCCAGTGCCGAGATAGGGGAGTTGCCCAATGGCGTACCTGCCAATCTCGTGCCTTATCTTACTCAGACAGCTATTGGTGTACGCAAGGAGTTGAGCATTTTCGGCGACGATTACGATACTCCCGACGGTTCTTGCATACGTGACTTCATCAACGTCGTAGACCTTGCCAAAGCTCATGTGAAAGCACTTGAGCGTATGCTTGAGGACAAGAGCGACGCGCCACTTGAGGTATTCAACATAGGAACTGGCGAAGGCGCTTCGGTACTACAGCTGCTGGCAGCCTTTGAGAAAGCAACTGGCGTTAAGGTTCCACACAAGATAGTGGGACGACGTGAGGGTGACATTGTCAAAATTTGGGCAGACCCCAAGCGTGCCAACGAAGTGCTTGGCTGGAAAGCCGAGGAAACCCTCGAGGACACGATGCTCAGTGCCTGGCGATGGCAACAACGCCTCCGCGAGCGTGGAATAATGTAATTCATTTTTTCATTGTTTCCATTTTTTCATTCCTTTAACTCCTTTATCTCCTTTAACTCATTTAAGACATTCAATTCAACGTGAAAAATATAAGGAACTTTTGCATAATAGCACACATCGACCATGGAAAGAGCACTCTTGCCGACCGTTTGATTGAGGTCACCAAGACCTTGGGTGACAAAGAGATGCAAAACCAGGTGCTCGACGACATGGATCTTGAGCGTGAGCGTGGCATTACCATCAAGAGCCATGCCATTCAAATGGACTATCTTCTAAATGGTGAGAAGTACACGCTCAACCTCATTGATACCCCGGGACACGTCGACTTCTCCTACGAGGTGTCGCGCTCCATTGCCGCATGCGAGGGAGCGCTGCTTGTGGTTGACGCCACTCAAGGTGTTCAAGCTCAGACTATCAGCAACCTTTACATGGCTATCGATAACGGCTTGGAGATTATACCCGTCATCAACAAGATCGACATGGAAAGTGCTCATCCCGATGAGGTGGAGGACGAGATTGTCGACCTTCTAGGCTGCGATCCCGAGGAGATTATTCGTGTGAGCGCACGCACTGGCGAGGGAGTCCCCAAAGTCCTTGAGGCTATTGTGGAACGTATTCCAGCACCAACTGGCGACCCTGAGGCCCCACTGCAAGCACTCATCTTCGACTCGGTGTTTAATCCTTTCCGTGGAATTATCGTTTATTTCAAAATCGTTAACGGCTCTATTCACAAAGGCGACCTGGTGAAGTTTGTCAATACTGGCAAGCAGTATAATGCCGATGAGATTGGTGTGCTAAAACTACAGATGGCGCCTCGCACCGAGCTGACGACTGGCACTGTGGGATATATCATCTCTGGAATTAAGACATCGGCCGAAGTGCGAGTGGGTGATACCATTACCCATGTTGCAACGCCTTGTGACAAGGCTATCGAGGGTTTCCAGGAGGTGAAGCCAATGGTCTTTGCTGGTGTTTATCCCATCGACCCTGAAGATTTTGAGAATTTGCGCTCTTCTCTCGAGAAGCTGCAGCTCAACGACGCATCCTTAACGTTTACTCCCGAGTCGTCGGTAGCATTGGGCTTTGGATTCCGATGTGGATTCTTGGGCTTGCTGCACATGGAGATTGTGCAGGAGCGACTTAGCCGTGAGTTCAACATGGAGGTAATCACTACTGTGCCTAATGTTTCCTACAAGGTCTATGACAAGAAAGGGGTGATGACCGAGGTACACAATCCCGCCGGTCTACCTGACCCAACACTCATCGAGCACATCGAAGAGCCTTATATCCGAGCTTCTATCATCACCCAGAGCGAGTTTATGGGACCAATTATCACTCTGTGCTTGGGTAAGCGAGGCGAACTTATAAAACAGGACTATATTTCGGGAAACCGCTTGGAACTTACATTCGATATACCTCTGGGGGAGATAGTTATTGACTTCTATGACAAACTAAAGAGCATTTCTAAGGGATATGCCTCGTTTGATTACTACATCAACGACTTCCGTGACTCGAAGCTCATCAAGATGGACATCTTGCTCAACGGACAGCCAGTTGATGCTCTTAGTTCGCTAATTCATGTCGACAATGCGGTAACACTTGGAAGACGAATGTGCGAAAAACTGAAGGAGCTGATTCCACGTCAGCAGTACGACATTGCCATTCAGGCTGCTATCGGGGCAAAAATCATTGCGCGTGAGACAGTCAAACAGGTGCGCAAAGATGTGACTGCCAAATGTTATGGCGGCGACGTGAGCCGTAAACGCAAACTCCTCGAAAAACAAAAAGCAGGCAAGAAACGAATGAAACAAATCGGCACAGTCCAGGTACCTCAAAAAGCTTTTCTCGCAGTGCTGAAACTCGATTAGTATTTTTGTCACATAAAATGCGACGGCTGCTATACATATCACTTTTCTTTCTGCTCTTCTCAGTCGTGATGAGTTGCAGTCGCAGTGTGGATAGGCGACTTGTTCACGCTGACTCACTGATGTGGACTAATCCCGACAGTTCGCTTGCAATCCTCAACACCATAAACCGCGACTCCCTGCAAGGAGACGAGAACCAGGCATATTATGCTCTCCTACTCACCCAAGCACAGTTCCGTTGCAATATCCCATTGACAAGTGACACGTTAATCAGCAAAGCAGTCGATTATTACAGCGACAACCATAACCGTGAGCATTATACTCGTGCGTTATTATATAAAGGTGGAGCTTATGAAGATATGGGCAATCCCATTGAGGCAATAAAATGGTACAAACAAGCGGAAGACAATGCCGACAGCACCGACTACCGGAACCTTGCTCAAATCAATATGCGCTTGGGTATGTTGTACTACAAAAATTATGCCAGTAATAACCTTGATTTAAACAAGTTCCAAATGGCTGCTCATTATTACGAGATTTTAAGAGACAAAAAAATGACGATGGTTGCCCTAGATTATTGTGCGAATGTGCTAAGAATTACAGATGTTAATGAGGCAAGAAAATATTATGAAAAGGCTTTATCAACGGCAAGAGAGTTAAAGGACACCACAAGTATTTATAGCATCAATATCAATTATGCATTGATGTATATTGAAGACTCTCTATACTCTCAGGCAAAGAAATATATTTTGGATGCATTCCGATTGAATAACAGTTTTAAAGAAAACAACAATTATTACATGCTGAGCCTTATTTATGTGAATCAGAAAGAACTTGATTCAGCTAAATATTATATCTCTTTGCCTGATAAATCACAAAACACTGCCTACGACAGCCTGCTGATGTATAAAGCATTAAGGGAGATTTCGTTGTGCGATAACGACATTTCACAATATCGTAAATTTAACACTCAATACAATAGAATCTCTGATTCTCTTGAACACAATGAAACAAAATATAAACTGCTTGATTCAGAACAGGAATTTGATAAAAGTACTAAATCTGAAGCTTCAATCAGTTTAGGAAAGAAAAAGAAAATAATTTCTTTGCTTATAGGGTTATTGCTCCTGATATCGGCTGTTTTCTTGATGCTGTATTTGAAGAAGAAAAAAGATTCAAAAAGATTGATTGAGGAGTTGAAGAGTGAGAATTTTGCTCATTATAAAGAATTGAATAATAGTCTTGCTAATCTTGACAATAATTTCAGCCAAACCATGAGTTCAAAACTCAAAGCGTTTGAAGAGCTAATGTCAGGAGCCTATAATGAGCAGCAAGATTACAACAGCAAGGAGATTGTTCACAAATTAGGCCCAATCGATGACAACGACTCCACATTCTGGAATGGGCGAATGGGCTTTTCGCCTACTTGAATGTTGAGCACAATGGCGTGATGGACAATATCGCAACAGACTTCCCACAACTCTCGACTGCCGAACTTAATTTCGTCGGACTGATGTGTTGTGGATTCTCAAATGCCGCCATTGCTGTGTGCAAGCATTATCGTAACATCAACTCTGTGAGAAGCACAAAACGAAGAATCCGAGACAAGATGGGCATTGAAGGATTGCTGTCCGATTATCTCCAATCAATAATGAATAAATAACAAAAATCACCCTCAAAAATAAGAGAATTTTTGTGATGAATGAGCAAAGCACGCTGCGCTTTGCTCTAATATGTTTATTTATAGGTGATTACAAAAAGTAAAGGCACGGCCATTTTTCTTGCAATAAATAATTACTCATTATAACTTTGCAACCGAGAAAATTTTGTTGTTTGATATATCTGCGACAAAACAATAATCTGGCGTAAGCCAGATTTTTGACACCATAGGTGCTGCTTTTTGAGATTATAGTGCCCTCATGGGATAACCGCGACACAACGATTCATTCAAAAAGCTACGAGCAGAGCTCGTCAAAAAGCCTGCTCACGCAGGAAAAATAAAAACAATCTGGCGCAAGCCAACTTTGTGAGAATATAATTTTTGTTGTTTTAGTTGTTTATTTGTTGTGATCGTTGTTTGAATTAACTGCGTTATTGAAAGAAATAATTGATTAACTCATAAAGATATACAGCCATGAAAAAGTATGCCTCATTACTTTTATTATTACTGACTGTGGTGCTTTTGTCATCATGTGAGGAAGACATTGAAAAGCGCCAGGTGACCTTCACCGCCATGATGCCCAACGATGACTTATCTTCATTCAGACCAGGCTGCATTATAAATGGCGTGCCAGCGACCGATGCTTTCAACCTGACGGCGCAATGGAAAGACGGTGATAAGATAAAGATTTATATCCTTCAAGACGAAAAGGTATATGAGGTTGAGAGTGTTCCCTCTATCAATGACATAAGCAGCGATGGCAAGACCTGCTCATTCCAGTTCACATTGCCCAAGAAGGTCAATCGTGATAAGGACTATGACGTTATAGGTGTGACTGGAGTTGAAGTATATATCTATGAATCGAAAGTAATAGGCTTGTGCAACATGAAGCGTGTTAGCACCGAAAGAAGTAATGAAATAGTGTTGCCAATGTGGTTCACGGCCAAGAAAGGCAGCAACCAAGCGAAGTTTCGTCACTTGTGTTCCTTCGAGGTTCTCTATATCAACAATTTGTCGGATTCAAGCATCACGTTCAAGCACACAGGATTTCAGACGCAATTTCCATGGTACAGGTACAATGCATCTATTTTGCTCTCCGACGGTAAAGTGGGCGGGAAAGAAGAGCAAAGCGAGGCCGAGAGTGATGAAATAACAATTCCATCTGGAGGCACTGGCACGATAGTGTCGTGGTACGTTCCACAAACTATTATAGCCGATGTGTCAATCGACAATGCCAAGCTTAAAGCTGTTGTCAATGGAACGGACGTAACTACCATCGACGCAATGAAATCATATAAAAATTTCACGCGGGGCACTGCCTATTACATGCAAGTGTCCTGGGACGGGACCACATTGTATTTCTCTAATGAGTTCTGCCCCGATTCAAACCATCCCCACATTATTGACCTGGGCTTGCCGTCAGGGACAAAGTGGGCATGCTGCAATTTGGGAGCCAATATCCCTACAAAATGTGGATATTATTTCGCTTGGGGAGAAACAACACCCAAGCCGTACTTTAGGGAATATAACTATAAGTGGTATAAAGATGGTGATGACCACAACATCACGAAGTACTGCTCCAATAGTGACTATGGCATTGTCGACAACATAGTAGGACTCCAGCTTGAAGACGATGCCGCATACGTGAATTGGGGACCAGAGTGGCGCATGCCTGGAACGGCTCAAATGAATGAGATAATGAATAACTGCACAAGTCAATGGATTAAAATAAATGGAGTGGGCGGTTATCTTTTCAAGAGCAATATAAATAACAATGCAGTCTTCTTTCCCGCTAATGGCTGGTATTCCAAGAATGGACTTCAAGAATTGGAGAATGATGGCACCTATTGGTCACGCTTTAATGCCTATAGTACCAGGCCCGATTTGGCGCATACCATGTGCTTCCGATATAGTAGTATGGGTTGGCTTGATGTGGCCACTTTCAGCCGACATAACGGTTGTGGCGTTCGTGCTGTGTATGTTGACAAGAGTAGAAGAATTTGCATAAAACATTTATAATCACTAATTTTGCAAGGTAATTTAATTCCACATTAGAGAGTTTTTTATATGAAAACACGAAAGTTACTTACATTATTATTCACGTTGCTGATGTGCTTTGTGTGTGGCAAGGCGCAGGATTTTGCTCAGTATAAGCAGAATCTTGACTGGCAAGTGTACAACTATCCGCAGGAGAAAATCCATGTGATGACCGATAAGCCCTATTACATCACTGGCGACACAATTTGGATGCGGACTTTTGTAGTCAACGCCGTGAATCATCAACCAGTGGATGCAAGCAAGTTTGTCTATGTGGAGCTTATCAGTCCCATGAACGAGGTGGCAACGCGCATCAAAATCAAGGAGAGCGACGGAGTGTTCAAGGGCTATCTGCCTCTCGACCCCACAACGATTGCCGAAGGCGAATACACCCTCACAGCCTACACGATGTTCATGCAGAACCAGGGAGAGCAGTACTTTTTCAAGAAGAAACTGAAGATTACAAGCTCGTTTGCCATTAAACGCAAAATCGACTATGATTTTGAATGGAAAAACCAGAGAAAGGAGAACGAGAGCCTAAAAATCAACCTGAGATATCTTGACGCTGAGACCAACGAACCATGTCGGTATAACTCATTCAGCTACGCCTTGCCAAGCGGCAAGATCACCGAATGGGCAGAAGGCGACCGAAACCTAAGTATCGAGATTAGCCACAAGGAGTTGCGCGATGGAGCAGTCTTTGTGAAATATGGAAACTATGGAAAGTACATCACATTTCCCTCAAGCAGTACAACTACTTACGACGTGAGCTTCTATCCCGAGGGTGGTTATCTCGTTCCTGGCTTTGAGAACCGAATGACTTTCAAGGCGATGGACAGCAACGGCAAGTCAATCGACATCTCAGGCGACATAGTTGACGGTAATAGGAATAAAGTGGCAAGCATCACTACTACTCACGACGGCATGGGACTTGCCTCATTCACGCCACAGTCAGGAATGACCTATCACGCAGTCTGCCAAAACAAGGTCATGGGAGAAAATACTTTCAACCTACCTCAAGTAAGAAACGATGCAACTGTGCTACAAGTGAGCAACGAAGGAAAAAACGTAAAAATTGAGGCCAAAGGCAGTCAACAGAGCACAGCATTAATAGCTATGCAGCAGCGAGGCAACCTGCTCGCTACTGGTTATGAAAGTGTGACAATTGATACTGATTCACTGCCAGCAGGCGTAGTACAAGCTCTGCTGATGAACGAGAACGGCAGGATGCTCAGCGAGAGGCTTTTCTTCGTCACAGGCAAACAAGCGCCAAAAGCAAAGTTGAGCAATGACAAGCAAGATTACGAAAGCCGCGAGTTGGTGCAGACGAGTGTTGACCTTAGCGAGTTTGCTTTTATCGACTCTATTGCCGGCAATTTCGCCGTGAGCGTTACCGATGACCGCAGCATTGTGACTGACAGCACTGCCTCAATCCTAACCGAACTTCTTTTACAGAGCGATTTGCAAGGCCACATCAACAATCCAGCTTGGTATTTCGAGAGCAGCGACCGTGGCAGCCAACTCGACATGCTCATGATGACTCAAGGGTGGCGACGTTACGACGTGCCTCACGCTCTAATAGGAAAAGGAGTGACACCACAGTTCCCAATTGAGCAAGGTCAGGCTATGGGTGGCACAATCCGAACCGAATGGCGCAATAAACTTATGCAAAATGCTACCATCAAAGTGATTGCCCCCGATATTCGCTATGCCGAGTCCACAGTTAGTGATGCAAATGGCCAATGGTTTATCGACAACATGTCGTTCCTCGAAGGTGTGAAGTTTTTGGTTCAAGCCGAGAGTCCTAAAGGCTCAACATTGAGTAATCTAAAAGTTGATGACGACAAATTCCCATTTATATCAAGTATTCCTTCCTCTAAAAATCTGTTGAATCAAAATATCATTGATGCTGAGGAAATTAGTTACATCAGTAATGAGAAGAACCGATTGACCTATGTTGATGGAGTAGCAAATATTCTACTCGACGAGGTGGTGGTTGCCAAGAGAAAAATAAAGAATCCCGAAAATATTTATGAGGTTCTTTCTGTGAGAAGCTTTGACTATCAGTTCTTTGAGAAACGGGGTGTTAATTCATATGAAACTGCTATCCGGTATTTTGCAGGAATTGTTAGGACTCAGAAAGGTTTATCTAGCATGAGAGACAGGAGCCAACTTGTTGGCATTCTTGTTGACGGTGTTCCGTTAGAGACAGATGAAGGAAATATCACAATGAATCAAAATGCGAGAAGAACGGCTGCAAGATTTCCATCTTCATCAACAGTCATGGGATCGTCTATTGATAATACATTCAACTATCTTATTCAGATGTACCCTTTTGATATTGTAAAACAGATTGATTATATACCTGGATATGCCGCAGTAGCAATTGGCGGTGGGCGATATAAGGGTGGTGTGTTGTGTATCACCACTAAAGATGGCAGTGAGAAAGTTACAAAAAAAACGGATTTCACATTAAAGGTTGTTTCTCCTCTCGGCTATCAAAAGCCTGCCGAGTTCTATGCACCACGTTACGATACTGGCAACAATGGTATTGGTGAGGGTACTGATTTGCGAGAAACGCTATACTGGAACCCCTGCATCGCCATCGACGGCAACAAGCAGGCCCGCTTCAACTTCTACACCAACGACGCTGCCAGCACCAACTACACAATCACCGTGGAGGGAGTCACCCAATCTGGAGAACTTATCCACGCCACCAAGAAGATTACAAAGAAATAATACCTAAAAGCACTGCCTATTACATGCAAATGTCCTGTGATGTAACCACATTGTATTTCTCTAATGAGTACTTTCCCGATTCAAACATACGCTCATTATTGACCTGGGCACTACCACGCGCAGCCTTTTATGTCTAATACAATTCGTGGAATTCGAACAATTCGCCGTTTTTATTACTGCGACTAAAGTAATTACAAACATCAGAAACTTAAACAATCTGGCATAAGCCAGCTTTTAGACAGGTGCTGCTTTTCGAGATTACCCCAGCCTCAAACGTACTACCACGCGCAGCCTTTTATGTCTAATATAATTCGTGGAATTCGAACAATTCGCCGTTTTTATTTCTGCGACTAACACAATCTGGCGTAAGCCAGCTTTTCGACAGGTGCAGCTTTTCGAGATTATCCCAGCCTCAAACGCACTACCACGCGCAACCTTTATGTCTAACAATTCGTGGAATTCGAACAATTCGCCGTTTTTAATATTGTTTTCTTTTCAAATAAGCAGTTATCTTTGCCTTGCGACCCATCGCAAGAGCTCTTTGACATCGAGGAAGAAGAAATCACAAAGTGATGTAAGTGTTCAAAAAAAAATTTCAAAAAGTGTCCCACACCATTCTGGGAGCTGTCAATGTATTGCACCGCCGGCACGGTGTTCTAATATTTTTTTCCCAAAAGTGTCCCACTCAATCCACGTTAGTTGTTCTAGTTGTAAATGAGTTGTTCCAGTTGTTTGACTTTTTTGCGTAAGTTTTTTTTTCAAAAACTGTCCCACACGCTCCTGGGAGCTGTCAGCGTATTACACCGCCGGCGCGGTGTAAAAAATTTTTTTTAAAAATTGTCCCAAGAAGAACTTTATTAGTTGTGCAAGTTGTAAATGAGTTGTTCCTGTTGTTTGACTTTTTCGCGCGAGATTTTTTTTTCAAAAAGTGTCCCACACAACCCACATTTGTTGTTCATGAGTACTTTATTGGATTGTGATTGTCATCTCACAGCGAGAGCAGTCGCAGTTGACGCGCAATAATGTTTTACCGTTGCGGAGGAATAGGGGAGAAGGTAGAGTGTTCCGTGCGTTGCGATCTTTCAGGCATGCTCCGAGTTCACGACGAAGACAATAGCGGGTGTGCATAACAGAATGAACAATAGTTGTGTCCTTGTCGCTGCGCTCGATGGCTGGTTCGATGGATGTTACACCATGTTCGCGGTAAAATTCCTCTGATATGTGATTTGCCACATTGTCGGCACTAATAAGGTTTTTATATGGGAATATGGCGCTCTTGTCCTCTGGTTTGCGCAGTTCGCGTTGATATGCCATGTTATGTGTGCACTCCAGCAGAGCAATCGTATCACGCCTTAGTTGTGTGAGGATTGATGCCGGGATAAAGAAATTGCCACGGATTTCGCAATTACGCATTGTGAATATAGTGTCACCAAGTTTCGAAAGAACCTGTCGTTGCCGCTCGGTTTGTGGCTGTTTGGCATTCTCTGGCTCATTGTCGAGGGTGATTGAGTGAACCACAGCGCTCCCACGCTCGTCAACCGCTTTGAGACATAGCTGTTTGCCTACAGCCCAAAGCGTAAAGTCAAGACTGATTGTCCTTTTTGCGCTTGGTTTAGCAAGGATGTCATTGAAAGCCTTGTCATGGGTTCTGTAAACTTTGTCACCTCTGCTTATATCGCAAGTATCCTTTAAGAAAAGACGGTTGCCTATCACTTTGTTAACACGGAACCCATCGTAATCACCGTTGCTGTCGATATAGCTCAGTCCGTCGCCATTGGCGATAGTGGACTTTGAATCGAGAGTAATAACATTACCATTGGTCGAGGTGACTTTTCCCAAATATTCGCCTTGTGATTTGGGAGTATGGATTGACGCCATCTTTGTGCCGTTTTGTGACTGACGACCGTCTATAAAGTAGTGAGTGAAGGAACGGTTAAAACTCTTCTCAAGCATTGGCGTGAATGTAAACGAAGACGTTCCACATGAGCTCCGTTCAAGGCTGTCACTTGCAATGATAATCTTGTCGAGAGCCTGGCGGTAATAGGCAACAACATTCTTTACGTAGTCCACGTCCTTAAGACGGCCTTCAATCTTGAATGATGAAATACCTGCGTCTATCATCTGTTGCAAACGGTCACTTGCGTTGAAATCACGAAGCGACAGCAGATGCTTAGATTTCATAAGTTTATTGCCACGCTCATCTTCCAGGTCATAACTAAGACGGCAGAACTGAGCACATTCGCCACGATTGGCGCTGCGACCCTTAAGAGCCTGACTAATCTGGCAACGCCCGCTATAACTCACGCAGAGTGCTCCGTGGCAGAATCCCTCAAGTGGCACTTTTACATTGGAACTGATGCCCTTGATTTCATCGAGCGACAATTCACGTGCCAACACAAGTTGAGAGAACCCCATCTTCTCAAGGAACTGGGCTTTCTCAATAGTGCGAATGTCGCATTGAGTGCTGGCATGTAGAGCAATAGGAGGGATGTCAAGACGTAAGAGAGCCATGTCCTGCACGATAAGCGCGTCAACACCAGCACGATACAACTGATGAACCATTCGCTCAACATCCTTGAGCTCGTTGTCATAGACGATGGTGTTTACAGTGCAGTAGATTCGGGCATTGAACTGGTGGGCAAAATCTGCGAGATGCTTGATTGAATCTATGTCATTTCCTGCTTGAGCACGTGCACCAAAGGACGATGCGCCGATGTATACCGCATCGGCACCATGCTTAATTGCCTCGATGCCAATCTCAGCATTCTTGGCAGGAGCAAGCAACTCTATATTTCGCTTTATTTGCTTCATTTAAATTAAAAAAGAGACTCAAAAACAAGTCTTTGAGCCTCTTGAAAAGTAGCGGGACTGAGAATTGAACTCAGGACCTCCGGGTTATGAATCCGACGCTCTAACCATCTGAGCTATCCCGCCATTTCACTTTTGCGACTGCAAAGGTACTACTTTTTTTTATTCTGTGCAAGAACTACGGTGATTTTTTTAAAAAAGTTCACGAAAAGTCATTTGAAGGCAGTTTGTTCTTATCGCAAGCAATGACTATACGCAACTTGGACAAGTCAAGATACTTTCTCGCTGTCTCAATCAAGTCGCTGCTTGTTGCACTCAAAATATCCACAACTTGATCATTAAAATAGGAAGGATATGTGCCATAGCAGAACATATTGCCTATGTAGTTTGCAATGCTGAAAGGAGTGTCGAGGGATTTGACCAAATCACTAAGCATGTGACGCTTCACTATTTGCAGTTCCTGCTCAGGGATAGGCTCTTCACACAGACGTTGCATCTCTTTCTTAGTCTCGTTGATGACTTTCCAAGTGTGCTGCGTGTCACATTCAGTGGATATAGCAATGTGTCCATCAAAAGAACGCCCACTGTGACTTGCATTAATGCCATAGGTATAACCTTTATCTTCACGAATGTTTGCCATGAGCCTGCTTCCAAAATATCCACCCAGCACAGTTGCAAGGATGCGCAATTTGAAGTAATCGGGATGCTTGCGAGGCACAGTTTTGAGCATCATGGCAATAGCAGCTTGTACAGCTCCTTCTTTGTCAATCACCTTAAATATTTCATCTGATGGAGTGGTTTCTGGATAAAGCAGAGGTGATGATTTTCCATCTGGAATCCATTGAGAGAGCACTCGTTCGACAATTGCTAATTCTTTGTCGGTAATGCGACCTGCCAAAATGATGTTACAATTCTGAGCTTTGTAGTAACTTGAGTAGAAACTACTAATGTGTTCTTGCGTGAGCGAATTGATATCATCGGGGGTTGGATCGGTTGATAATGGATGGTTCTCACCATAGTATAGACGTGAGATTTCCTTACTGGCAATATATTTCACTTTTTCACGTGCTGTGGCACAATTCACCGCCAGCTGCCGTTTATTAAGTTCAAATTCATTATCAGGGAAAGTGGGAAAACGGAAACAGTCGATAAAGATAGGCAAGGTCTTGTCAAAGTTCTCGTTAAGTGACGATATGGAAAATGATGTGGTGTTGTCATAGACTTGCATACTTCTCCATGCGCCATAGAAGTCGATAGCCTCGGAAATCTGCGCATGAGTCATGTTTTTATTTCCGTTGAACACTGCCATTGAGCAAGCAGTTGATTGCATAGGTCTTGACTCATGGAAACCTCCACCAGTCATATAGATGGACAACTTGTTAATCTCGTCCTCGCCATTTCCTACTACCCACATTTTCATACCGTTGGAGAGGATAACAGGTTCTGGCACGTCAAGTCTAATATCTTTGAAGTCTCTTACTGGTGGGGGAGTGCTGCGGTCGAGTGTCATGGCGTCAAGATTGTTTTTTCAGGAACTGTTCGGCACGCTCCAGGTCATGGAGAGAGTCGATACCAATTGATGAGTGCTGAGTGATGCCCACTTTTATTTTGAGTCCGTTCTCAAGCCATCGCAGCTGCTCCAGCGATTCGGCAATCTCAAGTGCAGAAGGCTCCATCTTGGTAATTTGTTTGAGCACAGCAGAACGATAAGCATACATGCCCAGGTGAGTGTAGTATTGGTGCTTGCTTGGCCATTGTGCCTTGTCGACGCCACGAATGTGTGGGATTATCGAACGAGAGAATAAAAGGGCATTCATATTGCTGTCAAAGACCACCTTTGCCGTATTTGGATTCTCGAGTTCCGTATAGATGCGTTGCTGGTCAAATGGCTTGACGAGAGTGGCGATGTCGGTGGTTTCATCCTCGAAGCATTTCTTGATAGTCTCTATTTGTTCGGGGTGGATAAATGGTTCGTCGCCTTGCACATTAATAATAATGTCCTCGTTTTCGCCATTTTTCTTGTATGCCTCCCAGCAACGGTCAGTACCACTGCGGTGATGAGTACCAGTCATAATGGCTTTTCCACCAAATGATAATACGTGGTTGAAGATTCGCTCATCGTCGGTAGCGACAAGAACGTTGTCGAGAGCATTTGAAACTTGCTCATATACACGTTGAATGACCGTCTTGTCGCCAAGCATTGCCAATGGTTTGCCAGGAAAACGAGAGGAGCCATAACGCGCAGGGATTATTGCTATGAATTTCATGTTTTCGATATTAATATTTTCTTTGGTGCAAAGTTACATATTATCTCTATAAAAGGCAAGAAAAAGTTGTGGCATCATCCGATACCACAACTTTTTAGGGGTTAAAGAATGATAATGAGATTACTCTTCGGGCTCAACTCCCCACTGCTGGCGAGCCAGACGGCGGTAGTTGTTGTAACGCCATTGAGCATTCTCCTTAGCAGCTGCGAAGAGCTCCTCAGCCTCATCGGGATACTGCTTCAAAACTGAAGCGTAGCGTACCTCGCCCTTGAGGAAGTCCTCAAACTCATCCCAGTTAGGCTCCTTACTGTCGAGAGTGAATGGGTTCTTGCCCTCTTTCTCGAGCTCTGGGTTGTAACGCCACAGGTGCCAGTAACCGCATTGAACAGCCTTAGCCTCTTCGGCTTGCGACTTGCCCATACCAACTTTCAAACCATGGTTGATACATGGAGCATAAGCGATGATGATAGAAGGTCCATCATAGGCCTCTGCCTCACGGAATGCCTTCAAGCACTGAGCATCGCTGGCTCCCATTGCAACCTGAGCTACGTAAACATAGCCGTAGGTAGAAGCAATCAGACCAAGGTCTTTCTTGCGGATGCGCTTGCCTGCAGCGGCAAACTTGGCGATTGCACCGATAGGAGTAGCCTTCGAGGCCTGACCACCTGTGTTGGAGTAAACCTCGGTGTCGATAACGAGGATGTTAACGTTCTTGCCACTTGCAATCACATGGTCGAGACCGCCAAAGCCGATGTCGTAGCTTGCACCGTCACCACCGATGATCCACTGTGAACGCTTAACGAGGTATTGACCAAGGCTCTTCACCTTCTTGTCGGCCTCGGCATCGCTGTTCTCAATGGCAGCCATAATCTTGTCACTGAGCTCACGGCTCTTGGCTCCGTCTTCCTTGTTATCGAGCCACTCTTGATAGAGAGCCTTAACATCGGCGCTCACGCTGTCGCTTTCAATAGCCTCTTTCACGAATCCAGTAACGCGATTGCGCATCTTCTCATCGGCTATGGTCATACCAAGACCAAACTCGCAGAAGTCCTCGAACAGAGAGTTTGCCCAAGATGGACCATGCCCCTTCTCGTTAACGGTGTAAGGCGAAGAAGGAACTGATGCCGAGTAGATAGAGCTACAGCCAGTTGCATTAGCAACCATCTCACGGTCACCAAAGAGTTGCGAAATGAGTTTCACATAAGGAGTCTCACCGCAGCCCGAGCAAGCACCGCTGAACTCAAAGAGTGGGGTAGCGAACTGCGAGTTCTTCACGTTAGACTTAATGTCAACGAGGTCTTGCTTAGAAGAAACATTGGCAGCACAGTAGTCCCAGAGCTTCTGGTTCTCTACTTGTTGCTCAAGAGGCACCATTGTGAGAGCCTTCTCGCCCTTCTTGCCAGGACAAACGTCGGCACAGTTGCCACAGCCAAGGCAGTCCATAACGTCAACAGCCTGAACGAACTTCAAGCCTGTGAGAGTCTTGCCTATAGCTGGGAGTTTGTCGGCCTCAGCAAATGGCGAAGCGGCAGCCTCCTCCTCGTTCATGAGGAATGGACGGATAGCAGCGTGTGGACAAACGAGTGCACACTTGTTACACTGGATACAGTTTGCTGCGTTCCAAACGGGAACGAATGTGGCAACACCACGTTTCTCATAAGCAGCAGTACCAGCATCCCAAGTACCATCCTCACGACCACGGAATGCCGAAACTGGCAGAAGGTCACCATTCTGAGCATTGATAGGACGAACTACCTCGTTGATGAATGCGGGAGCGTTGTCGTCGATATCATTGTCAACTGG
Source organism: uncultured Muribaculaceae bacterium (assembly GCA_905233845.1). GTDB lineage: Bacteria > Bacteroidota > Bacteroidia > Bacteroidales > Muribaculaceae > Sodaliphilus. Next base: position 2,159 of record CAJOFH010000031.1, on the reverse strand, counting down.
TAGGTTGTTCCACTCTGGATCAACAGCGAGTTGCTCATACTCGTTACCACGGTCAACTGCCTGATAGTTCTTGTTCACAACGTCCTCACCCTTGCGGCCATAAGACTTAACAATGAACTTCTTCATCTGTTCAACAGCGAGCTCTACTGGGATAACGCCTGTGATGCGGAAGAATGCCGACTGAAGGATAGTGTTGGTGCGGTTGCCCAAACCAATCTCTTGAGCAATCTTGGTAGCGTTGATGTAGTAAACTGTGATATTGTTGTCGGCAAAGTACTTCTTTACTTTGTTAGGTAGGTTCTTAGCCAGAGTCTCGCCTTCCCAAACGGTGTTGAGCAGGAAGGTGCCGTTCTTCTGAAGACCGCGAGTCACGTCATACATGTGCAGATAGGCCTGAACATGACAAGCAACGAAATTAGGTGTGGTTACTAGATAGGTAGAACGGATTGGGTCGTCACCAAAGCGAAGGTGAGAGCAAGTGAAACCGCCCGACTTCTTAGAGTCGTAAGAGAAATAAGCCTGGCAATACTTGTCGGTATTGTCACCAATAATCTTAACCGAGTTCTTGTTGGCACCCACAGTTCCATCGGCACCAAGACCATAGAACTTAGCCTGGAAGAGACCTTCGCCACCGAGTGCGATTTCTTCCTTCTGTGGCAGAGATGCGAATGTAACATCGTCCTCAATACCAATGGTGAACTGGTTCTTGGGAACTGGCAACGAGAGGTTCTCGTAAACCGAAAGAATCTGAGCTGGGGTAGTGTCCTTTGAGCCCAGACCATAGCGACCGCCAACAATGAGAGGAGCATTCTCGGCACCATAGAAGCAGTCCTTTACGTCGAGATAGAGAGGCTCACCCACAGCACCTGGCTCCTTAGTGCGGTCGAGCACGGCAATGCGCTTGGCTGTGCTTGGAACGGCTGCGAGGAAATGCTTAGCCGAGAATGGACGGTACAGATGAACTGCTACGAGACCAACCTTCTCGCCTTGCTCTGTGAGGTGGTCGATAGTCTCACGGATAGCCTCAGTTACCGAACCCATAGCAATAATCACGCGGTCAGCATCCTTTGATCCGTAGTAGTCGAAGAGACCATATTTGCGGCCAGTGAGGTTGCTGATCTTCTTCATGTAGTCCTCAACGATTGCAGGAACAGCTGTGTAGTAGTCGTTACAAGACTCACGATGCTGGAAGAACACATCGGGGTTCTCGGCAGTACCACGAGTAACTGGTTTGTCGGGATTCATAGCACGCTGACGGAAGCCATTGAGTGCGTCCATATCAACTAACGCAGCGAGGTCGTCTTGTTCGAGAGCTTCAACCTTCTGAATCTCGTGAGAAGTGCGGAAACCGTCGAAGAAGTTAACGAAAGGAACGCGTCCCTTGATAGCGCTCAGGTGAGCTACTGCAGCAAGGTCCATAACCTCCTGGACAGAGCCTTCGCACAGCATGGCAAAGCCAGTTTGGCGTGTTGCCATCACATCCTGGTGGTCACCAAAGATACACAGGGTGTGTGAGGCGAGAGTACGAGCCGAAACATGGAAAACGCCAGGAAGCAACTCGCCGGCAATCTTGTACATGTTAGGAATCATAAGCAAGAGACCTTGCGAAGCGGTGTAAGTTGTTGTCAAAGCACCAGCCTGAAGTGAACCGTGAACAGCACCTGCAGCGCCACCTTCACTTTGCATTTCTTGCACGAGAACAGTCTCGCCAAAGATGTTTTTACGTCCGGCAGCTGCCCATTCGTCAACGTGCTCTGCCATAGTAGATGACGGAGTGATGGGATAGATAGCGGCAACTTCGGTAAACATGTAACTGATGTGAGCTGCAGCCTGGTTACCATCACAGGTCATAAATTTCTTTTCTTTAGCCATAATTTTTGTTGTTCAAAAAGTACTTTTAGAATTATTTGTGAAAAAATGAATTAGTTTTCTAGATTGCAATAGTCTTTTAAATAATATTTTTTAAAAACGGTGCAAAGGTACATATAAAGTAGCACAAAGCAAAAGTTTTTCCCTAAAATTATTAGTATGATTTATTCACAATCAATAATTGAAAAGTGTGTAGAGTCAACAAGCAAATGCATATTTTTTGACAAAGTTAAGAAAAATGTTTGTAGAACTCTCTGACGGGCGTGCTGAATTTGAGTTTTTTTCTTGGT
>CAJOFH010000030.1 GCA_905233845.1 uncultured Muribaculaceae bacterium | reverse complement strand
GTCAACTACAAAGTTACAAAATATCTCGCTATTTTCCAAATATTAGCCCCACTATTTTTGATAAAAACAACATATTTCCTTATCCCGAACTCGGGTAATAACTGCCAATGATACAATAAGCGCATCGGGCTATTGTGGCTCGATGCGCTTCGTTTTTTCTTGGGGCTTATATACTCACCTTTGCCTTGAGGCGGTTCATACTCCCCATGTATCTCCCTATCTTAGAGGGGGAGCTTTTGCTTACTCGTTGATGAGGGTTGCGCCTTTCTTGAGGGCTTCCTCATTCATTGGCAGCAAGTGCCAGTGGCGCTCGGGGAGGGTCTTCTTGAGACCCTTGAGTACGTTGTCGATGGTCACGATGGGCTTAACCTTGAGGTAAGCACCAAGCACAATCATATTAAAAGCCTTGCTGTTGTTTATCTCGATGGTAGCCTCGGTAGCTTCGATGCGATAGATTTTGATATCTTTGCGGGTTGGAGGTGTGTTGATGCCATAGCTGTCGTAGATGAGCACGCCACCGGGTTTCACCATCTTCTCAAACTTGTCAAGACTCTGCTGGTTGAGAACCACTGCAGTGTCGTACATGTTGAGGATTGGCGAGCTGATGCGCTCGTCGCTAACGATAACGGTAACGTTGGCAGTACCACCACGCTGTTCGGGACCATAAGATGGCATCCAAGTCACTTCCTTGTCTTCCATCAATCCAGAGTAAGCGAGAATCTTACCCATCGAGAGGACGCCCTGTCCTCCAAAGCCTGCTATTACTATTTCTTCTTTCATGATTATTCGTTATTTTTTAAATCACCCAATGGGTACTTAGCAAACATGTTCTCTTTTAACCACTCGTTGGCTTTCACTGGAGTGAGCTTCCAACCAGTGTTGCAGGTGCTGACAACTTCAACAACCGAGCAGCCCTTGCCGTCCATACTGTTCTGGAAGGCTTTCTTGAGAGCAGCTTTGGTCTTGCGCACTGCAGCGGGAGTGTAAACGGTTTGACGTGTAACGTAGCAAGTGCCGTCGAGCTGTGCAAGCAGATTGCTGATTGCCAAAGGATAGCCGTTGAGGTCGGCACGGCGTCCGTAGGGGCAAGTAGCGGTCTTTTGACCGAGCAGAGTGGTAGGAGCCATCTGTCCACCAGTCATACCATAGATGGCATTGTTGATGAAGATGATGGTTATGTTCTCGCCACGGTTAGCGGCATGGATAGTCTCGGCAGTACCAATGGCTGAGAGGTCACCGTCGCCCTGATAGGTGAAGACGAGTTTGTCGGGCATGAGTCGCTTGGTAGCGGTAGCCATAGCTGGAGCGCGTCCGTGAGCAGCCTCAAGCCAGTCGATGTCGATGTAGTTGTAGGCGAACACGGCGCAACCTACTGGCGAAACGCCGATAGCCACCTCTTGGAGTCCCATTTCTTCGATAACCTCGGCAACGAGTTTGTGCACAACACCATGGCTACAGCCAGGGCAATAGTGCATGTGTGCGTCGTTGAGAAGGCTCGGTTTCTTATAAACCCTGTTTTCAGGGCGGATTATATCGTTAAGTTCCATAATGGTTCTTGTAATGATTTAATGGTGATTATCCTAATTTGTTAATCAGTTTCTCTTTGAGAGCGTTAAGAATCTCGTCGGGAGCGGGCACGTTGCCGCCCAAGCGGTGGAAGATGTCAACAGGATATTTGCACTCGGTAGCGAGCTTTATATCCTCGATGAGCTGTCCAGCGCTGAGCTCAACGCTGAGAATTCCCTTCACGCCCTCGGCAGCCTTGCGGATAGCGTCAACTGGGAATGGCCACAGAGTGATTGGGCGAGCGATACCCACCTTAATGCCTTCCTCGGCAGCAAGCTCCATAGCCTTCTGGCTGATGCGTGCCATACTACCAAAGGCAACGATGAGGTAGTCGCAGTCGTCGGTGTTGATCAACTCGCAGCGTTGCTCGTTCTTCTCAATCTCGCGGTAAGTAGCTTGGAAGCGGTGGTTGTTCTCCTCCATCTTGTCGTCGTCAAGCTCGAGCGAGGTGATGATGTTCTTGGGGCGCATACCCTTGCGACCGTTCACAGCCCATGGGCAGTTCTCACGAATCCATTCCTCGGTGTGGCGTGGACGCTGCTCGGGAAGAACAACTTTCTCCATCATCTGGCCGATAACGCCGTCGGCGAGAATCATTGACACTGCACGATACTTGAAAGCCAAGTCCCATCCAAGTGCTACGAAATCTACCATCTCCTGCACCGAAGCGGGTGCGAGGGTAATCAAGCGGTAGTCGCCATGACCACCACCCTTAACAGCCTGGAAGTAGTCGGCCTGCGATGGGTGGATAGTACCCAGACCAGGACCTCCACGCATCACGTTAATCACAAGTGCGGGAACCTCGCTGGCAGCCATGTAGCTCATACCCTCTTGCATAAGGCTGAAGCCTGGACTAGAGGTAGAAGTGAGGACTGTCTTGCCGCACGAAGCGCCAGCATACACCATGTTGATAGCAGCCACTTCACTCTCGGCTTGCAGGACTACCATACCAGTAGTCTCCCAAGGCATTTCTTCTTCAAGTTTCTCGAGAACCTCAGACTGCGGGGTAATAGGATAACCAAAATAGCCGTCGGCACCATAGCGAATAGCAGCGACAGCGAGAGCCTCATTACCCTTCATTAATGTTACTTTATCGTTCATCGTTTCTACGGTTTTGATTTTTTAAAGTTGATAACTTGTTTACTTCTCTACAACGCGATACACCTCGATACATGCGTCAGGGCACACGAGCGCGCAGCTCGAGCATCCAATGCACTTGTCGGGATTTGCCATATAGGCATAGTGATAACCTCGGTTGTTAACTTCGTTTTTCTTTAGGTCAAGCACGTCGCTTGGACAGGCCACAACGCACAGGTTGCAGCCCTTGCAGCGTTCGGTGTTGACCACTACTGCTCCATTGATTTTAGCCATAATATTTTAAAGTGTTTTAGTTAAGTCTCGCAAAGATACAAAACTTCTTACAATTTATCACCATATTTAGAAAAGAATTTTTCAACAAGTCTAAGAAAATGCTAAATGCATAATGCAAATTGAGATTGTAGCAGAGGCAGCCAAGCACGCGCAGCATTTAAAAGGCGGCTCCCGTTGTCGATGGGAGCCGCCTTTTTGTTGTTATTCTTGTTATTTAAACACAAATCGATTAAAAATTGTTCTAAAATTTGATTTCTGTCTGCAACAATTATTTTGAAGGCTTTACTGGCGCGAGCACGATGCGGAAACCAATCTCATAGAATTTATTGTCCACACCCCAGCCATCACGGAAGGTAACTTGGCATTTGTCGGAACTAGCAGTGAAAAATCCACCTCGCAAAACGCGGTCATAGCCTGTCGCAGCACCTGTGGGATCGGTTTGTGGTGTGGTAGGATAGTTGCCTTTCCAGTCTTGACACCACTCCTCAACATTGCCGCTCATGTCATAGAGACCCAACTCATTGGGTTCCTTGGTGCCAACTTCATGAGTGACACCGTTACTGTTATCATGATACCAACACACATAGCCAATGTTGTCGCTGCCAGAATATTTGTAGCCTTTGCTCTTGTTGCCACCACGCGCAGCAAATTCCCACTCGGCCTCAGTGGGCAAACGGAACACACATCCATCAATTGGCAACATTTGATTGAGCTTTGCTAAAAACTGCTGACAGTCGTTCCAAGTCACCTGCTCAACCGGTCGTTTCTCGTTACCAGCAGCATCAAAATAGCTTGGATTGGAGCCCATCACAGCTTTCCACAGCTCTTGTGTCACTTCGGTCTGACCAATGGCAAAGCGGCTCAAAGTAACCTGATGTGCTTGGTCAACAGACACACCGTTGCTGTTTCCCATCATGAATGTGCCGCCCTCGACACTCACCATCTTGAATCTTGCGCCGTTAACGTAATATTCTGTCTCGGCAACAGTATCGTTTCCAAGCAATATGTTGTAGATCATGGTAATATCAACCGAAGTGATAAAGCCGTCACCGTCTTGGTCGCCGTTGAGCAGACCTTCGGTTTGGCTATTGAGCAGATAATTATATAAAATTGTCACGTCGACACTGGAAACCACACCATCGCCATTGACATCGCCAGGAATCCCCCCTACATAGAAACTCTTAGTTTTCCTAGCCTGCGTCAAAGTATTATTATTATAATATGACAATACTGCATGATACCAACCGGGTTCCAATTTTTCGAATCTGAAATTATGATTCATGGTAGCTTTACCCTCAAGATTAATGCCGAAATACATCTCTTTATATAAATCGGAAGTAGTAGCATTTTTATCGGTTCTTCTATAGAGATTTACTCTGACATAATCATTATATTTCGACGATGATACATTATATATTGTGGAGTTAATCGCTAAGGTTTCACCGTGGACTACATTATTGGCATCGGCATCGGGAACAGTGTAATTAATTGTCAAATTACCAGATGTAGGTGCCCCCACTTGAACGCTACCAGTACAATATACGTTAGCGAGGACATCAGAAGATGATGATGGAGGCAGATCTTCAAATGTGGCAATTTTTATAGGGTTTTTGCCCTCTCTAGTGGGAATGTAAGTTATTTTTGTAGCACCAGTCGCGCCTTTGTCGAGGTGGACGGTGGTAGCTCCAACATGCACATCATAGGCAAACAGGTGCAGTGGAATTTCATTATTCGCACTATTATTGGTTACGCTCACCAAAACTTCAAGTGGACGGTTTACTTTTTGCACTGTTCCGTAAGAGACAATATTAACCGACACATCATCTTTTGTGGCTTTATTGGTACCTTTTATTGTAAGCGTATTATTGCTGATAACAGCTTTGAAATGATATCTTCCAGAGTTATGACATGGATACCATTTACTATTGCCCTTCTCACGGCACATGGCTCGAAGATAATAGGTGCCGTCGGGGTAATTTTGGCCAAAATCAAATGAACGTGTAATACTTGCACCCGAATGACCATTCATTGTAGTATCTAAAACACAAAGGAGAATATTGTCTTGATATAAAGTGTGACCGTCTTCTTTAAACACTCCCCATCCAAAATCGTAATGTCTTACAAAAAACGACACATTTTGTTGAGGTTGTCCTATAGTGATGTGAAATGGTTGTGAAGAGCTCGTACGAGTGAGATAACTAGCAGTACGCATGCTCGGTGGATTTGTTGCGGTTATTGAGCATTTCTCAGTTATCTCCGAGGAAGATGGCATCAAGCCAATAATAATTCGATGAGTCAGCGAGTAACCATTTGTACCCCAAAAGTTGTCATCGGGAGGTGTCAGCACAGCGAGACGATAATATCCATCATAGGTACCCCTAGAGCCCCAATTGATGTGATAGAAGCTGCCACCGTCATATCCATCGATTACAAAGCTGTATTGGTAATCCATAGTCTCTCCAGTAAAAATTACTGGTCGCTTAGCTTGAAGTTCGGAAATAATGAAGCCAAACCACTGCTTTTGGGTGTAATCCATTTTGTAAACCTGCCGAGCCTTTTTGCTGAACCCAAAATAATCGGGGAAAGCCTCTGAAATATCATTGGCTTTTGTATAGGAAACACCATAGTCAGATCTCAAAGACTGAGCACAATACCGCATGAGCTTTGCGACCTCAGCATTTGAAGGGTCATCAGGGTCAAGTTCAAGGTAAGCAGTGGAATAGTAATCCTTCATCAAACTCCAATTAAAAGTAGTTCCATTGAGTTTAGACACAGTGTAGTGGTTGGTTGTTGTATAATAACCAGGAATTGAGGATGCCGTATTAGGGTGTTTGTAATAATACATCACTTGCGCCATTGCCGTTGCAGCGCTACCAGTCAAGCAATACTTGACGTCATCTTTTGGACTCCAATAATAGAATGGAGCATCTTGAGACCATTGTGATGTGAGAAACGGAGCAACAGCGTTGATATGGGTTTTCGGTTCTGGAGACGACATGACCCCTTGATCAAGCAAGGCGATTTCGGCAGCATAGTTGTCGAGCCAGCACTTCACATTATCGGGCAAGTTTTCAGAGTCAAAACTGCCATGGTCGCAGTAGCCAAGCACTTGTTCGACGCGATCATCACCACTCACAATGACAAAACCCTTGTCTTTCTGGGCATTGAACACATAATAGGCGGCGCCATCTTGTGAAGCATCGGCCTCACCACGAGGCGCATTTACGGTTTTTGCTGCGTCAACCGCGCCCATGTTCCGTTCTTTCATAAACTTGGCAGCAATATTTTGGGCCTTAGTTTTGCTAACTTGGCTGGCATACACCGAAACACTTGATGCAGCGACAGCACAAACAATTATGGTCACAAAAATTCTTAACTTTTTCATTATGCTTTGTGTTTAGTTTTTGGTTTAGTATTTCCTCGGTCACAAAATTACTGAAAATAATAATAAAAACAAACCCTTTTTAAGAAAAAGCACAACAAACGCTACGGAGTTGAAGAATTTGGGGTGTTTTTACTCCTTAACTCCTTAGAAATACAAATTTAAATCAAGATAAGACTTAAATCAGGAAAAGGGCTGTGAGGGCGATTGCGATGATGGCGGTGACGCCCATGATGAGGGTCATGAGTGTGAAGGAGCGGTAGCCGTCGGTGGTGCGTATTCCTCCAAAACCAGTCACTACCCAGAAGTAGCTGTCGTTGGCATGGGAGACTGTCATAGCACCAGCACCTATAGCCATCACTACGAGTGTGGCAGCGAGTGTAGTGGTGAATCCAAGGGCATGCATCATTGAACCAGCATCGCTAAACATCCCCATGAGGCTGGCTGTGGTGGTAATCGCCACCGTTGACGAACCCTGTGCCGACTTGAGTATTGCTGCAATGATAAAGGGGAAAAGTACACCCAATACCGAGAGAGTGCCAATGTATTGCTTGATAATATCGACAAATCCACTCTCGACTATCACACTGCCGAGTACACTGCCGGCAGCGGTGATAAAGATTATGGGACCCGCAGTCATGAGCGAGTCGTTAATGATGCCGTAGGACTGCTTGAGCAGTCCTCGCTTGGCGAGCAAGGGCAAGCAACACAAAAAAGCAACCATAAGGGCGATAACTGGTTTGCCTAAAAAGGCAAACATTGTTGCAAGCCACTCTGGCATTCTCACCATTGCTGCCACGCTGCCCATCGCCATAAGGAGCACTGGAACTATAATTGGCAGAAATGACAATATTGCCGACGGGTATTTCACATTGTCGACATCAGATTCTTCTTCCAAATCCACTCCCACAGTAGTTATCTTCTTGCCTATTTTGCCCGCAAAGAAATAGGCTGGCACGAGGGAGATGAGCGAAATTACAACACCCACAGCTATGACCATGAGCAAACTGTCGTCAAGACCAATCATGCCGGCGGCAGCCACAGGACCAGGAGTAGGAGGAATGAACACATGTGAGGCAAAAAGACCTGCACCAAGGGCGAGCATCAAGCTCGCTTGTGGATGTGAGGTGCGGCGTGCCAACGATTTTCCGATTGGACTGACAAGCACAAATCCACTGTCGCAGAACACCGGTATTGACACTATCCAACCAATGAGCATCATCGCCAAACGTGGATAATTGCGCCCCACTACCCTCTCGACACCTCGCGCCATAGCCACTGCGGCACCAGTCTTCTCCAGCACTGTACCAATGATAGTTCCAAAGATTATCACCAGCCCTATGCCCGTAAAGATGGAAGAAAACCCTTTACCAATGACATCAGGGATTGTCTTTAGCGGCACACCTAGCGCCACAGCGAGCAGCAATGCTGTAGCGATGATCGCCAGGAATGGATGTATTTTCCACCGCGAAATGGCGAAGACCATTATCAGGATGGCGACGATGAAAATGAGGATAGTAGACATCAGTTAGTAGAGCTTGGCATTGATTATACTACCCCAAGCTTCCCCACTTTCTTAGAGAGGGCAAGCTTGGGGTGTATTAATAGTGTGTTATCGCTCTTGGAAATTGAGCTGATAGTTGTTGAGGAGTGTGTTGAACGATGGGTCGGAACGAAGAGGAGCCAAGTTGACATAAGGATCATTGTTGAGCTTAATGTCGTGGAGACCGCCATATCCGTTTGCCAGACATGACTCAAGGCACTTAAGTCCCTGAGCCTTGTTACCCATAGCGGCGTGCAACGCAGCAGCATAATAATAGGCCTCGCCACCAATTTCGTGGCTATACTTAATCATATCATCGGCCCACTCTGTTGCCTCAGCGTCACGTCCCATCTCATGGAGAGCAAAACCGCGAAGAGAATATAAGTCATCGGGAGCAAGAGTAAGCACTCTCTCAAAGTCGATTTTTGCAGCATTGGCATTCTTGAGCTGGTACTTGTTGAGCCATCCTCTGAGCAATAAAGCTTCAGCATTGTCGGGCTCGGCTGTGACAGCCTTATTTGCTATTGGGAGCGCATCTTTGTAACGCTTTTGGGCAATGAGCATCCTGGCTTTAGCAAGCAGAGCAGGAACATGGTTGGGATTAATTGCCAATGCCTGATCGAGAGTGGCAAGTGCCGTCTTATAGTTATTGCCCGACTTTTGTCTGAGCTCTATCATACTTCGCATTACATATCCGTCGGGATTAGTAGCGTCATAAGCAATAGCCTTATTGGCATAGGTGTAGGCTTGATCGTAGTCGCCAAGCTGGAATAGGCACATAGCCTCATCGTCGTACATAGTGGAATACTCCATGAGATTGTTGTCGGTCATAACCTTAAGATCACGCAATGCCTGTCCGTAGTGCTTGTAGTTGAGGGCAATAGCCGAGCGCAAACGGTAGAAGACTCCCACGCGAGGGTTTTCGTCGATGGCACTGCGTAACGAAGCCATAACATCATCATAGTGATGACTTGAGAGATCGATTATTCGATTAATTGAAGTGCCTTTATCGTTAGTAGCACTCATAGCAACGAGGTAAGTGTCGCAAGCATCACGATACCTGCCAAGCATTTCTTGAACAATACCCCTGTTGATATAGACCTGAGCCTCGGCAGGATAAAGTGTCAAAGCGTTGTCAACCCATTTCATAGCTTCCTCGCTATTGCCTTCCTTAGCTGCAATACATCCAAGTCGGAACATTGCGTCGTAGTTGCGTGTTTGCTGCTGAAGGATAGCATGATATTGTTTCTTGGCAATTTCATAGTTACCACCCTTGTAAGCCCATTCTCCTTTCATGCTAACCCATGCCAGGTTTGTAGGGTCAAGAGTCGCAGCTTTCTCGATATCATTGCTTTCGGCCGCAAGGTCATTGTTAATATCATGCAACCTCGCCCTGAGCAGATAGGCATCAAAAAGCAACTCTTTCTCCTTTTCAGGAGCAAGCTGTATGGTGCGATTCACATCGTCCATCGATGCCTTGTAGTCCTTGTTGTAGTAGAGCTGGTTAGCTCTCATAAACAGTGCGTTATAGTCATTTGGGTTCTTGGCGAGGTGGTCATTGTAGACCTTCATCACCGCTTGTGTGATTTTGTCGGAATCCTGTGCCTTTGTGCTAAAGGACACCATCAGTGCGACGATTAGCAAGCCCAGGCCAAATAAATTTCTAAATTTCATAGTTGTGTAAAATATTAGTTAGTAATTATTATTTGTCAATTTCGTTTACCGCCATTTTCAGACGTGTGAGTCGAGAGAGAAGTCCATCGAGTAGGTTGAGCTGCAACATATTGGCCCCATCACTCTTAGCTACAGCGGGATTGTGATGTGTCTCGATGAATAAACCATCGGCCCCTGTAGCAATAGCAGCCCTTGCAACAGTCTCGATGAGCTCAGGCTTTCCACCGGTGACCCCAGTGTCCTGATTGGGTTGTTGCAATGAATGAGTGATGTCCATTATGACTGGTGCAAATTGTCGCATGACAGGAATGCCACGAAAGTCGACCAGTAAGTCTTGATACCCGAATGTGGTACCGCGTTCGGTGATTGTCACCTGAGTGTTTCCTGATTCTTTAACCTTCTCAACTGCAAACTGCATAGCCCCAGCCGAAAGGAACTGCCCTTTCTTGATGTTCACCATTTTGCCAGTTTTGGCTGCCGCAACGAGAAGTTCGGTCTGCCTGCAGAGGAAAGCAGGAATCTGCAAAATATCGACATATTGCGCTGCCATCGCAGCCTCATCGGGTATGTGAATGTCGGTGACGACAGGAATCCGAAAAGTGTCGCCCACCTTACGCAAAATTTTCAGAGCCTTCTCGTCGCCAATTCCCGTGAAAGAGTCAAGCCGCGAGCGGTTGGCCTTCCTATAGCTTCCCTTGAAAACGTAAGGGATGTTGAGCCTGGTGGTCGATTCCATCACCTTCTCAGCAATGCTGAGTGCCATGTCCTCTCCCTCGATAACACATGGTCCAGCGAGGAGAAAGAAATTGCCAGTTGTAGATGATGTCAGGTAGTTGAGCATTTTTTATTAATGAAAAAAGGAATTAAAAATTCTTGTTATTTGCTACTTGTAACTTGTTTCATGCTGTGCATCGTGGCAACGGCCATGAGTGCTGCGGTCTCGGTACGAAGGCGACTATCGCCCAGAGTCACTGGAACAAAGCCAGCCTTAAACGCCATCTCCACCTCCTGAGGATCGAAATCGCCCTCGGGCCCTATCAGCACCAGAGCATCACGGCTCGAGTCATATACCTGAGCCAACGATTTTCGCTCTGAGCGAGGCAATGACTCGTCGCAGTAGGCAATGAAACGCTGCGCGTCGCTTTTCTCGTTGATGAGATTCTCGACAGGTGTGAGCTCATCGAGTTGTGGCAACTGCGCTTTGAGCGACTGCTTCATAGCTGCAACGAGAATCTTGTGCAAGCGGTCGGTCTTGAGCACTTTGCGCTCACTGTGCCGACACAAGAGCGGAGTGATGCAATCCACTCCCATCTCAGTGCACTTCTCGGCCATCCACTCTATGCGGTCGAGGTTCTTGGTTGGCGCCACTGCAAGCATTATCTTGCTTCCCCAATGAGGGGGACATGACTGCTGCTCGACAATATCCAATGCACAATGCTTGTTGTGAGCCATAGCGATGCGACAGCGATAAAGCATGCCAGCGCCATCAATCACCTCGATTTCGTCGCCCTCGACCAGCCTGAGCACACGCACGCAGTGACGCGACTCCTCTTCAGGAAGAGTGAGCGTGGTGGCTATGTCGGGGGCGAAGAATCGATGCATTTTATTAATTCATAATTCACAATGCATAATGCACAATTGGGCCTAACCTAAGTAATGCAAAATGCACAATTAATTAGTCTTCTTTTCCTACGACTTTCTTTACTTTCTCCTGTTGCTCCTCAACCTTCTTCTGCATAGCTTCAGGATTGTGTTTGTACTTGAACAGTACCCAGAATGAAACTGCAACTACAAGGGCGAAACCTGCGAAAATAAACCAAGGAGTCTGCCAATCTCCAACAAGGTAACCAGCTTCGTTCCAGTTACAGAATTTGTTGATAATTGCTCCAGCAGCAAGAGTGCCGATGGTTGCACCCAGACCATTGGTCATGAGCATGAACAAACCCTGAGCCGATGCTTTGACATTGGGGTCGCACTCATTGTCGACAAACATTGCACCCGACACGTTGAAGAAGTCGAAAGCAACACCATAGACAACACATGAAAGCACAAATAGTATCACGCCTGGCATAGCAGGATTACCAAGTCCGAAGAATCCGAAACGGAAAACCCATGCAAACATAGCGATGAGCATAACCACCTTGATTCCATAACGCTTCAAGAAGAATGGGATAAGGAGGATACACAGGGCCTCACTAATTTGTGACAATGACACAAGCATTGTAGCATTATTTGCGGCGAAAGTGTTGGCATACTCAGCCATTCCCTTGAAGTGAGTAAGGAATGGAGTAGCATATCCGTTGGTTACCTGCAGCGACATGCCGAGCATCATTGAGAAGATGAAGAACATCGCCATTTTTTTGCTCTTGAAGAGCTTGAAAGCACTCAGACCCATTGTCTCGGCAAGCGACTGTGCCTCCTTCTTAACAAGCTTGCACTGTGGCAGTGTGAAGCAGTAGGCAAAGAGTACTACGCTCAAGATTCCTGAAACGAGGAACTGATAGTGTGTATATTGAAATTTATTAGCATTCTCGGCAAGAGTAAAGAAGAAACTACCATTATCGAGAGTTGCACAGTTTACAAACCACATAGTAGCGATAAAGCCAATGGTACCGAACACGCGGATTGGCGGAAAGTCCTTCACGGTATCCATGCCGTTATCCTTCATGATAGTGAATGCGGCAGTATTGCTAAGTGCCAATGTAGGCATATAGAACGCCACACTCAGAGTGTATAGCGTGATAAACATTGCCTTATTGGGTTCGGCAGCCGAAGCTCCCATCGAGAACAAGGCAATCATAGCCACACCAGCAATAAGATGGCAGATTCCCAGCATCTTTTGTGGCTGAATAAACTTGTCGGCAATAATACCCATAAGTGTTGGCATAAAGATGGAAACGATACCTTGGATAGCATAGAACCAAGCAATCTCACCACCCATGCCAGCTTTTCCCAGATAGTTACCCATACAGGTGAGGTAAGCTCCCCACACGGCGAACTCCAGGAAGTTCATGATGATTAAGCGAACTTTTAGATTCATAGTCTTTTGGTTTTTGGAGATTATTAATATGTTATTATTGATTATTCAGGTAATTCTTGAGATGTGGGCTCGTTGCCGAGTTTCTCATTGATGGTCTTTTGGATACTTGCTGCCAACTCATATTTCTCGAGCTCCACGGCTCGCGAGAGCTTTTTCTTCAACTCATCAACACTCAAATCGGCCAGCGAACGCTTGGGCTTTACTGCCACCTTGCCATTGTCGCCATCCTTAATGACAAACCCAGTCTTATCAAGAACCTCTTTAGTGGTGTAGATGGGTGCATTGGTGCGCAACGCAAGTGCTATGGCATCACTAGTTCGTGACTCGAGCTCAAGATCATGTCCATCGGTCGAGAGTTTGAGTCTTGACATGAACACTCCTTCCTTGAAGCTGTAGATGAGTACCTCGTCGAGGCTAATGCCAAAGGCGTGGAACATGCTCACCATCAGGTCGTGTGACATGGGACGTGGAGGTATCACGTGCTCCAAGCGCATAGCGATAGACTGCGCCTCGCTCGTACCCACCACGATGGGCACGCGCAAGTCACCATCACGCTGCCGTAGCAATAAGGCGTAAGCCCCTTGCTGGATCTGACTATAGGTGATGCCCATCACGTCCATTTCTATTTTATTGTCAGCCATTATTTTTTCATTTATTATAAAAAACTCTAGATTTTCTAGATTATCTAGATATTCTAGCATTAATATCTCTATTTTCAATTACAACGTTATCACTCCGCTGCCATAACACAGATGCTGATCCCTGTCGTAAATGACGGCAAACTGTCCTGGGGCTATGCCCTGGATGTCCTCGTCGCTCTCTATGAGCCATTGCATTCCATCGACCTGGGTGAGACGACCCTTGGCAAAATGCGGCGTGTGACGGTTCTTGAACGTTATCTCATGCGAGCCACCCTGCCCTGCCCATGGATTGCCGCTGATGAAGTGCATCTCGTCGAGATGAATCTCCCTGCCATACTGCTTGCTGGTGCCATAGCCGTTGCTCACATAGATGGCGTTGTCCTGAATGTTTTTCTTGACAACATACCATGGTCCTCCACTCAAGCCCAAGCCCTTGCGCTGACCGATGGTGTGGAACCAGTAACCGTTGTGCTCACCCAACTTGCGCCCAGTCTCTATCTCAATGATAGGACCTTTTTTCACACCCAAGTGGCGACGTATAAAGTCATTATAATCAATCTGCCCCAAGAAGCAGATGCCCTGGCTGTCCTTACGGCTGGCGTTAGGAAGATTAACCTCTTGCGCTATTTCACGCACACGTGACTTGGGTATGGTGCCAATCGGGAAAATCAAGTGCTTGAGCTGGTCGTAGGTGATTTGCGCCAAGAAGTCGGTCTGATCTTTGACTGGATCAACTGCAGTAGCAAGGTACTTTGTTCCATCAATCTCGCAAGTGGTAGCATAATGCCCCGTTGCTGTTAGGTCAAAATCCTTGCCCCAACGCTGCTCGAAAAATCCGAACTTAATCATGCGGTTACACATCATGTCGGGGTTAGGCGTGAGGCCAGCCCTAACAGTTCTCAAGGCATATTCCATCACGTTGTCCCAATACTCTTCGTGGAGTGATACCACTTCGAATGGCAAGCCATAGCGATGAGCAATGAGGTTGCACATCTCAATGTCTTCCTCGGCGCTACAATCACCCTCGTCGTTGTCCATGCCAATGCGTATGTAGAACAATTGCAGGTCGTGCTGCGCCTGTTCTACAAGCTCGTGCACAACTACCGCACTATCTACTCCACCTGATATGAGAACCGCTATGTTCATTTAGTTTATCGTTTTTTATTTTACTCACTATTTTACACTTAGCTTTATGCTTTCTCGAGTACTTCGCTCTCCTCGTCGTCTTTCTCGCTGATGGTGTGGATTGCTATAAGGTAATCGAGAGAAATCTTGCCAGGGCCAGCAAGCAATAAGTAGGCAAAAATGCCAAGGAACATGATGGGATAACCTGGCTCAAAGATGAACATCTGACCTGCACTCGAAACGCTGGTGGCAGAGACCATTACCGTCTCAGCATAAATCATCACTCCAATGGAGGGTATTAGAGCCAAGCGGGTGAATAGCCCAAGAATGATGAAGACAGCACACACAATTTCAAGCACAATAATGGCAACGAGTACCCCCTCACTAGGAAGTCCCATAGACCCTACGGCGACATTGGCAAACTCTTCGATGTGAGTCATCTGCCTCACTCCCATCTGGAGGAACATGATGCCTGTGAACAGTCTCAGGAACAAGCGTGAAAGGTTGCTGTAGGTGTATCCTACATTAAACACGAAAAAGTTCTTAAGCCATTTTGGTATATTTATCATCTTTCTACAAAATTTGTCAAGTTATTAATCATATAAAATCTCTATCTCGAAACCAAACTCTTAACAAAATCGACAGTCTTGTTCTTGGCAATCACCTTAAAATCCTCATCAAGAAGATAGATGCAAGGCATAATGCGCAGGTCGAGCTTGTCGACAACTTCTTTGCTGGCTCCCACTACCCAAGTCGAAGAATAGGACTGAGAATCCTTATCCCAAATCTTGGGGGCATCACCAACAACAATGTTGATTATCTCCACTTGACCACTCTCCACGACGTTGCCCAAGGCGATATCGGTGTTCAAGCGCATACGCTCGATAGAACTGCCGTTCTCGCCATCACTGAACATCAGTACATAGAGCTTTGATGCCCCCTTGAGGTCAAGCAAATGCTTGCGAACACCTGTGATGGATGTAAATTCAAAGTTGTAAAGCTCAGCGCCCAGTTTGCTGGCCTCGATGCGCTTTACCTGCTCAGCAAAATGATTACGAGCTTCTTTTTTCATCCAAGTGGCATCGGCACCACTCTTGGCAAAAGTGAGATACAAATCGTCGATGAAGTCAAAATCGTGGAAATAGAGCAAATACTCTGCCATCGACAGTAGCTTGATGAAGTTGTCGTGGTTGGCCTGAGACTTGAACATGAGGTCGCGAACCGAGGATAGCGATACGTTAACATTTGCACCAGCTTTCATGATGTCAAAATAAGTAATCATCGCCTCCATGAGAAGGCTGTCGTACTCGGCAGTGAAAGGTTTAGTAAGCTCACACTTGTCCCAGAAGTGCTGAACGCTATAATTGCAACGGCTCTCAATGTTACTGCAGGTATCTGGGGCCATGGGATACTCAAAAAGAGTTGTTTGCCCCATTGCATTAATGCTTGATAATAAGACTATTACAAGCGAAAACATATTAATCAATCTTGTCATTTCTATAATAAATAATATTTATTATTATATTTAACTTGCTAAGGTACTGCAAAAAACACAACGGACAAAGAATATTGCACTAAAAAAAACTTAACACCCCCAAAAAAGATATCCACAAGAGAAGACCCAACAACAATACCCCCTTGAGATTTTTTGCTTGCCGCATTATTCTCAAGGGGTATTATGTGGATCGGTTTCTTAAGGAAAACTAAGTCAGATTCTCCGTTTTTAGCTTTAACGAATAGTACATGATGAGCGCGAGTACAATAAACAAACCAATGCTACCTGCAAGCAGCGCATAGGTCTCAAGATTGAGCAAGACGAAGATGTAGGCATAAATGAGTGTCAACATACCGCCAATTGCTAGAGCCATCTTCTTCACACTCAAAACCCCATAAAGATAGAGGGTTATCATCACTATAGTCATCAAGGCAGCTATGAGATAAGCCATCCAGAATGCCAAGTGTTCGCTAATTGAAAGCAGAAGCGAATAGAATAGAACCAGGGCAAGTCCCACGAGCAGATATTGGAACACATTGATGTTCTTGCGCATCTTTATCTCCACAAACAGTACTCCGATGAAAGTGAGAACAATCACCATGAAAGCATATTTAATGGCTCGCTCGGTCTTGTGATAGCTGTCGACAGGCACCATCAAGCCCACTTGCAGCTGGGAATTACTTAAATCTTCGCTCATATCATCAATAAACGCCTGAGGATAAGAGCGGTTAATGCTAATAACTTTCCACGAAGCCTCAAAACCATTGGAGTCAACCTCTCGGCTATCGGGCAAGAAACTACCGCCGAAACTAGGAGTTGGACAGTCGCCTTTAATCTTGACTGATGTCGTTTCACCAATTGGAGTAAAATTCAGACTTTCAGACCCCTTCAAGTCAAGATGCACTTTGAATTGGACAGAATCGAGCTGAGCAATTTGTGACGCATCTAGTCCTGCTTTAGCAACTGAGCCACCTGTTGCTTTATACATGTCGACATAATCAACCGCTTCGCTCTCGACATCATAGGCAACAGCATCATCATATTCATTAGCTACAGCAGGAGTCATCGAAAAATCCTCTACTTGAATGTTTCCATCCTTACCTCCGTCATTAATCTCAATTTTGTTGCCATTTAAGTCCATAACGAGTTTCTGGGAAATACCTCGCAAATCAGTAATTCCCACTTCAACATGGGCTTTATCAAATTCAAGGCCAGTACTGTCGACTTCGGCCGGCAATAATCCTTTAATCTTAAACGATCCGTCAAAGTCTATTCCAGAATTGTAAACCACGCTCTCGTAGATACTGCGATAGAGTGTCTGGCTCTTGACTTCGGCATTCACATTCAGTGACTTTGGCAAGACATATAACATGTGCTCCGAAACTGAAGTATCACCTTTCAGTTTAGCATTATAAGGGATAGCAATCACAGGTCCAGTAATATGTTGTGGTCTACCCCACTTGTCTGAAATCTCGCTTCGAGCCCCTTTTGAGGTGCCTTCCCTATCACCACTTAGACTGTCAATCATCAATGTTGGCAAAAGCAAGACGAATGACAGCAACACAATAAACGCCACCTTAAACCCTAAAGTTTCGGTGAATTTCTTTTTCTTAGGCTCCTCAACTGGTTCGGGTGCATAAGCCGGCCTAACAGGAGCTGGTGGAACCTCATTTCCCAAATTATTTTCCATGGCCACACCATCGGGCAATGGGGGCAAGTTTACATCATTAGTTTCCATAATATTCTCGTTTTAAAATCACTTTATTTTTAAAAACGATGGTAAGCCTAACATATTACCTTCAAGCTAGTTAATAATTGCAAAAAGAGCCTCGCGCATTAATAGGACTACACAAAAAATTTCCTCAAAGATTTGCTCATTGAGGAAATGTATTGAGCCACGAACGGGACTCGAACCCGTGACCTACGCGTTACGAATGCGTTGCTCTACCGACTGAGCTATTGTGGCTGGTGCAGGCGTCAATGACCTGCTATAATTCTGTTATGCGAGTGTAGACTATCAACAGCTAATATACCATCTGCTTGCTGTAGACCAATCGCAATTTCGCTTTATCAAGATTGAGCTTGACAATGCATGGCTTCGATACCGCCGGAGCAATCTTGGTCACAACCTCGGTCGAAGCGGCTGAGCTGTAATAGTAATAATAAGACGACGTTGTGGAGTTAGTATAAGTTGTGACATCGATAGGCATTATCACAAACTTCTTGTCGCTCTCGGGTGCCACCCCACCCTTGTTGTTGATAATATCGAGCAAATACTGACGGAGACCACTGAACGTGTAACAATCTTCCTGCTCGTTATACTCGGCATAGAATGCGTCTTTGTTGTTGGTCAAAGTGTCTTTCTCAAAGAATTCGTCACGATAACTTTCTTTGACCATAAGAAGATATTTGGGTGGCGCAATATCATATTTATTGACCACTTCCTCGGCAGGGATATCGAGTGTGAGGGTGTTGACAACAGCCAATCCGTCCGACGAGGCGGCTTTAAACTTGTCAATAATGTCCTGAATGGGGAAATCGGCGTGTACCTCATAGCCTGCTGGTCCCATTACGATAGCGCTGCCAGCGGCAATCAAGTTCTCCACCTCACTGTCAACATCAAGGGTTATATTGTTGTTATACACCACCTCGGGGGTAACTGCCATATAGCTTTGACGCATAGCTGGATAAATAGTGTCGCTACTCTCGTCAAGTTTCACATACTTGCGATAATAGGTCACAAACTCGATGTCATAGAAGTTCATCACATGACCCTCACCATAAGTGTTGGTGATGTAAATGCCTGGGAAAAAGTCGGCAAACTGCTTTGGTGTGGAGAATGTGGATGGGTTGCTCTTATACTCATTGAAGATGTCGCGGGCATAACTCACAGGCACCGGCACGTTCACCTCATAGTAGGTGACTGCAGCTGTCCCTGTTGAGTTATAGGCAGTTATGCGGTCCTCGCTGGTAGCTGAGTAAGTCACCGAGCCCATCAGGTCGGATGAGTTGTAATATCCACCAGGGTTGAAGTCGGAAAAGATGGGCACAGGAAGCTGATTGTTGAGCTTATAGACATTCATACGCATGGGAGCGAGTGTGTCGCCAATGACATCGCCCACAGCCACTCGCATGGTAATGAAACACGAATCTATCCACTGGTCGCCTCCGTGCACGCCCACAGTATCTATTGCTGTAGTGGGCATGAACTGAGCCACAACATCACTAGTTAGAGTGCCATAGCCATCGGCATTGACTTTGCCAAGCAGCTGGATGCTGCTACGCGAACGCAAATGTGTGTTTCTCACCGACACGCCTCTGAACACAAATCCAGAATCCTCAACCACAGCCGAATGGATGTCAGAGATTGATGGGCCTATAGTATCATCGATGCAAGAGCTGAAACCCATTACCAACAACACAGTAGCCACTAACACATATAAAAAATTTCTCATATCCGTTTTCTTTAAACTACGACATTTATCATGTCATGACATCATCTTGCTACAAACTGTGATAGAAGTCCATGCGACGGTTCATCACATCGGCATGGTCGCCTTCTTGATAAGGCAAGAATGGAAGTTTCGACTCCTCGACGAGCTTCAACACTTGCTCGTCAACGTTCTCACTGCACTGCATCACTGCATCACAATTCTCAAGTGCGAGCTTCATCAGGTCGATATAGCTTGCCTGCTTAGAGATGATGGGCGCAAGGTCTTCCTCAGCAAAACCATCAAACTTGAGTTTCTCGGCAAGTTTCTCATTAAGAGGAGCGACCATCTGCTCATCAAAGAGCGACATCACGACCTTAGCATCACGGTAAGAGGGGTCATCGCTATAGAACTTCTTAATATACAATGGAGCAAGTGCGGTCACCCAACCACTACACTGAATAATGCTTGGAATCCATCTAAGCTTTTTGACGGTTTCGAGCACACCACGCACATAGAAGATTGAGCGCTCATCGTTGTCGTCGGGATGAGTATTAATCTCCAAGTCTTTGGCGATATTTGGAATGAAATAGTCCTCGTTATAGATGAAATACACCTGAAGACGCGAGGGCTGCAAAGTTGCCACTTTAATGACCAACGGATGGTCGGTGTCGTCGATAATAAGGTTCATGCCCGAGAGTCTGATCACCTCGTGCAACTGGTTGCGGCGCTCGTTAATGAATCCATACTTGGGCATGAAAGTGCGCACTTCAATACCCTTCTCCTGAACACCCTGAGCGAGCAAACGACTCGTGGTTGCCATCTCGCCCTCGGGCAGATAAGGAGATATCTCTTGTGAGATGAATAAAACTTTATTTATGTCCATTGTAAAGTGTATAGCAATCGATAAATTAACTGCAAAGATAACACTTTTTCTCCTAATAAAGAAATTATTCCCTAATAGCCCAAACTTTTTAACTTAATTTTAATCACAACACTTTATAAAAAGACTTTTTTAATGAAAAAAGAATGCCACCACCGAGCTTTTATAAAGCTTGATGGCGGCATTTAAAATGTATTGTTCTTGTGCTTAGAACTCGCAGTTGTTTGGAGTGCGGGGAAATGGAATGACGTCGCGGATGTTTGCCATACCGGTCACAAAGAGGACAAGGCGTTCAAAACCGAGTCCAAAGCCACTGTGAGGTACGGTACCAAACTTGCGTGTCTCGAGATACCACCACATGTCCTTCATGGGGATTCCCAACTCGTTAATGCGGTTCATAAGTTTGTCGTAGTCGGCTTCACGCTCCGAGCCACCGATGATTTCTCCAATCTGTGGGAACAGCACGTCCATAGCTCTCACTGTCTTGCCGTCGTCGTTCTGCTTCATGTAGAAAGCCTTAATGTCCTTGGGATAGTCGGTGAGGATAACTGGGCGCTTGAAATGCTTCTCGACGAGGTAGCGCTCATGCTCGCTCTGAAGGTCTACGCCCCATTTAACTGGGAACTCAAACTTCTCGCCGCTCTCCTCGAGAATTTTGATACCCTCGGTATAGGTGAGTCGCACAAATTCATCTTTTAGCACGCTGTTAAGGCGTTCGATAAGGGTGTTGTCATACATCTTGTTCAAGAACTCGATGTCGTCCTGGCAGTGGTCGAGAGCATACTTCACGCAATATTTGATGAACTCCTCGGCGAGGTCCATATTGTCGTTGATGTCATAGAACGACATCTCAGGCTCTATCATCCAGAACTCGGCAAGATGTCGGGGTGTGTTACTGTTCTCGGCGCGGAAGGTTGGACCAAAGGTATAGATGGCGCCAAGCGCTGTTGCACCAAGCTCTCCCTCAAGCTGACCACTCACGGTGAGGCTGGTCATCTTGCCAAAGAAGTCCTTGCTGTAGTCAATTTTTCCGTCCTCGGTGCGAGGCATGTCATTCACATCGAGAGTCGTAACCTGGAACATCTCGCCAGCTCCCTCGGCATCACTCGAAGTGATGAGTGGAGTGTGCAGGTAGAAGAAACCCTTGTCGTTGAAGAACTTGTGAATCGCAAATGCCAAGTGATGACGTATGCGGAACACAGCTCCAAAGGTATTGGTGCGCATGCGAAGATGGGCTTTCTCACGCAAGAACTCAAGGGTGTGACCTTTCTTCTGCATGGGGAAGTCCTCGGCTCCGCCGTAAACCTCAATCTCCTCGGCCTGAACCTCATAACTCTGACCCTTGCCTTGAGATGCTACCAGCTTTCCTATCACACACAAGCTTGCACCAGTAGTGATGGGTTTCAATTCCTCCTCACTAAATTGCTCCAAACTTGCAACCACTTGAAGGTTGTTAATGGTGGAACCGTCGTTAAGAGCGATAAACTGAATGTACTTGTTGCCACGTCGGGAACGCACCCAACCTTTCACACACACCTGTTGGCCCTCGAGCTCACCACTGAAGGCGTCAACAATTTTTGTTCGTTTTATTGCCATAATAATATTTTAGGTCAATTATCTCAACTGCCCATGCCCAAGCGCTGGGGATGAGCAGTTGATAGTTTTGTTTTTTTAATTTTTACTCAAATGAGTTTTGTTTCAGGTAGTTCACCTCTTCCTGAGTGAGGTAACGCCACTTGCCGCGAGCCAAGTTCTTCTTGGTCAAGCCAGCGAAGTAAACGCGATCAAGCTTCACAACATGATAGCCCAGCGCCTCGAAGATGCGGCGCACCACACGGTTGCGGCCCGAA
This sequence comes from uncultured Muribaculaceae bacterium, assembly GCA_905233845.1. Classification (GTDB taxonomy): domain Bacteria; phylum Bacteroidota; class Bacteroidia; order Bacteroidales; family Muribaculaceae; genus Sodaliphilus. Next base: position 8,881 of record CAJOFH010000030.1, on the reverse strand, counting down.
TGAATTTCGATGCCAGCCTGCTTACGGTCAGTAGGGCTAACATAGCTAACAGCGTCGGCATGGATGGGACCATCGTCAAGCTCTACGCCGTCGGCAATGTGCTGCATATCGTCCTCGGTGATGGGTTTGTCGACCCAAACCTGATAAATTTTCTTCTTAACATACTGTGGATGAGTGAGCTTCGAAGCCAAGTCGCCATCATTGGTGAGCAACAGCACGCCAGTGGTGTTACGGTCGAGACGGCCAACTGGATAGATACGCTCTTCGCAAGCGCCCTTCACATAGTCCATAACAGTCTTGCGACCATTGGGGTCATCGCTTGTAGTCACGCAGTCTTTAGGCTTATTGAGAAGCACATAGCATTTCTTCTCGGCAACAACCACCTGATCATTATATTCCACAATGTCTTGTGGGGTGATCTTGATACCAAGTTGGTCAACAACCTGACCATTCACCTTTATAACACCCTTCTGGATGAGCTCATCGGCCTCACGACGAGAGCAGATGCCGGCATTTGCCATGAACTTGTTCAAGCGCATAGTGGTGTTGGGATCAACGATTGGCTCCTCATACTCAATGCGTTGTGGACGTGGAGTAAAGCGCATCTGTGGGCGTGGACCCTGCATCTTGCGACCGCCAGGACGCTGGTTGCGCTGATTACCGTAGCCACGCTGCTGATAGCCACCTCGTTGCTGATAGTTACCGCCTTGCTGACGATAACCACCCTGCTGACGGTTGTAGCCACCGCGCTGCTGGTAGTTGCCTTGTTGTGGACGGTTATAGGTGCGCTGCTGGTAGTTACCTTCCTGCTGCTCCCCCTCGCCTTGTTGCTGGTAGCGCTGATAGTTACCACGCTGCTGATAGCTGCCACGTTGCTGATAATTGCCACGTTGCTGGTAACCACCGCGTTGCTGATAATTGCCACGCTGTTGATAGTTTCCACGTTGCTGATAACCACCACGTTGCTGATAACCACCTTGATAGTTGCGCTGCTGGTAGCCACTTTGTTGATTGCCGTCATGCTGCTCATTGACAGCATCTTCTCCGGCATGTGTTTCACGATTAAAATCGGCATTTTCTACTCTTGTAGTAGTCACTTCATTCTCGCCCATCACAGGACGGCCCTCGCCAATGCGGGGTCTCTTCGGTTTTTTCTCTATGTTCTCATCCATAGCTGAGATTAACTAATAAGGGTTAATACTGTTTTGTTGTAATATAATAGTTAAATGCGCGACCTCGCGGCCTCGTCTTTTTTGTGTCTAAGAAATGATTTCAATATAATAACCTCAAAGCTTGTCTTTTATTTTGTAAAAATCTCAAAACTTCGGTGCAAAGATAGTGGTTTTAATTGAATACATAACAAATTATCATATTATTTTGAGCGTTTTTTTAATTTTATTTATACTTTAAGGGAGATTTGCTCCAGGAAATGTGACGACAACATCATCAAAAAAGCAATTAAAAACAAAAATTGTCAAAAAAAATGACGCAACTTATTGTCAGTTCGAATTTTTTATCTACCTTTGCACCGCAATTTTGCAAAACAACAATAAATTTTACACGATGTACTTAGATCAAGACAAGAAAAAAGAGATCTTTGGCACCTACGGCAAAAGCAATACTGATACTGGCTCACCTGAAGCGCAGATAGCATTATTCTCATACCGTATTGCCCACTTGACCGAGCATTTGAAGGTCAACAAGAAGGATCATAGGACTCAACGTGCACTTAAGATGTTGGTTGGTAAGCGTCGTCGTCTGTTGGATTATCTCATCCGCACCGACATCACTCGCTATCGTGCTATCATCGCAAAGAAAGAGCTTGGTATCCGCAAGTAATTTCACAGCACAAGAAAGACCTAAAAACCCTGCAAGGGACATCCCTTGTGGGGTTTTCTGTAAATTATCAATATGCGACACATTATTATACTATTATTTCTGCTTGCTGCCACAGTCATGCAGGCACAAGTGCCAAGCGAGGACAAAATACTGGAGGGCGACCTGCTTTTTGCTTACAGCAGCACAGCGGGCCGAGCCATCAGCGAAGCTACCGTTCATGACAGCAATGAACTACCCTTCTATCACGTGGCGATTGCCACATGGGTTGAAGGAAAGCTCTATGCTCTCGAGGCTATTGATGAGGGGGTCACACTCACTCCCTTCGAATTGTTCTGCGAACGCATAGCCAAGAGCCAGGGCGGCTTGCGAGTGGGACGGCTTCGCGACCGCAGCGGTGTGGAACAGAGCGTGAGCAACGCGCTCATGTACCTAGGTAAACCATACGATGACCTCTACATGATTGACACTCAAGAAATATACTGCAGCGAGCTTGTGCAGCTGAGTTATGTGAACGGCAAAGGACAACGACTATTTCCGCTCATCAACATGTCATTCCACGACAGCAACGGCCGCATACTCGACTACTGGCGAGAGCACTATGCAAAACATGGCATGGCAGTGCCCGAAGGCGCCCTCGGTACCAATCCTGCCCAAATCGCCCACGACCCAGCTGTGGAAATCGTCCTCGGAATCGCTTTCACTCAATAAGAAATAATGGCCTTAAAAGAACTATCCCTTTAAGACCATTTTTTTCAATCCCTATAGAAAATGTTTAGGTGGACTCTATAAAATATTAAATTACAAATTCCTCCTTTATTAATCATACTGCTTCTCTTCTAAATTCTCGAAGGTGTTGACCGAGATGCACAATTTGGTTGGCATACCAATTTTACCAATATTCTGATACATGAGCATTAAATCTTTTGTCGTCAATTTCTCCGGGTCGAATCCATCACTGCTCACATCGATAATAGGCTCATAAACAACAGTATTCAAGCGATTGCCAAAATTAATGGTATACATTTTTAAGCCACCTTTCTCACGGCAGATAGTGAATTTAAAATCCTCGAGGTTCTTATCGAGCTTAGCGTCCTTAACATGGATAAATTTATCACATTTGATGAGATTATCGCTCAGTTTTGCTGTGCAAATAATACCACTCTCATGGAACCTGTGTAAGAAAACTATAACATCGTCGCTATTCTCATCAACTCTCATACAGTACAAGTCATATTCAATTGCCAGACCACCATTGCCTTTTTTCTTTTTGATGCTGGGATCCATCAACGAGCCAACAAAATGTTTCTTAAACACATTCTCTGGAATAGCCTTATTGGCTATGGGTTTGGCATATTTCTTCTGAACCCAACCAAGGGGAAGCTGATACCATGAGCCCTTGGTGCTTAAAACTTGTTGAGCAAAAGGATATAAGGCTTGGCCTTTCATTGCAAAGCCCTCAAAATAACCCTTAAGATCAGTGTTGAGCTTAACACTCGAGATTTTTGCGGTCTTGTAGACGGGAGCGTTCTTATCAAGTTCCACATACTTAACCTTTTGGGCATTGCCAAAGAATGGCACTAATGCGATTAAAGCAAAGAATAATAATTTCTTCATAATGTTTTGATTTATAAGTTTCGTGAGGTGAATTACACCTGAAACTTGGGTTATAAAATAGAGTATGTTAATAGCAGATTGCAAAATTAATAAAAAACCTCAATTTCCTCCTATTTGTCAATTTATATTTATTTGACCGTTCATGCGTTGATTTGTGGAATTTCCACTCAATCCCCCTTAGGGAAATCTTCGCTGACTATCAATTAGTTACATTTTAAAATACCCCGATTTTTGCCTTTTATCCTCCCTGTAGCGCCCCGGCACGCAGGCATTTTAAGTCGCTGATAGACTGTTAATAAACTCTAATTATTATATTGATTTTTTTAAAAAATTCTTGCTTAATGCGTCTTTTTCTCTTTTAGCTCAACGCCTAAAAGAAACCTCTATACAATTAAACTGTTTGGGTCAAGGAGAAAATTGAGCAGTCCTATGGTTTTAATTCCATGCTCATTGACTTTGCTCTTTATATCATCGCCTACAATGATAATTTTGCGAAAATTATCGTTAATATTCAATAGAGGTCGTTGTTCTTGTGATTCTTTCTCTACTGTTGGCATTCTAAAGGCAGACTGAATGTATATGCGTTCCGACCCGCGGTTTACGACGAAATCCACTTCAAGTTTTCTGCGTTGAGATTTGCCATTTTCATCTTTTTCCCAAATTTCAACTTGCCCCACATCAACTAAATAGCCTCGTTTTCGCAATTCATTATAAATGATATTCTCCATTATGTGTGTTTCTTCTTGCTGCCTGAAATTAAGCACAGCCGCCCTCAAACCTATATCAGAGAAATAATATTTAGTTTCGGTACCGATATATTTGCGTCCCTTAACGTCAAAACGCATTGCTTCTTCAATCAAGAAAGTGTCTTTAAGATAATTTATATACTCAGCTATTGTTGTAGCCTTAATACTTATCGATTCTAATGATTTAAAAGTATTACTAATGCGACGCGGATTGGTTGGAGCGCCAATTGCCGAGGCTAGTATTCTCACCAGTTGTTTCATTCCAACGGAATTTCTCAAGTGGTTGCGCTCAATAACATCACGCAAGTAGGTCAACTCAAACAGATTGGCCAAATATTCCATCTTCTTTTGTTCATTTGGCAACTGTAGTACTTGAGGTAATCCGCCGTAGGTATAATAATCTTTCCACGCTGCTACTTTGTCACCTCCGACGGCAGCATAATACTCACTAAATGATAATGGCCATACCCTGATTTCATCACCTCTACCACGAAATTCAGTCACCACGTCTTTTGATAGGAATTTTGAATTAGACCCAGAAACATACACTTCTAACTGCGAATTATGCATAAGGCTCAAAAGTACCTCAACAAAATCCTTAACCAGTTGCACCTCGTCAAGAATGACATAATGTGTCTTGCCATCAAATTTGACTTTAGAATCAATATAGTCAAGCAACTTATCGGGGTCTCGCAATAAGGTACTTCGTCTATCGTCAAGTGACAATCCAATAATGTGGTCCTCGGATATGCCACTTTCAAGTAAATGTTTACGGAATAAGTTGAACAGTAAAAACGATTTGCCACATCGTCTTCCGCCAGTCACAACTTTAACAAGTCCATTGCCTTGTCCTTGAATAAGCTGATTTAAATAATAATTTCTCTCAATAATCATATTTAGGGGACTATTTTTGTGTAATTCCACATATTTATGACCGCAAAAATAATTATTATTTCTTTATCTACAAAACTTTTGGACTCTAAATGATTTATAAACTTTTCACTTAAATGTTATATCAGCCCCGAATTGGTGGCTAGGGTAAGTGCTTCGGTGATAGAACGTGTGCCGAGGCGTTCAAACATAAGACGTTTGTAGGTCTTGATAGTATCAACTGAGCGACACATCTTGTCGGCGATTTGTGCTACAGTGTAGCCTTGTGCTGAAAAAATGAGCACCTGTTTCTCTTGTGGGCGAAGCGTGACGGCCTCTTTAAGAATCCATCGATGGTGGTCAAGTGAGTATTCCCAGTATTTTGCGTCGCCTTTCTTGTGGAATTCAATGTGGCCAGGCTCACTGTGTGACGAGAGTGAAACGACACACATTGCTAACCATGCCCTGCCATTATCTGCTAGTGCAAACGGTGTGATTTTATGGTTAACTAAGAAACTCGTTTCATCGCCCAATATGTGGAAATCATAGCTCATGAAACAGCCTTTTCGCTCATCAAGTGGCGTGTCATTAAATTTCTGAAATCCTGCTTCGTTAATTTCAGTTAGCATTACCTGTTCATCTATTGGCACATGCTCAATGTAGAAAGCATATCCCATTTGACACACTTCCTCAGCCGTGTGACCGCACAAAAATAACGGGTTGCTTGCCACGTGAAGGAACTCGCGCTTGAAATAGTCAATCACATAGATGCTTTGGTAAGTGGCATTGGCCATAGCGTCAATGGCACGCTTGAGTAATTCAAGGTGGGCATACCGCTCTTGTTGAATGTCGCTTACTGAATTTATAGTCGAAAAGAAATCCTCAACTTTTGCCATAATGGTTTGATTTGTGAACGCAAAGTTACAGAAAATTTTGCGAATGTTAATAATTTTCACACCAAAAAGTGTAAAAGATGTGTCTTGACAACATTTAGTGATTGTATTTCACACTTTTGTGTTTGAATAACAACGGTATAGAGTAATAATTTTTGCAAAGCAAAGGGGCAAAACTTTAACCCAAATCAATATTTTTTCAAAAAGAGCAAATTGTATGAAACATTATGATTGAGTTTTACGTCAATTTATTGAATTCTGAACCATTGAATTGTTAAACGGATTAACACCCAAAAGTGTGAAAGTTCACTGTTTTTCAAAATTGCTGCAACAATTCACCCTTTTGTGTACGTCTATCGAATGTAAGGGGCAATAATTTTGCCACTGAAAGAACAAATAAACACAAAATAGATACAACAATGAAACGCATTCAAATTTTTATTCTCTCACTTGCTGTGGCAATGACAGTCTCAGCAGCAAATTTCACAGGAAGGGTCATTGATGAGACGGGGTTGCCTTTCGCCTTTGTAAACGTGATGCTTCTCAATCCAACCGACAGTGCATTTGTGTCAGGCACAATGACCGATGATGCCGGTGTGTTTTCGCTCACCTCCGAACAATCAAGCGTTATAGTCAAAATCTCATACATCGGCTATGAGACAAAGTGTATCAATGCAACTGCTGGGGATTTGGGTACTATGCAGCTACAGCCCGAAGCCACATTGCTCGGCGAGATTGAAGTGAAAGGTGTACGACCCACCTACAAACTCACTACCGAGGGAATTAAGACCGACGTTGATGGAACGCTTTTGAGCAAAGTCGGTACTGCGACCGAAGTGCTTGGCAATCTGCCAGGTGTGCAAAAGAAAGGAACGAGCGTGGAAGTCTTCGGTAAGGGTACACCTCTCATCTATATCAATGGACGGCAGATGCGCAACGAGAGCGAGCTTGCGCAACTTAGTAGTGAGAATATCCAAAGTGTGGAACTCGTGACCAACCCTGGTGCCAAGTACAAGGCCGACGTGGAAGCGGTAATCCTAATCAAGACCAAGCGTCCGCAGGGCGAAGGTTTCTCTTTCGACACACAGGCGAGTTTTTGGGCATGTAAGTATCCCGATATCGCGTTGGGACTTAACTGGAATTATCGCCACAAGGGGCTGGATATGTTCGGCAGCGTATGGTACAACGACAACCGCTACAAGAGCGAGGAGACCGTCACTTTCGATGTGAGTGCCGACAAGCATTGGCACCACGAAGGTCTCTCCTTCAGCCGCCGCCACGCCAACTCGCTCTACTCGTCGTGGGGTGTCAACTACATCTTCAACGACCACCATGCCGTGGGTGCGCGCTACGAGACAAAGGCGCATTTACTCGACCGCACTACGGGCTGGGTCGTCGCTGACGTGACTGCCGACGGAGCTTTCTACGATCACCTCGACAACGACCTGTTCATGAAGAAGACATTCAATATGCCGCACACGCTCAACGTTTACTATAACGGCCGAGTAGGCAAGACATCTATCGACTTTAACTCCGATTATGTATTCTTCAAGAACCGCACCGATTTCTTCAACAACGAAGTGAGCCAGGAGCAACAGAGCCGCACGGTGACAAGCCAAAGCGTGCAACGCAACCAACTGTGGGCCTCCAAACTCGTGCTCTCGTGGCCGCTGTGGGGTGGCAACCTGCAGGTGGGAGGCGAGTACGACAACACGCGACGTAATGATGACTATATCAACCCCGAGAACATTGTGCCCACCACGTTCACCGAGCAGCGAGAGCGCAATTACATCCTGTTCACCGAGTACAGCCGTCCGTTGCCTTTCGGCCAACTGCGCCTGGGTCTACGCAACGAGAACGTTAACTCCGATTATTACGACAGTGGCGTGCGCATCGCCGAGCAGAGCCGCACCTATCACCACTTCTTCCCCAGCGTGGGGCTGATGGCGCGTGCCGGCAAAGTGCAGCTCATGCTCAACTACAGTATGAAGATCATGCGTCCTTACTACTTCATGCTCTCGGGCAACACCACCTACGTCAACCGCTTCACCTGGAACCGCGGTAACCCCATTCTGCAACCATCGGTAGTCAATTCGCTGTCGGTGATGGTTATGTGGAGATGGATGAGCGTCATGCTTGACTACAAGCGCACAAACGACATCATTGTCAATGTGGGCGAGGCTGTCCCTGATAGCGAGGAAACCACTATTATCACCCGCGACAATGTTGACCATGCCGACGCTTTCCAAGCCATGGTATCACTCAATCCGCAGTTCGGCATCTACCAACCGCGCCTCACAATGGGCTTGCTCAAGGACTGGGTGAAGATTCCGTCACCTGTTGGCTTCATCAGCCCCAAGCGCCCCATTTTCCTTGTGCAATGGAACAACAATTTCCAAATCCAACCTACGCTCACCGCACAAGCAAACCTCGCCTTCACCTCATGCGGCGATAAAGAGAATGTGAATATCAACAAGGCAAACTGGCAACTCTATCTGAGCATGACAAAGACATTCCTCAACGAGCGCCTCTCGGTACAGGTAGCAGGTCACAACCTGCTGGGTGCCTATGAGGACTTGAATATAAACTACGGCTTGCGCTCAATGCGCTCCATCACTAAAAATGACTCTCGACAACTCGAAATAACCTTGCGCTACAAGTTCAACGCCACCCAAAGCAAATACCGCGGCACCGGCGCCGGACAAGACGAGCGTTCTCGACTCGGGAAATAGGGAGTTACCTGCTTCATTTATATTTCGTGTGGTTAGCCATGTTTTACATCTAACCACACATTTTCTAATTATTGGCACAAACAAATATAATACCCGAGTTCGGGATAAGCTCTATCAAAAAATCGACAATTGAGGCGACTGTTCAATGTAGAACCCTCTGATGGCAGTGGGTTTGTTGTCAAAGAAG
>CAJOFH010000029.1 GCA_905233845.1 uncultured Muribaculaceae bacterium | reverse complement strand
AGATGTGATTTCAAAAAAACTGATAACTGATAACTGATAACTGAAAACTATTTACTAACTTTGCAGTTTGAAATGAGCCCAATGAGGACATAAAAAATCTAAATCATTGAATAATAATTAAATCTCAAACTATTATGGCAGAGAATAACGAAATAAAACCCGCTGAGGAAAAGAAAGTCCTCAACTTTGTACAGCAAATCGTTGCCGATGACTTGGCAGCAGGAAAGAACGGTGGACGCCTTAACACCCGATTCCCACCTGAGCCAAACGGCTATCTCCACATTGGTCACGCCAAGGCGATATGCATGGACTTTGGCGTTGCCGAGATGTTTGGTGGCACCTGTAACCTTCGCTTCGACGATACCAACCCCCAAAAGGAAGATACCGAGTATGTAGAGTCTATTATGCGCGACATCCACTGGTTGGGCTATGACTGGGGCGACCGTCTGTACTACGCCAGTGATTATTTCGAGAAACTTTATGACTTTGCCATTGACCTTATCAAGCGTGGACTCGCCTACGTCGATGACCAGACCAGCGAGGAGATTGCCCAGCAAAAGGGCACTCCCACTCAAGCTGGGACCGAGAGTCCTTACCGCAACCGCTCGGTAGAGGAAAACCTCGACCTTTTTGAGCGCATGAATGCTGGGGAGTTTGACGAGGGAGCCCGAGTACTTCGTGCTAAAATTGACATGGCGTCGAGCAACATGCACTTCCGCGACCCCATCATGTACCGCATCATCAAGACTCCACATTGGCGCACTGGCACTAAGTGGAAAGTATATCCAATGTATGACTTCGCCCATGGTCAGAGCGACTATTTCGAGGGGGTAACCCATTCAATATGCACTCTGGAGTTTGTTCCTCACCGTCCACTTTACGATTATTTCGCTCACCTGCTTGCTGGCGACACCGTTGACCAGTACTGCCCACGCCAGATAGAGTTCAACCGCTTGAACCTCACTTACACCGTGATGAGTAAGCGCAAACTCCTGCAACTGGTGAAAGAAGGACTTGTAGCTGGTTGGGACGACCCACGCATGCCAACTATTTGCGGTCTTCGTCGCCGTGGCTATACCCCACAATCCATCAAGAACTTCCTCGATGACATTGGTTACACCAAGTATGAAGCACTTAATGACATTGATTTGCTGGAGCACAACATCCGCGAAGATCTTAACAAGAACGCCAACCGTGTGTGCGCAGTCCTCAACCCCGTAAAGGTAGTTATCACCAACTATCCCGAAGACAAGATTGAGATGCTCGCAATGGACAACAACCCTGAGCAGGAGAATGCTGGCACTCATGAGATGCCTTTCTGCCGCGAGATTTACATCGAGCGCGATGACTTCATGGAAGATCCCCCCAAGAAATTCTTCCGTATGACTCCCGGCAAGGAAGTGCGACTCAAAGGTGGTTACATCATCATGTGCAACGACGTGGTAAAAGATGCCGATGGCAACATAACCGAGATTCATTGCACCTACGACCCCGATACTCTGAGCGGGACACCAGGCAGTATGCGCAAGGTGAAGGGCACACTTCACTGGGTTTCGGCTCGCCACTGCAAAGAGGTAGAGGTGAGACTTTACGATCGTCTTTTTGCTGTCGAGAACCCTTCTGCCGAGGCCGATAAGGATTTCCGTGATCTGCTAAATCCTGACTCACTCAAAGTGATAACAAATGCCAAGATTGAACCTTACTTGGCCGAAATAGCTAAGCCTGAGGATAAGTTCCAGTTCCAACGCATTGGTTACTTCTGCGTAGATCCCGACAGTACTCCCGACCACTTGGTATTCAATCGTACCATCACTCTGAAAGACAGCTGGGCCAAGGCACAAAAGAAGTAATCAGTGATTAGTAGTCAGTTTTCAGTTCTAGAAAATCTAGACTTTCTAGAACATCTAGAAAATCTAGAAACATGCAACACAAGGAATTAGTCGACACGCTATCCAAATCACTCGGGCGCAGCAAGAGTGATATCAATAAACTACTGGAGGCTCTGAGCAACGTTGTGATTGAACGTTGCTCGGAGCTTGACAGCATTAGTGTGCCACGATTCGGAACCTTTGAGGCTGTGAAGCACAATGAGAGCGTCGAGGTCGACAATGAGACTGGCAAGCGCACCCTCGTTCCTCCACGGGTGGAAGTACAGTTCTGCGCCAGCAATATTCTCAAGAAAAAACTCAACCAGCCATGAAAGAGAAGATAGCATTTCCACAACTGGTTGAGTTGGTTGCAGAGAAAGCCAGCACTACAAATCGCATGAGCGAACTGTTCCTTCAAGAACTCTTTGCCAACATCACGCAAGCACTAAGCTGTGGACAAAGCGTAAAAATAAAAGGATTAGGGTCATTTAAGCTTGCAAAGGACAACACAGGAAAAGACATTGTCTTCACTCCCGACATAGATCTTGCCGAGACTGTCAATGCACCTTTTGCACAGTTTAAACCTGTGGAACTATGCGATGAGATTTCACAAGAGCAACTTGACGAGATTGACGCAACCATGCAACCTAAAACCGAGAAGCTAGAACAAAATGATGATGCTTCTTTGCAGCATAATCTCGAGAAACAACCAGTTTCCGAACCACAACCAGCACCCGAGCCACAAACCGAGACTGAGGACGAAGAGCCTGTCGCTCCCGTTGCCGAGATTGTTGAGGCTACCACTCAACCGCCTGAGAGAAGTCGCAAGCGCTTGTGGATTGCCCTTGCCGCTGTCATAGCAGCCATAGCCCTCATCACAGGTCTAGTCCTTCACAAGAATTCAGGGCAAGAGAATGAGAAACTTGCTCAAAACGACACCATTGCATCTCAGCCCACTAAGATTGTAATAGATACCCTGCGCAGAGACAACAGTTTGCACGACATGGCGCAAAAGCACTATGGCGACCGTGCCTTCTGGGTATATATCGCACTGGAGAACCAGCAGCAATTCCCAGACTATCACGAAATACCTAAAGGGACAGCACTCATCATTCCACCTGCCGAAAAATACGGTATCAACAGCGACAGCAAGCAAAGCTTGAAAAATGCATCGCAGGCCTCTTCAAAACTCAAAAAGGCAACAAGACCTAAAGTTGAAATAATCGAGGAAGTCGTTGACGAAAAAGTTGACAAGAAAGTTGACGAGAAAGTTGACAAAAAAGATGGCAAGAATGACGACGAGAAAGAAATCGGAAAAGAAGACAAGAAAAAAGAGGAGAAAGTTGACAAAAAAGAGCTAAAAAAGAAGTTATTGTCACAAGAGACCGAGGATCAAACCGATGACAATGACAGCACAGCAACTACTGGTCGACACAGCAAAAAACATCATCACCTCCGCCACCACTAAATCGCTTTATTATGATTGATAAATGTTTTAAATTTGTTGCCGATATCTTGTACAAAATTGCCGAAGCTACTGGCAGGACCTACAATGAGATAAACATAATTGTATACTATCTCATCGTACCTCTCACTTGGACAGTGATGATTGACTTTCTTATCAAGAAACCCATCACCACTACTCTACTGATACTTGCATGGGTTACTATTTTCATCCTTCACCACAACGATTTCAGACATTGGTGCGACTGGGCCTTCAAAAAATCGGTTGACTTCTTGCTATGGTTCAAACGCATTGGCTGGAACTACATCGTCAGCTCAGTAATAATATGCGTGTTTGTCCCCCTCATAATCTATGTCGCCCTCATCATAGCGCTGATAAAGATATAGCCTGATTGTCTTAACACACAAAAGGTGAACTCCCGCGGGAATGAATACAATTGTGCATTATGAATTGTGCATTATGAATTCCCAAAGGCGTTCCAACCTTGAGCGCGGATTTCGAGCTCGGCGTCGTCACGGGTTACCATGTAGGCACCCAGTTCGGACTTAGTTATGCGACCAATGAGTCGCGCCGTTTTCATCTGCTCAACTTTCTCGTGGTCGGTTAGCGGCACAGTGAACAGTAGTTCGTAGTCCTCGCCGCCGTTCATAGCAGCAGTGACGAGATTCATGTTCAACTCCTCGGCCATCACGGCTGTCTGGTAGTCGATGGGAATGCGGTTCTCATACACACGGCACCCTACCCCACTCTGCTTGCAGATGTGTAGCAGCTCGCTCGACAGGCCGTCGCTCACATCCATCATTGCAGTGGGACGAATGCCCAACTCACGCAACTCGGCAATCACATCAGCACGAGGTTCAGGCTTGAGTTGTCGCTCCAACAGGTATTCACGTCCTGCAAAGTCGGGTTGGAAGTCCTTATCCAGTCCAGCACTTGCCACACGTTCGCGCTCAAGCAATTGCAGCCCCATATATGCCGCTCCTAAGTCGCCACTGACGCATATCAAATCGGTGTCACGGGCACCGCTGCGGTAGACTATCTCCTCCTCGGCAGCCTCGCCAATGCATGTGATACTAATGAGCAAACCTGTTACCGATGCCGAAGTGTCTCCACCGACGAGGTCCACTCCATAGCGCTCGCAAGCGGCATAAATGCCTGAGTAAAGCTCATTGATATGCTCCACAGTGAAACGTTTGGAGATACCCAACGACACAGTAATCTGCTTGGGCGTGCCGTTCATGGCGTAGATGTCACTCAGATTCACCGCCACGGCCTTGTAGCCCAAGTGCTTGAGAGGTGTGTAAGTAAGATCGAAGTGAATACCTTCGAGCAGCAAGTCGGTTGTTACTAGGGTTTTCTTGTCACCATAGTCAATCACTGCGCAGTCGTCACCCACGCCTTTCAATGTCGATGCATTTTTTACCTTAAAATCACGTGTCAAGGCATCAATCAACCCAAACTCTCCTAATGTAGATATCTCAGTTTCACTCATAATTTATCAATATTGTTTTAGTTCACAAAAGTAGTAAAAAAATAGAACTACAGCAAAAACATTTACAATTCGCTTTGTTGCTTTATTTCGGCGGCCGAGAGATTTATGGTGAGAATAGGCTCAATCTCATCTTGCTTATAGAAACGGACAACAAACGAGATTCCCAGCGACACCATGTCTTCAAACAACCCACTTTGGGAAAAAGTAGTGTAGAGATTCCTTGCCATTATGTCTTTCAAAATGCGTTGGTTCTCCTTTGGAGCAGCAATAAACGAACTACTAATAAACTCGTCGACAACCAATCCATCGTAATAAATTACGGTCCCATCCATTGTGATTCTAGTAGTGATAACACCCTCGCCCGTGTCGACTGGAGTATTCTTATTAGCAGCTTTTATAATCTCCTGAATTAGTTCCAAGTTACAATAATTCCCTGCCGAAGCGTCATTTCTAAATGACGGATCGTTATAGGCGCTAACAATTTCATTGTTTGTCACCTTTTTAGTCCCCAACACATTGCCTTTGTCATCTTTTATCGTGAAGTCATAATAGATACCTGTTTTGGCAAAAGTTTTTATTGAAACTCCCAATTCTAAAATAACATTCACAGCATAGGTTTTCATTATACTATAAGCCATGTTGCTCAAGTCGGAGTTCACCACGTACTTGCCGTTTTCTCTCATATAGTCTTCGGTATAAGCCATGACAATCTTGACGCACTTGTCCTTGAAGCTCACCGACTGGAGCATCACTCCATCGGCACATTTGAAGGGACATTGCTTCGAAAGATATTCATTAGATAGGGCATACAGCTCTATCAGTTCTTGTTCCGACAGTTTAGCTATAAAATCCTTGTCCGAAATCTGAGTCTTTGTCTGTGTTTTGTGGTGTTTTTTAGTGCGTCGTGTTTTAGCATCGACATTGACATTTCCGGCAATCAACAATGCGACAAGGACGATTGAAAGTGTGCGTACTATATATTTCATAAACCACTTATTATAAAATCACTTTTTAACACCTGCTTTCTCTTTGTCATCGATTCTTTTAAGATAGACAGGCGATATTGCTATGTTTTGGAATTCAGAATTGGCTTTATCATCAAAAAGTCGTATTATAAAAGACACTCCCATCTCATCCATTTTTTCATAAAGATTATTTCCAAAGACAAACTTTTCAAATCCCAAATTATCATTTAGATTTTTTGCCAATATCTTTTTTAGTGACTTTTCGTTTTTCCCATTATTATAAACGTCTGGAGTGCTCTGGATGTCATAATATATGACCTTACCCTTCAGTTTTGTTTTATTGACGATAAAACCCTCACCAAAAGGTTGAGGATTAGACTTATCATAACGCTCTACTGTTTCTTTCAACCTATCTAAAGTCAAGTCTTGTGTCACAAAGGATTTTATATTTCCTTCCTTATCGGTATAAAGCCTTAAATGTCGGTCCTTTAACCTATCTTGCAGCTTGTGCATTCTATCAATGCTTTTCATCATAGAATCGATACTTGCCTGCTGCTTGTATTCATAATATTTTGAACGATTAAAATTTCCGACCCATAGAATAACGGCAATCAACCCAATAACAGCCCAACCGCTCCATGAAGAGCAGCCTTTCGACTCTTTTCTCAATGATTTACCACCTAATTTTTCGACAAAATCATAGGAGGAGGAAGAAGAGTTTGTCAATATATCACTAAAAGAAATGACATCATCGACATCTTGAGTGTCATCAGCAGAGGAGTCGTTTGAGTGAGTCTTAAATTTCTTAGATAGTGATAGACATAACAATGCATGACCAGCCTTGTCTTTATCCACCATGACATCCCACTGAAATTTAAGAGGTCGCTTGTCATATTGAGTAGACTCTTCAACATAGGAATCAATGCTATTCATCTTTAAAAGACTGATGATTTCGTTAGCCTCTTCCTCGCTGTCAAGAACTATTAGCGTTTGATAATCCATAAAAACAACTCATTAATCAACTATAAACTACAGATTACTCTGAGGAGTCTGAAAAAATAGGAAAAATCAGAACAATCAGAATAATCTGTAGTTTATTTCAGCTATTGCTCAAGGAAGTATACCACGTCAAGGCGGTTACACCTCGTCGAGGCGATTAATCACCTCTTGAACCATGAGGGTCATGATGGGCTCAGCCTTAGTTGCAGCTTGTTGCACCTCCTCGTGTGACACATCAACATAGATGCCCTCACCGCCCAGGTCGGTGATGACGCTCAAGCCAAACACATCCATTCCAGCATGACGAGCCACAATCACCTCGGGCACTGTGCTCATGCCCACTGCATCACCGCCAATGCGATAGAAATAGCGATACTCCGATGGAGTCTCAAAAGTGGGGCCTTGGGTGCCAACATAAACACCTTCCATTAAGCGGATTTTGTTCTCCTTGGCGATTTTACGCGCCAAGTCGATAATGCGGTGACTATAAGCCTCATTCATCGCTGGGAATCGTGGGCCCAGCTCGTTATAGTTCTTACCTCGCAATGGGTGATCGGGGAAGAGATTGATGTGGTCGGTGATAAGCATCACGTCGCCCACACGGAATTCGGGGTTCATACCTCCAGCTGCGTTGCTCACGCACAGCACTTTAACGCCAATGGCTTTCATGACACGAATAGGGAAGGTGGCTTCCTTCATCGAATATCCCTCATAGTAGTGGAATCGTCCTTGCATAGCCATTACGTATTTCTTACCGAGCATACCAAAGATTAGCTGTCCCTTGTGACCCTCAACCGTCGAGATGGGGAAATTGGGAATTTCGCCATAAGGGATGGCAACCTTAATGTCAATTTTATCGGCAAGGTTTCCAAGTCCTGAGCCTAAGACGATAGCAGCTTTAGGCATCTCACCGCCCACTTTCTCCTTGATAAAAGCTGCGGTTTCTTTAATCTTATCAAGCCAGTTAATTTCTTTTGCCATAATAGTTTATGTATTAGAGTTAATATTGTAAGTTTCTTGTTTTAAGTAATCAATCCGTTCACGATGACAGCACCTATTCGCTATCATGCAACCAATTTCCCTGAAAACTACAGATCGTCGATGCCTTCAATCTTCTTCTGGAGCTCGTAGATGAAGTCTCGGTCCTCATAGTTTAGGAAATCGGCTTGGATGGGAATGAAATAGATGTTGTGCTGCCTTCTGGGAGGGAAGTAGGGACTGTTGAGAATGCGCACCGCATCTTTCTCGGTAGTGACGATGTACTTGCGACTACCCTCCAGCTCTTTGAAGAGCTTAAATATGTAGCGGAAGTCCTCACGGCTGTAGGTGTGGTGGTCATCATAATGAATCACCTTTAGACGAGTGCCAAACTGCTTTAAGTACTTGGTAAAGGGGCGAGGATTAGCAATACCGGCGATACCCAGGATGAGGTCATCCTTATCAAGCCAATTGAGCGATGTGAGGTCGGGGTCGCCAATTGGAAACACTGGCTCGGGGGCACCATATCGCACCTTCGAGAAGTATAGCTGCTGATACTTGAACAAGTCCATATGCTCCTTTATCATGCGCAAATCCACAGGCTTGACGTCATCGGGACACTTAGTCACCACAACCATGTCGCACTTGAGAATGCGGTCGGCAGGCTCTCGCAACGTGCCGAGGGGCAGCAGTTTGTCCTCATAAGGCGGCCTGCTGTAGTCAATCATCACCACGCTAATCTTGGGCTTTACATAGCGATGCTGCATGGCATCGTCAAGAATGATGAGATTTATGTCTGGATTGATACGCAACAACTTCTTAATGCCCAAGCGCCGGTCTTCACACACTGCCACTGTGACCATCGAGCGGAATTTGCGATAAATCTGATAAGGCTCATCGCCCAGGTCGGTGGGTGATAGATTATCGTTCGCCATAACAAATCCTTTGGTGCGACGCTTGTATCCGCGGCTGAGAACGGCGATGTCATACTTGCGGCAGAGCCTGGACACAATATACTCCACATGAGGTGTCTTTCCAGTGCCTCCCACGGTGACATTACCCACCGAAATTACTGGAACGTCAAACTCCTCCTGCTTTAGCAATCCTGTGTTAAAAGCCTGTTGTCGCGCCCACACACCAATGCCATATCCCCATGACAATGGTGTGAGGAGAATTTTCTCCGATACAGTCAACACCTTTCGGCTTATTCTTATTATATTGTCTAAATCCATCAGTTAGTTTCTAAGTATACAAGTACGACGAGAAACAAGTAGACAAGGCAATAGTATTTTGTTGTCAATCGTGTTATTAAAAATTAATCTCTAACGGCTCCATCAGGCAAAGCATGCGGTCTCGTCGCATGACGAACTGGAGCTGCTCATAGCTGTTGTAGAACAAGCCCATTCGTTGTTGCATCTCGGCCTCAAGCTTCTTGCCTTGCATCGAGTTGAGCAAATCTAAGAACGACATCTCAAGGTTAGGATAATTGTTAACAGAGTAATCACCGTCACTGAGTTTGGCTTGCTTAGCCACCCACTTGACAGCAGCCTCCAAGCCACCAAACTCATCGACGAGCCCAATTTGCTTGGCAGTAACTGCATCCCATACACGACCCTCGCCAATGGTCTTGATAGAGTCTTGCGACACATTGCGCCCCTTAGCGCAACGTCCTGTGAACGTCTCATATCCACGATTCACCATTTGCTGCAAAGCATTTGTCTGCTGTTCTGTGAGAGGTTTGTAGTAAGTTCCTGCAATGGCATTAGTATTAGTGCTCACTTCCTCAAATTTCACTCCCAGCGTGTTCTCAAACAAGTTGCTGGCATTGGGAATCATGCCAAAGATGCCAATGCTTCCAGTAATGGTAAGTGGTTCGGCAAAGATGCGTTGTGCTCCCGACGAGATATAGTATCCACCCGATGCGGCATAATCACTCATCGACACAGCAAATGGCTTGCCCGCAGCCTTGAAGTCCTCTAGAGCCTTCCAAATCTCCTCACTACCAAAGGCGCTGCCACCTGGCGAGTTCACCCTGAGCACCAATCCTTTCACATCATCATTATACTGTAGCTCACGAATCAGGTTGGCAAAATCCTCACTGTAGATGCCATCATTATTCACGCTCGTCATGCCTCCACCTTTATTGGTGCCGCTGTAAATTTCTCCGTCGGCATATAGCACGGCAACGATGTCACCACCGGTTCCTAATGGGTCGTCGTTCGATGATACAAGATCACCTGGCGACACCAGATTGAGGTCGTCTTTCTTTTCCACATCGGTCAGTTCTCGAAGCTTGTCCTCAAACTCTGAACGGTAGCAGATGCGGTCAACAAGTTTATTGGCTTTCAGCTCCTTTGAGCTCATCGTTATCATCACACTATCGGTTAGAGCCGCAAACCTATTTGCATCGATGTCACGCGACTTTGCAATGTCGCTCGAGATTACGCTCCACAGGCTACCCAAGTAGTGCTCCTGCTGCTCACGGTTGGCATCACTCATCGATTCAAGCATATAAGGCTCTACTGCGCTCTTGAATGTACCCACTCTAACTACTTGCATATTCACTCCCACTTTATCAAGAAGCTTTTTCATATATGGCGTTGCCGCTGCAAGTCCATGCACATCGACCAGACCCTCAGGGTTGAGGAAGATAGAATCGGCAACCGATGCAAGATAGTAGTCGCTCTGCATGATGCTCTCGTCACCATAGGCATAGACAAACTTTTTGCTCTTTTTGAAATCCTTTAAAGCCTCGCGCAGCTCATAGAGCGATGACATCCCACTTGCCATACCACGGCAATCAAGATAGATGCCTTTAATCTTGTCTTCTTCCTTAGCAATCTTGAGACTCTTAAGCAATGTCGACAGACTTTGCGAAACACCTTTATTTGACATCAAAGACAGCATCGAAGTGTTACCGACACCGTCTCGCTCATTGAGGGTGCCTTCAAGTTTGACATACATGATAGAGTTTTTCTCTATCTTGGGACTCATTTTGCTCGACATCGAGCCAAAAATCACAAAACTGGCTATAACGGCAGTAAGTGTGAAGAATAATAACGCCAAGAAAACGCCCACAAAAGAGCCACACACTACAAGGAAAAACTTCTTCAACATATCTCTTAATCGTTTTATTTTTAATCGTTTAAACCCATTGCGACATGAGCTTTTTTTCTGTTAATTACAATCTCGTATTAATCGCAAAGCATGTTTCCATCCTATGCAATCTACAAAGATACAATAATTTTCCCAATAGCAGTGATAAAAATCATTTTTTTTGTTTTTTTTCTAATTCAGAAAAAACGAACTCAGACAAATATACACAAATCAAGTGCCGTATCATGAGGTAATCAATCACGGCACTTGATTTGAGAAGTTTTACTTATTTCTTGGAAATTCTAAATTTTATTGGAAACGACAGCTGTTAAGGTTGAAACCACGCATGAAGTCATCGGCCGGCATGCGCCGCTTGCCCGATAGCTGCAAAGAGAGGATTTCAAGCGCTCCATCGGCGCAGCCTACCATAAGGTGTTTGCCATCGACGGTGATAGTGCCTGGCACTGCCCCACCCTTTGGTAAAGGTTCGCTGGTGGCGAAGATTTTGACGTGATGCACATTGCCTTGGGCATCAACTAATTCACTCCATGCGGCTGGGTAAGGCGAGAGACCACGGATGTGGTTGTAAAGTTGCTCAGCTGGGCGGTTCCAATCGATGCGGCACGTCTCTGTGAAAATTTTGGGCGCAGGAGTAGCTTCTTCACCGGCAGTGAGCATTTCATCTTGCGGAATGGGTTTTACGGAGCCAGCGATTATAGCGTCTACTGTGTCAATCACCATGTCAGCTCCAAGAACCATCAGTCGGTCGTAAACCGTTTCCACGTTGTCGGAACGCCCTATCTCTATGGACTGCTGCTGAATCACATCGCCAGTATCAATCTCGTGCTTGAGGAAGAACGTGGTGACGCCCGTGACAGTGTCGCCGTTCATCACTGCCCAGTTGATAGGAGCCGCACCTCTATACTTAGGCAGCAACGAGGCGTGCAGATTGAAGGTGCCCAGCGGTGGCATCGCCCACACCACCTCGGGGAGCATGCGGAATGCAATGACGATGTGAAGCTGGGCGTTGAGCGAGCGCAACTCCTCGACAAACGCCTCATCCTTTAGCCGCTCGGGTTGCATGAGATGCAGACCTTGCTCCACGGCATACTGCTTGACAGCCGACTGAAACAAGCGATGACCACGTCCAGCAATCTTATCGGGCATAGTCACCACACCCACTATGTTGTAACCACCCTCCACAAGCCGTCGCAAACTCTCGACAGCGAAATCGGGTGTACCAAAAAATACTATTCTCAGCTCGTCTTTAGTCATTTATTCTTTCTTTTCTAATTTCTAAGATTTTATAGACCTTTTAATATCATTATGATGTGCATTCAGGCGCAGCCACTTCCTACTTCCTACTTCCTACTTTACTAATCATAGCTATAGTGCTTGAGAAGCTGACGATAGGAATTGAAAATCTTGGACTTTGAAACAAAACCCACATATTTGCCGTGCTCCACCACAGGGAGGTTCCACGCCTTGGTCTCGTCGAAGGTCTTCATAACCTGCTCCATGGGCGTGCCCACCTCAACCATCGCTGGCGGTGCCGACATGAAGCGCTCCACATATATACGGCGATACAGGTCAGGTCGGAACATGATGTTGCGGATGTCGTCGAGCAGCACCACGCCAAGCAAGCGTCCCTCGCCATCGGTGACGGGGAAGAGATTGCGAGAACTCTGCGCTATCACGTCGACCATCTCCTTGAGACTCATCTCAGGATGAACAGGAATGAAATCGGTCTCGATAACACTGTCAATTTTTAGTAGGGTGAGCACCGATTGGTCCTTATGGTGAGTGAGTAGCTGCCCCTGCTTTGCCAAGCGTCGCGAATAGATGCCGTAGGGCAAGAGTATGCGTGATGTGAGATAAGACACCACCGCAACAATGAGCAGTGGCAGGAAGAGTTCGTAGCCACCAGTCATCTCAGCAGTCAAGAAGATTGCCATAAGCGGCGCGTGCATCACGCCAGCCATCACTCCTGCCATACCCAGCAGGGCAAAGTTCTTGTGCGACAGAGGAAGACTTTGGTCCACCACACCAAGCGAGTTTAGCAAGAACGCAAAGAAAAATCCCGCCATGCACCCCACATAAAGAGAGGGTGCAAATGTTCCACCCACACCACCACCGCCGTTGGTGGCACTGGTAGCAAACACCTTAGTAAAGCACAAACACCCCACAAGCGCCACCGCCCACCACACGCTGTTATGATGGTCATAGAATAAGCTATTGTCAAACAAAGGTTTAACATCGCCATTGAGCAGACTATTGATGGCACCATATCCCTCACCGTAGAGGGCAGGGAACAGGAAGATGAGCAAACTCAATATAGAGGCACCAATAGCGAAACGCACCCAATGGTTTGAAATGCGAGCAAACATGTCCTCCATCATCTCTATCGCCTTGTTGAAATAAAGCGAAACAAAGCCACAGAACAAGCCGAGCAGAATCACGAACGGAATGCGCGAGGTGAAGAACGGTTCACTCTGCGAGAAGAAGAACTCCACATTATAGCCCGTGAAAGCGTAAGCAACCGTAGCACCTGTCACTGACGAGATTATGAGCGGCACCACCGACCGTGAATTGAGGTCGATGAGCAGAACCTCGATAGTGAACAGCACTCCAGCAATGGGAGCCTTGAAGATGCCAGCAATACCTGCCGCAGCACCACAACCCACGAGGAGCATGAGAGTTTGGGGGGTGAGTCGGAAGAACTGTCCCAGATTGGAGCCTATCGCCGCACCAGTAAACACGATTGGTCCCTCGGCTCCCACCGATCCGCCGAAGCCAATGGTCACCGATGATGCTACCAGCGATGCATACATATTGTGACGCTTAAGTCGGCTCTTGCGCTGTGCAATGGCGTAGAGAACACGAGTCACACCATGGTAAATGTTATCCTTGATTATGTGGCGCACATAAAGGCCCGCCAGCAGGATTCCAACAACAGGCAACACAAGATACACGTAGTTACCGCCTGCAATGTGAACATGCTTGGTGAGCAAACCAGCAATCAGCCCGATGAGATACTTGAGAAGCACCGCAGCGAGTCCCGAAACAGCACCCACCACCAGAGCAAGCACCACCACAAAGGTCTTCTCCTTGATGTGCGTCTCGCGCCAGTGCCTTACCCTTGAGAGCCACTGCTGAAATCGCGACTCCTGAGGCTCCTCGTCGGTTTTATTCACCTTGCTGTAGCTGTTCATCACACCCCTTTTCCCGTTACAACAATTTTAATGGTGTAGGCCAATATCTTGACGTCATTAAGCAGTGACATATTCTCGATATAGAGCAAGTCGTAATCGAGGCGTTCGAGCATCTCGTCAACATTCTTAGCATAACCAAACTTCACCTGCCCCATCGAAGTGATACCTGGCCGCACCTGGTGCACAAGCAGATAGGCGGGTTTGCGTGCCACAATCTGGTCGATGTAGTATTGACGCTCAGGACGTGGTCCCACCAGCGACATATCACCCTTGAGCACGTTCCAGAACTGCAGCAACTCATCTATACGGTACTTTCGCAGGAAATGCCCCACCTTGGTGATGCGCGGATCGTCGTCACTCGAGAGTTGTGGACAGTTTTCCTTCTCGGCATCGACAACCATTGAACGGAACTTGAGAATCTCGAAGCGTTTGTTGTGATATCCCACACGCTCTTGACGGAAAACCACGGGACCCTTTGAGTCAAGTTTTATCATTATCGCCACAATAAGATATACTGGAGACAAAACGACAAGCATAATGAGCGACACCACTATGTCAAGCACGCGCTTGATGTTCTTGCCGCCCTCGCTCATGGTGTTGCCGCTCACGTCGACCAATGGGTCGCCATAGAGGTTGCTGAAGCGTGCACGCGACATAAAAGCGTTGTTCTTGTCGGGTGTCATCTTGATTGGCACGTTCAGAGCATAGAGGCGGTCGATGACCGAGAGCATTTGCTCCATGCTCTGCTTAGTGGGCACAACAATCACCTCTTTGACATCATTCTCATTGCACACCTTGACTATATCGTTGAGGTCAAATACCGGCAGAGCAATATCTTTAACTCGATTCTCGCCAGGCAAGTCAACAAAGCCCACCACGTTATAGCCAAACGTGTTGATAGTATTGTGGAGACGCTGATAAAACGCAAAGCCCGAAGCTCCGCTACCCACAATCAACGCGTTGAACTGCAACTTGCCGCTCCTAATTTTGCGAGTGCAGGCGTTAGTTATAAGCAAGCGCACGATGTAAACCACCACAAAGAGCATACCAATGAGCACAAATATCACCTCGAAGTTCTCAGTTTGGCTCTCAACCATATCATTAAGAAGCGCAAAAACCACTATCATCACGCTGTTGCACACTGCGCTGAGCAACGTGATGAGAAACTCCTGGAGACGTGACTTGCGATAAGGCACATTGTAATATCCCGATAGATAGTAGACAAACATCATGAATAGCGGGAAAACAATCTGCCCCACAATGACATGATAGGAGGTCAAGAACGACATTAGCGACAAGTGTCCCTTAACAAACCCCAAATGATATCGCACCAAGTTGAAAAGGAACCAAGCCACGTTCGACGACAAGAAGTCGCCAATCATATATCTTAGCCGTTGCCGCTGTTCGCCAGTCATTATAAATCTTAGTTTTCAGTTATCAGTTATCAACACCTTTAATTCGCAACCACTTGTTTCTTATTACTTGCTATCTAATTATTTTGAAGGTGCCGTCGTTGCGGAGCAAGATGACATTGGAAGCCGCATGAGGCTTGTTGTCGTCCTGACGATATTGGACTACATAGTCGACATTGTGCTTTATGTCCTCGCTGATTTCGTGGAAAGATGCCGCACTGGGCTCTCCGCTCACATTGGCCGAGGTCGACACTATTGGCTTGCCAAACTCGGCGCACAGACGCTGAGAGAACGCCTCATGAGGCACACGTATGCCAAGCGAGTCATTCTCGCCCAGCAAATTGCGCGCCACATTAAATGCTCCCTCATAGATTATCGTCAGGGGTTTCACTGCCACGTCGAGCAGTTCCCGAGCCATCTCAGGAACATTAACCACATAGTGATCAAGGTGGTCAACATGGTCAAGGAGGACAATCAACGCCTTGTTGTCGTCGCGTTGCTTGAGTTCATACACCTTCTTCACCGCCTCGGCGTTGGTTGCATCGCACCCAATACCCCAAATGGTATCGGTGGGATACAATATAAGCCCTCCCCGGTTCAACACCTCGATGCAAGCTCTTATGTCTTCATCTATTGTCATGCAATTAACTTCTTTACTCTGCCGCCCGCACGGAGCAACTTTTTCAAATCAAATAACAAAGGTAAGACAATCTCAGCGATAAAAAAAGTAAAAATCGGTTTTTCCACAATATTTTTTGATAAAAATGTTAAAAAACTCAGTTTGCAAGGTATATGACGTTAAATTTTTCATTAAGTTTGCAGTCAAAATTTGAAACCAAATTAAGAAAATATGAAACAGATAAGTTTTACAGTTATTAGTATTCTTATGGCTCTGGTGGCAGCGTTGTTTTCGTTTACCATCAATGCCAAGACCCAGAAGAGCGGCGCATCGCAAGTGATTCTCACTGGCGAGATTGCAAAAAAAGTTGTTGGATACCAAGGAGCTACGCCTGTGAGCATCAGCATCAATAATGGCAAAATCACTAACATCACGGCTCTTGACAACCAGGAGACTCCTGCCTACTTCAACAAGGCAAAGGAAAAAGTCTTCAAACAATTCGTTGGCAAGACCGTTGACGAGGCTCTGAAACTCGACGCCGACGTGGCTACTGGTGCCACCTATTCAAGCGAGTCTCTCATCAAGAACATCAAGATGGGACTCCAACAAGCCAAAGGCAGCTCCTCATCTGCCGACAACAAGAAAACTTCCTCTAAAAAGTCCACTAAGACTAAAAAAGGCAAAAAACGCATGACACGATAAGAGTTTCTTATCACACATTAATCACAAGGAGCAAGACCCATTTTCACAGGATCTTGCTCCTTGATTTTCCCTTCAGTTGCTGCGTAAATAATTATATACAATGTAGAGCAACATAACCGAGGCAGCTCACTATAAACATTATACCCAAAATGTTGCAGGCATGGTTTAAGCGAGAGCTTGCGCAAGCAATTTCATCGTCGGCAAGTGCACATGGATTGATAGCGTCGATATCGTTCATAGCAATATATTTTTTGATTTGTAATATAGTTTTGCGTTCACGATGCAAAGTAACAACCAGCTTGGGCAAAAATCAAGCACTGCAAACTCAAAATATCACAAAGCAAGTCTCATTCATTCTATACATAATAATATAAAAAGTGCCTGACGTAGTTACACCAGGCACTTTGTGAATGATATTCGTTTCTTAGGAACCTATCCGCTCTGTTTTTCAACATGCAAATAAAATAACCTCCCATTTTCAAAAGAAACAACAGGAAAAAATATCCACAAAACATAATTGACTCACCTATCTTTCACTACGGCGACGTAGATGATGAGGATGATGTTCATCATCAGGGCGTAGATGATGGCGGGGATGGCGATGGTGTCGTTGTTAAACACCAGGGGGCTGCTGGCGATGGCGATGGCCTGAGCAGCATTCTGCATGCCTATCTCGATGACGATGGTGCGGCGCTCGCGGGTGTTGACGCGCATTGCCCATGCCAACGCCACTCCACTTGCCATAGCGAGCAGGACAAGCACTGTGATTGAGAGACCTAATTGGCCAAACTTGTCAATTATCGCCTCACGGTTCTGGATGAAGAAGACGGTAGCAAGGAAAATCAGGGCAGGGAAGGCAATCTTTGAAAGAATTTTATGAATCTTTTTTGACGCTTGCGCCCACTTCTTGCGCACGACAATACCCGCTAATATTGGCACGAACATGAGCACGATGTTCTGCATAAACAGTTTGCCAACTGGCAGATGCACATTTACCGCCGCCCCAGCGCTTGACGTCACCCATTCCATAATTAGCGGCACAGTAAACATTGTGATAATGCTGCTGCAAGCCGTGAGCGACACCGAGAGCGCCACATCGCCACGCGCGAGCATCGAGAACACGTTTGACGAGCTCCCGCCCGGACAGCAAGCTATGAGCACAAATCCTATCAGGAAAATAGGCTCAAGTCCAAAAGCCCAACCAATGAGCCAAGCAAGTGCTGGCAGCACTATTATCTGTCCCACCAGACCAGCAATCACTGGTTTGGGGCGATACTTGAATAACTTAAAATCTTCAAATTCCAGGTTCAGGCCCAACTCAAACATGAGAATCGTAAGAATGGGCAATACTATCCAAATTGTGTTCATTATTCGTTTATCGTTTGTCGTTTGTCATCAATTGTTATTATGCATTGTAAATTATGCATTATTAGATAGCCGAATGGCTTAGTATAGTAGCTAATGAAATTGTTTTTAATTGTTAGTAATTGTTTGACAAAACATTATGCATTATGCATTGTGCATTGAGCATTATTTAAAACGCTATCTGGAACTGAGTGAGCCACATCTTAGTGTCGGGACCAGTGTTGCGGTCACTGAAGATGTATTGCGTGCTTATGCGACACGCCTTGTAGACCCAATACTGCAAGCCCACCAGATAATTGTTGGTGCGAGTCCACGCTGGCATAGCATCACGCGCCTCTTTGCTCAAAGCGGTGTTCTTGTCGAGGTAGTCATAGTCAAGCACAATGTCAAAGTTTCGGAACAAGCGGCACCACAGCTCGGCATAGAAAGCGCGGTTGCCAATGTCGCCATTCTTACCACCCATATATTCGGTGCGCAGCCTCAACGGCTTCCATTTCGCCTCGGCGCCCACCGACCAGCGGTTGCGGGTGTAGTCGGCACCTTGGGCAATAGTGCCAAACATGTCGTCGGTCTGAGCATTACCTTTGCCAATGATAAACGACCCCGAGAGGGTTATATCTTTCGTGGGCAACACGTTGAGCATCGCAGCAACGTCCTTATGCTTGTTGTTGTCGCGCAGATTCATTCCAGCACCGTTAAAGACGCCCAGACTGTAATTCAAGTAGTAATGGCCATCGCGGGCCTTGATTGCGTCGCCAGTGACCATCACGCCCAAGTCACGTCCCACGTAGTTGCCGTAGAGTGGGTCGCCAGCAACGCCTGCCATATATCGCGTGCCCTCGTTAAGGTTAACCGTTCCAAGCAGAGTTGGCGAGATTATATTCTCAAGCGTGTAAGGAGTCTTGAACTGGCCCACGCGCACCTTGAGCTCAGGCATAAATGCATATTGGGCATAGTATTCATGCAGATGCTTCGCCGCCTGAGTGCTCGCCGCATCTATCATCAGGAAGAAGCTCAGCTTGCGCATCAACTCGGCATTAGCCATCAAAATCACACGCGTCATGCTGAACGAATTTTTGGTCTCGGGACCCGTCTTCGTCATGTCAAACTGAGTTTGGGCATAGCCAAACAAGGTGAGCTTGCTCGGTCCAATGTGGATGTTAAGAGGCTGAACGGGTTTCTCGCCATCCTGCGGTTTCGTTGCCATTACAGCGCTGTCGCTTGTGTTGAGAGTGGACACGCTGACACTCAGACTCTTCTTCTCGGTCTCGACAGGCGCAACTTCCTCGGCGACAGCTATCACAGGCATCAATGCAAGCAACGACACAATCAGTTTATTCATAATTTTCATATACATTTGCAGATAATTGTCACTGCAAAGGTAACACTTTTTCTGCGCACAACAAATATCAAGAGGGCACTCATCACGAGTGACAACTATTCATCACGAAAACCACTAGCATTATTAAGTGATTAGCACAAAATCAGAATAGTTATTTTTTTATCTTTTTCTCAATTTGAGCTGGAATGCTCAAATTATTATTTAAATCTATATATTTACTAATGATTATAGTTTCATTAACCTCAGGAATCTCTTTCCGTGGAATCTTTATTGTCAAAGCGTCGTATGCGGAGCCTTCCCAAATTATATTATCTTCTTGAACGATAACCAAGCGTCCCAATCTCTGTCCAGGTTCAACAACAAGATTCATTCGCACACCCCCATCTATATCTTTACTTTTCAATATTGAGGAATCTAAAAACAAAGAAACAAGATCCATTAAAGATTCTTCTTTATTTATTTCTGCCAAAGGGACAAATCCTGATTGTTCAACTTCATTAGGAAGACGATATTCTTTTAAATATTCATCGATTATTTTTTGCCGTTCAATAGGATCCAACAAAGGCTTTCCAAATTGCGAAATATCGATTCTATAAATATTCTTATAGCCGTTTGCTATCTGTTTTGTTAAATTATTGTTGTCGGCAGGATTTATTTCTGATACAACCTTAAGTGTCGGATTTTGATAATTTGACGAATTTAAATGAACACTTTTTTCTGTTTTAGCCTTTTTTTTGTTCTTATTCTTCTTCACTTTTGCTTCTACAGGCATAAACCCCAAGATTGCAATAATCAGTAATAATTTAATCATTTTAGCCATAATCTTATATTTTTAAAAATTAATATTCTATTTGTTGAAATACACAAATAAGACAACTCTATTAGTTCATGGTGTGCAAAGATAGTAAAGATTTCTGAACAGACAAAAACAGCCCCACCTAGTTTTGCCGAAATCATATTTAAAGCCTTAATATCCAGCACACAATTACTCACAGTGTTTAGATTGCAACAGCCAATAAGTGTTAAAAAGGGAAAATGGAGTCTATATCCTACCAAAAAGTATTAATTTTGCATCCATAAATACTGAAAGAATGGTGCAGGATTTGCCCTTCTCACAGCAACACCAACTAAACTTAAATACAATCTATTATTAACTTGAAGTGCTGTCAATCAGCATTTTCCAAAAATTATCAATATGAAAAGATTTCTATTATTATTTTGTTTGGTCTCATTCTGTTCAATGGTTTATGGCCAGCAGCTGACGAATGATGAGCTAACCAAGTTAAGCAAGAAAAAGAAATTCAAGACTGAGGAATTACAGTCAATCCAGGATGACGACCTTCTAAAGCTCGCCAATTTGTTCCCCTACAAAAACTGGAAACCGATAGTGCAGGTTTATGACGAACTTGTTTCCAGGCATCCAAAGGACCACAGGTATTATTATTACCGTGGAAGCGCATATATGATGGGTGAAAAATATAAAGAAGCAGAAAAAGATTGTATTACTGCCCATCAACTTTTCACATTAGATGAAAATGCTGAATTACCTGTAGCTTATCGAAATCCAGCGGCAGTAAATATCACAAAAGAGCAATATCTTGAAGGTCTAAACCTGATGATTGATGCTTGCGATAAAGTCATGAACATCAAGGCTCAAATGTGGAAAGAGATTGGAGAAGCAATACTTATTGGCACTTCTGAGATTGCAACGAATGTACAGAATATCACTAATTCATCAAATGATGCACCTGCAACAGGCACTGAGATAGACGGTAGCCAAGACCAACAGGGAAGCCCAAAGAAGTCCGGAAAGACATGGGTCAGTTGTAACACCTGTAATGGAACTGGAGTATGTCGTAACTGCAATGGCTCAGGCAAGTACAGTTATACCAAAGACGGCAAATGTCATGAATGTCGCCCAGTTGGATCTGGCAAGTGTGGCACATGTAAGGGCAAAAAAGGTTCATACGTATAATTGAGATTCAACATACTAAAGAAACAGAACCCCGCCACAATGACGGGGTTCATTTTGTTACACGTATTCTTTGCACGCTCCATACTACGAGGTCAGTGCAAAGGTGGAAAAAAGTTTCCAGAATTCAGTTATCATTTGCCAGTTTTTGTTACCTCATTAAACACCCCCACCAATGAGCCGGTGGGGGCATTCAAGACCATTTATTATCATTAATTTTAGTTGTGCTTTCATTGATGTCCACTAAAAATATAGAACAAGCAAAATGCTGATTAGTTGATACTATAAAAGGCTTAAAATCAATCATGTTTTTTGCCAAGCTTCTAATAGTCAGTTCAATTGCGATTTCAAATCCAATGACTCTAAAAATCTATGTAATAAACTATAAATCAGTAATTTGACACTATTTTGACGATTTTTTAATGGACACTAATGTTGTGCTTTTATGGGTTGCAGTGAATTGTTGCCACATGGCAATATTTCTAATGTGATTTGGCGTTGTCGGGCATGATGTCTGGCAACGTCTTTTTTGCTACAACCTACAACTCACAACCCCAACATCAAAAATCGGTAAAAATACCCCGAAAATGGGGTTGAAAAATCGTAAATGGGGAAAATGTGGGGAATTTTTTAAATAAAACATTGCCAACCATTTGAAAATCAAACGATTGGCAAAATTGTTTGTGAATCGGCTGGGATTCGAACCCAGGACCCACAGCTTAGAAGGCTGTTGCTCTATCCAGCTGAGCTACCGATCCAGCTTTTTTGAATTATCATTGTCTCAAATTACCGCCAACCAGCAGTACCATGCATGCATGAGTATTGCCATGGCGCAGACTTATTTATTCAAAAAGCGGTGCAAAGTTAATACATTTTCCGATAACAGCAAAATTTGTGAAATAAATGTTGTATTTTTGCAGCGCAAAAAATATGCCAAACTATGACTACACTTGACAAAGTGCGCTCATTGCGCATCGAGAATTATAACTACCCGCTCCCCGATGAGCGCATCGCCAAGCATCCTCTCGCCCAGCGAGAGCAGTGCAAAGTACTCATGTACAAGGACAACAGCATTGAGGAGCACCTCTTCCATGAAGTCCCTGCGCTCTTGCCTCAGGACGCCATGCTCATCTATAACAACACACGTGTGATTAATGCCCGTCTGCGTTTCCGCAAGGCCACCGGCAGCCAAATCGAGATTTTCTGCCTTGAGCCTATCACGCCACGTGACTATCAGCTTATATTCCAGACTACCAGCCAATGCACCTGGCTGTGCCTGGTGGGCAACAGCAAGCGATGGAAGAGCGGAGACCTGCAGCAGCAAGTCATAGTCGATGGCGAAACCGTTACCGTGAGCGCCACGCGAGGGGAGCGACGAGGCAACGCCTTTGAGATAACTTTCTCTTGGGACGGCAACGATGTGACCTTTGCCTCGGTGCTCGAAGCTCTTGGCGAAATACCTATCCCACCCTACCTCAACCGCAGCACAGAGAAGAGCGACCTCACCGACTATCAGACGGTCTACAGCCACATCGACGGCAGCGTGGCAGCACCAACGGCAGGACTGCATTTCACCGACGAAGTGCTTGCTGAGTGTGACAGTCGAGGAATAGCGCGACGCGAACTCACTCTGCATGTGGGAGCTGGCACCTTCCAGCCCGTGAAGAGCGAGGACATTGGTGGTCACGATATGCACACCGAGGTCATCAGCGTGCCACGCGACCTGCTCGCCGAGCTTGCCACCACCTCACGCCCAGTAATGGCAGTGGGAACTACGAGTGTAAGGACTCTCGAGAGTCTCTATTACATTGGACAAATCCTCGAGACAGCCCCCGATGCCTCCGAGGAGGAGCTGCGCGTAAAGCAGTGGATGCCCTACACCACTCCTTGCGCCATCACCCAGCAAAAGGCTTTGCAGAACATCGTCGACTACCTCGACCGACATGGCGCCAACGAATATCTTGGCTCCACCCAGCTGATGATAGCTCCAAGCTTCACCTACCGCATAGTCAGTGGCATGATTACAAACTTCCACCAGCCCCAGAGCACGCTGCTGCTGCTCGTGGCGGCCTTCGTGGGCGACGAAAACTGGCGACGCATCTATGACTACGCCCTCGACCACGACTTCCGATTCCTGAGCTACGGCGACGCATGCCTTTTTATCTAATGCACAATGCACAATTCATAATGCACAATTCATAATGCACAATTCATAATGCATAATGCACAATTTCATGGAGCGGACTATAATACACGATAAACACATTACTTGGTTTGTGTTGCGATTTGCATTTATCACACTCTTAACCATCTGTCTTTGGGGATGTGGGGGAAAGAGTGGAGAGGGTGGCAGCGAGCAATCGTCATCAACAAGCCACACCACTTTTCCTCTCGATTATCCCACGGCACAACCTGCTGATACCGACACCACAACCGCTCAGCAAACCGACAAGACCACAAAACGTCAGTCGCAAACAGTGATTGAGGACAGCTATGAAGACGGACTCGCCGAGGCCGAAGCACTCGCCGAAGAAGACCGACTCAACGGTCACCCAGGACACCACGCCGACGACTACGGTGACAACGACGGCGACAACGAAGACTACGACGAAGGCTGGGAAGACGGCTACGAATATTGAATAGCTTCATTTTTCAAACAATTAAGTACAATTAATAACAAGTTCGTTTGATACTGGAATCTTAGCGAAATCAAACAACAAGAACAACTTGTATACAACTTGAACAACAAATGTGGGTTGTGTGGGACACTTTTTGAAAAAAAATATTTGATGATTTTGGAGTTTTGGACCAAAAAAATGAGGTTTTTTGGTTGAAAACGGAAGTGGTGTGGGACAGTTTTTGAAAAAAAACTTTTGAACACCGCGCCGGCGGTGCAATACATTGACAACTCCCAGGAGTGTGTGGGACACTTTTTGAAAAAAAATTTTTGAGTTTTATGGGACTTGGGGGATTTTGGGGACGGGTGACGATTTTGGGACATGTGGGACAAATGGGACAAAGTTGTGTCAACTTTTTTCAGGTTTTTTGTAAAAGACTGTCGTCTTGTAGTACGTTGACAGATTTGGGATAAAACTGAGAATGAATGTTTCATAGTGGTATATATTATTGGGAAACAAAGGAAACAAAGGAAACAAAGGAAACAAATCTATAGGGAAGAGGGTTTATCAATGCACAATTCACAATGCAGAATGTATAATCGCGTTGGATGCCGAATAATCTCGAAAAGCTGCACCTGACTGTGTCGAAAAGCCGGCTTACGCCGGAAATGAAGTGCGTTAGATACAGGGAATAATCTTGAAAAGTTGCCACTTCGTGGTCGCAAAGGCTCGCAAGCTCGTAGAAATTTTAAACTAAAATCTATTATCTTCATAGTGGTATATATTAATCATGGTGGGTTCTAAAAATTCCGGATATGTTCTTTTTTAGGTTTTGGTTATTTTTGGTTGCTTGCTGGCATCTTTTGGCTCAATTTTTTGACCTGTAGCCCACTACTATGTCTGCAATTTTGAGCCAAAATCTACTCAGCAATCATCCCAAAACTGCCTCAAGCAATTTTTAGAACCCACCATACGGGCGTGCGCGCAAAGATAAGGGGACGAGGAAGAGAAAACAACGTTAAAAAATTGTGTAGAGGGGAGCTCGGTTATTTCGGTTCAAAATGCAGAATGGCGCTTGGAATTATATCAAACAACGGAAACAACGACTAAGCAACCGACACAACAAATCGTACAAGCCACTTAGTTTGCAATACATGAACGCCAAATATGCCAAGGTTTATTCAAAAGAGTGAGACCCAGGATTGTCGTCCCGAGTCTCATTCCATAAAGTCACATATTTGTTTGTGAGAATTGTTATTTTACAAACACCTTGTTTGCGAAGCGATTATTACCACTCGTAAGTTGCACTATGATAACCCCTTTGGGAATATAGTCAAGAGGAATTTCCACGTCAATCCCACAAGTGCTGTCAACACCGTGAGATGCCATCAATCGCCCTGCGACATCATAAACCTCAATTGTTGACCATGCAGATAATGCAGACGAGTCACATTTCACTATGAGAGTGTTTCCATTCAAAGAAACGTTCAATTTATTAGTCACATCTGCCAATACTGTTGAGATGCCCGATTCATTGTTGATGAACACAATCTTTCCTGCCCCTTTAAACACACCACCACAGAAGAAAGTGTAAATCACCTCTTCGTAGTTGAAACCAGCTCCAGCAGTAAAGGTTAGGTTAACACCATCATTGGTCAACGTGCCATGTTGTGTGGCGGAATAAAGCACGTCAAATTCATCAGGCAATCCAGTTTCAACAGTAACAGTAGACAGAGAATCGACCTCAATCGTTTGAATCGCAGTCAAATAGGTGCTGTCGGCTTGGTTCTCGCCAGTGATAAACACAGGTTTTATTCCTGTTACAGCGTTTCCCAGATGATAAACATGCGGTTGGTCATCGGTTGTGATAGGAACAACAGCATTCTGCACAAGCATTTGGACGTTGCTATTAGGAGAAGCCTCCACACGATAATAAATCGAGGGATTTTCACTTGTCGCGTCGGCATAAAGGTATCGCACGTTGAATATTGGAGCGTCAATATTCTTTTGCAATCCAGCCCCGTCGATTGAGAATTGACATTGCGTGAGAGTTTTGAAAATTGACAAGTCATGAATATAGTTTGCTGTTATGTCAACTTCCATCTCATCCGCATTAGAGAACGCCAGCATATTAATGTTCTCCAGTTTATTAAAACTCAAATCTACCACCCTCAACGAGTCGAGTAAAGCCAGCGGACTTGCGTCTTCAATCTTATTGTAACTAAGATTGATAGAACGCAATTTGCAGAACATTCCCACATCGCGAATGTCGATTAGTCCTAAGCTTGACATATCGAGTTTCGTTATAGTGTCGATGTGAGCCGTCATTATCTCATCATTCTCGGTCAATCCAAGATTATATTTCACACCTTTCTCGAAATCAGCCGACCTGAAATGTACAGTCTGTGCTTCGAGAGAAACGTTGAATATAAAGACCAATAATCCTAAAAATATTATTTTATTCATAATACTCTATTATTTCAATTTTATGATCCAAAGGATAGGTAGTAGTTTTCAGTTTTAGAGTGATTGCATTAACATCTTGTCCGTTTCTATCCCATTTCGTGTAATTATCGTATAATGGGAATCTTGATACTCTACCACTGTTCCATGTGATTTCCATCCAGAAACGATTAGAAGGATATCCTATGTCGTAGGTAGAAGGAAGAAGCCGCTCCCTTCTCAATACAACTTCATTGCTGTTTTCTTCATTGACACGAGCTGTGTAAGAGGCAACTAATTGTTGGTCCTTAGTATTTTCCAAAAAGATTTGAATATCATCAATTCTTTCTACAATTTCAGCTCCACTGACAGACTCAGAATATAGGTTAAACCACCCATAATTACGAATAGCTTCTATCTTAAAAGTGATATTGTCATTGCTGAAGATATCACCTAACTGAATGTCAGTCCAAGTACTTTGATAAGCATTAATTTTATTAACAGCCTCTTCGGCGGCATCAAGATATAAAAGATAAATTTGAGCAAAAGGATTGTCTTTTAATGGTCCATACTTACCAAAGTCCTTAAAGATATTCTTACATACCAATAAAAAGTTGTCGAAAGGTTTATTGTGATGCATGTCAGAAATATCTTTTATTCTACCATAGAACTCCCTAACACTCTTAGTGTCTTTGCTCAAGTCTTTATAGATATTTTTTATATCCTTATTGAAAATAATGAAAATCTCGGGGATAAAACTTTCAAATTGCTCTAAATCACCATCTTCCATGAATTTTTCCCATTTATCATTTATTTTCTTTATTGCTTTACAGAAGGGACCTTGCCACGTGTCAAGTTCTTTCATTATTTTATAAATCCCATAAATAAAATCGTTTAAACTTGGATATTCAACATCATCTATTTCTGGGTCTGGAGACATGAACAAAGCCATAGGGTTGTGAATGTAACTACTTTCAAACACTAATTGTTTGTATTGTTTAGTATTGCTTTGGTCATCTTTTTGTGTCATGAAAAAGAATATGAATTCTTCATCATTCTTTCCTATGGGCAAAGCTCCAACTTCAATTGTAATATGCTTATAATTATTTCGTTGAAGATTCTCAATATAGGAGTATCCCACATTATAATAAGGCCTGGCAGAGTTAAACAAATCCTCAATATTACCTCTGAAATCTTTCTTTTTAATGGCAATTACGTCAACAATACCCGTCCAAACATCATCTGTCAAGTTTTTCACGTCCATATCAAATACTCTACCATCAATTGTGAAATTATTAGCAGTAAGGTCATAATCCTCATTGTCAACACTGACGGCGACATCATCATGAACTGTGGCATTAATAATAAGCAGATTGTTGCGAGTTTTTTTATCGACAACGACAGTAAGGCTTTCGTAGGTGTAATAGTCATCATCATCAATTGACATGGTGACGGTGGTTCCTAATGGAATATTATCTCTATGAAACGTGCCATTTGGTTGCACAGAAACCTCTTCTCCATTATCGGAGAATTTTACTTTAAGCCTCTTGTGTGGCGAAAGTAATGAGTTGTTGTTATTGTCATTAAATTTTACTTGTCCAACAATGCCTCCATATATGTCTTCATTAGATGGGCTGATATTATTAATAGTTACCTCGTTGGATGTGACAAAGTCCTCAAATCCATTTCGATCGACATACCTTGCTTTTATATAATAAGTTGCAACTCCCTCGGCTTTTGGGTAACAATAATTTTCGATAATGTCGGGATAAAGAGTAGTAATCCATCTGTTGGCAGTCCATGAACCTATTACTCTTTCCACCCCGTCGGACCCTCTTTCTATAATTTCATATTGCTTGTCGTTGGGAATGGAGTTGTATTTAACCCAAACATAAGTGTTATAGCTCCAACACTCCAAGTTTATGCTTGGATTATCAGGTGGAACAACTGTGAAAGCTTGCTCAAAACTTGTGCTCAGGCCAAGAGAATTAGTGAATTTTGCCTTTAAAGTGTGCTCTCCCATGCTTAAGCCTTGAGTTCTGAGAGAGAAAGGAATATTGACAATATCTTTCTTGTTAACAACAGGTCTCTCAATCGGCTCTTTGTCGTCAACAGTAAAGCTATAGGAGTCCACAGTGACCCCCTCGGGGTTGTCGTAGCGGGATTTTACTATTATTGGTGCCGAAGTGACTGAGGTTGAGAGAGAGGCATTCGCACCCATAGAACGGAAATAGAAGCGATGATGCCCTGGTGAAACAGTTGACAGATCCAAGTTTTTGACAAAGGTGTAGCCATTGCCGTCGCTGGCTGGAGAGCCTTTAACCTTTTTGCTATGTGCTTTATCTCCATCAATCCAGTATTCAAGCCACTGCACTTCTCCAGAACCTTGTTTTATAAAAGGAGTAGTTGTTACTGCCGTTGCCACTAGTCCGTCTTCGTTCACGGCACGCATCGACAGTCGATGCTGTCCCACAGGCAAAGTAGAGAAATCGATATCGGTCACAATGCGGTATTCTTTTCCTCCGTTGGCAGCAACAGCGTCCAACTTCTGACTATTTTCAATGTCGCCATCAATCCAGTATTCCAGCCATTTAATTACGCCAGAGGTGTATTTTTGGAATGGAGCGACTGAGACAGCTGTGACAACAAGTCCATTGTCACTCACACCTCGGAAAAACATATTGTGCATCCCCACGTCGAGCCCACTAATATCAGCTTCGTCGACAAACTTGTAGCCATCACCGTCGTAGCCTTCTTTGCCAGCCATCCTCTTGACATTATCCCTGTCGCCGTCAAACCAGTATTCTAACCATTTTACTTCACCTGAAGCAACTTTTTGGAAAGTCGATGTGGAAACGCCTGAATACTTGCCATCGGATTGACGTACACGGATGTTGAAGCGATGCAGCCCCACGTCTAAGCTTTCGGTGTCAATGCTCCGACTGAACTCTGCGTCTGTGCCACTGATGCTGATGTTTTTTCTGTTTGCAAAATCATCGTCAAACCAGTATTCACATCGGCTGAGAGTCTGTGCGCAGAGTTGTGAGGGCAGCACTAAAAGCAACAGGAGAAATACACCTTTAAAATATTTCATGCTCATAATGCGTTTTATGCTTTGTTTGTTTACTTTAATCTTAAAGAAGCTAAAATGCATTACTCGGCAGCTTTCACGCGCACCTTAATGTTAAGTTTGCCTTCAGCATCAGTATTCTCTGGAATGACCTTAGCTACGATATAGGGAGTGGGGGGCAATTGTTTGTCATCAAATCCAGTGCCGGCATAAATTCCAACTTGAGTCTCGTATTGTTCATAGTCATCTGTAAAATGGAAATTAGACATAGGATTGACTGCCCAACCATTCAGATTTTCAAAAAGATTATTTACAGTCGCCCCTTCAATAATAACAGGGTCATCACCCCATGAACCACCATTAACGAGATAGTTATGGCTAGTTTGACAATCAGAACCATAATGAATATAATCATAACTAATACCCTCATTATTAATTATATTATTATTAATTATTGAACGATTAACATAAAGTAGCCGATGATAGTTTCCATTACCTCCATAGCAAATTATATTATTTTTTATTGTACCTGAAGCTACTTGAAAGATTTGAGAAGTAATGTTGTTGGAGATAGTGACATCAGTCGCATTTCCATAATTATTGTCACCTCTAATATAATTTTGATTGACAACCAACCCTTTACATTCAGAATTATGTACTTGAATTCCATTGAGGTTGCATAATTTCACAAGAATATTGTCCACCTTTTCATCTTCGCCAATATTTACGTTGCCTGAGATATAGCATCCCATTACTGCGCTGCCGCTGCTGCCTTGATTGAACCACAGGTTACCGCCGATGATAGTGTTGCCGTCCACGTTCTCATTGCGAGTTTTGTGACCAATACCAATAATGGTTACTTTTTTGGTGATTTTCACTTCATCTGCAATGGGGAATCCTCCGCCCGGAAGGTAGATAACACTGCCTGCTGCTGCCCCCTCGATAGCTTCTTGGAGGGTACTGTAGAGGTTGGTTGCTCCGCTAGATGTTACTACTGAGATTTGTTGTGCTTGTGTTGCTGTGAGAGCCAATATAGCCAGCAGCAGGGTAATGACTTGTCTTTTCATACTAATTCTTGAAAGATTGTCCCGTGTGGCCCTCAACAGGAGATAAAGAAATAAGGAGAGCGTGAGCCACTTGGCAATAATTCCATCCTGCATCATGAGTGATTAATCATAAAAAATATGCTCTTATTTTATTCTTTCTTAATCATCACAATGGAAAAGAAGCCAAACACTTCCCGAAAATCATCTCGCACACCGCAGATTGCAGTATGCACTGCAAATTTAGGTATTATTTTTCAAATTTCAAGGAGAATCATATATTAAATGGGAAATTCTTGGGCAATTTGTTGTGATTTGGGGTAGTGATTTGGGGGTTATTGAGCATTGATGGTTGCTTATAGCTATTGTTTTTAAGTTGTTTTGGTTGTTTGAAAAACAAAAAACTGACTACTGATAACTGATTACTGAAAACTATTTATTATCTTTGCCACAAAATAAAAAACACACTATTTTGCTTAAGACATTAATAAAACAGATTGGTTCGTTTAAGACGGCCTCGATACTTACTCCAATCTTCATCTCTCTGGAGGTGGTGATGGGAGTGTTGATACCTTACGTCACATCATGGATTATCGATGAGGGCATTGCCAAGAGCAACTTGGGCAACGTGTATAAATATGGCGCCATAATGCTTGTGCTTGCTGCGATGAGTATGATTTTCGGCATCCTTGCCGGACGCTTCTCGGCGATGGCGTCGTCGGGCTTCGCCCGCAACCTTCGCGACGCGATGTTCCGCAACATCCAGACGTTCTCGTTCTCCAATATCGACAAGTTCAGTTCGTCGGGCCTTGTGACTCGCATGACCACCGACGTGAACAACCTGCAGAACGCCTTCCAGATGCTGCTGCGCATCTCGGTGCGAGCACCGTTAAACCTGGTTTTCAGCATCTTAATGTGCGTGTTCATCAACACCAAGATGAGCTCCATCTTCATCATCGCCCTCGTCATTCTGGGCACCGTTCTCTACCTTATCGTCAGCCGCACCGTCAAACTCTTCACGCAGGTGTTCAAGAAATATGACGACCTCAACAACGTGGTGCAGGAGAACGT
This sequence comes from uncultured Muribaculaceae bacterium, assembly GCA_905233845.1. Classification (GTDB taxonomy): domain Bacteria; phylum Bacteroidota; class Bacteroidia; order Bacteroidales; family Muribaculaceae; genus Sodaliphilus. The sequence goes on along the minus strand of CAJOFH010000029.1, from coordinate 4,066 downwards.
GTCGGCGATACGCGTGGTGAAAGCCTTCGTGCGTGAGGACTACGAGAACAAGAAGTTCAGCAAGGCAGCCCGCGCCCTCTACAGCCTATTTGTGAAGACCGAGAGCCTGATGGCGCTCAATCACCCTGTGATGATGATAGTGGTGTACGGCTGCATCATCTCGCTGTCGTGGTTCGGAGCCAAGAACATAGTAGCTGGCGACCTCACCACTGGCCAGCTCACCTCGCTCTTCACCTACGTGATGACCATCCTCTCGGCTCTGATGATGCTCTCGATGATCTTCGTGCAGCTCACCATGAGCGCCGCCAGCGGCAAACGCGTGGCCGAGGTCATCAATGAGAAAGCCGATATAGTGAACCCTGAGAATCCCGTCATGACCGTTGCCGACGGCAGCATCGACTTCGACAATGTGGACTTCACCTACAAAAAAGTCAGTGCCAAAGACCTCCCTCTCCCTTCAAGTTTAATGGCAGGTCTGCCCAAAACCGACAAGAATGACGGAGATTATGCTGTAAGCGGCATCAACCTGCACATCAATAGCGGCGAGACCATTGGCATCATTGGTGGCACTGGCTGCGGTAAGTCAACGCTCGCGATGCTCATCAGCCGCATGTATGACGTGACCCACGGCTCAATCAAGGTGGGAGGAGTCGACGTGCGCGACTACGACCTCGAGGCGCTGCGCAACAACGTGTCGATGGTGCTGCAGCAGAACGTGCTCTTCAGCGGCACCGTGCTCGACAACCTGCGCTGGGGCAAGAACGACGCCACGCTCGAAGAGTGCAAACACGCGTGCAAGCTGGCATGCGCCGACGAGTTTATCGAGGAGATGCCCGACGGCTATGACTCTGTCATCGAGCAGGGCGGCACCAACGTGTCGGGCGGTCAAAAGCAGCGACTGTGCATTGCCCGCGCGTTGCTCAAGAGCCCTAAGGTGCTCGTACTCGACGACTCGACCAGCGCGTGCGACACCGCCACCGACGCCCGCATCAACAAAGCTCTGCGCGACTATATGCCCGAGGTGACCAAGGTGATTGTCGCCCAGCGAGTCCACAGCGTGATGCATGCCAACCGCGACAACCTCCTCAAGACCAACGACATCTACCGCGAGATTTACACCATCCAAACCCAAGACTCTGGCGACTTTGATAAACCGAAGTAGAGTTGAGAGGGAAGAGCTAACCCAAAAGACTAATAACTAAAAACTAAGATAACAATGAAACGTTTTATTTATTGCGTGGCTGTGATGCTTGTAGGTACAGTTGCTGTTCACGCACAAAAGCAGTTCACGCTTGAAGACTTGAACTTCGGCGGAAAGAACTATTCAAACATGGTTCCTAAGAACAAAACTCTCATGTGGTGCGGGAACCAGCTGATGCACACCGAGAAAGACTCAATTTGGACCGTCGACACCAAGAACGGCAAGGAGAAACTGGCGTTCACCGCTCAGCAAGTCCAGGAATGGGCAGGTCTTGAGAAAAGCCCCAACCTCAAGTGGGCATCTTTCCCCTACCCCGACAAGTCTCTGATGCTCATCAACACTCCCGACAAGCGTATGCTCGTTGATGTCAAGAAACACAAACTCGAATGGAGCCAGAGCACAAAGGGCGAGACCAACGAGGATTGGAACAAGGCAAGCCGAAATGTGGCGTTTGTCAAGGACGACAACCTCTATATCACTACTGCCGACGGCAAGACCACTCAAATCACCACCGACGGCTCACGCGACATAGTCTACGCTCAGAGCGTGCACCGCAACGAGTTCGGCATCGAGAAGGGCACCTTCTGGGCCAACAAGGGCGACAAACTCGCCTTCTACCGCATGGACCACCGACTATCCACTCATCACCGTGCCTGAGCTCAACGACACCATTCATGTCGAAGCCACGCCGGCTCCCGAGAAATACCCCATGGCAGGCCGCACATCACACAAAGTGCAGGTTGGCATCCTCGACATAGCCACCGGCAAGATCACCTACCTCGACACTGGCGACCCCACCGACCGCTATTTCACCAATATCGCCTGGAGTCCTGATGACAAGCTCGTCTATATGTTTGAGCTGAACCGTGACCAGAACGACTGTCGCCTCGTGAGCTACGACGCTACAACGGGCGACAAAATCGCCGAAATCTACCGCGAGACAAGCGACAAATATGTAGAGCCACAGCATCCCATCACCTTCCTACCTTGGGACCCAACAAAATTTGTCATGCAGAGCCAAAAGGACGGCTACAACCACCTCTACCTCCACAACGCCGACGGCTCGCTCATCAAGCAGCTCACCAGCGGCAAATGGGTAGTGATGGAAACGTTAGGCTTTGACACCGAGCATAAAGCTATCATCATTGCCAGCAATGAGATAAGCCCCATCCAACAAAACCTCTTCAGCGTGGACGTGGCCACTGGCAAGCGCACACGAGTTGACGAGGGCGGCAAGGGATGGCATGGCGGCGTCATCAACCATAACGGCACTTGGCTTGTTGACTATTATCAGGAGCCCGACGTGCCCCGCAACATCGCCATCGTCAACACCGCTACAGGCAACGCCATGCGCTACTACACTGCCTCTGACCCCTGGCAGGGCTACAACGTGCCCGAATATTCCTGTGGCTCGATCAAAGCCGACGACGGAGTCACCGACCTCTACTACCGCATGGTGATGCCCATCGATTTCGACCCAACCAAGAAATACCCGACTGTTGTTTACGTTTACGGCGGACCGCACGCCCACAACGTTGACGCACGTTGGCACTATTGCAGCCGCAGCTGGGAGACCTATATGGCGCAGAAAGGATATCTCCTCTTCATTCTCGACAACCGCGGCAGCGAGAACCGCGGACGCGACTTCGAGCAGGCCACCTTCCGCCAGCTGGGACAGGTGGAGATGCAAGACCAGATGGCCGGTGTCGACTTCCTGCGCACGCTGCCCTACGTCGACATGCAGCGACTGGGCGTTCACGGCTGGAGCTTTGGCGGCTTCATGACCATCTCGCTCATGGTTAACTATCCTGATGTGTTCAAGGTGGGCGTGGCTGGCGGGCCCGTCATCGACTGGAAGTGGTATGAAGTCATGTATGGCGAGCGTTATATGGACACGCCGGAAACCAATCCCGAGGGCTATGCCAAGACGAGCTTGATTCCTATGGCCAAGAATCTGAAAGGCAAGCTGCAGGTCATCATCGGCTATAACGACCCCACCGTCGTACCGCAGCACGCGCTTTCGTTCCTGAAAGCATGCGCCGAGGCTGGCACCCAGCCCGACTTCTTTGCCTATCCGGGCGAGGGTCACAACATGCGTGGCCACAACAGCGTTCACCTGCACGAGCGCATTACCCAGTATTTTGAAGATTATTTAAAATAAGTATACGTAAAAAACAGAGCTAAGAACATGAAGATATTACTGTTAGGAAGCGGTGGCCGTGAGCACGCCCTTGCTTGGAAGATAGCCCAAAGCCCCAAATGTGAGAAACTTTTCATTGCACCAGGCAATGCCGGTACGCAGAACTGTGGCGAAAACGTAGCCATGAAGGCCGACGATTTCGAGGCTGTGAAGCAGTTTGTCGTTGAAAAGGCCGTCGACATGGTGGTCGTTGGCCCCGAAGATCCGTTGGTAAAAGGCATCTACGACAACCTGAAGGCCGACGAACGCACCAAGTCGGTGCCCGTCATTGGCCCGTCGAAGCAGGGGGCCGTGCTGGAAGGCTCGAAGGATTTCGCCAAAGCCTGCATGCAGCGGCATGGCATTCCTACGGCAAAGTATCAGACTTTCGACGGCGAGCACCTGCAGGAAGGACTTGACTTCCTCGGAACGTTGGAGCCTCCTTATGTGCTGAAGGCCGACGGCCTGTGCGCCGGTAAGGGCGTACTCATTCTGCCAACCCTTGACGAAGCCCGGAAAGAGCTAAAGGAAATGCTCGGCGGCCTGTTTGGCAATGCCTCGTCGCGTGTGGTCATCGAGGAGTTCCTGAGCGGCATTGAGTGTTCGGTGTTCGTGCTGACCGACGGTGAGCACTACAAGATTCTGCCCGAGGCCAAAGACTACAAGCGCATCGGTGAGGGCGACAC